>JAKVAV010000022.1 GCA_022448105.1 Flavobacteriales bacterium | reverse complement strand
ATGTAAACGACCTCAGCGAAGGTATTTACTTCATGAACCTACTCGTGGGAGATTCTCAAGGAACGCTTAAAGTACAGATTGTGCGATAAGTAGAATACAGATTATTTCCGAAAGCCGTCACATCAAATGTGACGGCTTTTTTTCGTTTTGATTTGACCTGTTAAGAATTACCGTAATTCGGTTTTTATACTCAATGCCTCTTATCTATTTTCGGTTTAACTAATAAATTCCATTCTATGATAAGAAATCTATCAAGTCTTACACTTTTCCTACTCATCCAGCTCTACGCATTTTCACAACCAACATTCTTTTTCGAAGGAAATAATTTTAGGTGGGCTCAAACGACAAATGGTAGCCTTTTCAACAATCGTTCTCAGGGTTTACCGGGATTAGAAGTTCCAGCAGGAGAGGGAAATCACTCTGTATTTACATCAACGATATGGCTGGGAGGAGTATCGCCAAGTGGAGACTTAAAAATAGCCTTTCACAGACATTGCCAAGATGCGAATGAAATGTGCAATGAAAATTGGGGTCCATTAAAATTAAACGGAGCCGCCAATAGCACTGAAGACGTGTCAGAATACAATCGGGTTTGGTTTATTACGTCCGCTCAAATTGATGAACACCAATACTATTTCGACTGCTTCAATGATTCAAATTGCGATGTGGACATTAACTTTCCCGATTATGAAATTCCGGAAGCTTTTTTGACCTGGCCAGCAGAGGGCGCTGCGGGATATGCAGATCATTTAGCTCCATATGTAGACCGCAATAATGATGGAGTTTACACTCCTACAAGTGGAGATCATCCGGCAATATGTGGAGATTTCTCTACATACTTCATATGGAATACTCTTGGCCTCAACTCTTTATCAGAAAACATTTCGAGCATAGGGTTGGAGATCCATACAAGTGTTTATGGATATGAATCCGAATCTGAAGCTGAGTTTAATACTTTGTTTGTTCAATACAAACTCATAAACAGGGACAACACTCTTACAAATGATACTTACTCTGCAATTTGCACCGATTTAGATTTAGGAAACCCTATTGACGATTACATCGCATCTGATGTTGGAAGGAGTATGTTCTATGTCTACAATGGAGATTCATTTGATGAACAAAATTTTTCCGGACCAGGATATGCCGATGATCTACCTGCATTTGGTGTGAAAATTCTCGGTGGAGTATTTGCTGATGACGATGGCTTAGATACTCCTTTGAATCAGGCATTTTATGGAAATGAAACAACAGGCTATAATGACGGAATTATTGACAATGAACGTCTGGGGTTGAGCAATTCTATCTTCTACGCAGAAGGCGTTGGACCTGCCTTTATGCAGGCTCCACAAACACCAATCGAATATTATAACTACATGAATTCAAGATGGCGAGATGGCCTAAGTCTATCATATGGAGGAACTGGGTACGGCATTGACAATCTTTCTACTCGATATCATTTTTCTGGGGGTTCAGATCCATTATTTGTAGGTACTGACGGAACAGATCCCAATTATACAGGGGATGACGGCTGGACTGAACAAAACGAAGCAATGCTACCAGGAGAGAGAAGAATGCTAGGTTCATCCGGGCCATTTACCTTTGCACCAGGAGATATTCAATACATTGACCTTGCATATATTTTTGCACGAGATTCGTACGATGACAATGAGACCGAAATCGAAACGCTTCAGCGTTTTGCGGATGAAGTGGAAGGACGACAATGTGAGCCTCTTCCTTCAATTATTCTGGGCGACAAAAGCTTATCAATTGAGCAATCCGCCAAAGTTTATCCAAACCCCACAAATGATCAGTTTACAGTTGATCTAGAATTGACTGCTGCAGATCGAGTGACCATTGAAATGGTAAATGTCGTAGGTCAAATAGTGAAAACTATCGACCTTGGAAATCGCTCTGTTGGATTGAATAGAGCATACATTGATATAAACGACCTCAGCGAAGGTATTTACTTCATAAACCTACTTGTAGGGGATGCTCAAGAAACAATCAAGCTGCAAATCTTGAGGTAATTATGAATTAGACTAATTCATAAATATAGGCGAGGCTGTTCTATTTTGAGGACAGCCTTTTTGGAATTTTGCATGATTCAAATGAAGAATTCAGTCAAAACACTTTTATTTTTTCTTTTTGATTTGAACAAAATCGACCACTAAAAGTTATACTGGTCAAATAAATTTGGTAGATCCGATTTGATCAACTTAAATTTGCAACCTAATGAGAAATCATACACATCAGCATCATGCGTTTTCATCGGTTCACCCCGAAGAACGGTAGTGCTGTAGTGTAAAATATAACTTACAAAAGCCCCTCCGTCTTCGGAGGGGCTTTTTTAATGCCTAAAAATAAGATCGATGAAGTTAAAATTGGCCATCCAAAAAGGTGGTAGACTTAGTAACAAGAGCATTGAGCTGCTTAAAAATTGTGGGATAAAAGTCTCCAATGGCGGAAAACTAAAAAGTGAGGCCTCCAATTTCCCCTTGGAAGTACTCTATCTCCGCGACGATGATATCCCCCAATATGTAGCAGACGGAGTAGCTGACATTGGAATTGTTGGGGAAAATGTTGTAAAAGAAAAAGCGAAGCAATTGGCCATAGCGGAGCGACTCGGATTTGCTAAATGCAGACTTTCACTCGCAGTGAGGAGAGAATTGAACTATACTGGATTAGTATGGTTTAACGGGAAAAAAATTGCCACCTCTTACCCTCGGATCGTTCAGGAATTCCTCAAGGAAAAAGGCCTTGAGGCAGAAATAGAAGAGATCAGCGGAAGCGTAGAAATTGCGCCAAGTATAGGTTTAGCCGATGCTGTTTGCGACATCGTTAGCACTGGAAGCACTCTTTTGGCAAATGGTCTTAAGGAGGTAGAAACTGTAGACTACAGTGAAGCATTGCTGGTCACTTCTGAAAATCTGAGCAACGAAAAATCCCAAATTGTGGAGCGTCTTCTCTTCAGAATCAGAGCAGTGAATACCGCCGACAGATCCAAGTATATTTTGTTGAATGCTCCAAATAAATCGGTTGACCGAATCATCGAACTTTTACCTGGAATGAAGAGTCCGACTATACTTCCCTTGGCCAAGGGAGGCTGGAGCAGTTTACACTCGGTGGTGAAAGAAGATGAGTTCTGGGAAGTCATTGACCAATTAAGAGCTGCCGGAGCAGAAGGCATACTCGTTTGTCCAATAGAAAAAATGGTACTTTGAAAACTGTAAAATTCCCTGATCAAAAGGACTGGTTGGAGTTAATCAAACGACCAGATTTCGAAACCGAATCTATTGAAGAGACAGTTCGTGAAATACTTTCAACAGTAAAAAGAAGTGGCGATGAGGCAGTTTTGAAATACGCTAAAAAATTCGATCGACTTTCTGAGGACAGTTTCGTTTTCGAGACAGATGGTGAGCCAGCTAACCTTTCGGCAGAGCTAAAAGAGGCCATAGATATCGCGATCAAAAACATCGAGAAATTTCATATCTCTCAAAAAGAAGTTACGCAAGTTGTTGAAACCTTGACAGGAGTGAAATGCTGGCGTAAGAGCTTACCGATTCAAACAGTGGGACTTTACGTTCCCGGTGGTACCGCTCCCCTTCTCTCTTCATTGATGATGCTTGCCATACCGGCAAAACTCGCTGGATGCGAAAACATCGTGGTATGCACTCCTCCCGACGAAAATGGAAATGTGAATCCCGCTATCACTTTCATCGCAAAAAGACTAGAAATAGGGAAGATTGTGAAAATTGGAGGTGCTCAAGCCATCGCAGCGATGGCATACGGAACGAAGTCTGTGCGCAAATGTGACAAGATATTTGGTCCGGGAAATCGCTTCGTTACCAAAGCTAAACAGCTAGTCCAAGAAGAAGGAACCGCTATTGATATGCCCGCTGGACCTAGCGAAGTTCTGGTCATTGCTGATGCAAAAGCAGACCCTCGTTTTGTAGCCGCCGATTTGCTCAGTCAAGCTGAGCACGGTACCGACAGTCAAGTCGTACTAGTAATAACAGATCAAAATGGCCCCACTGAAAAACTTGTAGCGGACATTAAAAGTGAAATTGAATCTCAATTGAATGCTCTTCCACGCAAGGAAATAGCCCAAAAAGCACTGGAAAATAGCTTGGTCGCCATTTTCGGAAATGATCGAGAAGCGATGGATTTTTCAAATTCTTACGCTCCTGAGCACCTCATCATCAATACCGAAAATGCGTCAGCGTTGGCAGAAGAAGTGAAAACAGCGGGAAGTGTTTTTATTGGCAAATGGAGTTGTGAGAGCATTGGCGACTATGCGAGCGGTACCAACCACACCCTTCCCACCAACGGTTTTGCGAGAAGCTATTCAGGAGTTTCCTTAGATAGCTTTGTCAAAAAAGTGACTTTCCAAGAGATATCTCAAGAGGGAATTGAGAATATCGGAAGAGCGGTGGAACTGCTGGCTGAAGCGGAAGGACTCCAAGCTCACAAAAACGCGGTAACACTTAGATTGTCATGAAAGAAGGATTTGACTTAGAAAGACTGGTAAGAAGAAATGTCATGAGCCTTGCGCCATACAGAAGCGCGAGAGATGAGTTTGAAGGGAAAGCGTCAATTAGCCTAGATGCAAATGAAAATCCATTTGAGAATAACGGATTGAATCGATATCCTGATCCTTACCAACGAAAGCTGAAAGCGAAAATCGCTGACTTAAAAGACGTGAACCCATCAAAGATCTTTTTAGGAAATGGAAGTGACGAGGCCATAGATTTACTCATGAGAGCATTCTGCGAGCCTCAAGATGATAAGATTCTCATCTTCACCCCTACTTATGGCATGTACAGAGTTTCGGCTGAGATCAATAATATTGAAGCTGAGGAGGTTAAGCTCGATAGTGATTTCCAACCAGATTTGACTCTAGTCAAATCTGGATACCCAAAACTTACGTTTTTGTGCTCTCCGAATAATCCGACCGGGAATACGATCAAAATTGAGATAGTCGAGACGATTCTGAATACTAGTTCTGGAATTGTGGTAATCGACGAAGCTTATGCTGATTTTTCTGAAGGGACTTCCTGGACAAAAAGACTGAATGAATTCCCTAACCTCGTCGTTTTACAAACATTCTCAAAAGCGTTTGGACTTGCGGGGATAAGGCTGGGAATGGCCTTCGCAAGTAAGGAAATTATAGAGGTTATTAACAAAATCAAGCCCCCTTATAATATCAACGAACTCACTCAGTCCTACGCATTAGAAGAGCTTAAGAATAGTGATAAGGTTCAGGATCAAATAGATTTGATATTGAAAGAACGTGAATTATTGAAGCGTAGCCTGGTTGAAATCGACGAAGTGAAAGAAGTTTATCCTTCCTCTGCAAACTTTTTACTGGTTAGGATGGAAAGAGCAGTGGAGCTTTACAGAAAATTGGCTGATAAGGGTATCATACTCCGAAACCGATCAAATCAGGTGGAAAACGCCATTCGCATCACGATTGGAACACCGACTGAGAACAAAGTTTTGTTGGAAAACATTAAAGCATTTTACTCATGAAAAAGGTATTATTCATTGACCGCGACGGAACTATTATAGAGGAACCCGAAGACGAACAGATCGACAGTTTTGAGAAACTAAGGTTCTTACCAGGTGCTATCACTAATCTTGCACGAATTGCAAGAGAGACTGATTATCTCCTCGTTATGGTTACCAACCAAGACGGTTTGGGAACTGATTCTCACCCGGAAGAAAACTTCTGGCCTCCTCATAACAAGATGCTTCAGATTCTAGAAGATGAGGGAATAACGTTTGATGAGATTCTGATCGATCCAACAAGGCCAAAAGATAACGCTCCAACCAGAAAGCCAGGAACGGCGATGCTCACGCATTACATAAAAGGCGATTTCGATCTGGAAAACTCCTTCGTTCTAGGAGACCGCACCAGCGATATTCAGTTGGCCAAAAATCTTGGAGCAAAATCAATTTTCATTTCACCGGAGTCAAATGATGAAGCCACCTTATCTACAGAGAGTTGGAATGAAATCTACAAGTATTTAAAAGGTCAATTCCGAAGATCATCCGTTATCCGAAAGACTTCTGAGACCGATATTCTGGTCAATCTCAACCTTGATGGAAATGGCGAAGGAAAAGTGAGCACAGGAATTCACTTCTTCGACCACATGCTGGATCAATTAGCTAAGCATGGAGGCATTGATTTGGAAATCAAAGTAAGAGGCGACCTCGAAATAGACGAGCACCACACCATCGAAGACACCGGTTTGGCTTTAGGTCAAGCGTTTAGGGAGGCTCTTGGCTCCAAAAAGGGAATATCGAGATACGGATTTACTCTTCCTATGGACGATTGTTTAGCTCAAGTTGCCCTTGATTTTGGCGGAAGACCATGGCTCATTTGGGAAGCTGAGTTCAATCGAGAGAAAATTGGAGAGATGCCAACCGAAATGTTCTCTCACTTTTTTAAAAGTTTCTCAGATACGGCTCAATGCAACATGAACATAAAAGCTGAAGGTGAAAACGAACACCACAAGATCGAGTCAATTTTTAAAGCCTGGTCGAGAGCTATTCGCATGGCGATAACCGATACTGGCGATTATAGAATCCCTAGCACAAAAGGCAGTTTATGATAGCTATCATTGATTATGGAGCTGGAAACGTTAAGTCAGTTTATAACGCTCTAAACAGACTAGGTGCCGAAAGTCTTATTACCTCTGATTCTGAGCAAATCAAAGGTGCTCACAAGGTGATTTTTCCGGGTGTTGGACATGCCAAACCCGCCATGGAGAAGCTCCAGAGATCGGGCTTAGACGAGGTGATTAAAAATCTTAAACAGCCTGTTCTCGGGATTTGCCTAGGGATGCAATTAATGTGCAGTCACAGCAATGAAGGTGATGTAAGCGGATTGGGAATCTTTACCGAAAGGGTAAGGAAATTTGAAGGTCAGATAAAAATCCCACACATGGGTTGGAATGAACTCATTGATCCTAAAGGTTCTCTTTTTGAGGGAATCACAGAGGGATCCAATGTTTATTTCGTTCATTCCTATTTTGTAGAGATGGGCTCTCAGACTTCTGCGAAATGTGAATATCTCATTCCATTTTCAGCCTCTCTTCGAGAAAGGAATTTCTTTGGCGTTCAATTTCACCCAGAAAAATCAGGAGAAATTGGTTCTAAGATATTGTCAAACTTCTTAAACATGAATTCATGAAAATAATACCCGCGATTGACCTCATTAATGGGAAATGCGTGCGGCTTACGAAAGGAAACTTTAGCACAAAAAAGGAATACGCTAGCGACCCCTTAGACATGGCGATGAGATTTGAAGAATACGGGATTACTTTCCTTCATTTGGTAGATCTGGACGGAGCCCAACAAGGAGAGGTAATAAACTACAAGACTTTAGAAAGAATTGCCTCAAAGACTTCATTAGAAGTGGACTTTGGTGGAGGAATAAAATCTGATGAGTCCATCAAAATAGCTTTTGAATCGGGAGCAGAAAAAGTAACCGTCGGCAGTATTGCCATTAAAAACCGAGGTCTGGTTGAACAATGGATTAATCGATATGGGCAGGAACACCTGATTCTCGGAGCAGATGTCAAAGACGAGAAGATCGCCATTTCCGGTTGGACCGAGACGGTGGACGAGTACGTCTATGACTTTGTTAGGGAGTACATTGAAAAAGGATTAAAAACAGTCATCAGCACCGATGTGGCAAAAGACGGCATGCTCGAGGGACCATCGTTTGAACTCTATGAAAAGGTTCTCAGCGAAATAGAAGGCATTGAACTCATTGCCAGTGGCGGCATTAGAAGTATTGATGATTTAGAAAAACTCAAAGAGATGAAACTTCATGGAGCCATTATTGGGAAGGCCATCTACGAAGGCCGAATTGAACTAAAAGAACTTTCACAGCTATGTTGAAGAAGAGAATTATTCCCTGCCTCGACATAAAAGATGGCCGCACGGTGAAAGGAGTCAATTTCGTAAACCTTCGTGATGCAGGCGATCCTGTCGAGTTGGCAAAAGCATACAGCACGGAAGGTGCCGATGAGCTCGTTTTTTTAGATATCACCGCTACTGTGGATAAGCGAAAAACGCTGATTGAATTGGTAGAGCGGATATCAGAGGAAATCAATATACCGTTTACCGTTGGAGGAGGGATTTCAGAACTGGAAGACGTGGGTGATTTACTCAAAGCAGGAGCAGACAAGGTGAGCGTAAATTCAGCGGCGGTGAAGAAGCCAGAACTGCTTTCGGAGATTGCTGATCTTTATGGAAACCAATGCCTTGTGCTTGGTCTTGATGCAAATAAGGTGCACGGAGAGTGGAAGGTTTTCACCCGCGGCGGCAGAACAGAAACGAAGCTCAACGCTATTGAATGGGCAAAAGAGGCAGAAGAAAGAGGAGCTGGAGAAATACTGCTCACCTCAATGCGCAAGGACGGAACCAAAAGTGGATTTGATGTGGAACTCACCGAAGCAATCACCACTGAGACGAAGATTCCCATCATCGCCTCTGGTGGAGCGGGAAAGATTGAAGATTTCACAGAAATATTTACGATGGCCGACGCAGCTCTAGCCGCGAGCATTTTTCATTTTGGAGAAATCCCTATACCTCAACTAAAGACAAAACTTAGACAACAAAACATTCCTATCAGATGAAAATTGACTTCGAAAAAGGAGACGGACTGGTTCCCACCATTGTTCAAGATGCACGCACAAAAGAAGTGCAAATGCTGGGTTACATGAACCAAGAAGCTCTCGAAAGAACCTTAGATACTGGCCTAGTGACATTTTTTAGCCGAAGTAAAAACAGGCTTTGGACCAAGGGAGAAACTTCTGGAAATCACCTCAAGCTGGTTTCCATGAAAGAAGATTGCGATAACGATACTATCCTTGTGCAAGCTATACCCGTTGGCCCCACCTGTCACAAAGGGGATGACACTTGTTTTGGAAATAGTCCTGCCAAAGGATTTATCTATGAACTGGAGTCAATTATTGAAGAGAAAAAGGGACAATCTCCCGAAGAATCTTATACGAGTTATCTCTTTGAAAAAGGAATCAACAAAATTGCCCAAAAAGTAGGTGAAGAAGCAATTGAAGTGGTGATTGAAGCTAAAGACGACGATGTGGATCTTTTCAAAGGTGAGGCGGCAGATTTACTTTACCACTTTTTGGTATTATTAAAAGCAAAAAACCTTCAACTATCTGATATTGAGCAGGTCCTAAAACATAGGAATAGTAAAGAGTAAAGCGCCTAGCACTTTTTGACGAAGAGAATTATTAAATCTTGGCAGCATCCAGTAAATCTTTGCTGGAATGTGCAGATGTTTGCTGTAATGCCAATTGGCGCAATGGTAATAGGCCACTGTTAACAGGCTATTCATCCCTTAGCTAAAAGTTCTCTAACCTTTGAGTCATCACTATTTTAATCCATCAACTTTTTAATAATAAACCACGGTGCGGAGGGAATCTAAGGGAAGAGGAAAGTCTATCTGGAAGAATTTGATCACGATGACCAGATTGGGGCGTAAAAAAATCAGGAAAGGAGGAATATAATGGTTGGAAGGTTTTCAGAATACATCCAACAATAGTTGCCTGTCTCTTTATTTCCATGAAGGTTCGTCTAAGGTATATGGAAGGATTTAAAATTTGACAACAGCACAAATACCGTTAAAGCGGTTCATGAAAAACTATGAGAGCATCGATTTAATATGAAATTAAAAGCTATTCGAACTGGCCAAAATCAACTTAGTACAAACTAAAACAAAGCTCTGTGTGGCTTTGCACCGCAAACCAGATAAGCGCGCAAAAGGAATAACTCGCGTTGACATAGCCACGAAATTTTGTTCGGTGATACCTGCGAACGAACTCAAGTTCTAAGAAGCAGTTTCTGGAGATGGAGAACCTAGCATCTTGAGATTACAGGTTATTGATTTTTATTTTTAAAAACTTTACTTGATGATGGTTTAGATTCAGAAAAATAAAAATTAGCCGATAATCTAAAGAACCAATAAAGCAGCCCTATTGATTTTTAAGGTTTTTAAAAATTCAAAATGCCTTTTTTATTTGTCGTTTATTTGACATTAGACCTTTGGAATAGAATTTGGGCTAGGGTTGACTGATTAAACATTGTTTATTCGCCAAGGGCTGGAATCACTAATTGGCCAAAAATGAATTCGTTCAAATGCTAAAGTATATTTCTCTTTCACTCTCATTGCTCATCTTTTCAGCTTGTATCGGCATTGACGATATAACCTCCGACTCCTCTCCTATTTCCCACGACATCTGGGATGCTCTTCTCCAAAAACATGTAGACAATACTGGCTTAGTTAACTACAGAGGTTTCATCCGAGATAGCCTTGAATTCAATAGTTACCTGAATCTCCTGAGCAAAAATCATCCAAATAAGGAAAACTGGAGTGAGGACGAAGAACTGGCCTACTGGATCAATACCTATAATGCCTTCACAGTGAAGTTGATCATTGATTATTATCCTGTAAAATCGATCAAAGACATCGCGGGCAGTATTCCATTTATCAACTCTCCTTGGGATTTGAAATTCATAGAAATCGAGGGCGAAACCTATGACCTCAACAATATCGAGCACGGCATTATTCGAGAAAAGTTCTCTGAACCACGAATACACTTCGCGCTAGTCTGTGCGGCGGTGAGTTGCCCTCGTCTTCGTAACAAAGCTTTCACCGCTGAAAGACTTGATCAGCAGCTGGAGGAAGAGGCGAAGTATTTCTTTAACAATCCAGCTAAAAACAAGATTTCTGCTGATAAGCTCGAGCTATCTAAACTATTGAGCTGGTACTGGGGTGACTTTAAAGACGTAGCCAGCAGCAGAGCGGAATATGTGAATCGGTACAGCAAAGTGAAGGCGAACCCCGATGCGAAGGTGGATTATTTGGAGTATAGTTGGGAGTTGAATGAGAAGTGACTTCCTTTTAATCTCCACACCATATTTTTAATTAGTGATAAAGAAGATGAGTTCACCATCCTTTAATTTTTATGAGAAGAGAAACTCACTCCATTCTAACAAACAATTTGCAGAAGAGGAGTGAGCCATTACCTTATACCGTTCAGCAGTTATGCAAACTGTGCCTCTTCGGTCGACCCTACCAAGGCCTTCGTAGATGCTGTTCCGGCGGTTACAATGTTTTGAACTTCATCGTAGTATCCCGTACCCACAAAGGCTTGGTGTTTTACAGCTGCGAATCCATCTTTTTGCAAAGCAAACTCCTTTTCTTGCAAATCGCTGTACCCGGCCATTCCTCTTTCCTTGTATGCTTTACTCAATTCAAACATACTCGTGTTGAGTGCGTGAAAACCGGCAAGTGTGATAAACTGGAACTTAAAACCCATCTTGGCCAGTTCTTCGCGAAATACCTCCATCTCGATTTTACTCAATTTCGCTGCCCAGTTGAAACTTGGGCTGCAGTTATATGCCAACAATTTACCGGGGTATTTATCGTGAACTGCATCAGCAAAAGCTTTTGCTTGTTCCAAGTCTGGGTTTGAAGTTTCCATCCAAAGTAGATCAGCGTATGGTGCATAGCTCAGTGCTCTATCAATCGCTTGATCTATACCGTTTTTTACAAAGAAAAATCCTTCTGGGCTTCTCTCACCTGTAAGGAATTTTCTATCTCTTTCATCAATATCAGAAGTCAATAGGTTTGCAGCATCTGCATCAGTCCTTGCGATGATCAAGGTTGAAACACCGGCGACATCGGCAGCAAGTCTTGCAGCTATCAGTTTGTTAATGCCTTCTTGGGTCGGAACCAAAACTTTCCCACCTAAATGTCCACACTTCTTAGCGCTACTCAATTGATCCTCGAAGTGCACACCAGCTGCACCAGCTTTGATCATTTCTTTCATCAATTCGAAGGCATTGAGATTTCCACCGAAACCAGCCTCTGCATCGGCAACAATGGGAACTAACCATTCTTTTTCGCCTTCACCTTTAACACTTTGGATTTGATCAGCCCTCAGTAAGGCATTGTTGATTTTCTCAACTACCGCTGGCACAGAATTAGCTGGATAAAGGCTTTGATCAGGAAACATTTGTCCTGCAAGATTTGCATCTGCGGCCACTTGCCATCCGCTTAGATATATTGCTTCCAATCCTGCTGCGACTTCTTGTATTGCTTGGTTTCCCGTAAGAGCGCCGAGTCCAGCAACGTACTCGTTCTCATTCAACTTTCTCCAAAGGACTTCGGCTCCATGTTGAGCAATACTGTACTCAATTTTGAATGAGCCTCTTAGCTGTGTTACTTTTTCAGCTGTGTAAGGGCGCTTGATGCCTTTCCATCTTGGATTAGTGGCCCAGTCTTTCTCGATTTGATTGATTTCTGTTTGATTTTTCATTTGGGTGGTATTTTAAAGTTCTTAGTTGTTGATTTATAGCAGGTCTAGTGATTCAGTAGTTAAAAATTCATCAAGATCTTCCGCGGTGATGAGTTCGTGGTATTTGTCAGCGGCTAACTCCAGCTTCGGCTTCCAAGCTGGATTCATGGCTCTTTCGATTCTAAGTTTTTGCACTTCTTGGGTGTAAAGCTTATCGAAGTAATATTCATCCAATCTCGATCCGTCGCTCAATTCAGCCCTACGCTTAAGCCATTGCCATAGTTGGGCTCGGCTGATCTCAGCAGTCGCAGCGTCTTCCATGAGATTGTGAATTGCGGCCGCTCCATTTCCAGAGAGCCACGCGGCTAGATACTGGATCCCAACATTTATGTTTTTGCGAACGCCAGCTTCGGTTATTGCACCTTGAGGAACTGCGATGAGCTCTTCAGCGCGGATGATCCCTTCTGGAGTGCGTGTTTCAATTTGATTCGGTTCGGGCATGTGCTCATTGAAAATGTCCATGGCCACTTGGACAAGAGCTGGGTGTGCGACCCAAGTTCCGTCATGACCATCATGTACCTCGCGCAGCTTATCGCGACGTACTTTTTCCATCGCCATATCATTCTCTGCTGGATTATTCTTAACCGGAATTTGAGCCGCCATTCCTCCCATGGCGTGAATACCTCTTTTGTGACAAACCTGAATCACTTTTTGCGAATAAGCTTTCATAAAAGGAACTTCCATGGTCAACAAATCCCTGTCTGGGAAAATATAGTTAGGTCTATTTCTAAATCTTTTAATAAAGCTGAAGATGTAATCCCATCTTCCACAGTTAAGACCGGCACTGTGCTCTCTCAATTCGTAAAGAATCTCATCGAGCTGAAATGAAGCGAGAATGGTTTCGATAAGAACGGTAGCTCGTATAGTTCCAACCGGAATTCCCATATACTCTTGTGCGAAAACAAATACTTCATTCCACCATCGCGCCTCTCGGTAATGCTCTAGTTTTGGAAGGTAGAAATATGGCCCAGAACCTCTTTTCAGAAGCTCTTTAGCGTTGTGGAAGAAATAAAGACCGAAGTCGATCAACGATCCAGAAGCGGGTTTTCCCTTAAACTCGATCCCAAACTCTTCCAAGTGCAACCCTCTCGGTCTAACCATCAAGGTAGCCGTTTCGTCATTTAAAGAATAGTTTTTCCCATTTACCGGATTGATGAATGAAATTTCTTTACGAACTCCATCATAAAGATTCTTCTGACCCTCAATCACATTATCCCATGTAGGTGAATTGCTATCCTCTAAATCGGCCATGAATACTTTCGCACCAGAGTTGAGTGCGTTGATGATCATCTTACGATCAACTGGCCCAGTAATCTCTACCCTCCGATCCATTAGGTCTTCAGGAATAGGACCAACTTTCCATTCACTACATCGGATGTGGGCAGTATTGTCGAGAAATGTAGGATCAACTCCTGAATCAAGTCTCATCTGATCCTCATCTCGCTTTTCTAGGAGCATTTTACGATCGGCATCAAATCTCTTGTGCAGCTCGGTGATAAATTGCATCGCATCACCTGTAAGAATGAAATCTTTTGCCTCATTCATTTTCGCGTTTACAATCAATTTCTCTTTGTCGATTTCAGCTAGTGTATTCATAAGATGATGTTGTTCGGTACGATACAAATGTAAGATGGTAAATTGTAAAAAACAAGCGAACGTTCGCCATTTATGTATTTTCCGCTAATTAATATTCTTACTCAAAAAGGGTATATTCGCATATATTCATAGATATAATGGCACTTTCGGAAGAGCAAATCAGACTTATTTTTGGGCTTAAGCTCAAGCAGCTTCGAGATAAAAATGGTCTGAGTTTATTTGGACTTGCCAAAAAAACAGGCTTATCAAAGTCCTATCTCAACGAAATTGAGAAGGGTAAAAAATACCCCAAGCCAGATAAGATAGTAGCTCTCGGAGCAGCTCTTGAAACCTCTTTTGAGGATATGGTAAATATGAAGCTCACGGGAAAAATGGCACCGCTGAGTGACATTATTCTCAGTGGAGTACTCAAGGAAATACCACTAAACCTTTTTGGAATTGACGAAGGTCGGCTTCTCGATATTATCGCGAGCGCTCCAGATAAAACCACAACCTTCATTGGGACACTTTTCGAAATTGCGAGGATTAGAAATATCAGCAGAGAGGATTTTTTCTTGAGCGCCCTTCGGTCATATCAGGAATCTCACCAGAATCATTTTACTGAACTAGAAGCCGAGGTTCGGGCTTTCATCAAAAGATATCAGATCGACATCGACAAGAAGATTGAAAGCATCGAGCTTGAAGAAATCTTAGACGAAGAATTTGGCTACATTATTGATTATGAAAGTTTAAATCCTGGTGATCATCTTGGTCAAATCAGAAGTGTGTTCAACCCCAAGGAGAAGAGACTGATGATTGCAAAAGAAGTTACCGAAACGCAGCGCGTATTTATTTTAGCCAAGGAGCTCGGCTATTGTCACCTAGAAATTACCGCTCGTCCATTAACGTTTTCATGGATCAAATTTGAAGGTTTTGAAGATGTGCTCAATAATTTCAAAGCATCATACTTCGCAGGAGCGCTGATTCTCAACGAGAAGAAACTCGTTGGCGAACTGAAAGAACTCTTTACCAAGGAAAGATGGAGCTCCTCTGAATTTTTGCAATTGATGCTCAGTTATACCAACTCAGCAGAAACCTTCTTTCAAAGACTGACAAATCTTCTTCCAAGGCATTTTGGGATTACAGACATGTTCTTTTTGCGATTTGGCCGGAGACTTCCTTCTTCAAGCATTAGCTTGACCAAAGAGTACCATATAGGCTCTGGCTATCAGCCTAGAGCCCATCAAGACCGCGAGCACTATTGTCGACGATGGATAAGTACCGATTTACTCTCGGAAAAGAATTCAGGCACTGCTAAGTCCGGAATCACCATAGGTATCCAGCGCAACGAGTTTGAAGAAACTGGAGCCGAACACCTCGTGATAGCTGCTAGCAATGCCGATCCTTTCAATAAAAATTGGAAGCGAAGCGTTTGCATCGGCATCGGGATGAACAACCGACAGAAGAAAAAAATCAACTTTGAATCCTCACCTAAGATTAGTCAAAGAGTCGTGGGAAACACTTGTGAACGGTGCTCGGTCAAAGACTGTAACGAAAGAATATCCGCTCCAATAATTCTCGAAAAGGAACAAACCGAAAAGGCCATTCAGGAACAAGTCGATTTAATCCTCTCGGGATCCAATTAAAACTTCTTGTATACTCCTACTGCTAAATTTGGCGCAGCCAGAATATTTCTGGCAGCAAAAGCTCCTCCTGCAGAAAATGAGAATCCGATTTGGTTGTCGAGCTCATATGCCAGTTCAATTGCGGGGCTAATGAATTCTGTATCGTTAGAAAAAATAGTTCCCCCTTGAGAAGCATCCGCTTCTCCATTAAAGAAGGACTGCACAACATCAAGTTTAAGTATGGTGTAAAACGAGCTCCCTAAACGGGTGCCGTATTCACCTCCAAGACGATATTCATCCGAAAAATCGTTGGTACGATTGTTAAAACCTGCATAAAATGAAATCCAGGATTTATCTGAAATCGGTCGGCTCAAATCAAACCGAATCATCTGGTTAAACTCGCCATCACCACTTTGGAGAATACCTGTTTCTCCTCCATTCACTTTGCCGGTAGGCAATCCAAAAAGCACTCTTACAGAGGCCACCCACGTGTCAGATTGGTAAAATCCATACTGTATGGAAAGATCAATATCTCCAAAAGAATTCAGTTCATCTCCCGGTATTTCTTCTTTCGTTTGAATAAATTCAATCGCATTTAAGGTATTCCTAGTAAAAAACGGAGCATAGGCAATGGCAGTTATCTTATCGGAAATTCCATATTCTGCATAAGCAGAGGTAGCATAATACCCTATAGTACGGATATCGATGACCTCACCATCTGGATTGAAAAGCTGATCTCCGTAAATTGCGGTTTGGCTAATTTTCACAAATCCTTTTCCTTTTTTGTAAGTCCATCCTCCGCCGGCAAAAGAGGCCACCGAGGAAACGAAGAGAGCGAGGAATACAATCGTTGTTTTCATATTAGTCAAGTTGAGCATATCCAAAGGTTATGGTTGCAGGTTTACAGAGTACAATTACATATTGAAAGTCATCGATAGAGGTATCAGATGCTATATCTGAAACATTGAAAACATGGTTCCCTCCACTTCCAATTTCCTGCAGTTCTAGACCTTCATTTCGAGTAACCGAACCCGATGTAGAGTTACTGAGATAAATGAACGTACCAAGAGCAAAATCGGTCTCAAAATCATCTTTGAGTTCAAGAATGAGGTCACCATTACCATCGAAAAACAACTCAGTCGAACCTGAAGATTCATAGCCATTTGCGCCGACAAAATTCCCTTGGCGGCTAGTCGCTCCCACCCGAATTTCTAGGGTATTACTATAAACGCCTTCGACAATAGCCACAATTCTTCCCAAGCCATTCTCCAATCCAGTTACGGTGCCTTCTTGATCGACTGAAATAACGTCTGGATCTAGCGATTGAAATGTGATTTCAAAGCCACTTAATTCTTCATTGAGAATATTAAAAATTATCGTTTCTATGACTGCCTGTTGACCCATATCGATCTGGAGTCCTGAAGGAGATGAGATGGTGACTTGAGCTACGGCATTTACATCTTCAACTACGGTGACTTGCAATGGTCTGCTCACGGTCGCTCCTACAGAAGCAATTAGATTAGACTGCCCAGCGACATGACCTACTACGGTTCCGTTAATATCCACCGAAGCGACATCTTCGTCATCAGATTCCCAAAATATTTGTTGATTTTCTTCGATGCCGTACCGGTTAAAAAAAACAGCCTCGACTTTGGCCGTATCGCCAACAAGCAGGGCCAATTGTTCAATTTCAAGGTCAATTGACTCTCCAACGATCGGAGCATCTTCTTCGTCAATGCCAATACATCCATAGACAGCCAGTAGTAATAAAATGGATAGTCGTTTCATGGTTTTATAGAATCTTTTTAGCGCTATTTTATTCGCTTGTTAAATGAATACAATGTTGCTGAATAAGCGCACCCTATCAATATTGAATTGTGTCGCCTAGTGTACATTTGTCATTCTGAGCAACACACACCCTCAAGGGCTGCTTTACTTAAATGGATTCTATCTGGTTAAAGCGCCTAACTACCAACTCAAATTTCCGCCAAGTACTTGTGTGTAAACGAAACTGCCATGGCTCCCTCACCCACCGCTGAAGCGACCCGATTCATGGCACCTGAACGTACGTCACCTGCTGCAAAAACACCAGGAACAGAGGTCTCCAAAGCATAAGGTTCGCGCTTGAATGGCCAACTCGACTTAAACTCTGGATGGTTCATGAGGTCACGTCCCGTCAACAGAAACCCTCTTCGATCCTTAAGTATGGTGTCGGGCAACCACTCGGTGTAGGGCTTAGCTCCAATAAAGATAAAAAGCGCACCCGCATCAACGCAGCGGGTCTCATTATCCTGATTATTCAAAATTGTCAGCTGAGTTAACCTTCCTTCCCCTTCCGCTTTTTGAACTTCGCGGAAAGGTTGAACCGTTATATTGTCAATTCCGTCTATCTGATCGATCAAGTAGCTCGACATGGTATCACGCAAGTTATCTCGTCGGAGGAGAATATGCACATGTCTGGCAAAATTGGACAGATAAACGGCTCCTTGACCTGCAGAATTTCCTCCACCCACCACGTAAACGTCTTGATTCTTGCAGGCCGTTGCCTCCGTAGTTGCTGCACCGTAGTAGACTCCTGCTCCTGTAAACTTGTCAAGTCCTTCGGCTTGAAGCATTCTATAGGACACACCGGTAGTCACAATAACGGCTTTGGTATTGAGTTTAGAACCATCAATCATACTTAGATTCTTATAGTTGGATTCAAAGTTGATCTCATCGACAGATTGTGGCACCAAGAAGTCAATTCCAAACCTCGTCGCTTGAGAAATGGCTCTTCTACTCAAGTCTGCACCGCTCAGCCCTTTTGGGAAACCGAGGTAATTTTCTATTCTCGAGCTCGTTCCTGCTTGGCCACCTGGTGCGCGTTTTTCAATAAGTGCAGTTTTGAGTCCTTCACTTCCACCGTATACTCCAGCGGCCAACCCGGCGGGACCTGCCCCAATAATAGCAACCTCGTAAAGTTCCTCTTTCGCAGTAGGTTGAAGCCCAAGTTTTTTGGCGATTGGCGCCAAATCGTCACCAGTAATTACTTCTCCATCATCGAAGATGACGGCAGGTAAAGATTTGGGATTTATTTTATGGAGCATCATTGCTTCGTGAGCAGAGGGATCACTTTCCACGTCCAGCCATTTATAGGGAAATAGATTCCCAGAGAGAAAGTCTTTCACGTGGTGTGATTTGGGCGAGTACTGGTATCCGAGTAATCGAATCCCCTCCACTGCTGCTCCGTTAGTAGCCTTCCATTCTTCGAGCTGGTCGGTAATAATCGGGTAGAACTTCTCTTCTGGCGGATCCCACGGCTTCATTAAGTAGTAGTCAAGCTGCACCTCATTAATTGCTTTTATAGCCGCGTCAGTATCGCTATATGCTGTCAGGAGTATCCTTCGGGCACCTGGATAGATTTCTGCTGCCTTTTCAAGGTAGTCTACACCTTGCATTTCTGGCATGCGTTGGTCGCTCAAAAACAGGGCTACCTCATCTCCTTTTTTCTTGAACTCAACGAGGGTTTCAAGAGCTTCATTAGCACTTATAGTGCTGATCACTCGGTATTCTTTTCTGTATTTTTTCTTTAAGTCTCTGGTTACTGCTCTTAGTACTTGAGGGTCGTCATCGACGGCGAAAATCAAAGGTTGCTTTGCCATTATAGTGCGTCTACTGCTGGTAAAATGATATTAAATGTGGTACTTCCAGGCTTTGAATCTAGTTCAATTCGGCCATTGTGTCTAGTTACAATTTTATTGACGATATCTAGACCAAGACCTGTTCCTTTTCCCACTGATTTGGTCGTAAAGAATGGATCGAAAATTTGATTCCTAATTTCCTCGGGAATTCCTGGACCAGTATCGGAGATTTGCACGCAAATATTTGGTTCATACCAATCGGTGCTGACCGACAACATACCTCCGTCTTCCATTGCATCGATGGCATTATCAATAATATTGGTCCACACTTGATTGAGCTCTCCTGGCATTCCCGAAAGATGGGGTATGCTTGAGCAATAGTTCTCTTCAATTTCAATTTTTGCATGCTTGACTTTATGACGAAGCATGGTGACTGTGCTTTGCAATCCCGAATTAATGTCTACATCCTGACGGTCGCGACTCCGATCCATATGGCTATATTCTTTAATGCTCTTTATCAAAGTAGAAATACGTTCTGCGGAAGTGTGAATCTCACCGACCATGCGTTCCGTACTCAGGTTATTTATTACCCACTCCAACACCGTGGCAAAATCTCCCGACCCTGTGTGCTTGTGAAGCATTTTTATGTCATCACCGCAGAGCCCGTAATCAACCGCTTCTTCCGCGAGTTCGAAGGCATCTTCAACCTCAAACTCTTCGAGCAAATCAGAAACTTCGTCTTCTCGGTCATTCCTTTCCATAAGGCTTAATGTTGGCCTTTCATTACCGAGAATTTTGAAAAGCCAGTCGTTGACCAAGTCTACTTTTTGCGGGTCGAGGTTTGAGTTCATCACTCTTTTAAATCCGTCAGGGAGCAGTTTTAGATGCTTACTCAGTTCTTCCGAGCTTCTCACCATGGCGCTGGCTGGGTTATTCAGCTCATGAGCTAAACCTGCCGATAATTTTCCGAGCGAAATGAGCTTTTCATCTTGCATACGCAGTTTAGTAAAGGTTCTGATGCGAGACGCCATGTGGTGGACCAGCGCTTCCGCTAATGGATGATGATCGACGATCATTTCTCTGAAAAACGACCTATTTAAGACGAATAATTCACCTGCTTCTTTGCACTCTCCTGTACCTACTGAATGAGTCATCCGGCTATATGGCAGCACGCCGCCGAGATCAAAACGAGACAGGGTGCCCACTTCTCGAGTTTCCCCATTTTGCGTTAAGAAAATTCTGAAACGGCCCGAAAGCACATAGATAAACTCCTTTGCCTCTTCTCCGGCTTGGAAAATATATTCTCCTTTCTGAAATTTTCTTGTTGTACCCTTCTCTGCCAGAAACTGCAGGTCAGCGCTGTTTAGATGAGCAAGTGCTTCACTTTGTTTAAAAGCATTGATTAAATCCATGAAATAAATTTAGGGAATCACATTGAGTTGAGTAACATAATTCCTAACTGGTCCGTCTCAAACTTAACATCAACTTATTCTTCTCCATTCAAAAGCTGCATTGACCAGTGATGGATCTAATGGTTAAATCTTCAAAAAAGCTTAAGAATTAAAAATACTCCTGTCTATTTTGGCAAATCTAAAATTAAACATATGGCCACTTTAAGAATTGAAAACCTTTGTAAAATTTATCCAAACGGGGTAAGAGCCCTCAACAATGTCAACCTTGAAATCAAGAATGGAATGTTTGGACTACTTGGGCCAAACGGTGCAGGAAAGTCCAGCTTGATGCGAACCTTAGCCACGCTTCAAGAAGCAGACGCTGGATCGGTTACCCTCGATGAAATTGATGTGATCAATCAGCCGGGTGAGGTCCGCAAGGCTCTGGGTTACTTGCCTCAGGAGTTTGGCGTGTATCCGAGGGTAACCGCAGAACAGCTGCTTGATCATGTGGCTACTTTAAAAGGTATTTCAAATGGAAAAGAAAGGAAGGAATTGGTAAAATACCTGCTCCAGAAGGTAAACCTCTATGATAAACGCAATAAGAGCGTTAAGGGTTTTTCTGGAGGAATGAAGCAAAGGGTGGGAATCGCGCAAGCACTCATCGGTAGTCCTCGCCTGATCATTGTAGATGAACCGACTGCAGGTCTCGATCCTGGAGAAAGGAACCGATTTCACAACCTACTCGCCGATGTCGGTGAAGAAGTAATTGTACTTCTATCCACACACATTGTAGACGATGTGAGAGAGCTATGTTCCGAATTTGCGATTATGAATTTTGGTGAGATTGTGTACAAAGGAACACCCACCGATGCTCTGGACGACCTCAGGGGCCAGGTTTGGATGAAGTCAGTTGAAAGAGACGAGTTGGACAGCTTAAAAACTATACACCGCGTAATTTCGGACAAAATGGTAGCTGGCAAGCCGCAAATTCATGTCTTAAGCGATAGCTCTCCCGGAGAAGGCTTCACTTCAGTTGAGCCCAATCTCGAGGACGTATTTTTTGTAAAGATTAACCAGTCAGAAACCGTTTAAGCCATGTTTAGAGAATTTTTTAAGCTCGAGCTACGTTCGGCCTTCAAGAGTCCGATGATTTATGTTTTCTTTTTTCTGGTCACCCTCATTGTATTTGGAGCAGTTGCAAGTGACAATGTACAAATTGGGGGAGCCGTAGGAAACATCTACAAAAACAGTCCGCACACGCTTACCAATTATGTCTTGTTCCTTAGCCTGATCGGAGTACTTTTCGCAGCAGCGTTCTTTAATAATGCAGCACTTCGCGATCACGAGAATCAATTTAATGAGATCATGTTTTCGCTACCCATCAAAAAGAGTGGGTATTTCTGGGGAAGGTTCTTGGGGGCACTCATTCTATCAACCCTACCTCTATTAGGTGTTTTCTTTGGAGCCTGGTTAGGAGCCTTAATTGGCCCAGCAGCAGGATGGTTAGACGCCGACCGGATCGGATCATTTTACGCCGAAACTGTCTTTTCCAATTACTTTTATTTTGTCCTGCCAAACATGTTCATCACTGGTGGAGTCATTTTCTTTTTGGGTCACAAATTCAAAAGTACCATCATTTCATTTGTAGGTGCTTTAGCCTTAATCGTAGGATATTTCGTTTCATTAACGCTATTATCAGACTTGGATAACCAAACCATTGCAGGACTGGTTGACATATTCGGAATTGGAACTTACGACGTTTATAGCCAATACTTTACACCTGCCGAGCGCAATACTATGAGTCCCGCGCTCGAGGGGATTATTCTTCAAAATAGATTGGTATGGATCTCTTTTGGAATCGTTGTATCCTTCTTTTCTTACAAAGCCTTCTCATTTCGTGAAAAATTGAAATACCGAAAGGCCAATAAAGAGGTCATAGATAAGGAAGTAGAAAAAGCGAGCACCTTAAAACCTGATGTTGTACAGGACTTTACAGCCAAACTTGGATGGATTCAGTTTTTGAGTTTTTTCAAAACAAGTTTTATCAGCATCATCAAGAGCTCTTCTTTTAAAATCCTTTCATTCTTTGGAGTTGTCTTGCTATTCATAAGCCTTATAGAGGGATATGAGTACTACGGTCTTCAAAGTTACCCGGTAACATACAAGGTGGTGGGCGATATCGATTCTTCTACATCCTTATTCGTGGTTATAATAGTTGTCTTTTTTGCTGGAGAATTGGTATGGCGGGATCGCATGTCTAACGTTCATGAAGTAATCAACGCAACACCGCATAGCACTTTCGCCTCTGTTTTGGCAAAAATGAGTTCGTTGGTGGCCGCTGCCACTTTACTTCAATTCATCTTCATTTTTATGGGAATTATCTCTCAGCTTATGAGGGGATTTACCAAGATTGAACTCGATATTTATTTGGTTGATTTCTTCGTTGATCTTTTGCCGGGTTACATTATTCTAGCTTCCATTTTTGTGGTGATCCAGACCTTGGTAAAAAATCGTTATGTCGGTTACTTTATCGGAATCATATATTTCTTCGCCTGGAGCATCATCATAGATAGTGTTTTAGAGTACAGGTCGAATATGCTACAGCCGGGGGCTTCTCCAGGTATTTTCTATTCCGACATGAGCGGGTTCGGTCCCGGTGTAGAAGGGACTCATTGGTTTAATGCATACTGGCTCCTGTTTTCTTTAATTCTACTGATCATTTCGGCCATGTTTTGGCCTCGAAGTGCCGTTTCCGGTTTTAGAGAAAAATTGAAAATCGCAAAGGCGAGTTTTACAGGAAGTTTTAGAATAATTTCCTTGACAATCATCGCCTTTTGGATGCTAGTAGGCAGCTGGGTGTTTTACAATACGCAAATTATAAATTCATACAAAAGCGCCGATGTTCGGGAGCAAGAAGCTGTAGACTATGAACTCAATTATAAGAAGTACGAAAACTATCCTCTTCCAGAAATGAAGTCGATCAAATACGAGATTGATATCTTTCCTGATGAACGCGATGTTTTTGTGCGGGCGAATGCCATATTTGAAAACGATGAAGACGTCGCTCTTGATTCCATTTTTATGAATCTTGATCAATCATGGGATACGGAGATCATGATCCCGGGCGCAGATTTAGTTCTCAATGATAGCGTGCTCGGTTTTCAGATTTATGCCATGCAAGAGCCTTGGCAGCCTGGTGAAAAGAAAGAGATAAAAATCACCAATTCATACGTCACGAAGGGTTTTACTAATGGCCTGGGTAATACTCGAATTATTTCAAACGGTACTTTCTTGAGTAATGGAAGTATCCTTCCGGGAATGGGTTATTCTGCAAATGCCGAACTAAGCGACAAGAGTGATCGCAAGAAGCACGGTCTTCCCCGCAAGAGACGGACACCAGACCTCCAGAAGAATTGCAATGAATTATGCAATCACAATTATATCACATCTGATATTTCCCACTGGGTGGAAGTAGAATCAATCGTATCTACTTCAGCCGATCAGATTGCAGTCGCTCCGGGCTCCTTGGTCAACGAATGGGAAGAAGGTGGAAGAAAGTACTTCCACTACAAACTCGATCAGCCGTCTTTAAATTTCTACAGTTTTCTTTCTGCTCGCTATGAAGTAGCTAGAGAAAACTACAACGGTATAGACATTGAAATTTACCACCATCCAGAACACGACGTGAATGTGCCGAAGTTCATTAGCGCGGTCAAGAAATCAATTGGCTATTTCGAAGAGAACTTTGGACCTTATTATCACAAGCAAGCGAGAATTGTTGAATTCCCTCGCTACTCAACTTTTGCTCAAGCCTTTCCTGGAACTATGCCTTATTCTGAAAGTTTTGGTTTTATAACCAATCTGGAGGATGAAAGCGAAAACAATGTAGTCGAGGCAGTAATTGCCCACGAAATGGCCCACCAATGGTGGGCACATCAAGAGACTCCTGCCGAAATGCAAGGCGGCACTATGCTCACTGAAAGCTTTGCCGAGTACTCGAGTCTGATGACCATGAAACGAGGGGCAGACGACCTCAAAATGAAAAACTTCTTAAAATACGACTTCAACCGCTACCTGCGGGGAAGAACTGGGGAAAGAGAAAGAGAACTCCCGCTTTACAAAGTAGAAAATCAAGGGTACATACACTACGGAAAAGGTTCTGTGATTCTCTATGCCTTGCAGGATTACATCGGCGAGGATTCAGTAAATGCTGCACTTAGAGGTTTCTTAGAAGAGTTTCGGTATGCAGAACCACCCTACCCGACGGCGTACGATTTCTTAAGACACTTGGAACCTAGAGTACCTGATTCATTGCATTACCTCATTGACGACTGGTTTAAAGAGATCACACTTTATGATTTTAGACTCAAGGACGCTAGGGCTAAAAAATTAGAGAACGGTCGCTACGAAATTGAAATGGACATCTTCGCCAGAAAGGCTTATGCGGACACACTGGGGAATGAAACTGAAGCTCAACTGCAAGAATGGGTAGATGTAGGGGTTTACGCGGACAACGAAGAAGAAGAACTTATGGCTTGGAGAAGGGCTAGGTTTGATCAGCAAGAATCTACGGTAAGAATGATTGTAGACAGCCTCCCTGCCAAAGCCGCCATTGATCCTAGAAGAATATTGATCGAGAGGATCACTGACGACAACGTGAAGAGGATTAGTTTGTGATTTTGAGCTGTTGCCAAGTAGCTGTTAGCTAGTAACTAAAAAATCTAGTCTAGTTGACAGCTCCTTGCACTCTCTTCATGAATGCATTAAGGGCGTCTTTGTCAGACATACCCTCTTCATTGATTAGCTTTTGTACCTCAAGTGCTCCGTACATATTTGAAATAAGTTCTCCCATTACTTCCAGCTCTTCGTCTTTTATGCCCTTGGCCTCAGCAAGGTTTTCGATGACAGCAATGGCCTCTTCGATGTAATCGACATCATTTTCCTTTACAAATTCATTGAGGTGTTTTATGATTGGCAGTCGCATAGGCTGATTATTTTCTCCAAAGGACGGAAATCACTTCCTATCTTGAAATAAGAATGTTCTATGAGTGAATTGACCAATTCAAACAAAAAAGGCAATTCCTGGTGGTCGTGATAAAAATTCCTTTGCTTGAAGCTAGAAAAAGGAACTTCATGGGCCACCCATTGGTCTTTCAAGGTTTCTCGGCTATAAAAGATACGCTATGCCTGCATCTCTTTTTGTTTCGTTTCATACCTGCAAAACAAGAGGTTCAAACCAAAAATTCTCTCGAGCGGTATTGGCTCAGAAAATTTCTCTAACCTACGCGAAGTTCAGGAAATAGTTAAAATTAGTGATTGCGAGAGGGTTTTGGATTTTTACCAGTACGCTTTGGCATAAATACCACCACTTTCAAATTCGACCAGCCAACAAATGGAAAGCCCTGCTATTTGTTGAACTCACTTCGAATCCTTTGAGGGAATAAGCAGACTGATCACAAAGAATGCAAATGAGCTTAAGGTTTTCTCGCTCAGATAAAGCTCATCTCTGGTGTCTGCATACTGGCCTGAAGTAGGACATGAGATTTTCACACGAGCTAGAAGCAAAAAAGCCGCTCAATTGAGCGGCTTTTAATTATTGATTTGTCGGTTTGACCATTTTGGTAATCTGTTTTTCTACTTTGCTTAAACTCCAATCGCCAGCAGTCTGACTCGGCGGATATTCTTGGAAGGTGGTAAGAAAGTTAAAGGCATAACCTTGCATGGCCATAAGCACATAGGCTCGATCAATGTACCAGTCGTAGTAGGTATTTGATCCAACCAAAGCTTTCTCAAATGGATCTCTTCTCAAATTGAATAAATACGGGGCTCTCAGTTCTACGAAAGGCTCAAGCCAAATTTGGAGTTGGTCTGCTCTATTCTCTAGGAACATGGCTTTCCAATCTTTGTAGCGAAGAGCTGCAATCGAGCCTCCGTCGTCCACATAGATAAATCCTTTACGAGGTGACTCTTCCACATCACCTTTGAGGTACTCCAATTGGTTTACACCATCAATGTAATTTTTGTAATCACGTCCGTTTAAGGAAACTCCTTTTCGAAGCTTCTCGCTGATTTTATCATCGCCGGCCACGGCGGCCAGTGTCGGCAACCAATCTTCGTGAGCCACTATTCCGTTTAGGGTCACATCAGCTGGAAAGTTGCCAGGCCAACGCACAAAGGTCGGAACTCGGAAAGCACCTTCCCAAGAGCTGTTCTTTTCTCCGTGAAAAGGAGTGGTTCCTGCATCGGGCCATGTGTTGTAGTGAGGACCGTTATCTGTGGAATACAATACAATCGTGTTATCCGCTATGCCGAGTTCGTCGAGCAGGTCGAGAAGCTCACCCACATGATTGTCGTGCTCGATCATACCGTCAGTGTATTCATCATTACCCTGATTGCGGTGATCCTCGCGTACATGTGTACGAAAATGCATCCTAGTCGCGTTCCACCAAGTGAAAAAAGGTTGATCTGATTCTACCTGATTTTTGATGAACTCTTTTGCAGCAGCAATGGTCTCATCATCAATCGTCTCCATTCTCTTCTTCGTGAGCGCTCCGGTATCTTCGATGCGCTGTCCGCCTTTACCATCAGCCCAGCTATGAATGACACCTCTTGGTCCGTAAACCTCTAGAAAAGTTTTTCCGTTGGCCAGAACCAAATCTGTAGGATAGTCTTCATTCTCGGGCTCCTCTTCTGCATTTAGATGGTAGAGGTTTCCAAAAAACTCGTCAAACCCGTGCATTGTAGGTAAGTGTTCGTCGCGATCACCTTGGTGATTCTTTCCGAACTGGCCTGTGTTGTATCCCAAACTTTTCATAACGGTGGCGATGGTCACGTCAGACATCTGCCATCCTTCATCGGCTCCGGGCATTCCTACTTTCGTCATTCCGGTTCTTACAGGAACATTTCCTCCCAAGAAGGCGGCACGACCCGCGGTACAACTTTGCTGACCATAATAGTCTGTGAAACTCAAGCCTTCTTTGGCTATTCGATCAATGTTAGGAGTCTGATAACCCATCATTCCGCGGTTATTGTGACTAATGTTCCAAGTGCCAATATCGTCGCCCCAAATCACCAAGACATTTGGCTTTTTTTGGGCTTGTCCCAAGAGAGACAAACAAATAGTTATTAAAAAAAGTGTAGTCGTCTTCATAAATTCTAAATTGTCAGTAATTAATGATATGAATGTAAGGGTTTTGAATGAATGGTCTCCTCACTCTGGGAATTCGCTTCAATTCAGCTGTATTTGGTAATGTCCAACGAGAGCGTGCCTCTCGAAAGAGAGCAACCAAAGATGGAGTTCGGTTCTGGATGAATCGGTAAAGTGAAAAATCGGGCCATCAATTCCGATGGCATGACTATCGAGCCAATTGCCTTCATGATCAGTTAAGTATGCATAATAAGGATTGGATTGTGTCGACTCATTTAAGTGATCACCATAAGACTCGTAAAAAGTATGATTTCCGAATCCCATTGAACTTTTCCAACCCCGGTTTGCCTCGGCAACCGCCAGAATTGGGAATTCTTCAAAATCAACCCCTCCAATGGTCAGGTTGGTTCTAAGCGTCCCATTTTTATGCATAAACAGGACCTTTATTTGATCAAGGGTTTCGCCACTCACCTCGCTAACAACACTAGACAATTCAGCTTCAATAACCGTGTAGAACCTGCCAAGCTGGGTAGTTCTGGGGTCTTTCCGATTATAAAATCCTGGAGGTGTGAAGGTCGCAAACAGGGCTGAATCAGTTTGGAGATCGCGCATGGTCGAAAAGGAAGTCGGATAAATGATCTCCTTTAGCTTCTTTTTTCGAGCGCCAGAAATCGGATACATCTCGTCACTTAAGTCATTTATGGGAATACTTTGTTTTCCCTTGATTTTCCTGAAAACTGAATCGTCCACAAATCTACTTTCAGGATCTATCCAGTGTTCCAGTGATTGTTTAATTCTAGAGTACTTTATTCCATTTTTTAGCGTGAAGAGCTCAGCGTAAAGATGCTCGGGAAAGTCAAACCAGCCGTGAGCCATTGGGAGAATTTTATCGTCTTCTCTTTCGTAGACTATAATTTCCCAGAGATAAGCATTGAGGCAATTTCGAGCAATGTCTACCCTGACGATATGAGGGTTTGTTGAATCAAATTCATCCGTGGAAAAACTAACTTGGTTTCTGTTCCACTCTTGATTGACCAATGAGAGATCTGTCAAGTACTCGTCTTGTTCATACCCATGAGGAATCGTAGGAATAAACTCAGCTAAGTTGAGTCGATTGAAGCTAATGACATCACCATCGAGTGAAGTGAATTTAAAATCAACATCATAACTTGTCAGAGAATCTGGAATAATTAGCGCTAAAACCTTGAAGTATTCTTCTTGGTATCGGGATGACCGGAATCCGATATCGGGATTATCGGGATATTTTTCGTCTGTGAGATTGATTACTTCAACCTCATATTGAGCGGGCCGATTGGAGAAAGTTTTTTTACTATGGGGTGTGGTTCCACAGCCCACCAGTAGACAAAAAAGGGCCAAAACAAACCCAGCAGAAAGGTTATTGTTGCTAAAATTCATGGTACTAAAAGTAGAGAGATCGCCCAAATCACAGGTTATTGGAGGCCTCCATTCGGTAGCCAACCCCATGAATAGTTTTGATGTTGACCGAAGGGTCTTGGGCCAAAATTTTTCTCAATCTCGAAACGAAAACATCGAGGCTTCGTCCAACTATCACCCCTTCATCCTCCCAGACAGCAGAAAGAATGTCTTCCCGATTCAGTACTTCTCCTCTCCTCTCGGCAAAATAGAGCAAGAGCTTGCTCTCACGATAGGTCAACTCAGCCTCACTCCCACTTTCGAAAGTGATCTTCATGTTTTCATGACTAAAAACTAGTTTTCCAATTTTCAAACTCGAGTCATTCTCAGCTGGCAATTCTTCTTGCTTTTTCTTCTTCAGGAAGAAGAAACTGCCTACTCCTGCAATAGGAATGAAGAGCCAAGCGAGACTGCCAAAGTTCTTTTCAGTCTTTCTATCTTCATTTTTTGAAAACTTGACATGAATTAGCGCACAGTCGGGAACCTCATGTCGATCGCGACATGCAACTGAGTCCCTCTCAACGGCTGTTTTATTGTAACCGAGAACAAGAAAACCAGTTTCGCAAGACTTTACCATCACCTCATACGGCCTCGATATATGATAGTCGTAGAGGGCTGACTCGAGAAATTCAGGAAGTATACCGTAATCAAAACCTAAGGGAATCTCCAGCACGAATTCACTTCCATCCAGCTCCTGGATAGGAGGAATATAAGAAGTGGAATCACCTTGTGCACGCAAAAGGGCATCACCTGTTTGGCGCAACGCCAAATTCACTTTGTTTCCAAAATCAGAGGCACCAAAAGAGAAAAGGTTGCAACTCAAAACGGCTGCAATGACGAACAGTGTTTGTCTAAAATTGATCCTGTTGAACATATACACAAAGAAAGCTTATTGGACAGTGAATTGGAAGGGTCGAGGGAGCATTTACAAATTTTTACATTCAAAATTTGCCTCCGAAGGGGTTGAAACAAATAAGGTTAGAATGGTAGTTGATCTTTGTTCTAAAAGAGTTTTCTTTACGTTTCTTTAACCCGTGCAAATGAAAATTCTCGTCCCCTTCGATTTTACATCGATTACCCGAACCGCTCTTGATCATGCCCTTGCATATGCAAAAATTGCTAATGCATCCATCGAGCTTTTTCACGTAGTTGATAAAGAGAGGGACATTTCCGATGCGGAAGATAGATTATCAGCAATAGTTAAAGAGCTACTGCCAGAGGACCGGAACCGAGTGGAGCCTAGGGTAAAAGTTGGAACTATTTTTAAAGATATCACCAAAGAAGCCCAAGAGGGAGACGCCCAGCTTCTGGTGATGGGCACTCATGGAGAAAAGGGGTTACAGAAGTTGGTTGGTTCAAATGCGATTAAAGTTATTACAAGTGGGAAATTCCCATTTATCATTACTCAAGGAAAGGGACCGGCAGGGACTATAAAAAGAATTGTACTCCCAGTTAACCTCACGAAGGAAAGTCTTCAGATTGTTGATTTTGCCGCAAAAGTCGCCAAAAGGTTCGATGCTGAAGTTCACATTGTTCACGAACCAGAAGAAGATGAATGGCTCGATAAAAAAATCAGAATTAACACCGCTCATGCAAATAATCATCTGACTAAAGAAGGGGTGAAACATTCTGTTGCCACTCTACCTGGAAAGAAGTCATTTGCAACGGAAGTCATTGAATACGGAGCGATCAATAATGCAGACTTCTTTGCGGTAGCTCATTTCAGTGAAAGCATACTGCCTCAGTTTGATCGTTTTTCTCAGGTTCTTATCACCAACCCTCTTCAATTACCGGTACTCATCATCAATGCAAGTGATGTAGGCAGAGTCAGGGGGCATTACACTTTTATTGGTATGTGATTGATTTGTTTGTTTTTAAAAACAATACATTAGTGGTATGATCATTAGACCTACTCCTTGAAAATAAAGTTCATTTTCCTCACATTTTGTTGTTTTCTCAGTGTAGGAGGATTTGCCACAGACTCATTACAACTGAAGGCTGTCCCGCCTCCTATACCAATCACTCATGAGGGAAAAGTACTGTTTGAGATAGTAGATCATGGTGATTATGCAAGTGCTGCGGAGCGTGCCGAAGGAATCACTCAAAAAATTGAGGAAATCATTAATTCTCATGATACTAAGTTTGACTCGTTTGATTCCTTCAAAAATGGTGATACGTATGTGATTACATACAACGGGGAGTCGGTTTTTTCGATCTATCCCAATGACACCATTGTAAAGGGGGGCGATCTTCAAGACCTCAGTAGAGAGATGATCGCAGCGGTCAAAAGCCACGCTATCAACAGATTGGGAGTTGACTCGATTGCGGATATCGGAAAAAGAATTGCCTTATTAGCGGGGCTAATTCTATCGTTTTTCCTTATGATTAAGTTGCTGAATAAGGCAATTTCAAAGGGTAATCTTTGGATTTACAAACAGATTCAAAAAAGGATCAAAACATATACCAACCCCAGGAATCGATTTTTCACGATGTCGAGGCTTGCTGATTTGATTCGACTGGTCCTCAGATTTGTAAAATGGGTATTTATCATTATTCTGGTTTACGCTTTACTCCCGCTTGGTTTCAGCATTTTTCCGAGTACTGAGGGAATAGCGCGAACACTAATAGGGTACGTTTTAGACCCTCTAACTGCTTTTGGCAATGCTTTAATCGATTACATCCCTCAGTTTATTGCCATTTTGGTGATCATACTGATTGCCAAGTCAGCTATAAAGTTCCTCAGATATCTCTCAATAGAAATTGAAAGAGGCAGTTTAGAAATTAGTGGGTTTTACACGGAATGGGCAAAGCCCACGTATAATCTTTTCAAATTTCTGGTCATCATTTTCGCTTTTGTAGCGATTTTCCCGCTTATACCCGGTAGTGGGTCAGATGTTTTCAAAGGAGTGAGTGTTTTCCTTGGTCTACTCATTTCTTTGGGATCGAGTTCGGCCATTGGCAATATTATTGCGGGCTTGGTCATCACTTACATGCGTCCTTATCAAATTGGCGACCGCGTAAAGATTGGAGATGCCCAGGGAGATGTGATCGAAAAAACCCTCTTAGTTACACGGCTAAGGACGATAAAAAACGAGGATGTCACAATACCCAACTCTTCTATCCTAAATGGAAACACCTATAACTTTACGGCCAATACTCAAGAAGATGGGTTGATACTGAACACCTCCGTTACCATTGGATATGACATTCCTTGGAGAAAAGTTCACTCGATGCTGATACAGGCAGCTTCAAGGACAGAAGCTGTTCTAAACGAACCTCAGCCATTTGTTTTACAGACGAGTCTTGATGACTTTTACGTAAGTTACCAAATCAATTGTTACACCGACGCTGCAAATAAAGCTGCCAAAACCTACAGTGAGTTATACGGCCACATTCAGGATGTTTTTGCAGAGGAGAGGGTAGAAATTCTTTCACCTCATTACCGCGCGGATCGAGATGGAGGAGATACGACCATACCCAAAGCAGATTGACTTATCAGCGGCTTACGGTCTCATTTTTGGCCACTATTTTAATCACCCTTAGTGCACTTCCTAGGAAGGCATTCTTCAATGCTCCCTCCTTTTGTATACATTGGCAGGAAGCGCAAAATCATATTAGGATTTACTCCTTCCATTTTTCTGATTACTTGAGTAGGCATTATGCTTATTGCGATTTTTAGGGGAGACTTCTCCTGAATACTTATCAAGAACTGACTTCTTAGGCGTTTATTTCCAACGCTTTTCATGGAGATGCTAATGCTCAAGGTTTGGTATATACCTGCCTTACTTGAGGCACTTTGAGTATTGATCAAGATCGCGAAAGTACTTCACATTTAATTGGCGAGCGATGAACTCATCATCCTGATATTCAATAAGAACGTCTCAACGTTGGCACAAAAGCGAAGAGAAAGGGAAAAAGAGAGGCGCCCACTTACTAAAATTTAACATCTGCTGGGTGGAAAAAGAGGGTAAGATTTTGGTTCTTTGCATCGGTTTAAATTGAGCTGAAAAGCTCGTTCGAATTGCGGGGATCACTTCTCTGCATTGAGTAAAATAAAAAGAGCCCTTTTTCGGGGCTCTTTTGTTTTATTTTTCTTTTAGATATGATGAGAATCTCATTAATCCTCGCTCCTTAGATCTCCATCTTCAAGGTCGACAAGAATTGAACCAATGCTGAAGGAAAACCATTCTTTAAACATCTCCAGATCTATCTCATCGGGCCAGAGATCCTCATTGGAAGTGGTAAGAAAAAGCTCGTTGGCAAATATATCTTCCCAGTATTTTTGAAGGGGTTCATCGATGCTCTTCCAGTTGCCATCGACCAAATAGATGGTTGCTTCATCGCTTTCGGCGGGGCTGGTCGGCTCGTCTTCAGGAAGGGCTGCATTTGCCCAATCGTGATACGCCTGTTTTGGGACAATAGAAATAGCTCCGCGATTTAATGTATCTCCGTATGCCATAAGCGTTAGAATTTTGCGCAAAGCTAGAAAGAATTTACTCTGGCAATTGCCAAGCTACTTCGATTCTTCCTTCCAGGTTTAGGGTGTTCCCAGCTGATGAGTAGAGGGTACATGATAGTTGGTAAGTGGCTTTGAGGAGTGTTAATTCTGGGGACGTAGGTTCTTGATATGGCGAAATAGAGGCAAGTGCAATTTGACTGACTTGCTGATCACCTTCGGTGGTGTAAGTTATGCCCGTGGGATCGGTGTAATCTAAATCCACCAGAGCGATGTTGTCTACGGAAGCACCGGTAACAATCGAATCTCCAATGATCAAAGAATTGGCCACACAAAGAGAGGGTACTGGAGAAAGCTGCACACAATTTTCAAATGCGCATGTACTACTTTCGTAATTGACGCAGAGTGTACCCTGAAAAACATTGATGGCCACTGAGTTACTATCGGAATCGAGCGTATCTCCATTGAGTATCCAAACAAATGACTGAAGGGGGTCATTAGGATTTGACGGTGTCACGACGTAGTTAAAATTATCTTCTGTCGCGATAAAGCCATAGCAAGGCGCAGTTAAGCCGTCCCAAGACAGGCTTGATGCGGGACCGTTAGCGCAATTGCCGGTTGAATCTTGAAAAAGAATAGTATAATCTCCTGGGCCGTCAATCGGGGCAGTAAAGGTATTGGTAGGGGTAGGGTTTTTTTGCTGACCATTAATAAACCAATAACCCAGAGCCTGCGGATTTCCCGGATCGAGTGAAACAAAAAGTTCATCGTTTCCCTCTGCTTCTATTTGAAGTGCTAAGTCCCAAGATTGCAACTCAGACTCCCAATCGGTTGAGGCATCCCAAACGAAATCTTTCGGAGAGTATAGGGACAGTGCAATATTTGGTGGGCATGCGTCACAATCTTGCTGCTGGTATCCGCTAGAAAAGACGATGACACTGTCAGAATCGGCTACATTACTAAAAAGTTGGAGGCCGTTAATCCCTGCTACAAAGTCTACTTGCTCCCCGTCAATGAAGAGATTACTGACAAACTCGGGTGTTCCGATGACATCATCTGGTAAGTCATCTTTGCTGCAGGAAAGCAAAGAGAATAGTGCCAGCATTATAAAAAGACATCTGCTCATTCAAACGTATATTTTAATTGCGCAAAGGCTCCCAAAGGAGTATTATCAATTGATTCCCAAGTAAATGGGGACCAAACAACACCCAAATCTAAGCTCATCATTTCACTAATATCGAGACTAACACCTGAACGCACATTGACTAGAACATTGGGAGCAGTGGTAGAATAGATAAACCCTTCATCTATGAAGTCATTGGAGTTTTTAAAGGTCTGTTGAGCGGATAATTTAATCATCGCGTCTCCGCCGGCAAAAATGGAATAATTCCCTCCAATTCTGTAGTAAATATCAAGCGGAACTTGAATAAACTCAATACGCTTAGTGGTGAGTTTTTCTACGCTTTCATACCTATTAAAACCAAAATAAACCTCTCTCCTTTCCTGGTTCCAATTGAGCTTACCTGATCTAAAGTAACCAGCGGCTGCGCTAAATCTCCACTTATTCACATCATAAATTCCGCCAATACCGGCACTAAAGGAGCCTCCCCAAACACGATCGATGGAGGGTCTAACAAATAAGAACCATTGAAGCATTTTGTCCTTGCGTTGACTAATTTCTTTTCTCTCTGAGTTAAATAAAGGAAGAGATGAATCAAAAGATGGTAGTAGTGACTCCAAATACTCTAGTCTTGTAGAAAATTCGGATTGACTTTCTCCGGTTGATGCACTTTCTGTGATTTTTGATGGGTTTACAAGCGATTGTTCTCGACTAAGTTGATTCGGCTGATCAGACTTCAGCCCAGCCATTGCGTTCTCTTCAAGTGCGACGGAGGCCCCCCTGTTGTTAAGGCCAAAAGTCAAAGCAGACGTTTGATTCAGAGGTTTGATACCGGGGAGATTCTTTTCTTGGTTGCTCACATATTTGGCGGCAGCGCCTTCAAAACTTTTGTTTTCGAAGCCGGTAAACTCTTGATCTGAGGTACTAGATTTAATGTTAGGATTTAAATTTTCTTGGACGGGAGTATTCACTATATGATCTTCACTGAGAGTCGCAACTTGATTTGACTGATTTACGCTCTCGGCAATCTTTGAGGAACTGTTCGATACTTCTCCTCCATTACTGGGCATCCCAGTCTGACGGGGTTCTATTAAAATTTCATCTTCCTCCAAAAACGAAGAATGTTCTGTTCTTTTTTGGTATCTACCCTTCGCTGAAGGTGCGGAAATGATGAAAGCAGCTACGCTTCCCGATACAATCAATATAGTTACCAGCGATAGGAACCACTTGCTTGTCCAAAAGCCCCCTTTAGTAGCTTGAGCTTGAAAGGCTTTCCAATCGGCTTCACTAACTGGAGCTCGAACCCCTTCAAGTTCGGAAGCAAATAACTCGTCTATATCATCCTTATTCATTTCGCTAGTTTAATTTGATCCCATTCGGCAACCATTTTTTGCAATTTGGTTCGCGCTTCATTCAAATGCCATTTGCTCGTTCCCTCGCTAATATGGAGCATTTCTGCTATCTCTGAGTGCTTATATCCCTCAATGGCGAATAAGTTAAAAACGGTGGCTGTCTTTATGGGTAGCTTTTGTATCATGGCGTAAAGCTCAGCTTGTCTTGAATTAGACAGTCCATTATTTATGACCACACCACCCTGTGATTCCACCAATTCATCATCCCAACGCTTTCTTTTTTCTTTCTTTATGTAGTCGAGCAACTTTCTAATGAGGATAGTTTTCAAGAATGCTTCAAAACTTTCATTCCGGTTGAAATCATACTTTTTTAATCCTCCCAGCGCGGCCAAAATACTTGTATTCACGACGCTCATGGCCTCATTTCTATCACTCAGATATCTCAGTCCGACCCCCAGCATCCAGCCCGCAGACTGCTCATAGAGGTCCTTAATGGCAGCTTGATCTCCACTTTTGCATTTACAAATAAGGTCTACTCCTACTGCCATTTATTAGTGCAAAGGTGCGGCAAGAAAAGCATCCTGCCGCACTTACTGTTGCCAGTTATTAACCAATTAACTGTTTAGCGAATCACAAATTTTGAAATTGCTTCATTCGTCGATCCACTATATCTGACGATGTAAAGTCCAGGCGGGAGGTCTAGATTGGTTCGAACAGTATTCACACCTTGCACCATATTGACCGTTTCTTGGTGTACCTGCCTTCCTGTTTGATCTATGATTATTATTCTTCCGCTTTGAGCTCTATCTATTTCGAGAGATAGATTTACTTCACCTTCGGAGGGGTTAGGGTAGACGCCAAGGCGGGTTTGTTCTAGCTTGTTGTTTGTGCTCAGGGCATCACCATTGATGGGTAAAACGACAAGGGTATATCCTTCGGATTTCGCATCAAAAATTGGGTTCTTTCCATTGGTATCTTGGATAATTCCATTAATCAATCCACCTTGTTCCACAGTGATGCATTGCGTATCATCGCAAAACTGATTAGAGACCGTCAAGCAAACGACATACTCGGCGGTATCTACTTCATATTGATGAATTGGGTATTGTTCAGAGCTTGTATTTCCATCCCCAAAATCCCAGAAGTAAGTCAAATCTGCACCGGTAGAGGCATTAACAAAATAGACAGCTTCTTCGCCAATATTAGTGACAGAGGAATCCAGCACAGGGTAGAAATTGGCTGAGCAAAGGGTATCTGGATCGAATCCATTTCCGGAGGTTACGCAAATATTCAATTCATCTGATACAACATTTCCAGATGCAAATTCACAAGTCAGGCTTATATTGTAGGTACCTGGACTGGAGAAAGTGTGAAAAATATCTGGAGTGTCATAGGTAGCGCCAAGATCATTTAGCTCCCACAGGTAAGATACAGGGGTACCAAAAACGCTTGATGAAAATTGCCATTCGAGTGCGCCATCTAAGGAAGCCCCGCCAATGTAGACTAGTTCGGTCTCATTGAAAGAAGAATCGCAGGTCAATACCACCGAAATGGAATCTCCGGAAATAAACTGGAGATATGCGTTGCTAAATTCGGGGCAACCCGGGCTACTGAAGTACAGCAAGCTATTGCTGAAACCTGGCTCATTAATCTCCATATTGAAGGTTCCATCGTCTGCGGTAGTGGCACTCGCCACGAGTTCACCCTCTGCAGGCCAAGAGGCCACGGTCAGAAAAACAGATTGCTCGGCTACGCCTTGTCCATCGGCTAGTAATAGTCCATCGATGACGAGCTCTTGCCCGAAGGAAAAGCTAGATAGTAATGAAAGTACAATTGCTGGTATTAGATTTTTCATTTTATTTAAGATTGTTTCTCTACTCACGACTCCACTGGAGAAAAGGTTGGGTTGGGAGTTCAACTTTTTGACTTTTTGTCACCACTACTTAGATACATCATCCGCCTTGAGCCAAGAAATTGGTCCTGCGGAATAGTATATTTGTCCTAGTTACCCTTTGGGTATTTTCCCAGCTCACCTAAATAGTGAAATCAGAAAGCAATTGAACCAGATGAGAAAAATCTTTACTCTAGCGGCTTTATTATCTCTAGCGATCTCCGCTGTTACGGCACAAGTTATAGAATTATCTTACGACTTTGAGGAGGCTACAGATATACCATGGACAGGCGACAATGCCAATGTAGATTCTAATTTTCCAAATCCTTTTCAAGGAGGGTTTAATTCGAGTGCAACGGTCCTACGGTATGAAGATTGGGGCGCGGATTATGCCAACATCAAACTAGATGTACCAATCAATTTCGACCTCAGAGAAAATCACACTTTCAGCACATGGATTTACGTCTCTTCGTCCGATGTGAGTGGCGATCAACCCAATCAAGTATCCCTTAAGCTCCAGAATGGAAATAACAATCAGCCTTGGACTACCCAAACTGAAATTATCAAACCAATAGTTCTTGATGCATGGCAAGAGTTGACCTTTGATTTTTTGAATGATGACTTCATTAACTTTCTGGCATTCTTTTCACCACCAACGGAGAGGTTTGATTTCAATAGATTGGTTCTCCAGATCAATGGTGAAGGCAACACAGATCAGGTCACTGCTTACATCGACAATTTTTCATACGACGGAGTATTGGACCCTGCGGTCAACCCTACCCTTTCGGCTTATACAGAGCTAGTATGGGCAGATGAATTTGAGGGCGAGGGCGCGGTAGACTCTGATAAATGGTTTCATCAAACCATAATTCCAAATGGAATAGGATGGTTCAACAACGAGCAGCAACACTACACCGATAGAACTGACAACTCTTTTATCGAAGATGGGAGCTTACACATTGTGGCCAAGCGAGAGTTTTATGTGGACCAGGGTGTACTTAAACCGTTTACCTCAGCCAGGCTAAATTCAAAATTTGCCTTCACTTATGGAAGAGTGGTTGCGAGAGCCATCATGCCAAGTGGAGAAGGAACTTGGCCGGCCATTTGGATGCTGGGCAAGAATATAGCTGAAAATGGAGGATATTGGGCGGAAGAATTTGGAACGACAGGCTGGCCGGCATGCGGAGAGATAGACATTATGGAACACTGGGGAAGCAACCAAAATACGATTTCTGCTGCTCTTCATACCCCTTCGTCTTTTGGAGCTACAGAAAACTATGGTACCATATACGACAACGATGTTTCGGAAGAATTTCACAACTATGAAATGGTATGGTCTCCTACTGAGATAAAGTTCTATCTAGACGGGGTGAACTACTACACCTACTCGCCCGCGATTCAAAATTCAGATACTTGGCCTTACGATGCTGATCAATATTTACTCATCAACATTGCTTTGGAGCAATTTGTAGAAGATGCATTTGAGGAAAGTGAAATGGTCATGGACTACATTAGGGTTTACCAAGAATCTGGAACAATGTCGGCTATATCGGAGGAACAAAAAGATCTAAAGATTTATCCTAATCCTGCTGAGAACTTCCTAGTGGTGGAGGCTTCAGCTACTGATCCAGCGGCCCAAGTGGAGGTTCATACGCTCGCGGGGGTTCGTGTCTTATCGGTCCAGGTAACTGGAGAAAAAACAGTCGTAGACCTGTCAGAACTGGCCAAAGGTGCTTATATAATCAACTACAGAAGTAAGGATAGCCACAGCTCTTCTTCTTTCATAAAGGCAGAATAGATCGAGACAATTTTAAAACCAAAGCCCTAGAGCATTCTCTAGGGCTTTTTATTGGTTTTTAAAGGGCAAGAATGAGTGTTAATCTGCCGATCCTTCTGGAGAAATAAACTTATAGACAAATCCGGCAATCAGCGCTCCTACGATGGGTGCTACCCAAAAGAGCCAAAGTTGCTCCGTAGCCCAATCTCCCACAAACAATGCTTGGCTGGTACTTCTGGCAGGATTCACTGAAGTGTTGGTCACGGGAATACTGATCAGGTGAATTAAGGTAAGACCCAAACCGATGGCTACACCGGCAAATCCTGCAGGAGCCTTGGAATGAGTCGTTCCGAGGATAATTATCAAGAAGAAGAAGGTCATGACAATTTCTGTGGTCAAAGCCGCAGTAAGCCCATAGCCATCAGGCGAATTTGCGCCATAACCATTGGCAGCAAAACCACCCATTTCGAAATCTGCCTTACCGCTGGCGATGAGGTACAAAATAGAGGCCCCAGCTAGCCCGCCTAAAACCTGCGCCGCGATATATCCTGGAATCTCTTTGGCCGGGAACCTCCCTCCTGACCACAAGCCAAGTGTTACAGCGGGATTAAGATGACACCCTGAAATATGCCCTATGGCGTAGGCCATGGTAAGGACGGTTAGACCAAAAGCTATTGAAACTCCAACAAAGCCAATTCCCAATTCGGGGTAAGCTGCCGCTAAAACTGCACTCCCACACCCGCCAAGGACGAGCCACGCGGTACCAAAAAATTCTGCAAATAGTTTTTTCATGATTAGGTTTTTAGATAGAATATGGCTGAAAATAAAAATTTTCGACCAACTATCTCGTTGAGGCACTTGATACGTCCAGTCTTGCAATCTTTCAGGTTGAGAAATCCTGTGCTTTCTAGAAAATTTACCAGTGTGATGCAATCACCGTACTTTTCCCAAATCTTGCTAAAGATTGCGAAATAGGGCCTTCTAAAATAGTTTGCCATTTTAGAATAAGTTAGTTTGCAAGAAAAAAGTAAAAATGACTTCTAAGGGCTTTCCATTTGGAATAAGTGTTTTCCTAGCTGTTTTTTTCTTGGCAAACAGTTGCTCACTGCGAAATACGTCAAAGTTGATGCAGGCAGGCTTTGTCAAGGAAGAAAGCTTTTTAGAAACTGTGTCTTTTGAGCGGCGGATAGGCCTTCCGGTAATCCAGGCGGAAATCAATGGAAAAAAGGGGTGGTTTCTATTTGACACTGGTGCGCCGAATGTAATATCGAGTGAATTTAGAGAGGAGTTTCAGCTAGAAACCAAACTCAAAAATGACATTACAGATTCGGGGGGCAATGTATCCAAAAACATGGATTATGTATGTATCGAAGAAATCAAAATTGGGGACATTACTTTCCAGAACACGGGAGCCATCGTGCAGGACATGCATACCTCAGATGTATTTAGGTGTTTGGACGTTGATGGCATCATAGGTGCGAATCTAATGAGGCAAGCCTTTTGGAACTTGGACTACAAAAATCAAGAAATCATCTTTAGCGATAGCCTAGGTGCCTTACCTCTGGACTCCAGTTACCTCGAAATTGGATTTGTGCAGATGACGCAGGGAACACCAAAAGTGAATTTCGTTATAAATGATGTTGAGGCAAAGAATATAATCTTTGATACTGGCTCTAATCGAGGTTTTTTATTTCCCTTGAGTATTTTGAAAGAAATGAGAGGCCTCCACAACCTGAAGGAATCCATAGAGTTAGGTTCAACTAGTTATGGCATTGGAGGGGCCAGCAAAGCTGATTCTATTTTTCATGTAAGGGTAGACCGTATTTCAATGGGTTCAATGCAGCTTCCAAGCTCAGTAATAAGTTTTGACAAACACTCAAACACTTTTGGCACTGAAGTACTTGAACAATTTAATATTATACTTGATTGGGAGGGGAACCGGATTTATTTGAAGCCCATAAGCGAGTTTATTTTGAATCTTGAGACACATGGATTTGGGGTTAATATGAGCGATGGCCATTTTGAAGTAGGTTCCATCTTTTTGGACTCTGACGCGAAAGACAAGTTAATTATTGGTGATCGCATAGTAGAGGTGGAAGAGTTTGATCTGGAAAATAGTGAATTGGAAGTGATCTGTAAGCTAATGGTGGACGAGGCTTTTAGATTGGAAGACAGGCCGAGAATCAAGTTGACTATAGATCGGCAAGGAGTACGCAAAGAGTTAGAGCTTAAGAGGTATGAGCTTTCTAAACCAAAGTAAGAAAGCGCAATAATTATTTATTGATCTCTTTTACAAATGCGTACAAATTTTATCTAAAGTTTTTATCAATATTTGAAAAGGTTTTTTGTGACTTTAGCGGCGAGTTGTTCAGGGCAATTTTAACGGATAATCTTGATTAATACATTCAATAAAGAGAGGGCATTAATTGGAGTGAGGCTTTAGCGAGGGGTGGGGATTGACTGGTGCCTTATGGCGAAGATTCAGATGCAGCGTAAACTTAGGTTCGAGATCCTCTAGAGATTTTGCACTGGCGCTGGTTGTTTTTCAGATACAGGGGCAATTGGAATGCTAGCGGGCTTTGAATCAAGCGGTTCTTGATTGACTAATGTTTTTTAGTCATTTTCATTTGCGAACGATCAGAATTTCATCGTCTGAAAATTCCATCCACGCGAGGTCGTAGACGAAGTAAAAGGTTTTGTTTCTTGAATTGACGTGCAAATGAGTATGGTACTTGAACCTAAATTTTTTCCTTTCTAGTGTATTTCGATACACTTTAATTTGGGTTTTATTTTTGCCTAGGGTTTCGAGTAGGATGGCATAATTTCTTTTGAGGAAACCATTAATTTCTATGGCAGCCATTTTGGTAGCGTAGCGCAATTTCTTGTGGTAGAAATTTTTACAGTAATTGGAGCAATAGATTTTATCAGAACGTCCGACTATGGGTTTCTTACAAATTTTACAATTTCTTTTCATGTATTGTTTTGGTTATGAATCAAATGTACATGATTCGTTCTTAACGGCTATATACGTTTATAAACGTTTATTTCTTTGTGTTTGACTGGGTACGCATTAGATTGCAAACAGATTTCAAATTTCAGGGAGCGAGAGAAAAGCTATGAGAGCTCTGTTTTTGATCTTGATTTTATTTCTAAAAAAACGCTACTATGGCTGGATACTATGAAAAGAAGGTGTTATTAAAGCGTCTAAACCACAGAGGTGCTGAGAGAATTGCTATATTTTTTGAGAAAGACTCTGAGCTTATAAGCATCTGTAAATCGATGAGGGCATTGTATTCGCGCACCCATAAATGCTGGTATCTCGACAATAAGAGAGAGAATATGAAGGCTATATTTGAGGCTTTCAAGCGCAAAGCTTGGGTAGATGGGTCGGCATTTTTCGACAAGAACAAAACGCCCCAGCATCTCGTAAAAGAGAGGATTGATATTGACCTCACATCTTATGCCCAGCAGGAGTTAGCGCATTTTTCTAGTTCTCTAAAAGCGAGGGGCATGAGCCTGAGTACGATTATAAGTTATGAGCATGCCTTACGCATGTTTTTGAGTTACTACAAGGAGATCGCCCCATCAGAGATCAACAACGACCACATTAATTCATTTTTGAGCGACCATTTATACGCTCAGGGCTATTCGCGCAGTTATCATTCACAATTCATCAGTGCCATAAAGCATTTTTACCGGGATCGTTTTCAGAAAAAAGTAGAAGTCGACTTATTGGTCCACCCTAAAAGGGATAAGAGGCTACCTAAAATATTTAGCAAGGAGGAAGTTGCCTGTATACTCAGGAGCACTCCTAACTTAAAGCACAAAACACTATTAAGTTTACAATACGGCCTAGGTCTAAGGGTTAGCGAGTTAATAAATCTCCGTTTATCGGATATAGACTTCAACCGAGGTACGGTAATTATTTTTGGTAAAGGTCGCAAGGGAAGAAGGGTATTTTTGGGCACTGGGCTATGTACTGTATTGGACACTTATTTGGAGGCATACAAGCCATCGGACAGGCTTTTTGAGGGGCAAAACGGAGAGTATAGTCGCACTTCGGTAAACAATGTTTTAAAAAGGGCGGCTAGGCGGGCTGGCATAATGCGGAATGTCAACAGTCACATGTTACGACACAGTTATGCTACTCATTTACTGGAGGGAGGAGTGGACTTAAGGTACATTCAGGAGTTGCTTGGACACAGGAGTTCAAAGACCACCGAGATTTATACGTATGTAAGCACTAAAAGCTTGGGCAAGATAGAGAGTCCATTTGACGGGCTAAAATTGTAAATTAGCTTCATGAATGATAATACACCGAAAAAACTTCCTTCCATAACAAAACCAAAACTTAGATTACCGAACCCATATGGTTTCATAATACTAAGTTTTATTCGATTATAAACAAGTTACCTGCAATATGGAGAAATTCGAATGGAAAGAAGATAAAGTTTATGAAGGTATTGAACCTTTAATATACTTAACTGCAAATAAATTTTACATGACAGCCAAGGGGTTGGATAACTATTTTACTGAACCAATTATAGTTAATCTAGCATTTTCCGTAGAGTTGTATTTAAAGTGTTTGAATACAAAAACCACCTTATCAAAAAAGGCTAATACTAATTTGGCAACTCTTACTCGAAAAACAATCCACGGTCATCCATTTGACAAAATATTCGAAAAATTAAAACCTATAGACAAAGTCAACTTATCTGCTAAATATTTGAGAAAATACGACCGTGACTTTAAAAATGATTTGTGCAAGTTAAAAAATGCATTTGTAGATTGGAGGTATTCATTTGAGAAAGATCTAGTGATATGTGAGGGATTACTTCATCAGATCGCTGATTTTCTGAAAGACTATATCGAAAATGAAATGAAGCAAGGAAAATACAGCAGGTAACACCACCTAAACTGCATTAAAACGCAGTTTAGCCAAAACGTTGTATGCCATATAGACGAGACAAAAAATAGATGTCTGAACTAAAAAAACATATAATTCAAACCTTTGGATTTACTGAAAGTGAATTTCAACAGATAAAAGAATTTTTTAAGCCAAAAGTAATTTTAGAAGGAGATTATTTCTTGAAAGAAGGTCAATACGTGAAATTAATGGGTTTTGTGGAAAAGGGAATACTTCGAGAATTCTTATATGTAAATGACAAAGAAGTAACAAAATGGTTTTCTAATAGCGGATATTTTGCTGTTGATTTATCAGGGTTTCTGTTCGACAAAAAATCAAAGGTAAACTACCAAGCAATGACGGATGTAGAACTTTTGGTGATTTCGAAGGAAGATTACAACAAAATTTCAGCAAGAGTACCAAGATGGGATAAGTTAGAAAAGATGTTTTTAGCCAAGTGCTTTACCGTATTAGAAAACAGAGTGGTTTCCCATTTGGCACTTAATGCAGAGGAAAGATACAATCAACTATTTGCCTTCAACCCAAGTTTATTTAATGAAGTACCACTTAATCAAATAGCTTCAATGCTTGGAATGACAGCCGAGACATTAAGCCGAATACGAAAAAAGCAAACGAAATACACTTCTTGATTTATGTCAAGCCGACACAAAAAATTAGTTCCCAACTTTGCATTATCAAAATTTAATAAAAATGATGCAGAGATTAATTCTAATTTTTTTTAACAGCAATGACTATTAACGTCAAAGCGCAAAATCAATCACAAATGACAATCAATCAAGAAGCACCAGTAGCACAAAAAAACGAAATCGTAATTAAAGCCACACTCGAAAAAGTGTGGCATATTTTGACCAATATTGAAAGTTGGGACAAATGGAATGAAAGAATAAAAAAGCCAATACTAAACGATAATTTAGAAGTTGGAAATACTTTTACTTGGAAAACTAATGGAAGTAAAATCAAATCAAAAATCCATTCTCTTACACCTAATAAAATTCTTGGTTGGCAAGGAAAAGCGTTTGGTGCAAGTGCGATTCACAATTGGTATTTAGAACCAACTGAAAATGGCACAAGAGTCAGGGTGGAAGAAAGTATGGAAGGTTGGATTATCAACTTAATGAAGAAGAAAATGAACGAAAAATTAGCAGAAGATATGTTATATTGGCTTGAACAACTAAAAAAGGAATGTGAGAAATAAATACGTCATACAACACGGTGTATAAGTAATAGCGGTTTAAGTGATAAAACGAAAGTATAAACATAAAAGAAAGGTCAGTGCAAAACTGAAAGGTTTGTGAATAGAAATCCGCTACTACTCATACACATAACGTTGTGTGCAAGGTCCGTGAAATTTTGGATAAATCTCTTAAAATCAGATAAATGAAACTAAATCAAATCTCTGATTCAATCTGGACTATTGAACATTTCGTTTCAAAAACAGAATGTGATGATTTAATACTTTTTAGTGAAATGAGAGGTTTCGAAGAAGCTAAGGTAAATCTAGCTAATGGTCCTAAAATGATAAAGGGAATAAGGAATAATCTAAGGCTGATATATGATGATAATAATTTGGCAGAAAAGTATTGGAAAAGGTTAGCTAAGTATTGTCCAAGTATATTAGATCAGACCTGGAAAGCAAGTGGATTAAATGAAAAATTTAGATTCTATAAATATGAATCCAATCAAAGATTTAAAAAGCATATTGATGGAAGATTCAAAAGAAGTGAAAATGAAGAAAGTAGAATAACTTTTATGATTTATCTTAATCATGATTTTAAAGGAGGAGAAACTGCTTTTGAAGAAAATATTATCAACCCTAGTTCTGGAATGGCATTGTGTTTTATTCATGAATTAAAACATGAAGGGCTTCCTGTGATAACTGGTTCAAAATATGTTTTAAGGTCAGATGTCATGTATAAGCAAATTAAAAGCATCGAACCTAAATAAGAGCAAATTCACTCTATATGGAAAAAAAAATTATTCAAATAGGTTTTTTAATTTTAATAGCATTTATTGTTGATCTTGGAATACGAAGGTTGACTCTTTTATATGGAGAAACTGTTAATGGGGAAATTATTGAAGTAAGCTATGGAAAACAAAAAACTAAAGTCAGTATTGATAACTCTGTTTATCGATTGACAATAAACGAAAAAAACAAGAAACAACTAAAGAAAGGAGATTCAATTAAACTGAAAAAGTGGAATAGATATGTTGTTCATTCTAGTTTCCCCTTTCTTGGCCAAAGTTCTATTATTACATTGTGTTTAATTGGACTAATAACTTTCTATTTCAAGAATAAAAAATAGTCAGAGAATTTAAAATAGAAATTGACAGTCTAACATTCAATAAAAAATGAACTGCACACAACATAGCAGCAAGCGTCAATGGCCTCAAGTAATTCCATTAAATTAAACTTCCAATTTTGAGTTTATTTCGGCGTTGTTGCATAAAAAAATAATTAGATAGACCATGTGCAACTATCTTTCATTTAAGCTACATTCTATTTTTTTAGAAATGGGCCTACCTATGGCTGTCATTTTATTTAAACATTTAATTTTTATTGCTGCTTCGGTTTTTTGTTTTTCAAATATTCGAGAATAAAGTGTAGAGCCAAAAATCGTTTTAAACCTCATCATTGCGGTTTCTGCTAAGCTACGCCTATGGTAACTACTTTTTATTTTCCACTCTTTTCGACCTA
>JAKVAV010000021.1 GCA_022448105.1 Flavobacteriales bacterium | reverse complement strand
TCTCTCAAACGGAGATCTCTTGTCTAATTCGGGAATGTATTCTCTAAACAGAAAACCTTGCATACTCTAAAGGTAATTAACCACTCGTACAACGACTGCCCCGCTCACCTTGTTTTTGCTTTTTGCGTTTTGATGAATTCATACTTTTGTCCGCATGCAGGCAGAAACCGACTTTGCGGAATTTATTGAAGTATGGCTCCACGAAAGTATGGGAGTCGACATGGCCATGACCCAAACTTTGAAGATGCTCATTCTTTGTGTGATCATGGGCTTCTTGGCACTGCTCTTCTGGTGGATCGGACAAATGATCATCAATAGAGTGATCGAAAGGTTAATTAGAAAAACCAGCACCGATTGGGATGATGTCCTGCTCGAACAAGGGGTTTTTAGGAAACTTGGTCATGTGATTCCCGCACTGGTCGTGAGCGAACTGAGTCCAGTTGTATTCAGCGACTATCCCAGTTGGATTCCGACTATCGAACAAGTAACCGATGCCTTTGTCCTTTTGATTTTCATCCGAGTTCTTATCTCTTTTATCAGTGCGATTACGGTGTTTCTTCACAGATCACCAAAGTTTCGAGATAAGCCCATTGCTAGTTTTACTCAGCTAGCCAAGATTCTTATTTGGTCCATCGGTGGTATCATTCTGTTTGGGGTTCTTTTTGGTAAAAACCCACTGACGCTCTTCACTGCTTTAGGAGCAGTTTCGGCAGTCTTGATTCTCGTTTTTAAAGACACTATACTAGGCTTTATGGCCAGTATTCAGCTTACTATGAACGATATGGTGAGAATTGGAGACTGGGTTTCGGTACCTCAATACGGTGCAGATGGAGATGTAATCGAAATCAACCTCACTACGGTAAAAGTCGCCAATTGGGACAAGACTATTTCTACAGTCCCGACTTACTCTTTCGTTTCTGATAGCTTTAAGAATTGGCGAGGAATGCAAGAGAGTGGGGGGCGAAGAATAAAGCGAGCAGTCAACCTCAAGATTTCTCGAGTGAAGTTTTGTGATCAAGAGATGCTCTCGAGATTATCAAAAATCAGCTTGGTCAAGGATTACATCGAAGAACGAAAGAAAGAAATCGAGAAGTACAATTCTGACAAGCAAATAGATACTCAATCATCAGTGGTAAATGGTCGCAGAATGACCAACATAGGTATTTTCAGAGTTTACATTCTCAATTATCTGAGACAAAATCCACGACTCAATCAAGAGATGACCTGCATGGTTCGACAGCTTGAGGCGACCGAAAAAGGTGTTCCTCTTGAGATTTATTGCTTTTCGGCCATCAAAGCTTGGGTGGATTATGAAGGAATCCAGTCAGATTTGTTTGATCATATCCTGGCAGCGGTGCATCAATTTGATCTCGAAATTTTTGAGAATCCGGCTGGAAGCGATTGGCAAAAAATAAACTAAACACTAAACAAATGGATAATCACGAGATAGACTACCGAATCATTGGTGAAGAGCTGCAATGCGTTGAAGTGGAGCTAGATCCACAAGAAACGGTAATCGCAGAGGCTGGCTCCCTCATGCATATGGACGACACCGTCGAGATGAGAACCATCTTTGGAGATGGTTCAAATCAGGACCAAGGGATTTTTGGAAAGTTTCTTTCAGCGGGTAAGCGAGTGCTAACCGGCGAAAGCTTGTTTCTAACTGCTTACACGAACCAAGGATTTGGAAAGCGTCATGTCACTTTTGCTGCTCCTTATCCAGGTAAAGTTGTTCCTTTCGACTTGGCTTCTCAAGGCGGTAAGATTATTTGTCAAAAAGAGGCGTTTCTCTGCGCTGCCAAGGGTGTAGCTGTTGGAATAGAATTCCAGAGAAGAATAGGTGTAGGACTCTTTGGTGGTGAAGGATTTATCATGCAAAAGCTCGAAGGTGACGGAATGGCTTTTGTTCACGCCGGCGGAACTATCATTGAGAAGGAGCTCTCTTCTACTGACGTGCTTAGAGTTGATACCGGATGTTTGGTAGCATTTACTCAAACAGTAGATTACAATATTGAGATGGTTAAAGGAGTCCGAAATGCCTTTTTTGGTGGTGAAGGACTATTTCTTGCAACGCTTCGTGGTCCGGGGAAAGTTTGGATACAAAGCATGCCGTTTAGTCGCTTGGCAGATAAGATTATCAGTGCTGCACCAAAAATGGGAGGAAAGCGAAAAGGTGAAGGAAGTATTTTGGGTAGTCTGGGAGATTTGCTTGATGGAGATAATAGAATCTGATGTCTTTAGCTAAGCTTTTGTGGGTTTGAAGAAGAATTTGATGGTTTTAACAGCTAACAGCTAACAGCTAACAGTTAATCCTCAATCTTCTCTGGCATTCCGTACTTATCCATGAGGTAGATCAAAGACGTCATGGTAGCTGCTCCAAGCTCAAGCTCTCTTTTATTTACATTTTCGAAGACATCGTTTTCGGTGTGATGAACGTCGAAGTAGCGCTGCGAATCCGGAACGAAGCCAATAAGTGGGGTGCCAAATTCTTTTAAAGGATTTATATCTACACCGCCATATCCTTTCTTGATAAAGTGAATATTATAAGGCTCTAATAGATCCACCCATTCTGCCAAATATTCAATTTCCACCTTAGAGGCATCTACCGTAAATCCTCGCGGCGCAAATCCTCCTCGGTCACTTTCCATTGCCGCGAGATGCTCGTCATTTCGTTCGTTGCAGGCTTGAGCGTAAGCTCTTCCCCCTCGGGCGCCATTTTCTTCATTCATAAAGAAAACACATCGAATAGAATGCTTTGGCTCAATCCCATTTTCCTTAAGCAATCGCAAGACCTCTAGAGATTGAATAACTCCTGTGCCATCGTCATGAGCGCCTTCGCCTACATCCCAACTATCTAGATGTCCTCCCACCGTGATAACTTTATTGGGGTGCTGATTACCCGTGATTTCGGCCACCACATTGTACGATTCTACATCAGAATGAAATTCGCAATTGGCCTCGAGTACTATTTCGACCGTTCTTTTCTCTAGAGCTTTGGAGAGATAATAAGCCGCATTCGTGCTCAAGGCAAAAGCGGGTATGCTATCTGTCTCTCCTGAATAGTACATCACACCAGTATGTGGGAAGTCGTCGGCTCGGAGGCCTAATGATCTCATCACAAAGCCAATGGCTCCTTTTTCTGCTGCGACAGAAGGACCTCTAACTCTTCCTCCTGAACATCCGCCGTAAGCACTGAACGTGCTGATGAGCTTCGGATTCATGGCTTGATTTAGAAAAGCAATTTTTCCATTGAGAGATCCCTCAGGAGCATCTTTTAGTGCTTGCATGGTTTCAAATTCTACCACTTCTCCGCGCAAAGGGCCATCTGTTCCGATGCTAAAACCTAGGGCGAGGACTTTGAGTGAGGTTTTTTCTGGAAGTATAATACAAGTTTCGGTGTCTCCTCTTGTCCATTTTGGAACCATTAAAGGCTCCAGCCATACTTTATCAAATCCATAAGACTCCATCTTGGATTTAGACCATTCTACCGCTCTTTGAGCACCCTCGCTTCCACTCAATCGGTTCCCAACGTCCTTGCAAAGCTGTCTTAAGTTCTCGTAGGCCTCTCCCTCAGTTAAAGCCTTGTCGTAGATACTTCTGATTTGGAGACTATCGTCTTGCGCGTTTAGATTCAAACATAAAAGCACGACTGTAAATAGCGTGATGAAAAGCGGTAATGGAGAACCAAGAATTCTCTGGTAAGTTTTACTCATGAAGTGCGAATTAACCTAATTTTGCGTGAATATTTTCGGAATTATGAGATACAATCTGAGCGAAATAAATGAACTAATAAGAAACCGAAGAACAATATATCCGGAACAATATACCGAAAGAGTAGTTCAGAGGGATATGCTCGAGACAATTCTCACCAATGGTCTCTGGGCCCCAACCCATGGAAAGACGCAGCCGTGGAGGTTTAAAGTGTACATGGGAGAAGGAAGAGTGTATTTGGCAGAGAAGATGATGAAGCTCTATAAGTCGATAACACCAGCCAAAGACTTCAAGGAAATCAAATACAATAGAATTAAAGACCGTATCGATCGAACTTCGGCTCTGGTACTTTTAACTATGAAAAGAACTCCCGAGACGCGCATTCCTGAAATGGAGGAAATTGAGGCGGTGAGCTGTGCCGCTCAAAATATATTACTCACAGCAGCTGCCTATGGTTTGGGAGCCTATTGGTCATCTCCTAAGTTTCTTTATACCGAAGAGGCAAAAGCAGAGTTTGCAATGGAATCTGAAGATAGGATATTGGGATTGCTTTATTTCGGATATACAAAGGATAAATGGCCAAGAAGTCATAGAAAACCATTGGAGTATGTAACTGAATGGATCGATGGCTAAGCCAATTGTTTATAGAAATTTTGAGCCTCACGTCAAACAAAGAAGCTTTACGGTGTTCTATTTCTATGCCAAGGAGCATGCAGACTATTTCGAAGCCTTACTGCTTGAAAATGATATTCCTTTTGAGCGTGGAGCTGGCAAGGATATGGTGAGAAGACATCTCTTTGGCATCCACGTCTCCCGTCAGGCTGAAGCCGAAAAACTCAATAACGAAGTGGGGAATTATTTTAGAAGGCCGTTTCTCGGAGAGAAGAAGTTTCGCAATTTTGTATTGATCTTTACGTTAGTCGTGGTACTTGTTGCCTTGATGGGCTATTTTTTGCGTCAGAACGGGTAACATCTTTGAGTCTTAACAGTATAAAAAGTGGAACCCAATCCCTGCAAGGAATGAAATTATCCCCTTTAATCCTGCTTGCATTGATAGTGCCTAGTCTATGTTCTGGCTTTGGCAATCCTGCAAAGAAAGACACGGCATCTGCCATGGTGGTATACGACGCTCAGGTGTCCTTTTTACCTCAAGCAGATTTTTCATCAAATTATTACAACGAGATCATCGATTCTCTGGTCATGCTTGATACGGTTCCCGTTTCTTTGGTGAATCAATTGAGTATTTACAAAACGCTTGCATCCAAAAAAGAAGTAGAGCTACCAGCAGTTATTGATAGCATTTTTGATTCACGAGAGGTAACTCAGACCTCACTTAATGCAGTAAACATCTTCATGGCAGCGATTGAGCGGGCTGTTGTTAAACCTACTGGTTTTGAGCTTTACATACCACTCGATGATAGTCCCTATCCGGCCAATACACTCTATTCTAATTGGAATACCCAAGTGCCCAATCCTTTTCGAAATTCTCTTGCTAAATTCGACACAACACTGACTCTTCTCCTAGTGGACAGTTTGGCTAATTGCGGGTTTCATACGCCTTTTGATGGTGTCGTGACAAGCAGATTTGGATGGAGATATGGCAGAAATCACAACGGAATAGATATCGACCTTGAAGTTTGGGATCCGGTTCATTCTGCCTTTCCTGGAGTGGTGAGAGTAGCCAGGTATTACAAGGGTTTTGGGCGTGTGGTAGTCGTTCGGCATTACAATGGATTAGAAACTCTATACGCCCATCTACATAGATTTAAGGTGAAACCGGGAGATATTGTTGAAGCAGGAGATATTGTCGGGCTAGGAGGAAGTTCTGGAAATTCTACCGGATCTCACCTTCATTTTGAAGTGCGATTTCAAGGGGTGCCAATTAAGCCTTCTCAGATCATCAACTTTAGAACAAATCAGCTTCGAAGTAGTGTAATTAATCTCCGAAAATCTGGTGCATTTCTCGTCGCCGTTCCTGAAACAAGAGAGTACGAAGTGAAAAAAGGTGACTACCTTTATCAAGTGGCTAGGACTTTTGGTATTTCAGTTGAGAAGTTGTGTGCGATGAATGGATTGAAGAGTACTGAATCCCTCAAAGTAGGCCAAAAACTGATAGTTGGCACTTAATGGATTTTAGCAGGGTTCTCAAAGTCACATTCTTCTTTTTAATCTTTTCCTCGNCGCTTTGTGCGCAGAAAGTCCCACCCAAATTTAGCTTTGGCGTAGAGCTGAGATCTTTGCAAAACATNGGACTCTCCGCCCCTGAAAATCTTTTTTTAATCGACAGCACTGGTCAATTCCGCGCGACTGCGGATTATGAATTTACGGGGGGGATTGGTTTTGGAGGAATTATAAGGGTAAGACTTACCGATTTTTGGAATATTGAAACAGGAATTAATTATGCCCGCCAAACTTACACGATGGATTTTGTAGATCTTCCTACGGGTCGGTCAGACCAATCTGAGTTGGATGTTGTGACTTATGAGTTGCCTGCCAAGGGGTTGGTCTACATTCAGTTAGGGGAGAAGCTCTTTGCCAATGTGGCATTAGGGGCTTCATTGAACTTTATTGCCAGCAACGTGGAGGTCTTTGGCTTGGATGGAGAGTATTCTTTCGGAGCACTTCAAGAGCGTGTGATCAATGGAGCTATCTTAGGGGGGCTGGGAGTGGAGTACCGCACGGAAGAAGATGGATATTTTTATATAGGTGGATCATTTCATCAGCCCTTTGCTGATCTAATGCCAGCTCAAGTCAATTACTTCGTTGATCGAAACCCTCCGCCTTTAACTGCCAGAAGTTCTATATCCGGCGCATATTTCGGAATAGATTTTAGATACTTCTTTCCAACTCAAGAGAGCAAGCAGAAAACGAAGATTTTCAAATAAGAAACGGTCATCGCCAAAGATGACCGTTTTACTTTCTGGATGTGCAATTACTTTGTTGCTGATAGAACGAATGAGAGTTCTATATCATCATAAATTGCTCTATCTCCAAGATTATCGAAAAAGGTACCAGAACCGTATCGGATATCGTGTTTTGTCCGATCAAATTGGGCGCTACCATTTGAAACAAGGCCTGAACCTTTTAGCGCAACCAATGCATTAAACTCTATTTCCTGACTCTTTCCTTTGAGTGTTAGTTTACCCTTTATGGTGTAATTCGCTTCTCTTCCAGAAGCTCCTTTGATCTCCGTGAATGAGGTCGCTTCAAATTTGCCGGTGGGAAAAGAATTTACGCCAAAGAAATCATCAGATTTGAGGTGACCTACTAGTTTTTGATTGGTGCCGGCATCTTCAATATCAGTCACTATTATTGAGTTCATGTCGATATCGAATGAGGCTGATACTGGCTTGCCATTAACCACTTCCACTGTGCCCGATTTGATTGATAGCTTGCCAGTATGTTCTCCTGTGATCTTTTTACCTGTCCAGAAAATGGTGCTCTTTTCTGTATTGATTTTGTACATTTCTCCTTCATCCGAACCCGCAAAAATCGCCAAGCTGAAGAGTACTGCTGTTAAAAGTGATGTTATTTTTTTCATGATTTTATTTTTGATTTATTCTGCTGTTCTGAGTTTGTCGAGTAGGTCATTCAAAATGACTAATTCCTCTTTGTCTAAAGATTTTTTATGTGTTTCATGAAGACCTGAAAGTTCATTTCCCGCTTTTTGTAATATGCTGAGNCCCTTCTCATTAATAACGACGTCTACTTTACGTCTATCCGTCAAACANTCTTTGCGGTCCACAAGTCCTTTCTTTCTAAGAGCTTCCACTATACGAGAGGCGTTTGAAGTTTTGTCTAGCATCCTATCTATTAGCAAATTTACCGAAGCCGCCTTTGGATACTGGCCTCTTAAAATTCTGAGAAGATTAAATTGTGGCTGAGTGATGTCGTAGTTTTTGAATAGTTTTCCCTGTTTGTATTCTAGCCATTTTGAGGTGTATAAAATATTGACCACCAACTTCTCAAAATCAGATTTAAACTTCTTCTGCTTTATCGCTTCTTCGATTTTCATTTCGTGAATATATATGTAGATACATTAAAGATCAAAACATTTATGTGAAAATTTCAGAATTGAGTCACTCCACCGACATCAATAGCTACTTTTGCAGCCAATGAAACCTCAATACTCTTACCAAAGAATATCGTCCGAAAAGGCACAAGAAATAGGGCTTTTGAACAAAAGGATAGTACTTTTAGGTTGGGGTAGGCTGGTGATTTTCTTCCTCACGGGTTTTGCGGTTTGGGCTTTTCTAGCTCAATTTGCCGTTGCTTTTACACTGGGGATATTCGGGCTAGGATGTTTCTTGTTTGTTTTGCGTAAGCATGTCGACCTAAAGGCGAAGCGCGACCACAATGAAAGGATAAGGGCTTATTCCAATTTTGAGTTAGATTTTCTCAACGGCCAAGTTCGAGGTTATGACGACGGAGCAGAGTTTATCGATTCCCATCATCCATTCACATCTGATCTGGACATCTTTGGTAACAGCTCGATTTTTCAGTACATCAACCGCACCAAGACTCTCCACGCGAAGGAAATCTTAGCGGACGATTTGAGAAAGATAGATCTTGAGCAAAAAAGAATTTTGTCAAACCGCTCAATTATCTCGGAATTCTCGAAAGATCCTGAGTTTGTGTTTAGCTACTTATCTCGTGCAGAAGGCGCAAATTCCGTGGAATTCAAAAGAGATTCAACACTCAAGTCGATTTTACCATACAAGAGGTGGATTTTAACCGCGACCACAATCATCCTTCCAATCTTATCTCTTGGATTAACTACCGCTCTGGTAATGGATACCATCACCTGGTCTCATTATTCTCAGCTTATTCTCCTTTTGGCCATTCCCGTGATTATCTGTCTGAAAAAGAATATGACCGACTTTCGGACTTACGAAACTCGCCTTAAGCTCGCTGCTTCATTTGATAAGGGATTGAGGCAGTTAAGAGACTATCAACCTAATTCGAAAGAGGTGAAAGCACTTTTTAATGAGGTTGATCTTGAAGAGAGTGGCGAGGCACTTTCCGCTCTCAAAAAAGTGAATGGTGCTATTGACAGCCGCAACAATATTTTTGTCGGAATAGCCCTTAATCTTATTTTGTTTTGGGATTTTCAATGCCATAAGAGATTGGCAAACTGGGATAGAGTTTGGGCCAAAAAGTTTGAATCGTGGATCGATTTCGCTTCCAGGATGGAGGTGCTGTTTTCTTACTCCGTTTATGTCCATAATCATGGAGATTTCACTTACCCTGAACTATCAAACCACAGGCAATTCAATTTGAAGAATGCCCGTCACCTTCTTTTGCATAGAGAAGGTGTATCCAACGACTTTTCGCTTGAAGGAGCGTCAAAGTTTATGATTGTCACAGGAGCTAATATGGCCGGTAAGAGCACCTTTTTGAGAACCGTAGGAACCAATATGCTACTTGCGACAAAAGGGCTACCCGTGCCGGTAGAATCAATGTCGTTTACACCCACACAGCTCTTTACGAGTATGGTCACTGCAGATAACCTAGGTGAAGGAGAGTCTTACTTCTTCAGCGAGCTAAAGCGACTTAAAGAGCTGACTTCTATTCTTGAGAAAGATCAACCTCTTTTTGTGATCCTCGACGAAATACTAAAAGGAACCAATTCTCTGGATAAGGCAGAAGGTTCCAGACTCTTCATGGAAAAGCTTCTTGATTTGCCGGCGCATGGACTCATTGCTACACATGACTTAAGTCTTTGCAAAATGGAGGCTGACTTTTCTGAAGCTATCCAGAATTACTCTTTCGAGGTAGAATTCAAAGAGGGGGAATTACATTTTGATTACAAACTAAAGCGAGGAGTTTGTAAGAATATGAATGCTCGATTCCTACTTGAAAAAATGGGGCTTACAAAAACTACCTCACCAAAAGAGGTGTAGCCTTTCTTCCAAACTCTCCTTCAACAACTACTTGGTATACTCCAGTATTCAAGTCGCTTACGAATAAAGAAATTCGGCGATCTCCGTTGATTTTGCCTGCGTAAACTTGTTTTACCAACTTACCCGCAATGTCTGCAAGGTAGATTACAGTCTCAAGATTTCTTTCGGTAAATACAGGTATACTCACTAAATCGGTGGCTGGATTCGGATATACTTCACTCAATACAACTAGCTCCTCGAACTCTGTAGAAGTGACTGTACCTTGAACTTCAAAACTCCAAAAACCGTCAGGAGCAACTATGGGTCTCACTTGAGTCTTGCCATTTTCAGCTACAGCTGAGACGTAGTACTCAATGATTGCCCCGACCTCTTGAGAGGGAATCAACCCCGACCAGTCGTTTGTTTCAACTTCTCCCATTTCAACGAGATTGAAGTTTTCTTCACCCTCAAGTCTCCAATGGAGTGTAGCAGAGGCAATACCTGTTTTGTGTTCAATTGCTGCAACAACTTCGTATGGATTGGATGTATCCTCAGTATCATTCAAAGAATTGTGAACAATCAGTAAAGGTTCATTAACTCCAACGCTGTGTGTGATGCAATGGATAGCTCCTGCAAGAGAAATGATATTCTCTCCGGGGTTGTCACAATCAATTGGTACCAAGGTGTATCCTGGCAGCAGCTCTTGATAAATCCTGGCCGCGGTAGTATCGTATTCTTCACGATACGAAGGGTAGATAAACGTTTTATTGACGAATACTCCATTTGTGTAGGTTCTATAGTAGCCAGCAGGATTATCGTCTGGCCACAGCCCACTTGGACTGTTGGGCATTGGAATTCGTACCACTTCAAAGTTTTCGCCAAAAGTGTTGGTGAAGTTGTTCACTACATAATCAATGTTTGCATTGATTTGAGGGCCGTCGGCAATCCCTTCAGGATAGAAACCTACCAGAAGAGTTTTTTCATCCAGAAGCTTCATATGCATATCAATGTGATTAATAATATCATATGGTAGTGGAGCCATTTTGATGTATGGATCAATACCTTGAAAAGCACTCATGATGTCATCGATTTCTTCTTCTGATTTTGCGGTTACATTATACGGGTTGGCCGGCTCGTTTTCTTCAAGGATAAGGGCACTGGCAAATCCATTTCCTTGTCCATCTGACATGAAGTTACCTCCGGTGTTTACTAGGTCATTTGGGGCGGCAGTTGTCGTATACAGTTCAAGGCCCAATTCATCAGCCAGAACTTCAGGGATGACATCATCATCTGGTCGAGGTCTGTTGTAAATCCAGTCCACCAGAACCAATGTATCTACTCTGTTTCCATATACGGTATTAGCGCCATAGTCTCTCATCCAAATAGAGTTTGATTCGGCGTCAACAATTTGAACGTTTTCCAAAGAATTGAGTGGACCCCCAGCAGCGTTAGATAGCAGATAGCTTTGGGTATCAGATGGGTTTTCGCTGAAAATAATAACGGTTGTTTCTTCGGCTGCTGCTCTGGTGATTCTTTTGAGTATTCCAGGAAATCCTTGCCAGGTAATGGTCAATGCTTGGATTTCCTCCCACTCGGCCATCGTTCTTAAATTATCAAAAGGTGGAGGTGTTTCGGTACCTTTTTCCAACAATGGGAAAGAATAGTTCTGCATTTTTTGCTTTTCAGATTCATTCATGTACCTAGGCAGAATTTCCAGTGAATGCTGTGCATTAATGGATGTTGCAAGAAGGACTAAAGCCGGAACTAATAGACAAATTTTCATGCTGGAAAGATAAAAAGAAAGGCCCGGAAAATCTTCCGAGCCTACACGCTAAAGTGGGATTCTTAAGCTTATTCTAACTCAAATTTTATTGGAAGGGTAAGCTTTACTTTTACCTTTTTTCCTTCTTGTTCTCCAGGAGTCCAGGCGGGCATTTTACTGACAGTTTCTAGGGCTGCCCCATAGAAAGTAGTGCTCCCAACGGATCGCTCTTCGTCCACCACTGGATTTGTCACATTCCCTTCTTCATCGATGACAAATTTCACAAATACTTTACCTGTTTCTTCCGCTTCAACTGCAGCTTTTGGGTACACTGTGTTTTCACCCATAAAGGCCATCATTTCTTCCATTCCACCTTTAAATTCGGGCATTTTGTCGACCACTGCGAAGACCATGTCATTTGGGTTCGAAGCTTCAGTGTTTTTTGAATTGTCGGCCACATTTGAGGTAACCGGATCCTCTTTGGTACAACTGTGCAATAGCAGAGCCACTGCTAGCACAGGGATGGTAAGTAGATACTTCATTTTGCCTGTTTGTTTTGTTTGATTTATCATTTGTATTCTGGATTTAAGTAAAGATTTTTTTGAAAACTGATGGCTCAGTAGATTATGTGAAACACCGCCAATTGCCTGACTGATAAGAATCCTTGAATAGGTGGTGTGATTGTTGAACTGTTGACAGACCATTTCATCTGCTCTGAATTCATGATTTTCTTCTAGTGCATATTCGATATAGTAAACTGCTGGATTAAACCATCCCAAAACTTTTGCCGCGAGTGCTACTATTTTATCAAAACTGTGTACCTCCTTGTGATGGACTTTTTCATGAGCAACAATCCAATCGATGTTATCGGGAGGAATCTTTTCACCCAAGAAGAGATAGTTAAAGAAACTCCATGCGTCATTTGAATCCGCTGAAAAGAATCTAAATCCATATTTTGATTCTCTCTGTTTTGAAGAAACGACTGAAATTATTCTATAGGTATGAATGACAAGTGATCCAAGTCCAAGGATCACACCTACCGAATAGAGCAGGGGTAGAATGTTTTCCATAGAATAGCTGCCATTAGTGGCAATATCATTCACCGATCCGATTTGGATCGTGGCTAGTTCCANTTGAGGAATGACTTCATAAAGAGAACCTGTCAGATCAAAACTAGGGATGCTCCATGCCAGTAAAATACTCCCAATTAAGATGGCTCTATTGGCAATGTAGTTTTGGTCTTTGCGGAAGGTCAAATAGTAAAAGCTTGCAAACAGTGCCAAGTAAATATTGGCCTCCAAAGCATATAGAGTAAATTCTTTCATGCTTTTCCAGTTTTAGCTTGTTCTATCATTTTCAATAGCTCATCCAGTTCTTCGGTATCCATGCCCTTTTTCTTGATAAAATAGGATACAAGCTTTTTCGGTGATCCTTCAAAGTATCCGTCCATAATTTTGGTAGCGGTGAATGAGCGGTATTCCTCTTTACTTACCGAGGGTAAATATTTGTGCGATTTCCCAAAGGATTCATGATTTACGAATTCCTTATTCTCAAGAATTCTTACAATGGTTGAAACAGTATTATAGGCAGGTTTTGGATCTGGATACTTTTCAATGATTTCCTTTACGAACCCTCCGTCCATCTCCCAGAGGTACTGCATCACTTGCTCTTCNGCTTTTGTTAACGATATCATGGCACAAATATAAACTAAAAAATTAGTTNAACAACTAAAAGGATAGTTAATATTACCTTAAAAGAAATTTAAATTTTGGAAATCAGATTGTTGAGAGGCTCTCTTGGTATTCTGTGATCGCCTTCATATTCATGCCAGATAGCTTTAATTTGAAGTTGGTTAAGATGTGTTTTAACCCTTTCAATATTTTCTTCGGTCAGAAATGGGTCACTGTTTCCAACCACACAATGCACTGCTATTTCATCAAGTGCATTCTTCGCGTCCTCTGGTTTCAGATCCTGAGGCATTGACCCTGCCCAAAAAATGGTTTTATCAAAATTTGAATGATTTCCAAGAGCTAGCCAGCGCATAGAAGTAGCTACTCCTTGCGAAAATCCCAATAAAATGGTTTCTTGNTTTGGGGAGATGGTTTGTTGATCTCGAAGATCGTCCAGATATTTTANGTAATCGTCAATATCATCAAGTCTTTCTTCCTTTGTCATCCAGGAAGCGCCTACTCTTCCTGAAAATCCATTTAAGTAAAATCTATGAAATCCTTCAGGGGCGATTATGAAGTTTTCGTTCGGATCCAGGTGCTCAAAACTTCGAATGAAATATGGTGCAAGTTGACCATATCCGTGAAGAACGAACCAAACGCGTCTCGCTTTGGTTATATCCTCACCGTGAACAAAATAACGCGCTGTTTTTTGGATTGTGAAGGTTTTTTTTTTGCTCATAGGTCAAATTTAATCTAATGGCAAAAGAATTTGTAGAGCGCATTCTAAAGAAGCTTTTTGGGGACAGGCAAGAACCAGACTCTGAAGAAATGGCTCCTATCAAAGAGAAATTGATAAGAAGTGAGAAATTTGAGTACCAAATGCGCGATTGGTCGCTTGGGGAAAGAGGCAAAGATGTACTCCATTCTCTGAATTCTGAATACCAAATTGCGCTCAGTTCTGAAGGCAATAATCTCGTGCACCTTCACCGTTCACCCCAAGCCAACGGTTTTTTCTTCGATAAGAGGATTGGAGCTCATGCAATTGAGTTCAAATATCTGCTTGATCACTTTAAAAAAGTTGTCATCAATGAGGGCTATACCCTTTATACAAGTGATAAAAAGTATCAAGAAAAGGCGCAATCTGTGCAAGTTGTAGAGCGTCATTACATGAAGCCATCCCTATCAAAGGACATCAAACTTCCCATTGATCAGAAATACGGTAATGTTTTGGTTGAGTTCGTCGCTTACAATGATGAACCCGCGTACCTCAAAGTGATGGCAACTTGTTACTCTGACCGCAATTATACCGAAGCTTTGGATTTTGAGATGCTCGCGAGAAAACTGTTTTCAGTCACGAACTGATGTTAATTACCTGACTGTAGTGCCTGTATTGATCAATAATCTTTTTTACGTAGGTGACCGGCTCCTCGCCCCTGCAATATCCATGCTTTACAACTTCTGATGTATAGTATTCCTTTTGACTTTTTAGTTTGATACATTCTGCTACGTTATTTTCCCAAACAAAAGGGTCGTAGCCTAGTTCTGTTGCTAAGTTAACAGCATCAAGTACATGGCCAAGCCCAGCGTTGTAAGAAGCCAAAGTGAAATGAATCCTATTTTCAGAATCGGGAATGCGCTCTTGCCAATAATTTTCCAATTTTCTGAGATGAAGTATAGCTCCTCTGATGTGCTCGCGTGGTCCCGAGGAAACATCAACTCCATACATTCTAGCCGTAGCAGGCATAAATTGCATGAGACCAAAAGCGCCGGCCCAAGACCTTGCATCTTCTTGAAATTTACTCTCCTGATACATTTGTGCGGCAATCAATCTCCAATCCCATTCTATTATTTCGCTATACTCTTGTAGCAATTCGTCATAGTGACTGATGCGATTTCCTTTGAGGGAGGAGAATTCACCATTGTACTCATCCCATCGTTCTTTGGGGGCTTTAAAATATTTCTTGTAGATGTAAGCATGAACCGAATTGTTGCGGTCTATGTCGAACCAATTGTTTATTGCATCTAGGAGGTCCGTGCTACTTTTTCTTACCGCCCATCCAATCTGGCGAGGAAAGCTCAGCTGAACCGAAACGTCAATATTGCGGTAGTAAGTTGCATTGAGGTTAGCCAGGTTATCATCAACAACTGTGTAGTCAATTTCACCTTCTGCTACCTTCTTAATGAGCTTTTCTGGATCTACATACCCGGGGGCTTTGACAATTTCAAATGAGATTCCCATCTCTTTTTGAATATTGATAAGTCGCTCGTAAGACGGGGAAGGTTGGTTTACAAAGATCCGTTTTCCTTCAAGATCAAGAGGTCGGAGTACGAGTTTTTCGCTTAACTTTTTTTGACTCAAATTCACATGTTTTTCGGGAAGTCTTTGAACCAGTACCAGTTTAGTAAAGTTGTAGGGGTCGCTGAAATTGGCCTCAGTTTGGCGCTCTTGAGTGATCGCCAAATTACATGCAATTATATCGCCCTCCCCTCTATTCAGCATTTCAAACATTGTGTTCACATCCGAAATAAGCTTAATTTCAAGCTCGACGCCTATTTTTCTAGTAAAGCGTTTAAGTAGTTCATATTCAAAACCCACAGGATGGCCACGGTAAATGAAGTAAGATGTTGATGTATTGAGAGTAAGCGCCACAAGTTTGCCTTTTGCCTTGATTTCCTCTAGGTCAGTTTGATCTATATCCACCTCTGGCGCCAAATTGACGGTACTGTCTGATGGAGGTGGTGAATTATCTTTCTCGCAACCTTGGGGAACGGCAGCAACAAGTGAAATCACCAACCAAGTGATATGACTGCGATTCTTGAACATACGCTATCTATTGGCCTCTATTAGCCGGAGCAATGCCCTTTTACGGCGATCGAATGAAGAAGTTTCAACCCTGAATTTTGCTCAGGTGCTTCAATGATTCTTTTTGAAGCTGAGGATAGAATTCCCTAAAATCTTTTTCAAGATCCTCTCCGTGCTCTATCAGTGCAGGCATTGCGTTTTCCATGTTTGACTGGTAAATTGCCCTGCGGGAGAGTCCAGATAGTGCCTGATCAATTCCACTCAAATTAGCGTAGCTTTCGAGCCAATTTTGTTGACTCATAAATCGAAATGTTCTTGAAGCTCTCTCATTGAAAATGTGTTCCGATTCTGCCATTACCTCATACACAAGTTGGACAAATATTTTAAGTGGACTTTCGTGATATTCTTGCCAATTTTTCGCGAGAAAATGATCAAAAAATACGTCTTGCACTACACCAGCATACTTTCTAAAGTGAGGATAAAGTAGTTTTCTGCCTTGAAGGATTAAAGGATGGGAATCTGTATAGTTATCGATAAATCTATGCAAAAGAACTCCTTCTTGAATTTCTGTTGGTAATCGCCGATATGATTTCCCTTTCAATGTATCTGCTATAAAATTGCCCACCATAATGGGTTTTTGAGAAAATGAAAGATGCTGATGTGCCAGAAAATTCATAGCAGTAAAGTTAAGGTGAATCATTTCGGATTGAAATTCATTTCGACTAGTATCTTCGTTGTGGTATGAGCGACGAAAAATCTCTTTACTGGCTCTCTCAGGTTGCTGGTTGGTTTGGATATATAGTCTTAATTCTCTTCACCAATGTTGTGGAGGGAGAAGTTCGTCTTGGTATTATCAAGGTTTTGATCGTCAACTTCATTCTGGGGATGTGTCTTTCTCACTTTATGCGCTTTATTATTATCAAAACTGGCCTCCTTAACTCAAAAATTTACAACCTCCTCCCTAGAATTATATCTCTTTCCGTCGCTATTGGTATTATCGCCGCTGTGGTCTATGGGTTGATCTCTGATTCTTTTTTTACCGATGTTGATCCAATTCTTGTTATGCCTTATGAGATTATCCTTGAGTTGGTTATCCCCTTTTCAACTGTTTTTCTCTTCTGGAACATCCTTTATTTTGCAGCAATTTTTTTGAAAAACTACGAAAGAGAAGAAGTGAAAAATTTGCGACTTACCTCATCTATGAATGAAGTAGAACTTAATAATCTGCGTTCTCAGATGAATCCGCACTTTATTTTTAATGCACTCAATAGTATCAGAGCTTTGGTAGATGAAAATCCCTCTCTAGCGAAGAAAAGCATTACTCAGATGAGCCACATTCTGAGGAGCAGTCTTGCGTCTGGGAAGAAAAAGTTTGTGAGCATTAATGAGGAACTAAAAGTGGTCATTGATTATTTGGAATTAGAGAAAATTCGGTACGAAGAGCGACTGGGTTTCGAAATACAGGTAGATCCGACTTTTTACAAATTTACCATACCACCTCTGCTCATACAGACCTTGGTGGAGAATGCTATTAAACACGGAATTGCACATTTGCCAGGAGGTGGTATGATAATGATTAAAGCAGTTTTTCAAGATGATGATTTTATTAAGATTTCTGTCCAGAATTCTGGTAACCTGAACGAGCCTGAATCGTCTAGATCATCCACGGGTGTTGGTTTGGAAAATTCCAGACGTAGACTCAAGCTACTTTATGGCAAGAAGGCCAAATTGAGTATTTTTAATGAAGGAGATAAGGTTGTTTGTAATGTCCTAATCCCTCGCGATAAAATCAAAAATTGAAATGAAGACAATTTTAGTTGATGACGAAAGACTAGCTCGTAAAGAACTTTCTAACCTATTGGCTCGACATCAGAATATTGAGATCATAGCTGAAGCTCAAAATGCAGATGAAGCAAAAGAGCTCATCGAGCAACATGATCCCGATTTGATCTTTCTCGATATCCAAATGCCAGGAAAGACTGGGTTTGAGCTTTTGGAAGAGCTCAACTCTACTCCAGAGGTGATTTTTGTGACTGCCTATGATGATTACGCAATCCGCGCTTTTGAAGTAAATGCGCTTGATTATTTGCTTAAACCAGTTGATGAGGCAAGACTAGGGGATGCGCTCCAACGCGTTCAGGAACGAAAAGAAAAAACCAAAGAGGATACCATTGAATCTGAAAATGATTCTGTTCTTGATTTGGACGATCAGATTTTCCTTAAAGATGGCGATAAATGCTGGTTTGTAACCCTTCGTGATGTGCGCATGTTTGAATCAGAAGGGAATTATGTAAGGGTGTATTTTGGCAATAGCAAGCCACTTATCCTGAAAAGTCTTAATAATCTCGAGAAGAGATTGGTTGACAAGGATTTTTTTAGGATAAACAGGAAATTTATTGTCAACCTGAAAGAGGTGATACATATTGAACCTTGGTTTAATGGTGGCTTACAGATTAAATTGAAATCTGGAGATCAATTAGAGGTATCGCGAAGGCAGTCTACAAAGTTTAAAGATCTCCTGAGTCTGTAATTCTTTGTCAAATTGGGATTAGTTTCTACGTCAAGCTAATCCTAAGCATGAGCGTCTTGGTCTATCTGATTTGGGTATTGGTAGAATTTCTTTGGATAAAATCAATTTAAAACAGAACTTTAAGATAGAGAGTGAGGTAAAAGTATTGCAATCAAAATTATGGAGGCACTTTACTTTAAAGCAACGAAATCAACACCTCAAGTCAGCCTGGACAAGGCGAGTGGTCTTTGCGTGGTGGAGGGTCGATCCATTCCCATTGATGCCGAATCCTTTTACCTACCCATACTAAAGTGGGTAGATCAACTTGGGCAAGCCAGCCCATCAACAATAGAGTTTCAATTCAAACTGGAATTCTTTAATATAGCTTCGTCTAAGCGAATCCTATCCATCCTCCATAAATTATCGGAACTTCAGAAATTAGGATTTAGAATCAGAGTCAAATGGATGTACGAGAAATTTGACGAAGACATGCTCGAGATCGGGAAAGATTACGCGCTGATGCTTTCAGATGTCTTTTTTACCTTCCATGAGTTTGAGAAGAATAATAACGGCAGATCTGCCAATAAGCAGTTTGTTAACCGACACTAGATTTCATCTCTTTTCTATCTTTGCCGTTCTGAAATTCAGAAATGCGTGTAGTTAAAGAAATTCCGCACCCGAGGTTTAAAATCACGGTATTCTCTTGGAACAATAAATACATCATAAAAATTGAAGATGCGCATCTAGAGCAGTCTTTTAAAATTGATGCAAGCGAAGTAACAGGTCTTGATGAAATCGAAGCGATACTTAGCCATGACTTTCTTGTCTCAGCCTTGAAAAGATTCGTGCAAATGGGTGATGATTTCGCTACGGCCTATCGCAGCCGGTACACTCAATTGAAAAAAAAGTAAAATGAAAGGACCTATTGTTTTGGCGGCACTTGTCGCAGGCATTCTAATAACTTCGTGCCAAGATCAAGGCAAAGTTGAAACCTCGGGCAATGCTCAGGAATTGCCAATTGATACTATCCCAGAGGAGACCACTGAGATCAAAGTAGCCTTTATCTATGGCGATACTATTAATGAGAAATATAATTTCCTCATTGATGCGCAAGATGAACTCGAAAAGGAGCAAAAAGTGATAGAAGAGAGAATTAATCGCAAGCTGAGAAAGGCTGAAAATCGAGCTATGGAACTTCAAAAACAGGCCGCGACTATGACTCAGTTGCAAGTGCAGGAAGCCCAACTTGAACTTCAAAATTTAGATATAGAGATTCAACAATTTCAAGAAAAACTTGCTACGGAGTTTCGAAAAAGGGAGATAGAGCTCCAAAGTGAGTACACAGAGAGAGTAGATAAAATTCTTGATGAATACAATAAAGAAGGACACTACGACATTATTTTAAATTTCCAGGTCGGGGGCAACTTGCTCTGGATCAAGGATAAATTTGATATTACTCAAGAGGTGTTAACTAAACTCAACGATCAGTATGAGATCGATCTCTCTTCTGGAACTGAAGTGGATAAAGAATAATGTATAGCATCGCACAATTAAAAAAAGAGGAGAATATTTCTGAGTATCTCCTTTTTTTATGGCAAATGGAAGATCTTCTGCGCGGAATTGAATTTGATCCCGCTCGGCTCGATTCAGAGATTCTTTCCTCTATCCAAGACGAGGATGAAAAGCTTAGGTCCAAAGTTTGGCTGTCTAAAATGGCCAAAGAGATGGAGGGGGCTTCACTTCAAGTGAGCGGACACCATTTCGAGACTTACGAGGTTCTTAATGAACTAGCTATGCTTCAGCAAACATTGCTTTCAGTTACTCGGAGCGCCCCTTTCAAAAAGGCCTACACAGCTGTACAGCCTGTCCTAGAAGATTTTCGAAAAAAAGCCGAAAAAGTTCCCAAGAGTGACATGGAATCAGCCTTGACTGCACTCTATGGTGTGCTGACCCTAAGGCTCGCAGGAAAAGAAGTATCCTTAGAAACTCAAGAAGCGATGGAACCCATATCGGCGTACCTACGAGAACTCACAAGGGCTTTTCACCGGATGAAAACAGGAAAGCCTTTCTAGGCAAAGTAGCTAAAACTTTCTCCTTTTTCTATGGTCAAAAGTGTTTCGTAGATTAACTTGATCACATTTTCTACATCATCTCGATGAATGGTTTCAACCGTTGTATGCATGTATCTGAGCGGTAGAGAAATCAAGGCGCTGGCTACACCTTTTCCAGAATAGGCAAATGCATCTGTATCCGTTCCTGTACTTCTGCTTACTGCCGCTCGCTGGAATGGAATTGCCTTCGACTCGGCAGTCTTTAGGATTTTTTTGAGCAGATTGTTTTGTACTGCTGGTCCGTAGGTAAGTACAGGTCCTTTTCCCGAGTAGAAATCACCCTGTTCAATTTTATTGATCATGGGTGTTTGTGTGTCATGGCAAACATCTGTGATGATTGCCACGTCTGGCTCTAAGGTGCGGCTTATCATTTCGGCCCCTCTTAGACCTATTTCTTCTTGAACAGCATTGACAACGTAGAGTGTGAACGGTAGCTCCTTCTTGTTCTGATGTAGTAATCTCGCTACTTCTGCAATCATAAAACCACCCGCTCTATTGTCAAATGCTCTCCCGACAAAATAGCTGTCATTCAATGTCATGAATTCGTCCTCAAAAGTGACTACACAACCCACATGTACACCTAATTTTTCTACATCTTCTTTGCTGGAGCATCCACAGTCTAAGAATATATTCTTCATACTTGGTGCTTCATCCTTGCCGCTTGCGATCCCCCTAGTGTGAATTGCTGGCCATCCAAAAATGGCTCGAACAGGGCCTTTTTCGGTATGAATGACTACTCTTTTACTTGGAGCAATCATATGATCTGATCCTCCATTTCTTCTAAGGTAAATGAAGCCTTTATCGGTGATGTAATGAACGAACCAGCTTATTTCATCGGCGTGTGCTTCGATAGCCACTTTGTAATCCTGACCAGGATTAATAACAGCTGCCACGGACCCGTATATATCTGTTTGATAATCGTCTATGTAGGGTTTGAGGTAATCCAACCACATCTTTTGGCCCTGAGTTTCAAAACCGGTAGGAGAGGCGTTGTTGATGTAGCTTTCTAGAAACGCCAGAGACTTTTTATTAAGAACAGATTTTTTTGCCATGGAAAATATTTTTGTCAAAAATAGCCTTTTCAACCGTTGAAGATGAATAAGTGCGAGAGGAGGAGTGCAAGATTTTTTGGAGAACTGCTAACTTCATGCAAAACCTGAAATCTCTTGAAAAAACTATTGACCATATTCTTCTTCTGCTACTGTGCTTTACTCACAGCACAAGAAGACACACTTCTGGTAAAGATTGCCGCAGATACCCTCAGCAGTGATTTGCAAGAGGGAGGTATCTCCGCTGAGGCGCTCAGCCTGTACAATACCGGATTACTAAAGGCCCAATCCTCAGAGACAGATTCAGCCATCATGTACTTTACTCAGGCCATTGAGCTTCAGCCGTCCTTTTCAAAGGCATATTACAACAGGAGTTCGGCGTTTTTGGCCCTTGAAAACCTAAGCGGTGCATTGCTGGATATCGATCAGTATTTGTCGCTTGTAGATACAGCTTCTTCGGGATACATCACACGTGCTGAAATACTAGATGCACTTGAGAGAGACGAGGATGCAATTGCCGCATATAAAATGGCCATCCAAAGAAAAGATGAGCCAGCAGTTGCCCACTTAGCTATCGGAAATTATAGCCTAAGGGAATCTGCCTATCGAGAGGCGGTGGATAACTTTACAGCCTATTTGCGCTATCATCCTTCAGATGGACTTGTTCTTCACGATAGAGGGTCAGCTTATCAGATGCTGGATGATTTAAAATTAGCCGAGAGGGATTATAGACAGGCAACCCTTGTGGAGCCTGATTTGGCATCAGCTTTTGCTAATCTTGGATCGGTTTTGCGAAAGCGCGAACGTTATGAGGAAGCAGTGGATGCCTACACCGATGCCTTAAAGATTGAGCCAAACGATGCCATGGTTTTGAATAATAGAGGCTATGCTTATTTTCTAAATGAAGAATACGATAAGGCTGTAGACGACTTTGAAGAAGCGATAAAACTGAGCAGTGATTATGCGTATGCATACAATAATCTCGCCTCTGCTCATATCAAGTTGGAGCAATATCAAGAAGCTGTAGATGCTGCAAGCGCTGCCTTAAAAATTGATGCCAATTACGGTTTTGCTTATTTAAATCGAGGCATAGCCCGTGAGATGATTAGAGACCTCCCTGGAGCATGCAGTGATTGGGAAATGGCTGAAAAATTTAAGATTAAAAATGCCGCTAATTATCGCGGTTCCATATGCAAATTCGTAGAGTGATGAGAGCACTAGTTTTTATTCTACCGATCCTTTTTACAACTTCAATCATTGCCCAAAATGTAGCATTTGAGAAGGAGAACTTTCCAGGCAATAAAGATGCTTTCAAAGCCGCAATGAAAAATTTGAAAGAGGGCGATGAAATTTTTGAAGAGGACAGAAGAGCCTACTTTAATTTGGCCATACCCTATTATTTGGCTGCTCAAGAATTTAATCCAGACAATGCTGAATTGAATCACAAGATTGGGGTTTGCTATCTCTTCTCTACTCAGAAACGAAAAAGTCTACCTTATCTTCTTAAATCATATAAGCTCGATTCGGAGGTTGATCCTTATAATATTCATTACTTGTTGGGTTGGGCGTATCACCTCAATTCAGAGTGGGACCGGGCAATTGAAGAATACGAGAAACAGCTCTTAATGTTGACCCGTTCAGAAGGTGAGCAGATTGAGTTTCAAAATGTTCAGAAACGTCTAAAAGAAGTAAAACACGGCAAAGAATTTGAACTCACTCCAGTGAGAGTTTGGGTAGACAATCTCGGAAGTGCAATCAACTCGGCTGCCCCTGAATACGCGCCACTCATTTCTACAGATGAAACACTCTTGATACTCACCGCAAGGAGGGAAGCGAATGTTGGGGGATTGAAAGACGACTCGGACAATTTTCCCTTCGAAGATGTTTATTACAGCCGAAACTCTGGTGGAGAATGGTCGCCCTTAAGAAATATGGGAGAAGATGTTAATACCTCGGGGCATGATGCCGGTTCTGGCCTTTCTCCCGATGGAAAGACTCTATTTGTTTTCAGAGGTGATGTTAAAGGCGGAGGTGATATCTATGAGTCAAAATTCAAAGAGAACGAGTGGTCAAAGCCGAAACAGCTTTACAAAACCATAAATACGGAGGAGCATGAGTCAGCAGCTGCTTTGAGTTTTGACGCCCAATCGTTATTCTTCGTTAGTGAGCGGGAAGGAGGATTTGGGGGAAAAGATATCTATGTGTCTGATTGGGATTCGGAAAAAGAGCGCTGGGGTGAAGCTAGAAATCTGGGGCCAGTGGTAAATTCTCCTTATGATGAAGACGGAGTATATATGCATCCAGACGGTAAAACACTATATTTTAGTTCGGAAGGACACAATTCTATAGGGGGAAATGACATTTTCTTTTCCGAATATGAAACCGATCGATGGAAAACGCCAATAAATCTTGGTATCCCCATTAATACGCCAGATGACGACGTTTTTTTCAGCGTAGCAGCAGACGGCCGAACAGCTTATTATTCATCAGATCGTGAAGAAGGATACGGTGAAAAGGATATTTATCGACTTACCTTCCTTGGACCTGAAAAACAACCCGTACTAAATGTTGAAGATAGATTGATCGCTGGATCAAGCGAAAGAAAAATTGAAATTCCTTTTCAGCCTCCTGTCGAAATTAAGACGAGTCAAATGGCCCTTCTCAAGGGTGTTGTTTTGGATGATGAAACTCTAGAGCCTGTTGCAGCCAAAGTAGATCTTATTAACAATGCTTCAGCTGAAGTTTTAGCGACTTTCGACGTGGAGCCCTCTACAGGGAAGTATCTGGTTTCTTTACCTGCCGGGAAAAACTACGGAATCAACGTCAATGCCGATAATTACCTTTTTAACTCCCTCAATTTTAATATTCCTGATTCTGCTGGATATCGAGAGTATTATAAGGTGATTAAGATGAAACGGATTAAAATTGGCGAGACGATCGTTTTGAGAAATATATTCTTCGATTACGATAAAGCAACCATTCGAGAAGAGTCAACCGCAGAGCTGGATAGATTGGAAAAAGTCTTGGTGGAGAATCCCACCATTAAAGTTGAAATCTCAGGGCACACTGATAACGTGGGTGGAGACGATTACAACCTCAATCTTTCGGACAAAAGAGCTCAGTCAGTGGTTGAGCATTTAAAAAGCAAAGGAATTGACCCATCAAGAATGATTGCTAAAGGCTATGGAGAATCTAAGCCATTAGCCACGAATGACTCACCAGAAGGTCGACAAGAAAACCGCCGAACTGAGTTCAAGATTATTGATTAATCCTACCATATGTTACTAATCCTTCGAAAGAATGATTTTTCGGTGAGCTACTCCAGAGTCTCCTTGGATTTCCAAAATGTATGCCCCAGGGGTTAACGTATTCATGGACATCAAAAGTGTATGCTCACCTGATGAAAGTTGAACTGGGTTATCCTGAATAATTAGCTTGCCATCAGCTCCTATCAACCTGAGCACAACTTTTTCTGGTCGGTCTACATTTACCTTTATGGAAACATCGCCCATAGTTGGATTGGGAAAAAGGAATATTTCTCCATTAAATTCCTCTTGCTCTATCGAACTCAAAACATTGTTTTGCGATATATTGATATCGTCGAGATAGAGATTGTTTCCTCCATTATTGAAAAAGACAATTCTGAATCTAAAAGTTTCTGTTCTCTCTTCAGGTTCAATATTATCTACTAATAGGTAGTTCCAGTCTTCGTCACTACTCGGTACGAAGTATTCGTCAGTGGGTTCTACTGAAGGAAGTGCATTGGCCGCGGTAAACACTTTTTTGAAATCCCATTCTTCTCCACAATCTGTATTGATAAAAACTCTCATCGCTTCATAACCCGAACTGAGCTTCTTGGCAAAAGCTGCTCTCATTGAAATAAATGCGGTATCAGCTTCAGACAGGTCGATAATTTGGCTAGTAAATTCGAACTCGCTATCGCTGACGATGTTAAAGTTTTCAATGAAAACAGAATTGTTACTCATAAACCCTACATCAGGTTGAAACTCCCAGGTGAATCCTTGAATCGGATCAGAAACACTCCATCCCTCCAATTCCTCGCTCTGCCCCTCGAAACTTTCGGTATAAGGGGCTACAGTACCACTAAGAACTGTAATGTATTCATCAACGATTAAACTGTCAGCGAGATCTCCGTTACTAGCTTTGAGTTTTACAGAGTATGAACCAGGTTCACTATAGGTTACTTCCGGGCTTAATTCAGAGCTCGTAGAGGGCTCTCCACCTTCAAATGTCCATTCAATTCCACTCGTCACATTTAGAGATAAATCCGTGAAGATTACACTGTTATCAGGACACACTTCGCTGGCGCTAGAAGAAAAGTTTGCAACGGGTTGAAGGTCTGCAGTATTAAAAAAATCGTTTTTCCACACACCTCTTCCAAAGCTTGCCATATAGATCTGCTGGGTCGGGTAGTGAAATACCAATTGGTTCACTATTACATTGGGTAGTCCATTATTGTAGGGGCTCCAACTTGATAAACTTTCATCATTGTAGAAGATTCCTACGTCTGTACCAATGTAGAGCCCATCATTGCTTCCGTTGAGATAGTGAATACAGTTAACGGGAATGTTAGGAATATTATCTGAAACATTTTCCCAAGTTATCCCAGCATCTGGGGAATAATAAATCTTTTCTCCTTGGGCATACCCAGAAAAACTCACCCAGATTCTATCATCGTCTTGGGGATCGACTTCGATTCCGGTTATAGATAAGTTGGGCAGTCCGAAACTAATATTTTCCCATGATTCACCGCCGTCTTGAGTTAGATACAACACACTAAAGGTGCTCGCTAAGATGATGTCTGGATTGGTTGGTGACACCTTCATTGCTCGAAGGGTAGAGCTTCCGCTAAAATCACTTATTGGATCCCAGTTGCCGTTTTCATATTTCCAAACGTTGGAGTAGCCTATGAATAAAATGCTGGGATCGCTCGGATGTATTTCAAACGGTGTAACCCATGCTCCACTCTCAGGGATGTCCCCAGTGAGATCATCAAAAGAAAGGCCACCATTGGTCGATCTTTGATATGCTCCACCAGGGTATGAAGCGTACATAATATCGTCATTTGTGTAATCAATTGATGCTCCGTTTCCATCGCCTCCCAGAAGGTGTACATAACCATCTTCTGCCGAAAATAGGTTGGTTCCGTTGTCTTGAGAGCCGGCGAGAATCTTGTCTGGATCAGTTTGTGATACTGATATTCTATAGTACTGACTGATTTGCAGTCCTTCAGTGATATCTTCCCAACTGGAGCCATTGTTCGATGACCTAAATATCCCTCCGTCGCTTCCGCAATAAAGAGTGTTTCCAAAGAAATCTAAAGAATGAATATCCGCATGTGTATAGCCAATATTGGGTGGATAGTACCAATGCGATTTTATTGACCAGCTATTCCCTCCATTTGTGGTTTCCCAAACATTAATTCCTCCTACATATACGCGGTCTTCGTCAGTAGGCGATGCCGCTATGGCTAAGTCATACCATGCTTGACCTCCATCAGAATTACCGCTTTGAGCGTATCCTAAAAGATTGGGAGAATTACTCATTTGAGTAAATGATTCACCTTCATTGGTGCTTCTGTAAAACCCTTGAAAACCAAAATCAAAGTCGTTTCCTGCTAGAATATAAACCAAGTCCTCATTTGCTGGTGTAACTGCCATTTCCATCCGAACTACCTCCGAGCTTGATGGCAATCCTGAGCTGATTTGAAAAAATGACTGTCCACCGTTCACAGACTTATGAAAGGTAGTTCCACAAACGTAAATGATCTCAGGGTTTCCTGGGTGAATGGCAACATCTCGCATAAATGAACCCATTGGTTGGTTCCAGGTATCGCCTCCATTTTCAGTCACAAAGACTCCTTCTGAAGAGGTGACAATAAGCTTATCTGGATTGGTGGGATCCATAATCATATCAGTACAGCGGACCTGTTCAGGAATGTCAAAACCAAGATTAGTGGATTCCCAAGTGTTTCCTCCATCAATTGATTTTATTACTCCAAAACTATACGTATCGCCTGCGTTTCCGTCTCCAGTTGCTAGATAAATAATATCCGTATTCTGAGGATTCACAGCTATCGCACTGGCGCCAATTGCTACGAGAGAATCAGTTAACGGATTCCAAGATAGTCCGTCATCAAGAGATTCCCAAAGGCCTCCTGCGGGTGTGGCAACATAAATATGTTCAGAATTTGTAGGGTCCACATAGCTAGCGTTTACACGACCGAGACCCGGATTCCAGCCAAAACCGGACCATGATGTGGGCCCTACCGGTTCCCATAGTTGGTCCGATTTCATCAAACTTGAGTTCATTTTGTTCCTGTCGGCAAGAGCGTCCATAAAATATTTTCCAGATACCCTCTCACCTGAAGGATAGACTCTTGGTTCCATAAAGTGCTCCCATCTCTTAAACTGCTTATGCCCAGTTCCTCGAATGGACTCATTTTGCGACCATTCCTCCTCAAATGCATCCTTTACCTCATAGAAGTTAACCTCATTGTCCAACATCAAATTGACCCAATTCTGCGCTGTTCCTTGGTGAANAAAAGAGATCGCAACCAGAATTCCCACTATTCTTTTCATATCGATGAAATTTTTCGTGAATTTAACATTTGATTGGTCGGTCTGTTTATCCGTATGATGACAAAATTGTAACTCTAACGCGCTCATGAATTTCAAACATGTAATTACAGGAGATGGAAGTAAAACGTTGTACTTGCAAAGTCTGGATGAGACCTATCACAGCAATCATGGTGCATTGCAAGAATCTATGCACGTCTACATACAATCTGGATTGCAGTACCTCATAGATAATAAAGACGTGGATCAGCTGAACGTTTTCGAAATGGGTTTTGGAACGGGTTTAAACGCCTATTTGACCGCTTATTATTCTAGACTTTACCAAAAAAAAGTCTTTTACACCTCTATTGAAAAGTTTCCATTGAAAGAGAGTGATTATCGCAAACTCGAGTATTTTAATTTGATTGAATCTGATCCATATACGGCGGAAAGCGAGAAAATTGCCCAGGCACCTTGGGGCGAACAAATTGCGATTAGTGAATTTTTTGTGCTCGAAAAAATCGAAGAGGACTTTTTTAACTTCAATAGAGAGACGGCTAATTACGACATCATTTACTATGATGCTTTTGGTCATCGAGCTCAATCCGAAATGTGGGAATTAAGACCCTTTGAAATATGCCGTAGTCTACTTAGAAAAGGAGGAATATTGGTGACCTATGCTTCAAAAGGTTCTGCTCGCAGAAATCTGATCCAATCAGGGTTTGAGGTAAAGAAGATTCCTGGGGCTCCAGGTAAAAGAGAAATGATGAGAGCAATTAAAGTCTGAACAGGTGAGTTTTCCTTTTAACGTCAGAGTTTATGGAATACTAATATGGAAGAAACACCTTTTATTGAGCCATGAAAAGATCAATGATTTTTCGTTTACTAAACTACCTGGAGGTGGATTAGAGTTTGGTGAGGGGCCAAAAGATTGTGTCATTAGGGAGTTTAAGGAGGAGACTGGTTTGGTCGTAGACGTGGCTAGACACTTTTATACGACTGACTTTTTCGTAGCGTCTGCTTTTGACAAATCCCATCAAGTTATATCGATTTATTACGTGGTTATACCGAAACAAATATTGACTCTCGACAAGCTTTTTTCTTTGGAAAATAACCACGAGTTTGAATGGAAAGCACTTGATCAATTGTCCACAGAGGATTTCACATTTCCAATTGATAAGCGCCTCGTAAAGAGTATAAAAGTGCTAGGAGAGGAGTAATCGTTTTTCGATGTATCCGGAAATTGCTTCGCACAGTACTTGAGGTTTCTTCGTGCGCCAGCTCATTTCTTGCAACCTGCCACCAATTACGAAGTAGCTGTCTGCTCCAACATTGCCGAACTCTCCCAACACATGATCTGAGAAATTAACCAAAGCAATCCAACCATCATTTTCAGCAAGATCTTCAAACCATTCCTCATAGTAACAGTCATCAGAATAGTGAAAGTTCAGAACGTTTTCACCAATCAGAATGAATTTATTGATGCCGAGATCAATTAAATAGTCGGCAAGTTCTCTTTTCAGGAACATGATGTCATTGTGGAGACAGTCATTCCACTCTCCCAAAAGCTCTAAAATTGCATGCCCAGAGTCATAATTTGCGTAGAGGATTTTTACAAAAAGTGAAGGCGATCCAAACTGGTCCCATTGCGGATGTACAAGGTGATTGTAGAGCTGGTTGGTAAACTCAAACTCACTGTATTCTCTTCCATAGAATGGAGATTTTGGGTCTTCTTCCGCCACATAAATTCCCCTCCATCCAAAATAAGGCTCTATGGTGTGCATTTACTATTTCTTCTCAATCGCCGCTCGGACGCTGCCTGTTTTGAGCAGCAGTTCATTGGCTTTTTTATAGTCGATATTTAACGCATCCATGACCATTTTAGTTCCTCGATCTACCAGCTTATTATTGCTCAATTGCATATCTACCATCCTGTTGCCTTTCACTCTCCCAAGTTTAATCATAAGGCACGTGGAAATCATGTTCAGAACCAGCTTTTGTGCGGTACCGGCTTTCATGCGAGTACTTCCAGTTACATACTCTGGGCCAGTTATTATTTCGATTGGATAATCTGCTGCGAGAGATAGGGAAGAGCCTTCATTGCAAGTAATCGCTCCTGTCAAAATTCCATGTTTTTTAGCCTCCGAAATTGCTCCAATGACGTAAGGTGTCGTTCCGGAAGCAGCAATTCCTATTACTGAGTCTAACTCGTCGATTTCATGTTTTTGCAGGTCCTCCCATCCTTGACTTTCGCTATCCTCTGCAAATTCTACCGCCTTTCTTATGGCTTGATCACCACCTGCAATAAGTCCAACAACTAGTCCATGTGGCACTCCGAAGGTAGGCGGACATTCAGAAGCGTCTACAATACCAAGTCTTCCGCTCGTTCCGGCTCCAATATAAAAGAGTCTCCCACCTTTTTGCATTTTGGGTAGTATAGCATCAATCAAGGTTTTGATATCCGAGGTTTTCTCGTTAATCGCTTGGTGAACTTTGGCATCTTCTGAGTTGATCCCAATCAAAATTTCCTCGATGGTTTTCAAATCGAGGTCTTTGTGAAAGGATTCTTTTTCGGTATGTTTTTTCACAATTCAAATATAAAGAGAAAGCCTCTTCGGAGACCGAAGAGGCTTTGACTAGAATTCTATTGAGACGCTTAGTTGAAGAGTACTTTTTTCGTTACTCTGCTGTCTTGATCAAAATAGATGTTGAGTAAATAAACTCCATCACTGAAGTCCTGCCTATTCACAGTGTGAATTCCAGCATTTACTACTTCACTAGCTACCACTCGTCCTGTGATGTCCATAAGCTCAACTCTTTGGATGATGAATTCATCATTTTTGATAGTCAGTTCCCCTTTCGTTGGGTTTGGATAAATGCTTGTAGAACTTTCGAATACGAGCTCGTCTTCCACATTTAGGGGTAATTCTAAAGCTGCGATGATTCTGGGAACTGTATACCCTTGAATGGTATCAATATATGCCAATCCTTTGTCAGGACTCATCCCTGGGTTACCAAGAAGTCCCTGCTGATGAAGTTCATCGGCATTGAATTCAGTTCCAATCGCAGCATTAGTCGCCGCCACAACGGCTTGGAGTGTTGGCTCATCCCAGAAGTCCCATGGTCCAGACTCGTTGAAGAAAGGAGTGCCTGGGATGGGTTCATTAATGGGAACAACAACTGGAAATAGTCCCTCGGGAGTGCTACTTACTGTTATTGTGGGTTGAGTAGGTAGAATGTAATCAAAGGTTTCACCATAGAGTGATCTGGCCCTATCCGTATAAGGGTCGGATGGCATGTCTTGGAAAATAGCATTGTTTCCATTGTCATTAGCTTCTTGTATAAAGACGTTGGCACCACTTACATCAACCACGTTTTCATTGGTTGTCGGTACTACAACTGTTCCATCATCAAAAGGAGCAAACGGGTCTCTGACACAGTGGATGGAAACCATTGGAGCCTCTCCTGGATCCAGCCATGAGATGTCCGCCAATGCGCCACCGGCATTTGCAGCCATATTTACCTCTTTGGAAATACCTGCCTCCTGTCTTGGATCAGGAAGTCTAGTTGCGCCTGGACCACCATCAATGTCTCCATCTACAGATTCTAGAACATATGGTCCATCAACACCGATAAACTTAGGAAGATTAGCAATTTCTTCGATGTAATCATTGAGTGTGATGTAGGCTTGCGCCACATATCCTCCCGATCCTTGACCAAACAATACAATTTTGTCTGGATCTATTCCGTATGGGTTTCCATCGACCGCTGATGCTCTAAAAAATCTAACTGCACTTTGAGTGTCATGCAGCGCTCTGTATACGGCTTGAAGGAGAGAACCTCTTCTAACATCGGGATCCGTAGAAGTAGGGTTCCAACCTAATCTATAATTGATCGAAGCGGCAACAAATCCTCTTCTTGCCCACTGCCTGCAAAGATTCACTCCAGCGCTGTCAATCTTATCCCCTGTGATCCCTCCATTAAAGAGTGCAGGGAGAAAGTTTCCAGTATGGATAAAGATGATTAAGGGTCTTTCCGTTACATCGTCATCCGCAGGAGGGGTGTAAATATCCATTTCGAGAGAGACCAGCTTTACTAAAGTTTGATCCTCTTCGGGGAGAACTGCATTGGGTGTAAAGAACTCAATCGGGAAGGGCTCGCTATTATCGATGTTCGCGTTCAAAGCCCCCATTTCTGCACCCCATGTGGCGGGATCTTCTGCTGCACCCGACATAGAAAAAGGGTCTACATTTGCCCCGTATACAACGTCTGACTCGAGTTGGTTAGTGGTAAATATTTCCGAAGCGTAACGTTGAGCTTCGGTATTGCAGGCGACAAATAAAAGCGCCATCAAACTCAGGATTTGTAGATTATTCTTCATACGTGTTTGTTTTTATTGAATTTATAGGTGTACTGCTAAAATTAAGCTTTTTATCTGTCCAGCCATTCATATACAACAGAGAAATATGCCATCCTTCCGATAATTGGCCCTCCATAAACAGTAAAGACTCGGTTATCAGTGAGGTTGGAGGCTCCGAGTTTTAGAGTGGTGTTGATTTTCTTAAAAGTTGTAGTTACCGCCGCATCTACCATGTAATAGGATGGGACGAAACCAGTAAACTGTGGGCTTCCTTCAAAGATGAAGCCATCTACCCACTTGGCGTTGGCACTGAATCCCCAATTCTTTAGTGTAAAGAATCCAAAGTCTGTTCTTAGGTCTCTTGCACTGATTCCAAGATTAACCTTATGCTCAGGAGTATTAAAAGCGGGTATAATGGGGTCGTCATCGCCACTAATGAGTTTGTTCCAACTATAGTTAGCGTTTAACGCATAATTCTTGTAAAAATAATAGTTAACACCAACTCCAAAACCTTGCGTAGTTACAGTTTCATTGGCATTGGCCGCCACCCTATATACTTGAAAACTGCTCAAGTCGGGAAATCCTGCCTCCGGCGTGTAAGGAAATGTAGCGCCAATATTAAATCCAATAAAGTCTTCGTAGAAAGTATAATAGTAACTGGCATCCAAGTATATTTTATCAGACAAAGTTCCTCGATATCCCAATTCAAATGTTCGGGCCTGTTCAGGCCTAATTGGAGCCACATCAAAAAATTCAAGTTGATTCCACCCAAATGTTGCTTGATTCCTTGCTTCATCAAAAGATTCCAGAGTAATAAGAGAATCCTGTCCAGATAAGTTGCCGAGGAGAATGGCTCTGCCGACGTCATAATACAAAAACTGATCAGCCATGGTAGGATTTCGCACTGCAGAAGAGACACCAGCTCTTATGGTTGAATTCTCATTGAGCTGGAAAACTAGGCTAGCCGCGGGTGAGAATATGGCATCGAAATTTTCGTTTTTATCTATTCGTAAAGTGGCTTGCACAGTAAGCCGGTTATCAACAAACTTTTTCTCCCAACCCACATATGCACCCGCTTGCCAATTAGTTACCTCTTTGAAACTAGAGTCAGTGCGGATAACTTCGGCGATTCCATTTTCGTTTATGATGGTCTCCCTTGTGTATTGTAGTGTGTCTTCAAAAATAGTACCTTGAGAATTCGGTCTGTATAGTCTTCCGCTTGCACCGACTCTAATTTTACCATATCGTGTATCCCATTGGTACTGTCCTTGGGCATGATAGAGACTGGACTGATCAAAAAATCTCGAACCACCCTCAGTAAAAAGTCTAGAAGTAACATCGTTAAATAAGGAATCGAATCTCGCAGTGCCTGGTTCAAAGTATGGGTTTTCCCCTAAATTTTTCGTTCTCCTTTCAATAAATTCATTGTAGTCTTGCATAGCCTGAGCATTTTCCAAAGCCCACTGCATCTGGTCTCCTTGCACTACACTTCGCCACTCATTTGTCGCCGCCGCAAACCCTTCGCTATCAAAACCCTCGTCTGTGACGAAATCTCCAGCATTGGGCCTGCTATCCGCATAAATTGGATCGTTTTGATTGGGCATTCCCAATTGGAAAAGACCAGTTGTCTCGATGGTATCATTAATAAACTGCTCATATTGCGTTCCGTAGAATTGGTAATACTGTCCTTCGGGTAAATGAGTATCAGACATTATTGTCCCTGTAAGGACGGCATCATAACTATTCCCCGCGTCTTCGGTGGTCGCGTAGGCCCTGAAGAAGAATTTGTCTTTTTTTTCAATCTGCACTTTGTGCTGAAAGAATTGGATGTCTCTAAGACTGTATCGATTATCCCCTTGGTAAATAGTCGTACCGTTTCCATAATTGAAATAATAGTCAACGACTAAATCCTCTTTAAGTTTATAGTATAATCCTACGCTGGATTTGAGGTTTTTTGTGTCATAATCTGCCAAGTCGACTTCGCGATATCCGGGTCGATAAACTCTGGTCAGACCAGGTACTTTATCAATACTTGCGCTTATATCATTGTCAAAAATGTTTCCACCAGTCGTCACTTCGTCTCCATAAATATTTACTGCATCATATCCGGAGTAGTTGTTTTCATCCACCGCAAGGCCATCCACTGCATTGTAGTTTTCTGCTTCCCAGTCCAAGGCGCTTAAGTAGAATACATTGAGCTTATATCCAAATTTGTCTTTACCATCTTTATTCTTGATCACATCAGCCCATCTCAAAGCTCCTTCGAAGAGGGATCTTTCACCTACTTTTAGTGAGGTTGTAAGTCCTGGGAAAAGGAATGGATCTTTGGTTTTCATGTCAATTACTCCATTGAAAGCACCAGGGCCGTAGTATGCTGAGCTCGCACCGGCAATGATCTCAACTGACTGCACGTCAAGATCTGAAGCACCTAAGAAATTTCCAAGGGAGAAATTCAAACCCGGTGATTGATTATCAACTCCATCAATCAACTGCAATGATCTTACTGGTGATGTGCTGTTAAAGCCACGTGTATTGATGATTTTAAATCCAAGACTCGCAGAAGTGATGTCCACTCCTTTTAAGTTACCCAGTCCTTCATAAAAATTACCAGATGGCGCCTCTTTGATGGCTATTACATCCATGGATTCAACCGTGAGCGGAGCTTGCTTTGTTTTCTCGCTAATTCGGCTACCAACAATTTCCACCTCGTTTATCAATACTTTATCGGTACTCAACGACACTTTTACTTTTTCATCGAAAGAGTTGACCGTGATTTCTTTCTGAGTGTAACCTAAAAAGTTTACCACCACAGTTATTGGTGGACTTTGATTCACGTCCAAGCTAAAGTTTCCATCGATATCTGTCGTTGTGCCAGTGGTGGTTCCTTTGATAACAATAGACGCCCCAATAAGAGTCTCCCCTGTGTCATCGTCGGAAATGGTTCCATAAATAGTGCCTTGGCTGAGACAATCAAGGCAAAAAAACAGCAGAAAGAACACAAGCACACTACTTTGTTGCGCGATCTTCAAATTCATAGGTAGTCGAATAATGGTGTCTAGTTTACACCTTAAAAAGCCAAAATAATTAAATCAGCCAAGGGAGGCGAGTTCCAGATCTGTTTTTTAGAAAATAATTTCTTCACACTTGAACTGTTGACTCTTTTTTGAAGGTAAGGCTCAATTGTAAAAAGGTGGAAATCTGCTTGGATCGGCTTCGCTCATTATTCCGTAAACCGCCTCAATTATGTCTTCTCGACTGGGTTTCGAAAAATAGTCACCGTCTGTGCCATAGGCCGGGCGGTGATCGCGGGCTGATAGTGTAATTGGCTGGCTGTCAAGGGATTTAAAGCCTCCTTGTTCGTTTAATACCTTGTCAAGGATATAAGCTGAAGAACCACCCGGAACGTCCTCATCTACAATAAGCAGCCTATTGGTCTTTTGCAGGCTTTCAAGCACTTTGTGGTGTTTGTCAAATGGAATTAGCGTGCGTATATCGAGTAGTTCTACGCTAATTTCCATTTCTTCTAGAGTTTCTGCCGCATCAAGAGCAATATTACAAGTAGAACCATAAGATACAACGGTAACATCCGTTCCTCTTTTTAAAACTTCTGGCACCCCCAGAGCCACCGTGAAGTCACCTAAATTGGAAGGCATTTTCTCTTTGGTTCGATAGGCATTAAGGGGTTCAATCACAAGAGCCGGGTCATCTCCTTTAATCAGGGTATTGTACATGCCAGCTGCAGTCGTCATATTTCGAGGCACGCAGATGTGCACACCTCTAATGGCTCCAAGAATAGTTCCCAAGGGTGAGCCTGAGTGCCAAACGCCTTCAAGTCGATGGCCTCTGGTTCTAACAATTAAGGGAGCCTTTTGTCCTCCTTTGGTTCTATAATGCACTGTGGCCAGATCATCGCTCATTATTTGGAGTGCATAAAGAAGGTAGTCTAAGTATTGAATTTCAGCTATCGGACGCAAGCCGCGCATAGCTAGCCCTATGCCTTGTCCCATTATAGTGGCTTCTCTAATACCTGTATCAGAAACCCTGATCTCCCCAAACTTTTCTTGCATCCCTTCCATGCTTTGATTCACTCCGCCAATTTTCCCAACGTCCTCACCGAAAGTTAGCAGTTCTGGATGGCGATTGAAGAGTACTTCAAAATTGTCCCTGAGAATGATTCTTCCATCTGCAAGTTCTTCAGAATCGAAAGAGGGCTTAATTTCGTCAATTGTTTGAGGAGAATTCACACTTTCGCTGTACAGATAAGAGCTATAACGACGGAAGTTTTTAGAATTTTCACGTTTGATCCATTCTTGCAAACTTTGTTTCGCTGGACTATCCATTCCGCGCATTGAATACAATGCCTGCCGTGCTCCCGAGATGATCTCTTTCCGAATAGGTTCTGATGTCGATTCTAGTGCTGAAATTATCCCTTGTAATTGCTGATTTTGATTGGCAGATTTTAGGATCTCAAAGAGGCTCGATCTTTCATCTAATATCTCCTTCTGAAATTCCTTCCACGCCTCTTTTTGAGCTGCTCTGACTTGCTTCTTGGCCTGCTTTGAAATGGTGTTCAAATTTTCTTCTGTCTCTAGGCCATGCTCAATTATCCAAGCCTTAAACTTGGCTATACAGTCATACTCTTTTGCCCACTCGAGTCGCTCTTTACTCTTGTACCTCTCATGAGATCCCGAAGTAGAATGCCCTTGTGGCTGAGTCATTTCTTCAACGTGAATAAAGACTGGGATGTGTTTTTCCCGTGCTAATGCCACGGCTTTTTCGTAAGTCTTTACCAAATTCACATAATCCCAACCTCTGACTCTGTACATCTCGTAGCCCGGAGACTCTTCATCTCTTTGAAAACCTTTTAGCACTTCTGAAATATTTCCTTTTGTGGTTTGGTATTTCTTCGGCACCGAAATGCCGTATCCATCATCCCAAATTGAAATCACCATTGGAATTTGAAGGACACCTGCTGCATTAATAGACTCCCAAAAAAGGCCTTCGCTTGTGCTTGCATCACCTATGGTTCCAAAAGCCACTTCGTTTCCTTTGTTTGAAAAATTTTCAAAACCAGAATGAAGTTCTTCATTGTTTCGATAAATCTTTGATGCTTGGGCAAGCCCGACAAGTCTGGGCATTTGCCCAGCTGTAGGAGAAATGTCAGCTGAAGAATTTTTTTGTGCGGTTAGGTTTTTCCAATTCCCAGACTCGTCTAGGTTTCTGGTGCTAAAGTGCCCGCCCATTTGACGCCCAGCACTCGCAGGCTCCTTTTCAACATTTGGATGAGCATACAGCCCAGCAAATGCCTCTTTGATGGTGAGTGAATCAATGGCCATCATAAAAGTTTGATCCCTGTAGTAGCCTGATCTGAAATCACCATTCTGGAATTGCTTGGCCATTGCTATTTGAGCCAGCTCTTTTCCGTCTCCAAAAATTCCAAATTTGGCCTTTCCGGTGAGTACTTCTTTTCTTCCTAAAAGAGAGGCTTCTCGACTTTCACATGCGAGTTTAAAGTCTGCAATGATTTCTTGAATAAATACCTCTTCATCTGAGGAAATGGCCTGCTCTTCAGTCTTCATGTGGGTGGTCTTTTGCGAGTGCAAAGATAGCAATTCCCAGTCCTCATTTTATGCTACCCTGAGAATCTCAGTCCAAAATCTCAATGGTTTCCAAGCCAAACGGTAGGGACAATATTGGGCAGGGTGTAACTTGACGAGTTTTGCTCTAGGAGGTCCGTTTGATTGTTGAATGGCGCGGCATGTGTAAATCCGTATATCATGGTTAGAAAAGCCGCCAAAACAAAAAAGGTCATTAAGAGGAGTGCCGGTGTATATTTCTTAGTCATGTTTTTTAGTCTTAATAGCGAACCCCGTCTAAAGGGTTCGCTATTGGTTTTGTTTGTTTAATGGTTAGCTTTTTTTTCAACCTATGATGATTGTACTGGTTTCAATGTTTGCATCTACATCAGTTTCTTCATTGTCTTCATCCCTATTTTCACAAGACGTGCACTTTAACCCTTCTTCCGTCATTACCCATGTTTTTCCTATCATGTCTCTATCATGCGTGTAAGAGACATTTGGAATGTCATAAATAATGTCTTCAGACCTGGTAGCGAAGTGCACCGCCTTGCCAATGGGCACATAAAGCGTGTATCTTGTTCTTTGAGATAGCAATCGAGTACCATCTCCCAGAACGAAATATGGAGAAATCTTTAAGGTGTCTGATGAAACCTGGTGGTGAGAAATAATCTCTCTAGCATTCATTAGCGCCTCTTTATCAGTAGCTCCCTTCGCGTATTTTTCGACTTCTAGTAAGAACTTTTTGCCTGCAGATTGCCTAACCGTTATTCGGTTCTTTCCTACGTACAATACATTAGTCGAGTCAGCCCACGGAATTGTTACACCACCTTCATAAAAAATTGAACCTTCCATAAACCTGTTTCGAAACTTGATGCGAGGTGAGTTGGCCCCTTCTATATCGAGTGTTAGCGTATCAATTGTATTGTCCAGCTGGAGTGGAAGAGTTTGTGTAAACTCAGTACTGGTGTCTCTATGTCTAATTAAATCTGCTCCGCTATAGGTCAGTATCCCCATGCCTAAAATCCAAAGCAATACCATTGAGATCGCAATCACACCAGGATATTTTATTCTGGTAAATAGCAGTCTGATCCCGATTAAGAGCATTGCTATCAAAGGAATTCCGGCAGTTAAAAAGCAACCGATGATGAAAAATCCCTGTTTTGGTGAGTCTGTATACATCGCTTTGACAAACTCCATGAATTCTCGGTCCCCCGTTGCTTCGGCAAAAGAATCTATGCCAATTAGGCTCGTGATGATGGCCATAAGGCCGAACGCACCGCCGATGAACAAGAATACTCCGATAACCTTGCCTAAAACGCGAAGTATTACTTTCAGAAATTTTCCAAATGCTTCGAAGAAATCTCCAATGACGTCACCTATTTGTTTTCCAGCACTATTTACACTCTCACTGCTGATGTCATGCTTTTCACCAAATTCTTTGATGTCGTCCTTCATTCCGGAAAAAGACTCATTCACTTTTTTTGAAATATTGTCAACCGTAACCGGCTCACCTTTCATTTGGAGTTTTTCAGCTGTAGTTTTTGCCTTTGGAATGATGAGAGCCAGGATGATGTATATCAAAGGTCCAGTGCCCCAAACGAAAGTTGTCAGGACGAATATTGCCCTAAGAATAATTGGGTCCCAGCCAAAGTATGCGCTTAAGCCTCCGCAAACTCCGAAGATAATCTTACCGTCGGGGTCTCTAAACACTCGTTTCTCATATTTCTTAGAGCTTTTGGCTTTGGTGAATTCTCTTTCATCCTCATCATCTTCATCAAGGTAATCTTCAGGCTTTCCCATGATGGTAACTACTGCTTCAACGTCTTGAATTACAATGACTTGTTTTGATTCGTTTATCCTCTCTGCAAAGAGTTCAGAAATCCTTAATTCGATATCAGAGATGATTTCATCTGCACTTTGATGTCCTTCAAATGATGATCTAAGTGTTCGAAGGTATTTTTCCAGTTGGGCAAAGGCATCTTCTTCTACACTGAAGATCCTCCCGCCAATATTTACGTTTATAGTCTTATTCATATTTGTCAGTCCTTGGTAGTGGTTTGATTAACTGCGTGAACCAGTTCGTTCCAGGTTTGACTCAGCTCGGATAGGAACTGTTCTCCTAGCTCGGTGAGTTTGTAATATTTTCTGGGAGGTCCAGATTTTGATTCCTCCCAGCGGTAATCGAGGAGCCCTGAATTTTTTAGCCTCGTGAGTAAAGGGTATAATGTGCCTTCTACAACTATGAGTTTTGATTCTTTCAACTCACCGATAATATCCGAAGGATACATCTCTTTTTGATTAAGGAGCTGGAGAATTACGAACTCGAGGACTCCCTTCCGCATTTGCGCTTTAGTGTTTTCAATTTTCATAATGGAGTCATTCTTTTCTAATTTCCAGAACTGTAGTCCAAGCTAGATAGCCTTTCTCGCTTGGTGATTCTGTCTTTTGAAATGTCATTTGCTTAGTTTGTTTAACGTTTAATCAGGACAAACATAATATAATTATACAGTACTATGCAAAACAAAGTACCAATATTTAACAAAGTACTATTTGAGTGGGGTGATTTCAGGATAAACGGTAGAAGAAATACCATTTTGTAACATTCGCAGTATGAATAGGGTATAATCGCCTGAATAAAGAACTCACCACATGAAAAAGTTATTCGCACTAATTTTAGGTATCGCGGTGATTGCGCTTATGCAGTCTTGTTCTGGCGGACAACAGCAGTGTGCTGCATATACAAAGCATCATTCGGCTAACCAGCCAACTTATCACGACGCACAGTAATCAACCCATATACCTCTTGCATGAAATCTAAATCAGCAAGTGCCCCGATTCTTTTTGTTTTGGCCCTTATATAATCTGTAGTTTTGCACCCGTGAAAGCGGAGGTAATTACTATTGGTGACGAAATACTCATCGGGCAGACGGTCGACACCAATTCTGCTTGGCTGGGGGAGCAACTCCACCTGCACGGAATTCAACTAAATAGAGTCGTCACTATAAGCGACGACGCTTCCTCAATAAGAGAGGCTATTGATGACTCTTTTCGGCATGCAGACCTTATATTAATGACGGGAGGTCTTGGACCTACTCAAGATGACATCACGAAAGAGGCTCTAGCAGATTATTTTGGAACCTCTCTGGAGCGCAAACACGATGTCCTGAATAAGATTGATTCCTATTTTAAATCCAAAGGTCTAGAAATGTTGGAGTCAAATAGGAAGCAGGCAGACTTGCCAAAGGATGCCATCATCCTTGAAAATGTTCGAGGTACTGCCATGGGAATGTGGTTTGAGAAAAATGGGAAAGTGTTGATTTCAATGCCTGGAGTGCCTTACGAGATGAAGGGTATTATGCTAGACCATGGGTTTAGAAACATTCAAGAGTTTTTTCCAACAAAAACCATAATTCATCAAACCATACAAACGCAAGGAATTGGCGAGAGTTTCCTTGCAGAGCAGATACGGGACTGGGAGAACGCTCTTAGAAATGATGGTATTTCATTGGCGTACCTTCCTTCTCCTGGTTTGGTTAAACTTCGCCTAACAGCCCATGCCGAGAATGGGGACAGGGAAAGAGTACGAAAGAAAATTGAGAAGTACGTCTCTGAATTAGAGAAAAGAGTTCCACAATATATTTTTGGCAGGGAGAAAGATACCGTTGCCATGGCTATACAAAGGCTTTTTCAGTCAAGAAACCTCACCCTTAGTGTTGCCGAAAGTTGTACCGGTGGACTGATAGCCCAGGAGATCACTGCTGTTCCAGGATGTTCAGCACATTTTTTAGGCTCGGTAGTGGCGTATAGCAATAAAGTAAAAATGACCCTTCTCGGGGTGAAAGAGCATTCCCTCTTTGAACATGGCGCGGTGAGTGAGCAGGTAGTTAAGGAAATGGCAGAAGGTATTCGAAAAACTCTGCAAACAGACTACTCAATAGCTACCTCGGGAGTCGCAGGTCCGGAGGGTGGAACCGAAGAAAAACCAGTTGGAACGGTTTGGGTGGCAATTGCGGGTGCAAACAAGACCATAGCTAAACGTTTAAATCTGGGGAAAAGTAGAAGTCGAAACATCAGAATATCAATGCTTTCCGTCTTAAATTGGTTAAGGCAAGAAATTATTTCGGGAAGCTTTGAATAATCGGAAGAAAATAACGTTATTTGCACCCCACTTTTTACACCCTAAAGGACAGTAATCATGGCAAAAGCTTGTGAGCTTACGGGAAAGAAGGCAATGGTCGGAAATAATGTATCGTTTTCGAACAGAAAGACCAAACGTCGTTTCGAGCCCAATTTGATAAAAAAGAAATTTTTTCTTGCAGATGAGAATAGAGAAATTACTTTGACCATCTCTACCTCAGCTCTGAGAACAGTAAACAAAATCGGTATAGCCAAAGCGCTCAAACGAGCAAAAGAAAAGGGCTATTACACGGGTAAATAAGAGTAGAAATGGCAAAGAAAGGTAATCGAGTACAGGTTATTTTGGAATGCACCGAGCACAAGGAGTCAGGAATGCCAGGCACCTCTCGTTACATCACTACCAAAAATAGGAAAAACACTCCGGACAGAATGGAGATCAAGAAGTACAATCCTATCTTGAAAAAGATGACTGTCCATAAAGAGATCAAATAAGTATTGAGTCATGGCAAAGAAAACCGTAGCAACGCTTCAGACTGGTGGTGGTAAAAACCACTCAAAGGTGATCAAAATGGTAAAATCAAAGTCAGGTTCTTATGGCTTCCGTGAGGAGATCGTTACCAACGATAAAGTGGGCGATTTCTTCAAAGAAGAAAAGTAATCCTACTTACATTATTTTAGAAGCCTTTTTCCGATAAATGGAAAAGGGCTTTTTGCGTTTTTAATATAGTCAAAATGGGATTATTCAATTTTTTTTCGAAAGACAAGAAAGAAAAGCTGGACGATGGTCTTGAAAAGACAAAAACAGGTCTCTTTTCAAAGCTCACAAAAGCTGTAGCGGGAAAGTCTAAAGTAGACGATGAGGTTCTCGATAATCTCGAAGAGGTGCTCATTTCTTCTGATGTGGGAGTCAATACCACGCTCAAAGTTATTGAGCGAATCGAGAAGCGTGTGGCTAAAGATAAATACCTAGGCGCTTCTGAGTTAGACCAAATTTTGCGTGAAGAAATTGCCGCTCTTCTCGAAGAGAATGACACCGGAGAAGCAGTAGAATACTCGGTCCCAAAAGATAAGAAGCCCTATGTCATTATGGTCGTAGGAGTGAACGGTGTTGGTAAAACAACCACCATCGGAAAGCTGGCTCATCAATTCAAGAGAATTGGAAAGAACGTAATGCTGGGAGCTGCTGATACTTTCCGCGCAGCTGCTGTTGATCAATTGAAGATTTGGTCGAAGAGAGCCGAGGTCCCAATAGTTGCTCAAGGAATGGGCGCCGATCCTGCGTCAGTTGCTTTTGATACGCTCCAATCAGCCGTTACTCAGGGTTCTGATGTTGTTCTCATCGACACCGCCGGTCGCCTTCACAACAAGGTCAACCTCATGAACGAGTTGACAAAGATTCGAAGAGTGATGGATAAGGTAGTTCCCGGTGCACCGCATGAGGTGCTCCTAGTTTTGGATGGAAGTACAGGACAGAACGCTATCGAACAAGCACGTCAATTCACCAAAGCAACGGAAGTAACCGCTTTGGCTTTAACGAAGATTGACGGAACTGCAAAAGGCGGAGTTGTAATTGGAATTTCTGACGAGTTCAAGATTCCAGTAAAATATATTGGAGTAGGGGAAGGAATGGAGCATCTGCAAGTATTCAATAAATACGAGTTTGTGGATTCGCTCTTTAGTAAGAAAGTTTCGTAATGAAAACCAAGACCCTCAGAAAGAATAAGGTTAATGTGGTCACTCTTGGCTGCTCGAAAAATATTTTCGACAGTGAGGTCATGATGGCCCAGCTCAAGGCTAATAAATACGACGTGGTTCACGAAAGTGATGATGGCGACGCCTCGGTGGTGATCATCAATACTTGTGGTTTCATTGATAATGCCAAGCAAGAAAGTATAGACACCATCATTCAATGGGCTGGCGCCAAAGAAAGTGGCCATGTGGATAAGGTGTATGTGACCGGCTGCCTTTCTGAAAGATACAGAGATGATCTTGAAAAGGAGATTCCTGAAGTGGATGCCTATTTCGGAACTCGCGAATTGCCGCGATTACTGAAAACGCTCAAGGCAGATTACAAGCACGAGCTCGTCGGGGAGAGGCTATTAACCACTCCTTCGCACTATGCATACTTTAAAATTGCCGAAGGTTGTGATCGACCTTGTTCATTTTGCGCTATTCCGCTGATGCGTGGTAAGCATCGCTCGACTCCGATTGAAGAATTGGTTAAAAGAGCAAAAGGCTTGGCGGCGAAAGGAGTAAAAGAGCTAATGCTCATCGCTCAGGATCTGACTTATTACGGTCTCGATCTTTACAAGAAGCGTGAACTCGCCAAACTTCTCCAAGCTTTGGCCGATGTTGAGGGAATCGATTGGATTCGTTTGCATTATGCCTTCCCGTCTGGATTTCCGATGGAAGTTCTTGATGTGATGAGCGAACATCCCAATGTTTGTTTATATCTCGATATTCCTTTGCAACACGCCTCTACCAGAATGCTAAAAGCGATGCGTCGAGGGATTACAAGAGAGAAAACCACTGAACTTATCAAGCAAATCAGGGACAAAGTTCCCGGAATTGCAGTCAGAACAACCTTGATTTCTGGCTACCCAGGAGAATCAGAAGAAGATCACGCGGAGATGCTCGAATGGGTGAGTGAAATGAGATTCGATCGGTTGGGTTGTTTCACCTACTCGCACGAAGAGAATACTCACGCCTTTAATTTTCAAGATGACGTTCCAGAGGAAGTGAAGAAGGAACGAGCCGAGGAAATCATGGAGCTTCAGAGTGGAATCTCTCACGAAATCAATCAGGCCAAGGTTGGAAAGACTTTTAAGGTAATGATTGACAGAGTGGAGGGCAACGATTACATCGGGCGAACTGAGTTTGATTCCCCCGAAGTCGATAACGAAGTGATCATTCCAAAATCAACAGGCTATGCCCGCATTGGCGATTTTGCTCAAGTGAAGATCACCGATTGTGCTCCTTACGATCTGTATGGCGAGCTGGTTTAACCAGAAACCATTCCTTAATTAACTGATGGATTTTAAGTAATCCCTTGTTTTAAAAACTGGGATTTTTGAGAAGTGAAAATTGTCGACATCTTCTGTGATGATCACTTCACATTTTGATTCCAGTGCAGCGTAATATTCAAACCCATCTTCCAGGTCTAGTACTTTAGGGTCTCCAATAGCTTGAGCCACTGATGTCTCTGATGATGAAGCTATCCTGATGTTCTCACAAAGGATCTCAATTTTCCTTTTTGCTCGATTTGAACCATTTTTCTTTTCAGCAAAATAGAAGGCAATGGCAAGACAAATTGGAGAAGTGAAAAGAGTGTATCCATTTTTTGAGCCTAAGCTCAACACTCGAGCCGCTGTATCGAAAAGCGGAAGCTCCTTGTTCAAAACAGTAACGAGGATATTCGCATCAATGAATATTCTCATTTCCGAGATTTCATAAACTCATCCTTAAGTGATTTTCGGCCTCGCTTTATATAAGTAGCTTCACCTTCCGCAACTTGGTTTACCCAGTCATCAATTGGGAATTCGTCGATGAACTCATAGTCCCCTGAAGTGATTTTGCGATAAAGAAACTCGGTTAAACGGGAGAGGCTAATGTTCTGCTTCTGAGCGTATGATTTGGCCTTGTCAATTACTGCTTTGTCAAAAGATAAAGTGATTTTTGCATCCATGAGACTAATGTACGTATAAAAATAATATTAATACGTATAAAAAGATAGGTGGTTGCTAATCAATACATGTAAGGCTGAATAGAAATCCTTCAATTTTCCGATATTTGCGCTCTCAAAATCTACCTACATGAGCGACGACAAAAAAGTCATCTTCTCCATGGTCAATGTGAGTAAATCCACACCACAAGGGAAGCAAATTCTAAAGAATATTTATCTGTCCTTTTTCTATGGAGCGAAAATTGGAATCCTCGGTCTCAACGGAGCAGGAAAATCTACGGTCTTAAAGATTATTGCTGGTCTTGATGAAGCCTTCAAGGGTGAAGTGGTAAGATCTCCTGGTTACACTCTAGGTTACCTTCCGCAAGAGCCAGAATTGGATGACTCCAAAACGGTGAAGGAGATCGTGATGCAAGGAGTGAAGGAAATCACCGATGTGCTTGCCGAGTACGAGGAGATCAACAATAAGTTTATGGACGAAGAGATCATGAACGATCCTGACAAGATGCAGAAGTTGATCGACCGGCAAGCTGAAGTACAAGAACGTATCGAAGTTCTTGGAGCCTGGGATCTGGATACGAAGCTTGAGATCGCAATGGATGCCCTTAGAACACCCGAAGGTGATACTCCCGTGAAAAACCTCTCAGGTGGAGAGCGTCGTCGAGTTGCTCTTTGTCGATTGCTTCTGCAAGAGCCGGACATCCTGCTGCTTGATGAGCCTACCAACCACCTAGATGCCGAGTCGGTCCTATGGTTGGAACAGCACCTGCAGCAGTACAAAGGAACAGTGCTTGCCGTAACTCACGACCGTTACTTCCTCGACAATGTTGCCGGATGGATATTGGAACTCGACCGTGGAGAAGGTATTCCGTGGGAAGGAAACTACAGCTCCTGGCTTGATCAAAAATCTAAGAGATTAGCTCAGGAAGAGAAACAAGAAAGCAAGAGAAGAAAAGAACTAGAGCGCGAGCTGGAATGGGTCCGTATGAATCCCAAAGGGCGTCATGCCAAAAACAAAGCACGTCTCGCTAACTACGACAAGTTGATGTCAGAAGGAACAAAAGCCAAAGAAGAGCGAATTGCATTGGCTATTCCAAATGGGCCTCGTTTAGGAAACGAAGTGATCGACGCTGTGGATGTTGCCAAAGGCTTCGATGATCGCCTCCTTTACGAAGGACTAAACTTCAAACTGCCTCCAGCTGGGATAGTGGGAATTATTGGTCCGAATGGTGCAGGAAAGACCACTCTTTTCAAAATGATCATGGGAGAAGAAACTCCCGACGCAGGTTCTTTTAAAGTAGGAGATACGGTAGAGATCGGTTACGTAGATCAAAAACACAAGGATCTCGATCCTGAGAAAACAGTTTGGGAAGTTGTTTCCGGAGGAACGGAATTTATCGAAATAGGAGGAGAGAAGGTGAACTCAAGAGCCTACTGCTCGAAGTTCAACTTCAACGGACCTGACCAAAACAAGAAAGTTGGAGTGCTTTCTGGAGGAGAAAGAAATAGACTTCACTTGGCGATGACGCTGAAGACCGAGGCGAATGTTCTTCTCCTGGATGAGCCGACTAATGATATCGACGTTAACACTCTAAGAGCTCTGGAAGAAGGAATTCAAAGCTTTGCGGGTTGCGCAGTGGTGATCTCTCACGACCGTTGGTTCCTTGATAGAATCTGTACCCACATCCTTGCCTTTGAAGGAGATTCTCAGGTCTATTATTTCGAGGGAACCTTTAGCGAATACGAAGAGAACAAGAAGAAAAGACTTGGGGATATTACCCCAAAGAGGATTAAGTATAGGAAGTTGATTAGAGGTTGATTTGTTAGGCTACAGGCTCCAAGCTGCAGGCATCAGGCTTGAGGCCTGCAGCTTGGAGCCTGTAGCCTGAAGCCTCTGAAATGGACATGACTTTGAACTAAATTATTTCAAAAAATTTACACCGATCAAAATGCCATCAACACCTAAAGGAACAAGAGACTTTCTACCTGATGTAGTTCGCAAGCGCAACTACATTTTTGGAACGATTCGTCAGGTTTTTGAGAAGTACGGCTACCAGCCTATTGAAACGCCGGCGATGGAGAACTTAGAGACTCTGACCGGAAAGTACGGTGAAGAGGGTGATCGGTTGATTTTTAAGATCCTTCAGCGCGACCAGAAGCTTCAGAAGGCATTGCGTGCAGCATTGAATGATGGAGAACAATATGACGGGAAGCTCCCTGAGAAAGATTTAGCGGATATTGCTTTGCGCTATGACCTGACCGTCCCTTTTGCACGTTTTGTGGTTCAGCACCAAAACGAACTGAGCTTTCCGTTTCGTCGGTATCAGATTCAGCCAGTATGGCGAGCTGACCGACCACAAAAAGGGCGCTATCGCGAGTTCTTTCAATGTGATGCTGATGTGGTGGGAACTGATTCGCTCCGTTGCGAAGTGGAATACTGTCAGATTTTCGATGAGGTCTTCACAAAGCTTGATCTTCCCGTTGAAATTCGGTTGAACAATAGAAAATTGCTTGCCGCTCTTGCTGAATATATCGGTGAGAAGGACCGGCTTGTTCAAATGACGATTGCTATTGACAAGCTCGACAAGATGCCTTTAGAAAAGGTACTGGAAGATTTGAGATGTCAGGAATTTCCTGAAGACTCACTCGAAAAGTTGAAAAGCTTTCTAGAGGTTACGGCAAAAGACTTTTCTAATGGAGAACTCTTAGACGAGGTTTCCAGGCTCCTCGGTGAGAGCGAAGAAGGAATCAAAGGAGTTGAAGAGCTTCGCTTTATCCTGGAAAAGGTTGAAAGCCTTGGATTGGACTCTGCCAAAGTAGTTCTTGATCTTAGTCTGGCAAGAGGACTCAACTACTACACCGGTGCCATTTTTGAAGTAAGGCCTTTGACCGAAAATCAAGTGGGCAGTATTTGTGGTGGTGGTCGCTACGATGATCTCACCGGAATTTTTGGGATGAAGGGAATGTCGGGAGTTGGAATTTCTTTCGGTGCCGACCGGATTTACGATTTGCTCGAAGCGGAAGGCAAATTTCCCGAAAAGGAAACAGAAGGAACCAAGCTTCTCTTCGTGAACTTTGGAGAAACCGAAGCAGACTATTGCCACGAGCAATTGGTCAAGATTCGGAACGCAGGAATACGAGCAGAGCTCTATCCTGATTCTGCCAAAATGAAGAAACAAATGAAGTATGCCAATGACAAGCAAATCCCCTACGTTGCTTTGGTTGGAGAAAATGAGATGGAGGGTGGAACTCTTACCGTTAAGGAAATGACTTCTGGAGAGCAACTAAACATGAATGTGGACGAGCTAATTAAAAAACTCTCTTAATGCAGCACACTATCTCTGCTGAGCATTTGACTCTGGAAAAGGTGGACGAGATTATCCGTTCCAGAGTGGAACTAACCCTTAGTGATGACTCTCGACGTCGTATTATAAAATGTCGGGATTACTTGGATGAGCGCATTGCTAGATCTGACGATCCTATCTACGGGATCAATACAGGATTTGGCTCCTTATGCAACACCAAAATCGATAAAGCTAGCCGAGGACAGTTACAGAAGAATCTTGTAATGTCCCACGCAGCGGGAACAGGTAAAGAAGTGAGGCCAGAGCTGGTTAAGCTGATGTTGCTGCTCAAGATTCAAGGACTCTCTTATGGTCATTCTGGCGTAACGCTTGAGCTAGTCGAACGATTGATTTGGCATTACAATAACGATGTCTTGCCTGTGGTCTACGATCAAGGAAGTCTTGGTGCATCTGGCGATTTGGCGCCGTTGGCTCATCTGGCACTTCCGCTACTTGGAAAGGGCGAAGTGTGGCAGAATGGTAAGAAAGCTGAAGCTACCAATGTTCTGGAAGAGCATGGATTAGAACCTTTGACACTGCGAAGCAAGGAAGGTTTGGCCATGCTCAACGGTACACAGTTTATGAGTGCCCACGGAGTTTTGATTTGCCTAGAGGCAAAACGGCAGTTGGATGCTGCTGATCTGATCGGTTCTTGCTCTCTCGAAGCCTTTGATGGAAGGCCAGAACCCTTCAATGATGAGGTGCACGTAGTCAGAGTACAGCCCGGTCAGCGAACTGTGGCAAGGCACATTAGGGAAATATTGGCGGATAGTCAAAACTTTCACGCTTCCAAGGCGCACGTTCAGGATCCTTACAGTTTTCGGTGCATTCCTCAGGTTCACGGTGCAGCGCGCGATGCGGTTGATCACTGCCTCAAGGTTTTTGAGAATGAGATCAATGCGGTTACCGATAATCCTACCATTTTCCCAGACAGTGACGAGATCATTTCAGCTGGGAATTTCCACGGTCAACCGTTGGCCCTAGCTTTGGATTTTATGGCGATCGCGATGGCCGAAATAGGTAGCATATCTGAGAGAAGAACCTACAAGTTGGTTAATGGAAAAAGAGGTTTGCCAGACTTTCTGGTCGCCGATCCCGGATTGAATTCAGGATTTATGATTCCTCAATATACCGCTGCTTCGATTGTTAGCCGCAATAAGCAATTATGCACGCCGGCCTCAGTCGATACCATCGATTCCAGCAATGGACAAGAAGATCATGTGAGCATGGGAGCTAACGCCGCTGTGAAATGTTTAGAAGTGGTAGAAAATGTTCAATCCGTTTTGGCCATTGAGCTGCTCACCTCTTGCCAGGCGCTTCATTTTCGAAATGTTGAAGGAGCTGCAACTAAGATTCAGAGACTCTATTCTGATTTTAGAAAAACCGTTCCAGCCGTTGAGCAAGATCGGGAAATGTATCCTTTAATTGCTGCGAGCAAGGCATTTTTAAAAACAGTTCAATTGTAAACGCGAACTTTTCTAAGCCAACCGATTTGCCAACTCAATTCTTTAAAATAATCTGTTTTCTTAGCCTTGTCAGGGCTTCCTACGGCATTGTGGGAGGAATTATGGGAGCCATTGCTCCTCCAGATGTCGATGAGCAATTCATTGCAGACTTTATGGCGAGGCTCGAATCGTTTGAACTTCCCATGGAGCAATTCAGAGATCAAGTAGAAACTTACTACTTGAATACCATGCTGAGCCTTGGCAATATTTCAGCGGCGAATTTTCTCTTTTTTGGGGTTCAGATCATCGGCGTGATTCTCATGTATCGCCTCAATCGAATTGGTTTTGTACTCTACATTGCCGCTCAAATTGGTTTGGCCTTCGTTCCGGCAGTCTTTGGGGGCTTTAGCTTTTTTGGAACGGCCACTCTCGGAGTCACGCTTTTCTGGAATTTAATTTGGGTCATTATCTATTGGACTCAAGTGCGGAAGTTTCCAGTCGAATGAAAGTCTATTTCTTCTCTGGACTTGGTGCTGATGCCCGACTTTTTCAGAGACTCGAGGCTCCAGAAGGATTT
>JAKVAV010000020.1 GCA_022448105.1 Flavobacteriales bacterium | reverse complement strand
TCAGCTTAAAGCCCAAATTATCATCTCGTTGTGTGCGCTTCTTCTTTGATCCTGAACCTGTTGATATCATAAGCTCAGTTTATTTCAGGACGAGGCAACTCTAAAAAAAGCGTCTCCTATTGGAGACGCTTTTCTTTCTTGAAATAAGTTGAATGTTCTCAGAGCTTCACCTCAAACGAAACGGGCACCTGATCGTAAATCACTTTGTCTCCAAGGTCAGAGAAGAATGACTCAGAATTGTACTTCACGTCGTGCTCAGCTCTATCAAAGGAAAAGCCTCCTTGAAGAAGGTATGCTCCCTCTGCTTCGCTCAATTTATATTCTCCTTTTACAGAGGTTGTCTTATCCTTGAGTGTAAGCTTTCCTTCAAATGCATACATTCCCTGAGGATCAGTCATTTGAGATCCACCAATACTTAGTTTTGCAATAGGATAGTTCTCTACATCAAAGAAATCAGCATTCATTAAATGTCCTCTCAAATCTGCATTTGATTCTTCATCCTTGATATCTGTCACTTGGATTGACTTCATGTCAATTACTATCTCACCAGCAGTAATAGCTCCATTTTCAAATGAAGTTTTTCCTTTTGCTATGATAGTCCCGCTGTGCTGACCAGTAACTTTCTTACCAATCCAACCAAATTTGGCATTCTGAGGAGTGATTTCGTAAGTACCAGTCAAACCAGATTCTGCTTGAGCAACAACAGCAGTAGTTGCAGCTGACGCGTTATTATCGCTATGCCCTTCGCCTTCACCATGACTTCCAAGGATAGGCGCAATAACTAGTCCCACGAGACAAGTCAACTTGATAAGAATATTCATAGAAGGTCCAGAAGTATCTTTAAATGGGTCTCCAACCGTGTCTCCAGTTACAGCTGCTTTATGAGCATCAGATCCTTTGAAGGTCATTTCACCATCGATCTCAACTCCTGCTTCAAATGATTTCTTAGCGTTATCCCAAGCACCTCCAGCATTGTTTTGGAAGATGGCCCACATTACTCCAGAAACACAAACACCCGCCATGTAACCACCAAGAGGCTCAGCTCCAAATACCAAACCGATGATGATCGGAGTGATGATGGTAATCAAACCAGGAAGCAACATTTCTTTAAGAGCTGCTTTAGTTGAGATATCGACACATTTCGCATACTCAGGAGTTCCTTTTCCTTCCATGATACCTGGAATTTCACGAAACTGACGACGAACTTCCTGAACCATTTCCATAGCCGCCTTACCTACCGATTGCATAGCAAGGGCAGAGAAGATAACTGGAATCATTCCCCCAACAAATAGCATTGCCAAAACGTCAGCCTTAAAGATGTTGATACCATCGATTCCTGTGAACGTAACGTAAGCTGCGAAAAGCGCTAAAGCGGTAAGTGCAGCAGAAGCAATCGCAAACCCTTTTCCAACTGCAGCGGTGGTATTACCTACTGAGTCGAGGATATCTGTGCGCTCTCTTACGTGGTCTTCGAGTTCGCTCATTTCAGCAACTCCACCCGCATTATCAGCGATTGGACCGAATGCATCAATGGCAAGTTGCATGGCCGTGGTGGCCATCATGGCTGAAGCTGCGAGTGCTACTCCATAAAATCCTGCCAGTGCATATGAACCATAAATCGCAGCGGCGAAAAGTATCACCGAGAAGAAAGTGGATTTCATACCTACCGCAAGACCTGCAATAATGTTAGTTGCTGCTCCAGTGGAGGAATTTTGTACGATATCTAAAACTGGTTTCTTACCAAGACTGGTGTAGTATGCTGTCACCATCGAGATTAAGGCTCCAACCGCAAGACCGATGCAAGCAGCATAGAAAACATTAATAGAGGCCACGTCTTTGGCACCTTCTCCGAAAAAACTCATTGTCAAAGTTTCAGGAAGCATCCAGTCGATAAGGAAATAACTAGCGACCAAAGTCAAAATGATCGAAACCCAGTTCCCCAAATCAAGCGCTTTCTGAACTTGTGATTCCTTAGCATCGTTGTCCTTGATTCGAACAAGAAATGTTCCGATGATGGATGCAAAAACTCCAACTCCTGCAATTACTAGTGGCAACAGGATAGGTCCCATATTGTTAAAGGCATCCGTAAACTGTTCATTTACCGACATATCCTTAATGATGTAGTTTCCAAGAACCATTGCTGCTAATACAGTAGCTACGTAAGAACCAAACAGGTCAGCTCCCATTCCGGCAACATCTCCAACATTGTCTCCAACATTATCTGCAATGGTTGCAGGGTTTCTTGGATCATCTTCAGGAATTCCAGCTTCTACTTTACCTACAAGGTCAGCTCCTACGTCAGCCGCTTTTGTATAGATCCCTCCACCAACACGAGCAAACAAGGCGATAGATTCCGCGCCTAGGGAAAATCCAGCGAGGGTTTCGAGAACGACAGTCATATCCATATAGAAATCGCCTCCATCAGACATAAACTGCCCTAAGAAAAACCAAAAAAGAAGGCTGAGTCCTAATACCGCCAAACCTGCAACACCAAGTCCCATAACCGTACCTCCTCCAAAGGACACTTTCAATGCTTGGGGCAAACTTGTTTTAGCGGCTTCCGCTGTTCTAGCATTAGCCTCAGTAGCTATTCTCATACCAATATTTCCAGCTAAAGCTGAAAAGACCGCTCCTATGACAAAAGCTGGGATAATCATCCAACTCGTTGTTTCTACCAATTGTGAGATTCCAAATAGCGCTGCGGATGCGATCAAAACGAAAATCAATAAAAGACGGTATTCTGCGCCAAGGAATGCCAAGGCTCCTTCTTTAATCGCTTTAGAGATTTCCTGCATTTTCCCACTTCCTGGGTTTTGGCTCTTTACCCATCTGGCTTTTATTGCCATAACTATCAGTCCAACAAGGGCTAGAAGGGGTGCCACCAACATTATATTATTCATCTGTAAAAAGTTTTACTTTCCAAATTTGGGGGGCAAAAATAGACTTTTTCGGCTATTAGCCACAATCTATTTAACTCAGAAGAAGAATGATAAAGATTATTTAACCGCGTAGGCCACTTCCTTGACCGCTTTCACTGTTCTCTCCACGTTCGGAAGTGACTCATTTATAAGTGGCATCGCAAAAGCAAAAGGAGTATCTGCCATAGAAACTCTTCTAATTGGCGCGTCAAGGTAGTCAAAAGCGTGCAACTGAACCCGATGAGAGATTTCTGATGAAATAGAGGCTACTGGCCAGCTTTCCTCGACGATGACAAGTCTGTTTGTCTTCTTTACACTTTCGATTATCGTGGCCGTATCCATTGGACGAATGGTTCTCAAATCTATTACCTCAGCCTCAATCCCTTCCTTAGTCAACTCTTCTGCGGCTGCCAGTGCTACTTTCATAATCTTCCCAAAAGATACAATGGTTACGTCCGATCCTTTTCTCTTTACATCAGCCAATCCGAGCGGAATAATATATTCCCCCTCAGGCGCTTCACCTTTATCACCGTACATTTTCTCGGATTCCATGAAAACAACGGGATCATCGTCTCTGATCGCTGCTTTAAGAAGCCCTTTAGCGTCATAAGGATTAGATGGGGTGACCACCTTTAGCCCAGGAAAGTGCGCATACATGCTTTCGAAGCTTTGTGAATGAGTTGCAGCCAGCTGGCCTGCGGGACCGTTCGGACCTCTGAATACAATTGGTGAACCAAATTGACCACCACTCATTTGCAACATTTTGGCAGAGCAATTAATAATCTGGTCAGCTGCGAGAATGGCGAAATTCCAAGTCATGAATTCAACGATCGGTCTCAGTCCATTCATTGCTGACCCAACTGCGATGCCAGCAAAACCAAGCTCGCTGATAGGAGTGTCAATAACTCTCTTAGGGCCAAACTCGTCTAACATCCCTTTACTCGCCTTGTAAGCACCGTTGTATTCCGCAACCTCTTCACCTAAAAGGAAAACTCGCTCATCGCGACGCATCTCCTCACTCATGGCTTCACAAATGGCTTCTCTGAATTGGATTTCTCTCATGACATTTTTCTTCAAGGCGCAAATTTAATCAATAAATGATTTTACTAACCTTTTTCATCGTGTCATCCATACAATTAGTTACCACTACTTGTTAAAATGAAGACGCACAAGTCAAAAACTTAGAATTTCCTTGCCAAATTTGTTATGCGTGCATACCTTTGTTATGCGTCTTATTGAGACTGAATCTCGGTTATGTGACTATTTTTGACGCATCATTATTGAAAACAAAAATTCGACCCAATGAAAATACTTGTAGGAATCAGCAAAGCTCCTGATACCACCACTAAAATTTCGTTTACCGATAATAACACTAAGTTTAATGAAGACAAGGTGCAGTTCATTGTAAATCCCTACGACGAATGGTATGCTCTTGTGAGAGGACTCGAACTCAAAGAAAAAAACGGTGGAACAGTAACCACCATTACTGTAGGTGGCACTGATCACGATCCGATTATAAGAAAAGCTTTGGCCATAGGAGCAGACGATGCGGTAAGAATAAACACCGAGGCTGCAGATGGCTACATGGTCGCTCGTCAAATAGCTGACTATGCCAAAGACAATGGTTACGACCTTATTCTTCTTGGTAAAGAGACTATTGATTACAACGGCTCAATGGTAGGAGGAATGACCGCAGAGCTTCTAGACATGCCCTATGTATCAGTAGCTTCAAAACTAGAAATAGAAGGTAGAACAGCAATCCTCGAACGAGATGTTCAAGGTGGTATTGAAGTTGTAGAAGCAGACCTCCCACTCGTGGTTAGCTGCGCCAAAGGAATGGCCGAACAACGCATCCCTAACATGAGGGGAATTATGGCTGCAAGGACCAAACCTCTTAACGTAATTGAACCTTCAGATGCAAAAGGACTCACAAGAGTTGTAGAGTACAACTTACCTGTTGAAAAGGGTGAAGTAAAAATCGTCGATGCCGAAAACATGGATGAGTTGGTCAGCCTACTACACAACGAAGCCAAAGTTATTTAAGAATCTAAAGAATTTAAAAATGTCAATATTAGTTTTTGTAGATGCTCGCGGAGGCCAAATTGCCAAAGCTGGTTTAGAAGCAATCGTTTATGGTAAGAAAATCGCTGATAAAATGTCGGCTTCGGTAACAGTTCTTACTTATGGTTCTGTTTCCAACGATACCCTCGAGGGTTTAGGCAGATACGGTGCAAGTAAAGTTTTGATTAATAAATCTATTACGGAAGATCAAGATGATGCGCTTACATCTTTAGTAGCTGAAGCTACCCAAACTGAAAATGCATCAGTTATCATATTCTCTTTCGACCCGGCCGGAAAAGTTTTAGCACCAAGGCTTTCAGCCAGAATTGGGGCAGGTCTTGTTGCGGGTGTTATTAGTGTTCCAGAGATAGACGGAAATTCCATGACGGTCACTAAAAATGTCTTTTCAGGAAAAGCTTTTGCGAAGTACGAAATCAGCACCGAGAAGAAGGTCTTGAGTCTTTTACCAAATAGCATACAAGTTAATGAAGGTGAAGGAACAGCAGAGGTTGAAGAATTTTCTCCTTCACTCCCTGACAACCGAATCCGGGTCAAAGAACTCAAGCCTCTCGGAGGTGAAGGTATTCCACTTCCAGAGGCAGAACTGGTAGTTTCTGCTGGTAGAGGATTGAAAGGACCAGAAAACTGGGGTATTGTTGAAGAATTGGCAGAGTCTTTAGGAGCCGCAACGGCCTGTTCAAGACCAGTATCTGATATGGATTGGAGACCTCACCACGAACATGTTGGTCAGACAGGTATTGCGATCCGACCTAATCTTTACATAGCTGCTGGAATATCGGGGGCTATCCAACACCTGGCGGGGGTGAACGGCAGTAAAACGATTGTTGTGATCAATACCGATCCGGAGGCACCTTTCTTTAAAGCCGCTGACTACGGTGTGGTTGGTGATGCTTTCGAAGTACTTCCACGCCTAAAGGAGGCAGTTGAAAAATTTAACGCAGCCAACTAGAGGTCAGTTTAATTTTTGTATTTTGGAGATTCAGAGCGGCCGCATAGGCCGTTTTGAATTCTCATAAAGCAGAGTACTTTTGCCGATGGCGTAAAAATGAATGCCAGCAACATGGACAAAATAGAGCTTTCAGTCGTCGGATTATCATACAGCCAGACTCAAACTGGTGCTTACGCTCTTATTCTCAAAGAAAAATCTGGAAACAGAAGGCTCCCAATTATCATTGGCGGAGCAGAAGCTCAAGCCATAGCTATCCCTCTAGAAAAGATGACTCCAAGTCGTCCGCTCACACACGATTTATTTAAGACTTTCCTAGACAACTTCGAGATTCAAGTCAGTGAAGTAATTATCCACAACCTCGTGGAAGGAATTTTCTTTGCCAAGATCATCTGCATGAAAGATGGAAAAGAAGTGGAGCTCGACGCACGGTCGAGTGATGCTGTGGCTTTAGCACTGAGATGTGATGTTCCAGTCTACACTCATGACTTTATACTTGGCTCGGCTGGGATTATCATAGACGAAAATGACGAAGAAGAAAAGACTTCGGCACTTGAAGCTCCAGAGGAAATTAGAATTGATTCTTCTTCAAAACAGTTGCCCAGTGACACTAAGAGTATAGCGGATCTTGAAAGGCAACTCCAAAAGGCTTTAGAGAAAGAAGATTACGAAAAGGCATCGAAGATCAGAGACGAGATCAATCGTCGATCCAAAAAATAAGTCTCCTTTCAATTCTCTTTGGGCTAACCGAGTATCATCCCAGCTATTGCTGCTGAGAGCAAAGAAGCCAGAGTTCCGCCGAGGAGAGCCCTCATCCCATATTTTGACAGTAGTGAGCGCTTTCCAGGAGCAAGAGAACCAATACCACCAACTTGAATTCCGATGCTTGCAAAATTCGCAAATCCACACAGCATGTAGGTACTCATCAGAACAGATTTCTGAAAGGTAAATCCTCCAGAATCAGGACTTAGAGCTTTGTATTTGGCTAAGCTTGTATATCCTACGAATTCTGAAGCAATAATCTTCTCCCCGAGGAGCTGACCTGCCAAGGTGATATCGGCGGAAGAAACGCCAATCACCCACATTAGCGGTGCGAAGAGGTATCCAAGAATAAACTCTAGTGAAAGTACTTCGTATTTTCCTGAGGTAGCTTCAGCGATGGCAACATTAAGCCCCGTTGCATCACCAATCCATCCAAAAAAGCTATTGAACATGGCGATGAATGCAAAAAATACGAGCAACATTGCTCCAACATTCGCTGCAAGCTTAAGACCTTCAGTCGTTCCTCGTGACATAGCGTCCAAAAAATTGCTCCCTATTTTATCTTGAGACACATTGATCTCCTGGTCAATCTCGTCCGTTTGGGGAATTAGAATTTTAGAAATTACTACGGCCCCTGGCGCGGCCATTACCGAAGCAGCCAATAAATGCTTGGCAAATTCTCGCCGCATTACCTCATCCTCACCTCCTAAAAACCCGATGTATGCGGCTAATACTCCTCCCGCCACTGTGGCCATCCCTCCGATCATCACTAGTAAAATCTCAGAACGGGTCATCTTCTCCAAATAAGCTTTGACCAATAACGGTGATTCCGTTTGACCAAGAAAAATATTCCCTGCCACTGAAAGACTCTCAGCGCCCGAAAGCCGCATTGTCTTCGTCATGAACCAGGCAAGGCCATAAACGACCTTTTGGATGATTCCCAAATAAAACAGCACGCTCGTCAATGCAGAGAAAAACATAATCGTAGGTAAAATCTGAAAGGCAAAAATGTAACCATAGGACTCGACGTCCATTAAATCGCCCATGAGAAAGATAGATCCAGCTTTGGTAAAATCCAGCACTTTCACAAAAAGCCCTCCAACAAACTCGAAGAAAAGCTGAACAAAAGGAACTTGCAGAATCCCTATCGCTAAAAGCAATTGAATGGTAAGTCCAATTCCAACTACTCTCCACGAAATAGCTTTTTTGTTTGTACTGAAAACCCAGGCAATCGCCACAAGTACTAGCATCCCTAAAAGTCCACGAAACAATGAACCCGCATTAAATCCCTCCAATGGGCTAGTCATTTGATAATCTTCCAAAACCTGAGCAGAGAGAGACTCTGGAATTAAAACCGCCACAAGAAAAATAACCCAAACCACTATTAACCTCTTATCCATACTTGTGAGTGAACTATAAATAAATCACATATTTTCATTAACCTAACTCTTGTTACTGATGCTTATCACTAGATTCTAGAACTCACCAGATTTGAATTCGACCGACAGAAATCGGCTAAAGGTAAAAAAACCTCAATTCGTCTATAGATACCCGGAAATATGAATTCATCAGCTGAAATGAAGCTCATTATAGCAATGGAAAATGACCATGAGGTAAGCCGTTGAAAAGATTGGAAAAGTCAATGACCAAAGATACCCCCATTGATAAAGGGCTTAGTAAATTTGGGCCTCAGATCATTTAAAACATGCAAGCATACCACAATCTTCTCCAGCACATTATGGAGAACGGAGTTGATAAGCCGGACAGAACCGGCACTGGAATTAGAAGCGTATTTGGATACCAAATGAGGTTTGATCTCGCTGAAGGTTTNCCGCTCGTAACTACCAAGAAGCTTCATCTTAGAAGTATTATTCACGAGCTTTTGTGGTTTCTAAAAGGAGATACCAACATCTCATATCTCAAGGAAAATGGTGTTAGGATTTGGGACGAATGGGCAGATGAAAATGGTGACCTTGGTCCAGTTTATGGCTATCAATGGAGAAGTTGGCCTGCACCAGATGGAGGTAAGATTGACCAAATCACGAAGTTGGTTGACAATCTCAAAAACAATCCATACAGCCGGAGGCATATCGTGAGTGCTTGGAACCCTGCTTTTGTCGACGAAATGGCCTTACCACCCTGTCATACTCTGTTTCAGTTTTATGTGGCTGATGGAAAGCTCAGCTGTCAACTCTATCAGCGCAGCGCGGATACTTTTCTGGGGGTACCCTTTAACATTGCTTCTTATGCCCTGCTGACTCTCATGCTTGCACAAGTTTGTAACCTTGAACCGGGAGACTTCGTCCACACATTTGGAGATGCTCATATCTATTCAAATCATTTCGATCAAGTGCAAGAGCAGCTCAGCAGAAAACCGAGGGCATTACCCGAAATGAAGTTAAATCCTAACGTGAAAAATCTTTTCGAATTTAAATATGAAGATTTCTCTCTGGAGAATTACGATCCTCTTCCACACATCAAAGCAGCAGTAGCGGTATGACCATCTATTCTATCGCCGCAGTCGCAGAAAATGGTGCAATCGGGAAGGACAATGATCTGATTTGGAATCTCCCAGATGACATGAAGTTTTTCAAAGAAAAAACCCTAAACACCGCAGTTATCATGGGAAGGAAAAACTTTGAAAGCATTCCTCACAAGTTTAGACCACTTCCAAAACGGGTGAATATTGTACTTTCTCGAGATAAAGGTTTTAGCGCCAAAGGAGCTTATACGTTCGAGTCAATCCAAGAAGCAATTCATTTTTGTGAGCAGGAAGGTTATGATAAGACATTTGTAATCGGTGGTGGTCAAATTTATAAACTAGCTCTTGATGAAGGGTTAATCGATGAAATGTTTATCACGCAGGTACACGCCAGTTTTGATGGGGATTCGTTTTATCCTCCTCTGAATAAAAATGAATGGAGCAAATCGGTGATTAGCAAACATCTACCCGATGAAAAACATCAGTACGCTTTCACGATTGAACACTGGGTGAAAAATAAATCTTGACCACTTATCGTTTCAGATATGCCGCTTAACAATTTTTGGCACCTTTTATGATGTTGTATGGCGTCTTAAAATATGAATTAACTTTCTTTATACAGTGAAAAAGGATTTCAGCCATATCACAGTGCTTTTCTTATTGATTTTCTTGGTTGTATCAGGCTGTGTACTGACATACAACCAAGTGCAGAACGATAAAGAAATCAATTTACTCTCTGAAGTACCACAAATAAATTTCGAAGCTGACTCGAAATCTGTTTTAGACACACTCAAGTTCCTAGTTGACCCCGCTTACGAATATTGCGAACTCTCTTGTGAGAAAAGTGTTGACTCCAAATGCGACGTACTAAAGAAGACCATCGTTTCAATTGACCATAACGGCCTTGAAAGTATAGAAGGCGTGCAAGAGATGAGCAGACTACCAGCAAATACATCTATAAATCTGATGTTAGAAACCTATTCGGTCAGCAGAAGAATAGACTCTTGCCAAACCACTTATTTCGTAACTGTTGAGTCTTTTGATACGCAACTTGAGAACCTACAGCAGTCAATCGATGCAGATATTTCTGCCTCTCACTATTCAGAACCTAACGAGCATTATGAGATCTGGAGAAGTGGTAGAGCGGAAGATCTTTTGATCAAATACACCTCTTCTCAGAGACCTTACTAGACTTTACCACGGAGGTTAAGCTTATATTTGCCGCATATGGCAAAATAGAATTAATGAAATTAACCTTAGCCGGAGTCTTTACACTTCTCTCTCTCTTTTCGCAAGCGCAATTTCCAGAAAGTGAGTCATCGTCAGAACTGTACCATGAACTACTCAAAGCAGCCAATACTGCTTCTATTCTCTATATGGCAGCCCACCCTGATGATGAAAATACTAGATTGATATCCTACTTTGAAAACCACCTCCATGCGCGAACCGCCTACCTATCGCTGACTCGGGGAGATGGTGGCCAAAATCTCATCGGAACCGAAATTGGTTCTTCTATAGGAATACTAAGGACCCAAGAACTCCTAGCGGCTCGAGACATCGACGGTGGAGAACAGTTTTTCACACGCGCTGTTGATTTTGGCTATTCAAAAAGTGCTGCAGAATCTTTTGAGAAATGGGGCCGAGAAAACATTTTGAGAGATGCAGTTTGGGTTATTAGGAAGTTTCGACCAGATGCAATTGTAACAAGGTTCCCACCAAGCAACTACGCCGGACACGGCCATCATCAAGCAAGCGCAATCACCGCTGAAGAGATATTTAACATGGCTGCGGATCCATATGCTTTTCCGGAGCAACTAGAATATGTAGAGCCTTGGCAGCCAAAAAGACTTTATTTTAATACTAGTACTTGGTGGATTAAAGATTTGGAAGAACAGGCAAAAAACTCAGATGATTTTTTGACTGTCAACGTTGGCCGGTATAACGATTTAATCGGTGAGTCTTATGCCCAAATCGCGGCGAGAAGTCGCAGCGAACACAAAAGCCAAGGATTTGGATCAGACTACCCTATGGGAAATCAAACCGAGTATATGAAATATGTGATGGGTGATAAGGTCAAAAAAGGTGAGGGACTGCTTTACGGGATTGAGACTGGTTGGAAAAATACTACAAGGCCTGAGGTGGGATTGATACTTACTGAAACGATCAATAATTTTGATTTCACCAAGCCATCTAAGTCAATTGAGGGAGTAATTGAAGCGCTTAAGATGCTGACTGGTGCGGATGAAGACCCTTTATTGGTCAGAAAAAAGAAAGAACTCGAAGAATTGGTACTGAAACTTGCCGGTGTAGAGATGATCGCTTCCACTAAGGAGTTTTTGGTGGTTCCAGGCTTGGAGATACCCGCAGAAATCAAGATTAACCTGGCGAGTTCAGTTCAAGTTAAGTTGACAGCAGTTTCTGGATTTGGTTTTGAAGATAAACCTTCAAAAAATCTAACCACCAATGACTTCTACTACAGTGAGGTGACTGTACAGGTCACTGAAAATATGAAGTTTAGTAATCCTTACTGGCTAAACGCACCTTACGAAAATCTTTACTCGGTTGAAGGGTATTCTGATTTGGGAAAACCTGAAAATGATCCGAGTTTTCACTTCGATGTTACTTTTGAAATATCAGGCTATCAGTTTACTAGCACCTTAGATCTTGTAAACAAGGAGGTTGATCCGGCTAAAGCGGTGCTCTACAGTCCGGTTTACGTTGTTCCTGAGATTACCGCAGGATTTGATGAAAAAACCATTGTGGCCAGCAAAGGGCAATCCAAGAAGATTTCTGTTAAGGCAAGATCTCATAGTGGAGCACTTAAAGGAATATTGAGGCCAACTACTCCAACGGGATGGAAGTGCATGCCGTCCGAAATAAAACTAGATTTCACTGCAAAGGGAGAAACCAAGTTGCTGTCATTTGAGATTTCACCAGACGGTAATCCCAGCCGAGGAGTAATAGGTCTTGTTTTTGAAAAAACTGATGGTTCTGAGATTAAACTTCAAAATTTGAGATTAATTGAATACGATCATATTCCGACTCAAATTGAACTATCTCCTTCTAAGGTGAATATTGTACCAGTTGATCTAGCCTTTGGTGGCGTTTCCAAAATCGGATACATTGAGGGACCTGGAGATGAAGTAGCCAAGTATTTAAAGGGAGTTGGTTATGAAGTAGAGATTATCACTAAAGATGCCTTGGTTAGTGGAGATTTCGACTCTTATGACGCGATTGTCACAGGAATTAGAGCATTCAACAGACGGGAGGATTTAGACTTTGCAGCGGACGCATTAAACCGATACGTACAAAATGGGGGAACCTGGCTCGTGCAGTACAATACAAGTCGTAGATTGAAATCTGAGAAGATGGGACCTTATTCTTTCAAGCTTTCTCGTGAACGGGTCACAGAAGAAACCGCGAGCCCTACTTTTTTAGCACCAGAACATCCGGTTCTTCATTTTCCGAATGAGATTACGATGGAGGATTTTGATGGTTGGGTTCAAGAGCGAGGGCTTTACTTTGCCAATGAGTGGGACGATAACTTCACTCCCATTATCGGTTGGTCAGACCCAGAAGAACCTTCACGGAATGGAGGGCTTATTGTAGCTCCGCACGGAGAAGGCTTTTTCATATACTCAGGAATTTCATTTTTCCGTGAATTACCAGGAGGCGTACCTGGCGCTTATCGACTTTTGGCTAATATCTTGGCCCTCTCAAACTCGAAGAATGGCCGAAGAGAATAATCCTACAGACCACACCAACTGGAGAAGGGTCTATCTGATAGTAATAGGATTCTTTTTTGCCTTTTGCATGTTCTTATACTTTTTCAGTAAAGCTACAGCATGACTCCATTAGACTACTTCGTGCTCGGGGCAACCTTGTTATTCATAGTAGGATACGGCACTTATAAGACCCGAAAGAATCGAGACATACAAGGTTATCTTCTTGGAGACAAAGAATTAAAGTGGTCTACAATAGGCTTATCTGTAATGGCTACACAAGCCAGCGCTATTACTTTCCTTAGCACTCCTGGCCAGGCATACGAATCAGGAATGGCCTTCGTTCAAAACTATTTTGGGTTACCCTTCGCCTTGATAGTAGTTTCTGCCGTTTTTATTCCTATTTACTATCGGCTCAAGGTCTTTACAGCTTATGAATACCTAGAAAAACGATTTGACCTGAAGAGTAGGATGCTAGCTGCTTTTCTATTCCTCGTTCAGCGGGGACTGGCGGCGGGAATAACAATTTACGCCCCAGCGATTGTTCTCTCATCGGTGCTCGGATGGAACTTGAACGGAACTATAATAGTAGTCGGAATGCTTGTTATCATTTATACGGTTTCCGGTGGTACGAAAGCAGTGAGTCTCACCCAAAAATGGCAGATGGGAGTCATTCTATTTGGAATGGCAGTGGCTTTTGGAACAATTATCTACAATCTACCGAACGAGGTTGGCTTTATTAATGGCCTTCAATTGGCAGGAAAAATGGGAAAAACAGAAGCCATTGACTTCAGTTTTGACGGTGAGAAAAGATACACCTTTTGGTCTGGAATCATCGGAGGATTCTTCTTGGCACTATCCTACTTTGGAACTGATCAATCTCAAGTTCAGAGATACTTGGGAGGAGCTTCTGTAAAGGAGAGCAGAATGGGGTTGATGTTTAATGCTCTTCTCAAGATCCCCATGCAATTTTTTATTCTTCTCACTGGAGTGATGGTTTTTGTGTTTTATCAGTTCCAGCCCCATGATGTACTATTCGATAGCACATCCCTCGAATTACTCGAAAAAACAACATTTAATGATGAATTGGCTGAAATACGCACTGAGCACTACCAAATTCACGAAGAAAAGAAACAAGCAGCAATAGAGTATATCGGTCTACGAGAATCTGGAAACACTGAAGCTGTCGTGAGTGCTGAAAGCAATCTGAACGAACTAAAAAATCAAGCGTTCGAGAAAAGAGACGAAGCAAAAGCTTTGGTTCGGAAGGCATTCCCAGAAAACACACAAAAGGATTCAGACTATGTATTCATCAGCTATATCCTCAATTTTATGCCAGCTGGGTTGGTGGGCCTACTTCTAGCGGTAATTATCTCTGCGGCAATGTCCAGCACCGCCGGAGAACTGAATGCATTGGGATCGACTACTTCTGTAGATTTCTACCAGCGACTGATAAAAAAAGATGGTGACGACAAGCACTACCTTCTAATGTCGAAGGTTTTGACTGCCTTTTGGGGTGTTCTAGCCGTTGGATTTGCTCTTTACGCAGATCTATTCGAAAACCTCATCGAAGCCGTAAACATTTTAGGAAGCCTCTTTTACGGGACAATTCTTGGAATCTTCTTTACTGCTTTCTTCCTAAAATTTGTAAAAGGAAATGCTGTCTTCATGGCAGCCATCCTATCACAAGCAGGGATTCTGATTCTTTATTATTACTTATCCGAAACCATTTCGTACTTGTATTTCAACCTTATTGGCTGTGCTTCGGTAATGATCATTTCAGTTATCTTGTCACTAAAAATGAGGAAAAAGATCAATTGGGAGGACTAAATCAAGAAGTTTAAGCAACCTAGTTGGTATTTTATCCTGAAATTCATGATTTGAAAGAAATGTGCAGTAGACGTAACACCTTTCCAGTGAAACTATTGATCTGTCTAGTTCTTATGCACTTCAGTTTTTTTTCATTGGCTCAGGACATATATCTGTCAGAGATGGTTTCTAACAGCGATGGGCTCTACCCTGACGAGGACGGCGATGCAAGTGACTGGATAGAGATCGTCAATAATTCATCCGGACCTCTAAACATTCAAGGTTTTGCCCTCACGGACGAAGAAGACAATCTGTTTAAATGGACATTTCCGTCAGTAGAAATCCAAGCAAACGAGCACCTCATTGTTTTCTGTTCAAACAAAGACCGCCAGACAGCACCCTTTCATACCAACTTCAAAATAAAGTCAGAGGGTGAAATTTTACTCCTCGTAAGTCCCGAGGGAGATGTAATCGACCACATTGACCCAACTCCCCTCTCGGAGGGATTTGCACTCACACGCATTTGCGAAGCAGAATGTTATTGGGAGCTGGTTGACATCATTACCCCTGAGGCTCCAGCAATCTCGGAGAGTATAATAACTTTCTCTTCTCCGTCACGCGTTTTTGAATCCGAAACTGAAGTCTACCTAACTCATTCACTCGGACATGAAATAAGGTATACACTCAACGGATCGATCCCCACAGCTCAAAGCTCCCTCTATACAGGGCCTTTTTCATTCGGAGATGCGACAGAACAAGAAGCGGTTTTCTCTTACATTTCAACATCTTACAATTGGGAAGAACCGGATGGAGAGATTCTACAGACCAATACCATTAGGGCAATGTCATTTTCAGATGGCATTTCAACTTCTCAAGTTTTTACCAAAAGTTATCCTATTGGACCTGAAATAGCTGATTTATTTCAAGAATACCCCGTGTTTTCAATTCAGGTCGATGGAGACTCATTATTCGATTACCATCGTGGCATTCATGTTCCTGGGGTGAATTTCACCTCGTCAAACCTCATTTGGTCAGGAAATTATTTTCTAAGGGGAGAGGATTCAGAGAGAGATGTACACATTGAATACTTCGAGAATGGTGTTTTGGAGTGGCAGCAATCTGCCGGTCTTCGTATACATGGAGGAAGAACAAGAGGTTACCCTCAAAAGTCTTTCAGGCTATATGCCAGAAATCACCTAGGTGCTGGAGAGTTTAATCATGAATTTTTTACCACCAAGAATAAGAGGGTATTTGACAAACTCATCCTCCGAACGACGATGGGATGTTGGAATAATACCGCCATAAAAGATGATGTTTCGGCCTACGTGGCGAAAGATTTAGATTTTGATAGCCAGCATTCAAGAATATGCCTGCTTTTTATCAATGGAGAGTTCTGGGGTATCTTTGGAATCAGAGATTTTTTTGATCGTCAGTATATCGAAGAGACTCATGGCTATCATGAAGATTCTGTAAGTATCATCAACAACGCTTCAGGTCATAGAGAAGGTGTTCCTGAAGATTGGGGAGTATTTGAAGGAGATAATTCTCATTATGGTGCTTTAGCAGATTTCATGGAAAATGCTGACATGAATCAAGTCGCAAATTACGACTACATCAAGACTCAAATGGACATGTCGAGCATGATTGATTATTATGCCACAGAGATTTATTTTAATCAAAAGGATTGGCCGGGAGGTAATCACAAGTTATGGAGAGGTGGTGGAGATACTAAGTGGCGTTGGCTTCTCTTTGACATGGATTCTGGGTGGGGTTACCTGCCCGCAACCTATAATGCATGGAATCGTCTAACAACAACAACAAACACAGATTATTCCAATCCTCCATGGGCTACTTTTTTGCTTAGAAAATTTTTGGAATCGCCCGAATTTAAAGAGGAATTTAAAGCCCGATATGCTTGTTTGATGAGGAATGAATTTGACCCGGATGCAGTTTCAGACGCGATTGATCGATTTGTTGATTTGTATGAAACAGGTATGGAGTACAACATAGACCGGTGGCATAATGTAAACAGCATGAGTCAATGGCACTCAAATATCAATAGCAAGCTCAGGACATTTAATGAAGAGAGACAATCACATGCCATTAGCAACCTATCCACTTTTATGAATACAGATTTCTCAATAGAGGATTACAACTGTGAAAGCCTTTCAAACCTGGAAAATGAGATAGTCGATAAATCAATAATGGCCATCTACCCCAACCCTTCTTCAGAAGGAATATGGATCGACTTATCGCGTGAAGAGGCAAATGCAACTTTTCATATCTATGATATCTACGGAATGCTCATCAAAAGAGGAAAATATTCGTCTCATCAGAGAATTGATATTCAACAGTTCGCACCCGGAGTTTATGTAGCTGTGGTGAAAGCTAATGGACAAAATTACTCCAGACAATTTGTGAAGTACTAGTCTTGAAAAGTAAGAAGCCATCTACCGAAAGGGCAAATGGCATAATATTGTAAACGCGATCAATTATTATTCCTTCGCTTTGTCTATCTCTCTTAGCATAGGCAGAAAAGCGTAAATTTTCTCTGGCTTCTCATTGCCATATCGGTCAAAGCGCTGCCAGATACCATACTTCTCTCCTTCTTTGTATTCTCCTTTTGACTCAACTTGTCCAGTCTGGTAATAGTAAGTAAAGATGCCTTGCGGCGTTTTCATTTCCGCGTCGGTATACCATCCCTCCATTTTAATCTCTCCAGAGAGGAAATAGACCTTGTAGTGATAGAGATTATCGGTAACTCCTACCAATTTGCAGTAGTACGATGCATTTTTTTTCTTGGTTTCTTGCATGCGCTCGTTCAGATAGACGGCATCATCCTCACCGCCGTGGGCTAACACAGAGACCAAACCTATTTGGAGCACAAGAACCGCCGTTAACAAACCTCTCATAGCATTATTTAGATTTGATGTTTTTACGCGAAACACGGTTAAATGTTTCTCTGTATGCTTTTAACGTATACAAAGTTACATCATCCATCCCTCACGATCTAATGATCGATACTGAATTGCTTCAGCCAAATGCCGTGTAAGTATATTTGTTGATGCATCAAGGTCGGCAATTGTTCTAGCCACTTTCAGAATCCGAGCATAGGACCGCGCCGAAAAACCAAGTCTCTCAACTGCGTTTTTTAGTAGGTCTTCTCCGGAACTATCAATTTCGCAGTACTCCTTTTGCAATTTTGGTGATAGCTGGGCGTTGGCATAAATGTCTTTCATACCTCGATAGCGTTTCGTTTGGATGTTGCGAGATGCGACAACTCTTTGACGAATAGATGCGGATGGTTCTCCAGGCTCTCTATTCCTAAGCTCTTCAAAAGGCACTGGATTCACCTCAATATGCAAATCGATTCTATCGAGCAGGGGGCCGGAGATTTTTGCTAGATATCTCCTCACTGCAAATTCGCTATCAGCAGATTCCCCTGGCTGAAAGAAATCACCGCTTGGCGATGGGTTCATGGAAGCCACCAGCATAAATGACGAAGGATAATCTACAGAAATCTTGGCCCTAGAAATAGTTACTACCCGATCTTCTAATGGCTGACGCAAAACCTCAAGAACGGATCGTTTGAACTCTGGGAGTTCATCGAGAAAAAGGATGCCATTATGAGCTAGACTAATCTCCCCTGGTTTTGGATTACTTCCTCCTCCTACTAAGGCCACATCCGACACGGTGTGATGCGGATTTCGAAAAGGCCGTTCTGTGATGAGGGAATCGTTTGTTGCTAGAAGTCCGCTTACCGAGTGTATCTTGGTGGTTTCCAAAGCCTCACCTAATGTAAGTGGGGGTAAAATGGTAGGAATACGTTTGGCTAGCATGGTTTTTCCAACTCCCGGTGGACCGATGAGAATGATATTGTGCCCTCCTGCTGCAGCTATCTCTAAAGCACGCTTTACATTCTCCTGCCCTTTTACGTCGCTAAAATCCACAGCAGAATTCGCCTCTTTCTCGGCAAATATCTCATTGACATTAATACGCACTGGTTTTGCACTATGAGCCTCACTAACGATTTCAATAGCCTCGTTCAGTCCATTCACTCCAAACACGTCGATTCCCTCAACCACTGCGGCTTCTCGAGCATTTTGCACTGGGAGAATAAAACCCTTATACCCCTGGTTTTTGGCGTTGATAGCCATTGGTAAGGCTCCTCGAATTGGTTGCAAACCACCATCGAGAGATAGCTCTCCCATGATGAGGTACTGGTCTAGTTCTGGTGCCAAAATCTGACCGCTTGCCGCCAATATGCCCAAAGCCAGAGGAAGATCGTAAGCAGACCCTTCTTTTCTAATGTCGGCAGGAGCCATATTAATGGTTATTTTTTTACCCGGAAGTTTGAAGCCATTGTTAGAAAGAGCGGCATCTATTCTTTGTTGACTCTCTTTTACTGCGCTATCGGGCAATCCTACAAGATGAAAATTGATTCCTCCCGAAATGTTTACCTCAACAGTAATAGTGAGAGCATCCACTCCATACACGGCGCTTCCATGGGTTTTTACGAGCATATATATCTTGGTTATCAGCCCAGGCCCAGATGAAGTCAAGTCATGCCATTGAGATTCGATCAGCGCCTTTAAGCAATGTGACGTTCAATATAATCAATAAAAGAATGGATGATTTTGATATGGACTTCTTGAATGCGATCGGCATAGCCATGGTGAGGCACACGAATTTCGACATCGCTTCTGGCAGCTAGCTCCCCTCCTCTATTTCCGGTCAGGGAAATTAATTTCATTCCTTTTGCCTTTCCTGCCTCAAACGCCCTTATGACATTCTTAGAGTTCCCACTCGTACTTATTCCAAGGAGAACATCACCTTCATTTCCGAGCGCTTCTACATATCTAGAAAAGACAAAATCATAACCGTAATCGTTTCCTACACAAGCAAGATGAGAAGGGTCGGAAATTGAAATGGCGGGAATCGCTTTTCGATTATCGCGGTAACGACCCGTCAACTCTTCTGCAAAATGCATCGCATCACACATAGAACCACCATTTCCGCATGAAATAATTTTACCCCCAGCATTCAAGGAGTTAACCATCACTGCTCCTGCAGACTCTACTTTCTCGAAAAAAGAGGGATCGGAAAGTACTTTATTAAGAACCTCATTGGCTTGCACAAAATGTGTCTTCAAAAGATCATCCATAAGCCAAATGTAGCGAAAGAAAAGCCGGTTTAATCTTTTGAATTCTTCTTGCGAAAAGAAAGCTTGGACTTAAGGGACTTTAGCTTGTCTTTGTCAATCAACCCAAAGTAAACCAGTGCGAAAAGAAGGAGCCAGAGCAGTCCCTTTATCAAGAAGAATAAAAATCCTGCTATTCCTAAACCTTTGAGAAATTCCATCTTAATCAATTAGCATGGCAGCGAACTGGTTCCTTTTATTTGTCAAAAAGCTGTTTGGCAATATAGTCCCTCGCTTCATCCATCCCTGAACAAACCTTATAAGGTACTGGTTGCGGAGTGATAGCAAAGATCATCTTGAGAACGGCGCGGATAGTAGTATTTTCGATGACGTATGCAGTCCCAACACAATTTTCCTTCATCATCGACTCATTTTTTTTGAGCCAATCTGCTTGCATCTTTTGAAATTTACGGCCTGGTAGCTTAGCTTTCGTAGCATCGAAAATAATCCCAAGATTGTCTTTTGGAACATAAAGACGCTTCAGTGCATCGAGATAATTCTGAAAGTTTTGATGAGTAGCCGATTCACCGGTAAACGTCACAACAACCTCAGGAAAGGAGTTATCATCAATGGAAGCATAATCGGCCATTTATACTATTTTTCGAAATTACCTATTCCTCGCTGTAGCCAATCTTCATATAAATCAATATCAGGATCATATCCCGCTGATTCATGAAGTGGTGCCAGATTTTCATGACCCAACATCACATAAAAAGGCTGCGAGTTATTCGAAAAGTGCTTTATTTGAAAGTCACTCCACACGTTCCCAACAGTACGAATTTTTTTACCAGTGGTCTCAGAAATGTATTTCTCATTTTCTGGTAAAGGTTTCCTTTCGTCAACATAAAGTGAGATCAGAACCACTTTATTTCTCAGGATTTTAAGGATTCTCGGATCGCTCCAAACTTGTTCCTCCATCCTTCTGCAGTTCACACAAGCCCAACCTGTAAAATCAAGAAGGATAGGTTTGTCAACTTCTTTTGCATGAGCCAGTCCGATTTCAAAATCATGAAAACAGTTCAAACCCAAAGGGCAATGTTCAGGATCTGACCCTTCTGGAATATCTTCACTTGAGGAAATAATACCTGATGTATTTGAATTGAATACTCCAGGCGATTCACTATAGAATGAAGGAGGAGGAAACCCGCTGATCATTTTAAGCGGTGCACCCCAGAGACCTGGTAATAAATAGAGAGTGAAAAAGAGAGAACTAACACCGAGAAGCATTCTTCCCACTCCTAAATTCTCAACCTTACTGTCATGTGGCATTCTGAAAAAGCCTAATAAATAAAGGGTCATCGCAAGGAAAATTGCAATCCATATTGCTAGGAAGATCTCTCTCGGTAATAAATGAGCCTGTAAAACAAGATCAGCGTTAGATAGGAATTTGAAGGCCAAAGCGAGTTCAAGAAATCCTAAAAACACTTTAACGGTGTTGAGCCAACCACCCGACTTGGGTAAACTATTCAGCCAGGAAGGAAAGGCCGCGAATAATCCAAACGGGAGTGCAAGTCCCAACCCGAAGCCCAACATCCCGACAGATAGGGCACTTGCGCCGCCGTCAGTTGAAAGGACACTACCAAGAAGTGCTCCAAGAAGAGGACCCGTGCATGAAAAACTCACAAGCACCAGGACTATAGCCATAAAAAATATCCCAACAATTCCTCCTACATCAGAAGCTTGATCAGCCTTATTTACCCAGCTTGCAGGCATGGTTATTTCAAAAGCACCAAAGAAGCTTATCGCGAAAACAATGAATACAACAAAGAAGAAAATATTCAAAGGTGCATTGGTCGAAACTTCATTTAAAATATCAGGACTAACACTCTCAAAAATGTGAAATGGCACGCTTAGTACAACATACACTAAGATGATAGATAGACTGTAGATGAGCGCATTTTTAATCCCTGCACTTTTCGTTTTGCTTTGTTTCGTAAAGAAGCTCACGGTCATTGGCACCATTGGGAAGACACAAGGGGTAAGAAGTGCTGCAAAACCTCCTAAAATGGCAAGGAACAATACTGTCCAATATGATTGCTGCTCATCTGCACCTCCTCCGGGTTCAAGTTCGATAGTGAATTCTTCTTGCTCCATTATACACTTGCTCTCATCGCATACCATGTAATTCACATATCCGTTCGCTGTGATTGCATCCTTGGATTCCTTCTTAATCTTTTGAGTGAATCGCGCCCTGTTCGAGAAGAATTGAACCTCCATCTCAAAAACGGGATCCATCTCAGTACGAGGGTCTGATTCTTGGGGTTTTCCATCCAAAGAATAACCTTCCATTTTCTCAAAAATGAACTCCGTTGGCATTGGACCATCATCATCAATTTCAAAATTGGTAGAATATAAGTGCCATGGCTTGGCTATTGCCGCCTCAAAAACCAAAGTGGCTCCATCTTCATTTTCATCCTCAATGGAGAAGTCCCAGCTCACTGGTTTCAAAACATTTGTTTGGGAAATAGACTGGATATTAACCGGTGCGATTGAATTAGTATCACTTACAGAACTTGATGAAGCAGCACCCTTTACCGCGAGGGAAATATCCACATCATCTGGTGGTAGACACATTTCATCATTGCAGACCATGAAAGTGAGATAGCCGGAAACGATAAACTCATCCCTTGCAATGCGCTTGATAGGCATTCTAAACTCAGCTCGATTATCATAATAGTTGAGATCCATGTCAAAGTTTGGATCGTATTCGGTCTTGTACTTTCCACCCTTGGGGCTAGATATTATTTCAAAGTCAGTACTTTCATCCAAAGTAACCGATGTAGGGATTGGCCCCATGTCTGATGGCAATTCAGTAGCGTAGACATGCCAGCCTTCTTCAATCGTGGCAGAAAATACCAAATCGGCCTCGGTATCACTCGTTTCTTCAACCGAAAATTTCCAGTCAACCGGTTCGTAAACCTGGGCTTGCATTGTAGCGGCACAGAGGAGCAATAATAGAATGGAAGCTTTGATTTTCATCATGCTTTTTAGGGTCTTTAAAAGGAATTCAAAACTACATTTTTTAGCTTTCGTATCCTGTCTTTACCTAATCATTGTTTGATTCCTAGCTTACAAAAAGTCTATTTCTTCTCCTTGTTTCAAACTGAACTTCCTCCTAATAAGCCATACCAGCAAATAAACGAATACAGTATCAATTAGAGCGCATAATACTTTGAAAAACCATCCGTCGAGGATGTATGCTTGAATAGTCTCCGAGGGCAGTATCCCGGCAAATAACACGAGAACAACCAATGTTGTATCCACGAATTGAGATAAAATCGTAGAAGCATTATTCCTTAACCAAAGTTTCTTTCCTTTAGTTTTCCTTTTCCAAAAATGGAAAAGTCTTACATCGACTAACTGAGCGGTCAAGTAAGCAGCCATTGAGGCTAATATGACCCGCCACGAGTTTTGAAAAACAGTATTGTAATAATCGTTGCTAACGGGTGAATTCTCAACAGAAGGAAAGATGCTTCCGAGATAGAGAATCCCAAGGACAAATAGCGAGGCAGCAAAACCTGTGTAAACGATCAAGCTTGTTTTTTTTCGGCCATAAATTTCGGATAAGATATCGGTAAGTAAGAAGGTGATCGGGTAGGGAAGTACTCCTGCTGAGAGCACAAAAACTTTAAACCCTAGGTCTACAGCAACAAACTTATTAGCGATGAGATTACAAGTAATGAGGGCTGTAATGAAAAGGCCGCCAAGCAGCAGATACAAGGAGAATGCCTGCTTTTTCAGGGAGTTCTTGGTCATTTAAGTCTAAAGTGCAACGCTTCTTTGGTGTTGGCGTCAGCCTTGAATCGGTCATCGATTCTATGGCCCACCAACCAGCAAATTTCATCATTCGAAGTCAACACAAATGTGCGCTCTTTTTCTGGGACAGACATCTTAATATCGACCAAGAAGTCGCTCACTTTTTTACTTCCCTTCATCCCCAAAGGCACAAAACGGTCACCATCTTGCCAGACTCTCAGCGTTAATGGAAAATTGAGCTTATCAACATTCAACCACGCTTCGTTATGGTCGCCTCGAAACTCAGAAGGAAGCTCTTTTGATTTCCAAATGAGACTTACCGGTGCTTGAATAGATCCCTCGTGAGAATTTTTGAGTAACTGTGCCTTGTGCTTTTCGCAGGTATTGTCTTTCAAAATATACATCCCTCTATCGCGGTAAGCAGTGAATCTTTTCCCAATAACCTGCTTACCCGAATATTTTGATTTTAGATTTTCAAGTTGTGCCAATTGCCCCACCTCAAAACCAAATTCCTCAAAGACATATTTTTGTAGTGGAGGGTGATCAAAAAGGGAATCCCAATCGGAATCACAAATTTTGCAAATAAACCCGTTGGAGTCTAGATTGGAAATAAACTTCCCTGCGGCTCTCTTAAAATAAGTGTCAGCTTCTGCCAAAAATTCGAGGGATCTTCCTGCCAATTCAATTGACCCCTTTCCAAGTTTCTCTAAATTTGGAGTGACATGATGACGAATGCGGTTTCTTAAATAATCATCTTTTTGATTTGAGGCATCCTCTCTCCAAGCGATCTTCTTCCTCTTAGCGTATTCAATGAGCTCTTCTTTCCTGAAGGGAAATAGCGGTCGATAGGTTCTAATATTTCTCTCCGGAATTGACTTCAATCCTTTTAAACCGACTCCTCTCATAAAGTTGATGAAGAACGTTTCGATCCGATCGTCGAGATGATGCGCTGTTAAAATAAATCGAAGATTTTCTTGCTGCATAAGACTAGAAAACCAATGGTAACGAAGCTTTCTTGCCGAATCTTGAATTCCGCTCGCCTTGTCCTTTAGAGAAAACTCTTTTGAGTAAAAAGGAATCTTGAGTTCGGCGCACGACTCTTTCACAAAACATTCATCGCTATCGCTCTCCTCATCTCTTAACTTAAAATTGGCATGAGCCACCACTGGCTTTAATCCGGCTTCAATACATAAATGAAGTAAGACCATTGAATCCACACCACCGCTCACTGCTACAAGAACAGGCTCCTCTCCGTAGATACGAAGCCTATCAAGGTTGGCTATGAATCTCTCTTTTAGGTTCATGGTCGGGGTCGCGAAGGCTCTTCATCAATGCATCTGCTTTAAGCATACATTCGTTCCATTCTTTTTGAGGATCAGCCATTATGGTGATTGCGCTTCCGACTCCGAATGTGATCTTACTACTTGTCCTTTCGAATACTAATGTCCGAATCAAAACGTTGAAATCAAAATTTCCGCTAGGTTTTATCACTCCGAATGCTCCCGAGTATACACCTCTTTTGAACTTTTCATGCTCTTCTACAAGCTTCATTGCGCTGATCTTTGGCGCGCCGGTCATAGAGCCCATGGGGAAAGTTTCTTTTATCGCATCCCAAGAATCTCGGTCATGATCGAGCTCTGCTTCGATCGTGCTCACTAAGTGGTGAACGGTCTTAAACGTTCTAATTCCAAACAATTCAGATACTCTCACAGATCCTTTTGAGGCCACTCGAGAAAGATCGTTTCTTACTAAATCGACGATCATCACGTTTTCGCTCTGCTCTTTTTGATCATTTCTCAGATCAAATTTGCTTCGATCATCTAAAATCGGGTCGATGGATCTTTTGGCAGTTCCCTTAATTGGCTGAGAAATAAGTTTACTCCCCTCTCTTTTTAGATAGCGTTCTGGCGAGCCGGATAAAATGAAGAGAGAATCAAGCTTGGCAAAAACAGAGAACGGAGCCATAGTTTTCTTCCAAATGGAATAAAAACCAGCATAAGGATCAAAACCTGAAGCTTGCACCGAGAATTCGATACAGTAATTTGCTTCATAAATATCACCCCTTTGGATATGCCTTTGCAACGACCTGGACTTCTTCAAGTACTCATCTTTCGAAACAGTGGACACAGGTTTATCTGTGATCGGCAAATGCTCAAATCTTGAATTCTGATTAAAATTCTCCCAAAAATTCTCTCCATCGCTCTCTAAAACCGAGCTTAACCTGATTTCGCCATGATCAAATTCTACCCTTATATCGACCTCAAAAAATGATGATTCTGGCTCCGATAGTGTGGAAGGATTTCGCGACGAAAGGTCTTCCAAGTCGTTTTTCAGGTCATAACCCAATACCCCACAAATCTCTCGACTTGAAGACTCGTGAAACTTCTTCAGTTTCTCAAATGCACCTTCGGTTTGATCCAGTTTGATGCTTCGTTCTGAACCGGCATAGAATGTAAAGGCACCTTCATGCGTGACAAAAAGAGCGAAATTTTCAAAACGGCGTCCGTAAGAAATTGCTCTCTTAAGAATTTGATCTTCCTCAAATTCGATTGAAAATTCTTTATGGAATCGATAGGCCAATTAGAGACGCTCTTTGATCATAGATTCCATCGTATCGATCCATAGGGGATGATCATTAAGACTTTCCACAAGTTGTACTTCTTTGCCACCGTGATCCTCAAAAATCTCCTGATACTCATCCCCGATCTCGATGGTGGTCTCCAAACAGTCTGCCACAAAGGCTGGTGAGAATACCAGAAGTCTCTTAGCTCCTTTTTTTCCCCATTCTTCGACCACCTTGTCCGAAAAAGGCTTAAGCCATTTCTTATCTAGGCGAGACTGGAAACAAACCGTGTAATCTTTCTCGGTCATACCCATTTTCTCAGCAACAAGACGAGTGGTCGCATAACAGGTCGCCTTGTAACAAAACTTATTCTCTTCATTTACCTCACTTTCACAACTATGGTTTGAGCATTGACGGTCCTCGTATACTTTGTCCACTTGACGCACTGGTAATCCGTGATAGGAAAAAAGAACGTGGTCATAATCCTTCCAGTCGTAGTTTTTGGCTTGATCAACGACCGTATTTATATACCCAGGATGATCATAGAATTGTGAGATGATTTCGATCTCGGGAATAACATACCACTTCCTAATGAGTTTCATGGCTTTTTCCAATGCCGAACCGGTAGAAGCGGAGGCATATTGTGGAAAAAGAGGAAAGACAATAACGCGATCGTATCCTGCCAAATCCATTTTATGGGTAACCTCCTCTAGACTTGGCTTTCCGTATCGCATGGCTAATTCTACATCAGCCAGTCCTTGAAAACGATCTCTGAGCACATCCCTAACCTTGTATCCATACTCTAATAAAGGCGACTTACCACCATTCATATCGAACAGCTCTTTGTAAATCTTAGCTGACTTGGGAGCTCGAAAAGGAACAATGATTCCATTTACCAAGATAGTCCTAAGAATTGAGGGGATATCAATAACCCTTGGGTCATTCAAGAATTCTGTTAAATAGCGCCTTACATCGGAAACTTTGGGACTATCTGGTGTTCCCAAATTGATTAACAGCACACCAATCTTTTTCTTCATAAGCTGTCTAACAAAGATCGGAATGACATGTTTGCTCAGATATGCATTGCTCGGTCCTCGGTAGCTGCCAAAGCTGCTTCTTTGACTGCTTCAGAGTATGTTGGATGGGCGTGGCTCATTCTTGCAATATCTTCCGCGCTTGCCCTGTACTCCATGGCGACAACAGCCTCGGATATTAAATCTGCTACTCTTGGACCAATCATGTGAACTCCAAGAATCTCATCAGTTTCTTTATCTGCAAGTATTTTGATCAAGCCATAAGTATCTCCACTCGCTCTTGCTCGACCAAGAGCGCGCATCGGGAAAGATCCAGATTTGTACTCTTTGCCATTAGCTTTTAGTTCTTCTTCTGTGAAACCCACCCCAGCGACTTCAGGCCAGGTATAAACCACATTAGGTATGAGCTTATAGTTTATATGAGGCTTTTGACCAGCCATGATTTCGGCTACCATCACCCCTTCTTCCTCAGCTTTGTGGGCCAGCATTGCTCCACGCACTACATCACCGATTGCATAGATATGATCGACTTTAGTTCGAAGGTGATCATCAACCTCCACTCTTCCTCTATTATCCGTGGATAATCCGACATTCTCGAGGCCAAGGTTTTCTGTATAGGCTTTTCTTCCAACAGAAACCAAGCAATAATCAGCTTCAAAAGTCACTTTCTCATCCTTCTTGTCAAGAGCAGTCACCTTTACTCCAGATCCTGTATTCTCAACATTTTGAACTTTATGGTTAAAGTTAAATTTAACTCCTTCTTTTTTGAGCACCTTCGTCAACTCTTTTCCAAGTGTTCTGTCCATGGTTGGAATAACGCTATCAGTAAACTCAACCACCGTCACTTCCGCTCCCAGACGGGCATAAACCGAGCCTAATTCAAGGCCAATCACCCCTCCTCCAACTACGATCATCTTTTCCGGTACGTCTTGAAGTTCCAGCGCCTCTGTGCTAGTGATAATTCTATCCTTATCTGGCTCCATTCCCGGAAAATAGTTTGGCTTAGAGCCAGTGGCAATCACTATTCTCTTGGCTTTAATCTCCTTGCTTCCGTCTTCAGAAGATATCTTGAGGGTTTCTTTATCCACAAATGAGCCCATGCCATGAAAGACCTGTATCTCATTTTTTTTCATGAGGAAGTCAATTCCCTTTGTAGTTTGCTCAACGACCTCAGCCTTACGCCTAATCATCTGCGACATATCTACTTCGAGATTCTTCAGTCCAATGCCGTGCTCAGCAAATTCGTGTTTTGCTTTGAAGTAATGCTCAGAAGAATCGAGCAATGCCTTTGAAGGTATACACCCCACATTTAAGCAAGTGCCACCAAGCGTGCTGTATTTCTCAATTATTGCGGTTTTCATTCCCAATTGTGCACATCGGATTGCGCAAACATAGCCACCTGGTCCAGAGCCGATAACTACTACATCAAATTGATCCATGGACAGTTGATTTTTAGAAGGGCAAAAATAGGAAAGTTTGGCGTTGAAACCGGCACAAGAAATCTATTCATCAACGGGTTTTAAAAGATGCTACCTAAACATAACCATCTTCCCAAATCCTCGCTCGAAATATTGGGAGGCTCCCCCATCTTTGAGCATTATATCTTCTCCATTAATTCGGGCTATCACTCGGTAAAGATAAACTCCATTACCTAGTCGATCGCCATATTCGTCGCGGCCGTCCCAGCGATAAACGGAGCGATTTCTTCCTATTCGGATGGGGCCAAACTCGTCGAGCATTATCTCTTTAACCACTTTTCCTGAAATAGTCATAATTTGAATCTTGAATTCATCGGGAACACGCTCTCCGGTGAGGGTAAAAATGAATTGGGTACTGGTAGTGAATGGATTTGGATAGTTAAGAACTTCTGTAATCGTAGATTCCTTGATTACCTCAAATTCTATTTGGTAATCAGTATTTCCAGAAGAATTACCTGATTTATCGCTCGCTTGAACTAATAGCTTATACACCCCATTGGAGGGTAGACTTGGACGGTAGAAAATCTTCGCGCGATTCTGTTGATTTTCTGCCGGTATAAACTGCATAACTTCCTCCCCCGTAGGATTTGCAAAAAATACCGGTTCAAGGTTACCGTCTGGTAGGGCTAAAAAGACTTTGAAAAGAGAGGTGTCTGCAGGTTCATCCATCAGTAAAAATGGATTTTCATCCTTGAGAGCGATGAGGACTTCAGGATTTGGTGAAACTACCTCACCATTGATGATGTGAATACCATCGAATGTAACATCTAGGATAGGGTTTTCATCATCTTCAGTAATTGTGAATGGAATTCTTAAAACATTATTGAAACGAACTTGCTCTGGTTGATCTGGCGCATCAGTTTCAGGATCTACAGGATTAACTTCCACCCAAAGTGTATTCTGGCCGCTTAAAAAGCGGGTATCAAAGAAAACCGTGTCGATAATTGTACCTCCTGTAACAAGAGAATCTTGACGATCGTAAGGGATCTCTATCTCATTCCTTTCGGTATCTTCTATCCAATACCTCACAAGAACACTGTCCGCGTCGACCATAGAAATATTTTGAATGGCAACAGCCAAAAATCCCACTTGTCCTTGAGGAATTTCATCACCTGAAAAGGCATAAAATTCTTTGGGATTTATTGCCAGTTCGGTGACTTCGTCGTAGAGCACATGCCATCTATTGACCTGTCGCGGTGTTTGATTTTCTTTATCCTCCGAAAAAATTTGTAATTCCAAAAAAGGATACTCCTGAGGACTAATTTGATTTTGAAGATCTTCGAGTTCAATACTAATATCTTCGTAGGGTGTTTGGAGAATCTCTTCGGAAGTGCCCGACGCCGTAATTCCAATAATTGAAATTGCTGAAGAGTCGCCTGGGCCCAAATCAAGACTGGAAGTTTCCCAACTAATATTCTTCCAAGAACTGGACGGACCTATCCTAGGTGAGACCATTAAGCCTGAATTTCCAGATGCAGGAACATCGACTATGTTATTCAGCACGTCTGAAATATTATCTCCATAGAGCTCAAAGGAGAAGGAGGGATCTCCTTTTCTCGTGATTAAGGAATATGGCACACTGTCTTGTGCCACCTCCGAACCAATAATACCTGCGTTGTACTGAGCAAATGCGTCATAAATATCAGGGGTATTGTTCCAATCATCGTAACTAACGTAGCGCGCAGAGTATAGTATTACGATGTGTCCATCGGGTATAGTCTCTGATAGGAGCAAGTCGGCCAATGCCTGCATTTGGGTAGGGCTATTTTGGAGAAAAACGAAAAAGTATTCAACTCTTTGTCGGCAGCTTGTTTCATTAAAATTACCAAAAGTATTTTGAGGATTCTGGTTGTTATAATTTGTTCCCCACGCATCGAATGTTATCGGATCGAACACCACCAAATGAACTGCAGGTGTCCCGTTGCATGTAGCGTATTCAACTACATTTGTATTGAGTAAAACCTCATTTTGGAAAGAGGTAGAATTCCCGAGAACATTATTTGTAATCCTTACCGATCCGGTGGAATAATCCCATCTCCTCTGCGTTCGATTGAATTCTTTTTGAGAAAACGAGTTGTTCTCAAATTGAAAAATGCCAGCCTGCCCCCAGCCTCGGCGATTAGGGACAAATTGAAAAGAACTTTCGCGCCAGATCAGTTCTTGTTCATCCATTTTGGCACAGCGCCAGTAAACAACGAGGCTGTCCGTGAAGTTAAAAGAGGGCTGCCATTCTAAAACACCACCTATTTGAGTAATCTCTGAGGACACTAGTGCAGGACTATCGAACGTATCAATAGTGTCTGCTTCAATTATGTAGGTTGCTGACTCGGCTAACGGGTTTCCTGTTGAAGCACGAAGAGTTACAGCGGCATCGTCGATCACCGCAAATCGATAAGGGTAAACAGGAACGATTCCACCATTAGATATAAATAACTGCTTGTCGATTACTTGATTATTTGCAGATTCGAACCCATCAAGTTCTCTTAACTGATTCTCAGGAAGATCTACCAAGACATTAAATCTATGCAGACCCAGACTGTTGCGAGGGTCAACGGGGAGATTTATTCGAATAGTATCTCTATACAGCAATCCATTTACTACCCGGGCGTAGATAGAATCCCCAACACCTTCTGGTGTTTCGTGTTCTAAGACAAGGTTAAAGGGCTGGTATGTGGCTTTTCCTATGTTTGATACAACTATATTCACAGAGAAGCTATCTGTATCTGCTGTTATTTCAGAGGGAGTAAAAAATACGTCTTGATCACTAAGTGATAAATCGGGGTAAGGCCAGGAGTTTATTACCACAGCTGGATCTCCTTGAAGAGACATGCCTAGAGTTGTATTGATCACAAAAAGATTTTCAGGATCATTTTCTTCCTGAATTTCCTGAATAGTCTTTCGAATATGGTCTCCTACAGTTCCACCATAGTTGTCGGTAGATAAATATCGGTAGAAACGTCTGCTGTAATCATTCAAAGAGGTCTCAAATCCAAGTTCGGTCGAGGCCAAAAACCCTATTACACCTTTATTGGGTAAAATAGTGTAAAGTTCAGCAGTACTGCCCGATCCGCTACTGTGAAAGTCGCCTGTGTAGCAACCGTTTCCAAGCAAGAAAGGATATCTACCGTTCCACTCATAATTATTCGGATCATCAATGGTCTGGTCAAATCCATCAGAACTGGCATGACCAAAAAAAGTCATCATGGAGGCACCTTCGTTGATAAGTTGATCTACTTCTTCAGAAAGGTTGATTTCAATCGGAATAGACGAAGTTTTCAGGAAGGTGTGAACATCTGCACCAAATGCTGAATCTTCGATGAATTGTTCATATCCGGATAGATATGACGCGAATCTATTTTGTTCTTGGGCATCACGTCCACCTCCAAAATGAATCACATTTTTCATCCAAGCCGCTTGAGGCTGAGATTCAAAAACCTGAAGTTTATCCAAATACCATTGGAGTTCTTCTTGATTTGTAGCACTAATCCTTCCGGTTCGAATAGCTGGCTCCAATATACTATTGTCAAGACCTGCCGAAATAAAATTGTCTGAGGAAGGAAAACCTAAGGTTGGAACCAAATTCCTAGCATAGCTAGCAGAGTCTCTCCTCGATCCTGGGGAACCCGCTTCTGAGACGGTTCTGACACTTTTTCCCGCCAATAGCAAATACTGCGGCTGTGAGGGCCAGGTATTGAGTAGGAAATCACAAAAGTGTCTCAAAGCAATTCCACTTTTACGCACGCCACCACCAAATTGATCGTACAACTCTTCGGCTTCTGTAAGAACCGTGTTATATCTCTGTTGTCGATAGTTGGAGTAAGATTGTGCCGTTTCCGCTAATGATTGGTGCGTAATAATTACAAATGCAGAGTCAACATTTGTCAATCCAAAGTTGGTAAAGAAACCATTATTGGCAACTGGTTCAATTGATTCGATCGATTTTACCGTTTCGTCGGTAACCAGAAAACAGTCATACGCATCATCACCAAAACTATTTTGTAGAAGGGTACTGAATACCGATTCTGAAATTTGGAATTCCGCCCTTTGTGCATTTGATCCATTTGTGTAAACGCGTGGATTGGTGCCGAAAATATTTTGAAAATCAAATCGAGTAGTTGATTCTTGGGCGTTTAAACGGTAGAGGAACTGAAATTCTCCATTGACGCCTAAATCTAAAACATGTGGATATGTTATCTCTAAGGAGGCGAGTGCTTGGTAATCGCTGGCAACTCCCAAAGAGTTAGAAACTTCATGAGTGATCAATGTAGTTTGAAGACCAATCTGATTGTTTGGGATATTGAAATTAAACCTGTTAACCTCGTATCCTTGGAATTGGAAGTTGACTGCAAGCAAATTGGACTCGCCATATCGAATTTGTAAAAAGTGATTATTCCCAGTACTTGGGGCATTTGAGACACCAGCAGAAACAGAGGTAAGTTCTGCAGGCGGAGCGTCATCCTCTTGGTAAGCACCCTGAGTATTTATATTGGATGTCAAAGAAATATTACCTCCGGGAAAACCAAAACGCGAACTCAGCCATCCCTCGCCTTTTGTGTAAAATGGGACGGAAACACCAAGCTGATCCAACTGGCCTTGATAATATCCGTTGCTGTAGACTATTTGATTTCGTTTCCAGACGAACTCTTGTGGCTCAAAATTCTCAATTTGAGAAAGATCATTTCTTTGAAATCTTAAATTCTCACCCTCCGAATTCCAAGAGATGAAATAATTCAGAGTGTCATTAAAGAGACTGTAATAAGGGTTAGGTTGGTCTTCCGGAGATTCATAAAGCTCAGTTTCCAACCGTCCGTCATTTCCTCTACCGACAAATTCTATGTAATCATTAGCATTAAATAGTCCATCTTCCTCTCCTTCAATATAAATGGGCACTTCTTCATTCCCAGCAAAGAGTTGAATATTTTGCGGATCTATACCTGAAATGGCAATCCCGGCGTTGGCAAGATCATTGAAGGTTATACGATACACGCCTTCTTCGAAGATTTGAAATTTATAATACCTCTGATCGTAATCTATCCATTCATTACCAAAGGGTTGGGCTTGTGTTAAGGCTGAAACGAATAATAGACCTATAAGGTAAAGTTTTCTCACTGCGTCTGTTTAAATATCCTAAAGCGTAAGCTAAACACATTGGAATACAATGCTTCCGAAGTATTGCCTATATCAGTTATAGCGTAATCGAGGAAAAAATTACCAAGCCTTAACCCAACTCCCATGTTGGGCTGAACACTATATTCTTCTGTACCTTGGAATGTTTTAATCTTCTGAATGTTACCAATTCCAGCCCTCAAGAAGATCATATCCAGATAACTGGCTTCAACCCCCATTACAGGATCTACACTAATTGGATCTGCGCTAATAAGAACATTTCTCTGACCGTCTGTGGTAAGTGCCGCATTGACTTCACCCAAGACACCAAATTTACCAAACTCTTTTTTGTAGGATGCGCCAAAAATGAACCTTGGCAGGGTGATCTCCAAGCCATTCTCTGGGAGCTCATTACCCGTGGCCACAAAGACATCTTGAGTTTCTTGATCAAGGCTATAATTCCAGGCATTGTAGGTAGAGGTGAGATCGCGTGCCATGGCAGCAAATCTCCAATTGCCTTGTCTATAAATTAAACCTGCATCTAATCCAAACCCCCAGCTTTTGGCAAAATCTCCTATCATCCGATGAACTACTTTTACATTGGCACCGAGTGAAAGACCCGGAACTTTTAATGCTTTAGCGTACGAGAGCAAAAAACCATAATCAACCGCCGAAAAAGTGGTGATATTGTCATAATTGAGGGTTCCATCGGCATTGATTAATTGGGTTGTATTGGGAATGTCATCCACACCGAACCTAATCACAGAAAGGGCAATAACTGAGGTGCTGTCAATAGTTTTAGCGATGGCACCGTAGTCATACTGGGCAATACCAGCAAAATACTCTGCGTGCATGGCTGCAATGTCTAAATCCGCCTTAATATCGGTAAGTCCTGCAGGATTCCAATAACCCGCCGTAACATCACCAACAGATGCCACACCAGCACCGGACATAGCTAGGGGTCTTGCGCCAACTCCTATATTTAGAAACTCGTTGCTAAATTTTCTGGTTTGCGCATAAGACTCGAAAAATAACAATAGGCAGAGCATTGATGCTCCAAGTGCTGCACAGCTCTTCTTGATCCATACCATAATTCGAAAAATAAACATCAATTCCGTGGTAAAACAGCAAAGCTTCTAAAAAATTGCACGGGCTATAGTTAATTTTGGAAGAATGTATTTGAAATCTCAAATTCCCAATTTACTTACGCTTAGCAATTTGCTTTGCGGAATTCTTTCACTCTACTTTACCTCACAAAATCAGCCCGAATTTGGAGCATGGCTAATTCTATTTGGGGCCGGATTTGACTTTCTAGACGGATTAATAGCCAGAGCCTTAGGGGTGGATGGCGAGCTTGGACGGCAACTCGATTCACTTGCAGACATGGTTAGTTTTGGGGCTGCTCCTACTTTTCTTGCATTGCAATTCAATGGTGTATTCACAGATTCTCTGCAATCGAATTGGAAAGTTTTGGCTCTCTTCTTGCCTATAATTCTAGCTGCGTTTTCAGCCTACAGGCTCGGAAAGTTCAACATCGACACACGACAATCCAATCGTTTTATCGGATTACCGACACCAGCGAATGCACTTTTTTGGGTTAGTATAGTTTTGGCTGAAGAGGTAAATGGACTGCTTGGGTGGGATTTTTTGGTTAACACCCTAGCGATCTTCAGGCAATCCACTGGCCTCGTTGATTTTGCTGCAATTCTTTTGGGAATCTTGATGGTTTCGGAAATACCACTACTTGCCCTGAAGTTTCATGGCAAAGTAGATAACAAACGTTCGAAAATTGCTCTTTTAGCTCTAGGAAGCGGATTATTTATTCTTTTTGGATTTTCTTCTGTTCCTATTGTCTTACTTTTGTATTTCATACTATCTATCATCGCGAAATAAAGTCATGGAATTTATTGCTCACATTGATATAATGCCCTTAGATGCACTTCTTGATCCACAAGGCAAGGCAGTCTCCTCCAGCATGAAAAATCTTGGATTAGAAGAGATTACGAATGTGCGCATCGGAAAGCACATCACATTGCAGGTATCAGCGAGTTCAAAAGATGAAGCTGAAGCTCGAGTGGACGACGCTTGCAAAAGACTGCTAGCGAATCAAATAATGGAAAAATACCGTTTTGAACTAGAAGAAACCGCCTCGGTTTAACATTGCTTAGAGAACCTTTCTTTTCAATTCGAAATTCTTTCCTAGGTAAACCTTTCGGACCTGTTCATCACTGGCCAGCTCCTCTGCAGTTCCGGATTTTAAAATGTTTCCTTCAAAAAGCAAGTAGGCTCGATCTGTGATCGAGAGAGTCTCTTGCACATTGTGATCTGTTATGAGTATACCAATATTTTTATCCTTCAATTGAGCGACTATAGACTGAATATCTTCCACTGCAATAGGATCTACTCCTGCAAAAGGTTCATCTAAAAGAATAAATTTTGGACTCGTAGCAAGAGCTCGAGCAATCTCCGTACGTCTGCGCTCACCTCCAGACAGAAAGTCACCTCGATTTGTACGAACATGACCAAGCCCCAATTCATCAATTAACGACTCAAGGCGAATAGCTTGTTCCTTTTTGGTGAGTTTAGTCATTTCCAACACCGCCTTGATATTATCTTCAACACTTAGCTTACGAAATACACTTGCCTCCTGAGGCAAGTACCCAACTCCTTGCTGTGCTCTCTCGTACATGGCCTTCTCCGTAATGTCCTCTTCTTCTAGGAATATCCTACCCGCATTAGGCTTAATTAGCCCAACAATCATGTAAAATGAGGTAGTTTTACCAGCTCCATTTGGACCCAAAAGCCCTACTATTTCCCCTTGTTGTACCTGGACAGAAACCCCTTTTACAACGACCCTACTTTTGTATTTCTTGACAAGGTTATCAGCTCGAAGAATCATTATTTAAAATTTAATATCAAATCCTAGTAGAAGTCCAAAACGTGGTACGTTTGGATTATCAAGATAAGTCAGACGCCAAATAGCGTCGACCCTGAAAAATCGAAAAATGTTATCAATCCCCAAATAAGCTTCTGCAAATGGCCCATCATCAAAAGTGTAAGTGAGGTCAGGAAGCAGCATTTCTTCAATATTCGCGTCATTAAAGGCACCATAAATACCATTCAGCCCGACAATTTCCCGCCATTTGAGTCTTTTGAAAAGAGGGATTTTATTGAAGAAAAATCCTTCAAAATGGTGTTCTGCCCGGAGCCAGATGTAGCGATCACTTACAAACTCGAAGAAATTCATCGTGTTAAATGCATCACTGTTGTAGAAGAAACTCTCATTACCCGAGTGCACAAATTGAAGAGGATAAGGTAAAGGCTGCCAAGTTTTCCCCCCCTCCAAGGAATATTTCATCGTTCCAAAAGGTCCAAATGGAATTTTATCCGTAGCACTAAGCGTGAGTTTTTGATACTCGTATTCGCTATCAAGCACGCCTTTAAGCCCAAAATCCATTCGAACATTTACTATTGGCCAATAACTTCCTAGGGAAATTCTTTCGAACTCACCTTCAACAAAATTTTCTCGGTACGCAAATCGCACTCCAAGAGAAACCTCCGTACTTATTATATTGGTGACATCACGAATTATAGTCTCACCTCCTACTAAATCTTCTTTCTCAAAATTCCAAGAACCCTTGGAAGCCATCTCCCTTCTTCTGAATTCAAGCAATGTGGAGAATCCAGAAAACCAAGTGCGATTGGTATAGATTCTCGCTTGCTTATTGAGTATAAGTCTGTCCTGCGGATTGCGAACGGTTAAAATTTGAATAAAATGATCTCTTGAGAAGTAATTGGGCACTTGCCCGATGAGTTCATAGTCATCCATGAAGTATGCGCCAATGACTTGTCTGGGTTTCTTACTTATGAAGTATTGGCCTCCAAACATGTACTTGAACCTTTCATCTTTGGTACCATAGGCTACATACCCCTCTAAAAGTAATCTTTTGCTAAACTCATTCGAAGTACGCAAACCGAATTTTGGCCTCAGACCTTCAACCGCATTGTAACTTAAAAAAGTAAAAATAGGTCCATACTCTATCTTTCCGTCTACCCAATACCCTTGCACCAGAAAATTAACGATATCCACGTACGTCATAAAAACCTTATTGGTTTTAAGACTATCCACCATGTCATAGATCGCTTGCTGCTCGTCGGATATAACTTCATGCCTATTCTCAACCCAGAAATCTTCTTCCATTGCGTTGATTTCGGTTTTTACAATTACATGTTCGGCACCGCTATAAAACTCTTTGTCCTTGGGCTCATTAATCACGAAATCCTTGTATGTCGTAACCTTTTTACCATAAAACCCCATTTCAGATTTCACCAAACTAAAGTCAGCGAGAAGCACTTCTCTTTTCAGCATCCAAACCTCAGGTTCTACCTCATCGTATTCGTGACGAACATGCAGATCTTCAATGAAATTGATATTTGCCGAAGGCAAAATATTAGCATCAACCTCCTTGATGGCGTATGTAGTATCGTTGACCCAGAAATGACCTTCGAAAACTAATTCTGTTTCATTCTTAGGTAAAAAATCTAGGCGATAACACCATTTATTATCAATATATGCGCTGTCGACCAAATAATATTTGTAGAAGACAAGGCCGTAATCCGAAATAGGGCTGACAAAGTTTTTACCAAAAATGGCTAGAGAATTCTGATAAATGTTCACGTCTTGGTACATCTGCCCCAGAAATTGAGAGATACTCTCGTTATTAATCCCAGAGACTTTGGTAGCATGAATAATTTCCTTTCGGCCTTTGGGACTGCGGTTGTAATAATAGTCGCTTATTGATTCCGTCATGAAAAAGGGAAGAGATACTTTTTCTCCGGTAGAATCAATATTATCGAAGATAAAGTCAAAGGATTGGAATAACTTTCGTTCAGTAAACTTCTCGGAGAGGTTATTCAGATCAAACTCAATCTTGTTATACGTTTCGTACTCATAGGAATCGAGCTTCTCCCTATTGTTGACTTTCTTATTCTTTATGATTTTCTTGAGGAGGATATGTGCGGGATTCTCGAAATCCTTTGCGTTTACCACGACCTCTTTTAGGCTAACTGAGCCCTCTTGCAGAGCAAAGTTTATTTCCTGGCTTTTATCTTTTACCACCCTGAAGGCCTTGGGCTTATACCCAATAAAAGACGCCACCAAAGAATCTTCCGCATAATAAGTTTCAATACGAAAATTCCCATCAAGATCAGTAGTTGTCCCAACCTTACTTCCCTGAAAAGCGACATTTACAAAAGGTAGCGGCTCATTGGTTTCGACGTCAAAAACGCTACCATAAACAATGGTCTTTTGCGCCACTAGATGACTTGACGCCAGCACAAGTAATGCAACAAAAGCATATAGCAGCCAGTTTCTCGATATAGTATCATAGGATTGCGTTTTCATAGATTTAGCAAACCTAAGGTGCTAGCTTAGTTTTCTCCTTTTTTACTACAATTCGGGCAATATGGATACTCAATTCATAGAGCACCATAAGAGGTAAAGTTACCAATATCTGACTTGTTATATCTGGTGGGGTAATGATGGCGCTCAATATCAAAACTCCCACTATGGAATGTTTTCTATATTTCTTCAAACTTTTAGGGGTCACCAGGCCTAATTTCGCTAAGAAGTAAATAACAACGGGGAGTTGAAATACCAATCCCCCAGATAAGGTTGTCATGGTAACAGTTGTTATAAATGAATTCAGAGCGATAATATTATCTACTTGAGCACTTACGGTATATCCACCTAAAAATTGCACCGAAAGAGGAGAAATTAGAAAATAACCGAAGCCCACTCCCAATAAAAAGAGAAACGAGGTGGCTACAACCGCTCCTCGCGCGGTCGCCTTTTCATTAACACTAAGTCCTGGCATAATAAAAGCCCAAAATTGGTAGAAAACATAGGGAAAAGAGACAATCAACCCCAGGACCAGCGACACTAGTATATGAGAGGTAAATTGACCACTCATTGTGATATTTTGAAGCTCAAAGGATGACGTTAGACAAAGACTATCGTCCAAGCCTAAGAGCGAAGACACATGGCAGAAAAAACGGTAGGTGATAAAATCTTCGTCCTTTGGAGCGAAGATTAAAACGTCAAAGACAAATCCTTTAAACACAAAAGCAAGAATCGCAAAAATGAGCACTGCAATAAGTGCCTTTATGATCCTCCACCTTAATTCTTCAAGGTGCTGCAAGAAAGTCATTTGATTTGGATCCGCCATTTTAAGGTCGATCGATTTTTGAGAACAAAGCTAATACAATTCAAAGCTCCATTTTTCTGTTATCGCATCGAAAAAAGAGAATCCACTACTCATTCAAGCCTAGCTAATTCACCAACATAGGGGTGAAAAAATCTCACCTTTTAAGTTGCTATTTTCACTGATTGTCGTAACTTGAATTCTGTAATCATGCAAAGTTGCTAAGAGGCTCGTCTCTCCGAGCTGCTGCTAGGTAAATTGAATATCTGGAAATGTTATCTGAACTGATGTCGCCTAAAGAGGCATTAACGAAATATTTTGGATTCCCATCCTTCAAAGGACAACAAGAAAGTATAGTAGAAAACGTACTAGCAGGCAATCACACTTTTGTCATCATGCCAACCGGTGGTGGAAAATCGCTTTGTTATCAGCTACCCGCCTTGATGAAGGAAGGTACTGCCGTTGTGGTTTCACCTTTGATTGCGCTAATGAAAAATCAGGTTGATGCCATACGAGGCATGAGTGAAAATGAGGGAATTGCCCATTTCTTGAATTCCTCTTTGAACAGATCTGAAGTTACGAAGGTGAAAGAAGACGTCAAAAGTGGGGTAACAAAGCTCCTATACATGGCACCTGAGAGTCTCACTAAGGCAGATTACATTGAATTTCTTCAGGGCTCAGGCGTTTCATTTTTCGCCATTGACGAGGCTCATTGCATATCCGAATGGGGGCATGATTTTCGTCCTGAGTATAGACGTTTACGCACTATCATAGAGGAAATTACTGATGTTCCGATTATTGCATTAACGGCAACTGCGACTCCGAAAGTACAGCTAGATATTCAAAAGAACCTTGGCATGACAGATGCCAAAGTCTTTAAAGACTCCTTTAATAGAGCGAATCTCTACTATGAAGTTCGCCCTAAGAAGGACGTAGTAAAGGAGATCATAAAATTTGTAAAGTCTAAGGCAGGAAAAACTGGAATTATCTACTGCCTCAGCAGAAAAAAAGTGGAGGAAGTAGCCGAATCTCTCAAAGTTAACGGAATCAAAGCGCTACCATACCACGCGGGGATGGATGCTGCAATGCGGTCAAGACATCAAGATGCTTTTCTGAATGAAGAAGTGGATGTTATAGTCGCAACGATTGCATTTGGTATGGGAATAGACAAACCAGACGTTAGATTTGTGATTCACCACGATATTCCAAAGAGCATTGAAAGCTACTATCAAGAAACGGGAAGAGCAGGCAGAGATGGAGGTGAAGGACACTGCTTGGCTTTTTACAGTTACAAGGACATAGAAAAGCTTGAAAAATTTCTTCAAGGCAAACACATTTCAGAGATGGAAATTGGAAGACAACTCTTACAGGAGATTGTTTCCTATTCAGAAACGAGCGTTTGCAGACGGAAATTTATCCTACACTATTTTGGAGAAGAGTTTGACTCTGATAAGTGCATTGAAATGTGCGATAATTGCCGACATCCCAAAGAAAAGTTTGAGGGAAAGGATCAAGTTAAGCAACTCTTAGAGTGTGTTAAGGAATCTAAGCAAAGGCACAAAGGAAATCACCTCATTAACATTTTGATGGGCAATGAATCTGCAGAGGTAAAAACATACAAGGACGATAAACTCTCGTGTTTTGGAGGTGGAAAAGATAAGGACGAAAAATTCTGGAATGCAGTCATTAGACAGTCAACCATACAGAACCTTGTTTTAAAAGAGATAGAGTCATACGGAATTCTCAAGTTGACGGAAAAAGGAGAGGATTTTATAAAGCACCCGTATTCTGTTGAACTCCTTAAAGAGAATGACTATAGCGATGTTGACGACGTGTCAGAAACTGGAGGAAGCGGCGGCAAGGGAGCAATGGATGATGCTCTTTACAAAATGCTGGTATCGCTTAGAAAAGAAATAAGTAAGAAAAAGCAATTGCCTGGTTATGTGATTTTCCAGGACCCCTCATTACAAGAAATGGCCTCTCAGTATCCAATTACTACCGAGGAGCTTACCAATATTGCCGGTGTTGGAGCGGGAAAGGCTAAAAAATTTGGAACACCATTTTTGGATTTGATCAACAAATATGTTGAGGAAAATGATATTGATCGTCCACAGGACTTCGTCGTTAAATCGATAGTCAATAAATCAGGTCTGAAAGTTCATATTATTCAAAACATAGACAGAAAACTTCCGCTAGAAGATATCGCTAGCGCTAAGGGAAAAGAGATGGAAGACGTCATCGATGAAATTGAAGCAATTGTTAGTTCAGGCACCAAGATTAACATTGATTATTATCTAAATGACATGCTAGACGAGGAAGAACAACAAGATATTTACGATTATTTTTTAGAGGCAGAATCTGACAGTATTGGTGAGGCATACGAGGAATTTGACGGAGACTTTACAGAAGAACAGCTTCGCCTGATGCGGATCAAATTCATGAGTGAGGTCGCTAACTAAAATTCTTCAAGCGACTTAATGGCTAGTGTTGCCATCAGGGAAGAGCCCGTAACCAAAGAATCTTCGTCTACATCAAAATGGGGAGTATGTAAAGGCGCTCCAATATTTCTGTTTGCGTTTGAGGTCCCAAGTCTGTAAAAGCAAGCAGGAATTTCTTGTGCAAAATAGGAGAAATCTTCGGCGGTCATTCGCAGGTCAAGATCATGTACTTTATCCTCTCCCAAGAGTTCTACAGCTTTTTCTTTGGCCCAATAAGCTAGGCGTTCGTTATTTATTAATGCTGGGTAACCTCTCCTGATTTCTATTTCAGCAGAACCACCCATAGACTTGGAAATCCCATTGATCAAACACTTTAATAAATCATGAAGCTCGAATCGCCATTTTTCATTCATTGTCCGAATTGTTCCCTCGAGCTTCACCTCATTTGGAAGCACATTGGTTGCTCCGTTACCTAAAAATTTCCCGATAGAAACCACCGTTGGGGTAGCAGCATTTGCACGTCGACTAACGAGCTGCTGAATAGAGACGACTACTTGCGATGCTATCAAAATGGCATCTATACTTTTATGAGGGAGTCCCGCATGACCGCCTTTACCTTTAATGGTGATGTAAAGTTCATCAGCCGATGCCATGTACATGCCTGGTCGGAATCCCACATGACCTACTTCCATATCTGGGTAGACGTGTTGGCCAAAAATAAGCTGTACATCTGGATTCCTGAGGGCTCCATCCTTAATCATAAGAGAAGCACCACCGGGTATTCTCTCCTCAGCAGGTTGAAAAATCAAACGGACTATACCTTCTAAGGAATCCTGTCTCTCTTTTAGAATTCTCGCCGCCCCAAGGAGGGAGGCGGTGTGAACATCGTGACCACAGGCATGCATTACGCCTTCATTTCGAGATGCGTAAGAAACTTGATTTAACTCTTTTATGGGCAAAGCGTCCATATCGCCTCTTAAGGCTACCATTTTCCCCTCTCGTTTTCCAACAATATCTGCTACTATTCCATGCCCCCCGACATTTCTAGTGTGCACAACACCCATTTCGCTGAGTCTGCTGGAAATATAAGCAGCTGTTTTCTCTTCGTGAAAGGAAAGCTCTGGATGAGCATGCAGATACCTTCTATCGGCAATTAAATCATCTTGGATAGCAGCCGCTGCAGAAGTAATATCCTCCGTTGATATCATAAATGGATCGTTTAGGAAATCGAGCTCAGCCCTAAAAGTCTAAAGCTAAAGATATGTAAAATACGCGGTCTAGGGTAATACCGTCATCAACTCCCCAAGCCCAGTCTGCCCGGATAAAATAGCCCAACAACTTACTTCTCAAACCAAAACCATATCCGTAAACCACCGGATCGCGGTTGTTCTCTATTTCAAGGTTAATATTCCCTGTTTCGATGATCGTAGTGTTAAACTCATTTTCTTTAGAATAAGGGGTTGGTCCAGTCCAGGCTGATCCAACATCAAAGAAACCCACGACTTGAAAATTCTCAAGAAAATCACTTTTGAGTGGCTTTTGATAGAAATAGCTAAACACGGGCCATCTCAATTCACTGTTCATCACAGCGAAGCTATTTCCATTTCGAGCATTTGCAAAAAAACCTCTCATAGGGGCTCCTCTGGTTTGAAAACCATAAAACTGATCTGTGGATAGAGGCAGTGAATTGTCTTCCCTTGGATTGAGCACATTGTCTACAGATCCTAAAAAGAAGGCAACCCTTTCGGTGCCTAACGAAGTACTCCATCCCAAACGATTGGCTAGAATTAGATTCCTATGAATCTTTAAGTAGTTTCTCCAGTCTAGCCCGATTGTTATGAGTGAACGTTTATTTATGATTTCACTGTTATTATTGACCGGATCAACGTAGTATTCACCCCAAAGCTTCCACCTCATTCCACGACGTAGATTCAATCCAACGGGCAATGTGTTGTCAAAGACCAACTCCCCAACCAATCCCGTATAATTCCAAGTTGTATTTGGCAACGATGCAGAAATTCCATCAGTGGCCAGCGCCGTGTAGTTTTCCAGGATATACTTTGCCGAGCCTCTGATACTGAAGACTTCATTGATAGGATAGCTCAGTTTATAGGCAGCGGTATATATAACAGCTTCTTGTAACCCAAACCCTGTGGCTGTAGCATCAATACGTGTCTGCTGTCGGATAAGCATAAGCCTCCTATCCATTCTTCTCGAAAGATCCTGCCCCATTAGCATGAAATCATTTGTATCAAAGTTCCCGGCTATTCTAAATCCTCCTACAATTTTATAGTCTTCGAAAAGGTCGCTCACACCGAATTGAATCAAACCACTTAAACCAGGGCTTAGATTATTCGGACCTGATATGGGCTGATAAAAATCAGTCATAAAGGTGTTATCCAATTGAGCCAAAATTTTATCCGTAGTGAAGTTTAAGTTATAATTACGTGCTCCCGGTAGCGGCAGGCTGTCCAAAAGAGTATACCCTTGTTCTGAAGGCCTATGCTCCTCTTCTTGAGATGGCAACTCCGCCAGCGTAATTGTTTCTCTTTCGTAGGTATAATCAGGTTCACCTTCAAACCTGTAATTTTCAATGTCAATTTTATCCTGGTCTGGCTCGTCTTTGGGAATAAACATGAGCTCAGCTTCTTCGAGTTTCAAGTTATCTGGCCTTTCGACAGGATTAACAGGCTCTTTCTCATTTGAGTCTGACTCTGTAAGACTTCCAGACAGTAAGAGTTGGTCTTTGGAAATATTGCCTTGATAAAACTGATACTTATCTTCAGCATAAGTAAAGAAACTGTACTCTCCTGTATTAGGGTGAAGTGTGTAGTCTAATATGTCTGAGGAATAGTTTGTTAGAGCTCTGGCCACTGTGAAATATCTGTAATGTATGGTGGTATCAATTCTACTCACCACACTATCATAGACAGCGACGTATCGGTTTGTGGTACCCTTGTAATCGGCGATAAACGTGTATTCTCTTCCTTGGTATTGGTATGGATGTCTTTCAATAAGCTCCGGAGTATCTGTAATTCGTTCCAGGTAGGGCGACCGTGATTTGAGATTGTATGCAAAAACATCTCGATTTTGGTCTACCCTTAATGTCTGAATCCCACTTCTGAGTGTGTCATCAGGTCTATTGGAAGTAAAAAGTATTTTATTTCCATCCTTGGAAAAGCTGGGATCAAAATCACCGTAAAAATCATTAGTCAGCTTTTCCTGACGATTACCAATGGTATAGTATAAATAGAGATCGGTTTGCCCATTATCGACTCCCGATAATACCATTTGCTGGCCGTTTGGACTGTATTGCATGGACAAAATCTCGTCTAAAATGAAAACTTCTCTTTCAGTTGTTTTACCCGACTCAATAGAATAGGTACACAACACTAATCTCCCTCTTTTCTCTTTGGCGTAGGTAAAGGCTCCAGAACTTGGGTGCCAGGCCAAAACCGGGAAACTGAAGTCTGGAATACGCAAAAGCTTATGCTCAGCTTTGAGAATCTTCTTTCTCCTGCCTGTAAGCACATCAAACAAGTAAAGCCTGTATTGGCCCAAAATATTGCTTACATAAATACCGTACCTACCGTCAGGGCTAATCTTATAGCTCGTGTAAACCCTTTCCTTTTTGGTTTTAAATTCAAGCTTATCTAGAGAAATTGGTGTTTTATCCAATGACATTGTACCAAACTCCCCTCTGTAATAGGCAACAAATTCCTTTATCACAGTGTCAAGTGACTTGCCGAGAACAAACAAAAAACCACTCTCAACATCCCGACTCACCCTACTCATGTAGAGTATATTAGGTATGATGTTTTCCCCGTAATTTTCAGCAATGTAGGACCATAAAGCGTATCCAGCGAATGAAGCATTTCTATTTTCAAGTCTATTCAGTTTTTCGTAAGCACCTGACATGACATCATTACGAATAATGTTGGCAGCGTCATCATCAATCGCCTTCGATGCATAGAGTATCAATCCTTCGGTGTACCAGAAAGGCAGATTTAGTAAGGTTGAGGATTTGATGACATCCCTCCAATTTCCTCCGTACAATCTATTATTTATCAACACCCTGGCAATTCCCTTACGTAGATTTTGTTCGAATTTTACATAATCCCCCTCGAAATAAACAAAGACTTTACTTCCGACAATCTGCGTAGTGCCTCCGATATTTGCTGATTCGTCTCCGGTAATTCCGATATTACTTTGCTTAAAATCCGAATGAGAATTATAAACGATAAATTCAATTTTATCTCTAATGGTGTAGTCAAAGACTTCTTCTAAAGATTGAATATTCTTGGCAGCGACCCTACTGGTAAACTCAGCCAATTGCTGACCTCCTTCATAAAAATAAGTGTCAAACTCCTTAAATCGATACTGCTGCCACAGAAAATCCTTATACTGTACCCTATTCTTACCAAACTCTTGGTAAGACCCCTGGTAGAATTGAGATTTACCACTTCTTGCAACGAGAAGAAGAAAAGACACTATGATGAAGCGCAGAATTTGATTTTGCATTGAATCAATAAAGGTAACTAAAAGAGCATGGTAATATTCTCTGCGAAGTATAGAATTAAAGTTAGTAAGTAAACACGCTAGCGAGGTATTTCCCTACATTCGCAACGCCAACAACAGTCTATGCTTCGAGTTTTTAAATTCACATTCAATCCTTTCCAAGAAAACACTTATATCCTTGCAAATGACAAAAATGAGTGTGCAATTATTGATCCAGGATGTTACAACAAAAAGGAAGAAGAAACTCTGGTTACGACCATCAAGAATAATCAGCTCTCTCCAACCCTACTTTTAAATACTCATTGCCACATAGACCATGTATTTGGTAACGACTTTGTTTCTAAAAGTTTTGGTTTGACGCCAAAGATTCATCGAGAAGAAAAAATAGTCTTGGATAATGTCACTCGCGTGGCGGAAATGTATGGGTTACACTACACTAAGTCACCTAATCCAGAGTATTACATAGGAAACACTATTCGTTTAGGTGAGGAAGAACTCGAAATACTATTTGTACCAGGGCATTCGCCAGGACATGTTGCGTTTCACAGCCCTACAAATGAAATTCTGATTTCGGGGGATGTCCTATTCAGGCAGAGCATTGGGCGAACTGATTTACCAGGTGGGGATATGGCAACACTCATGGATTCAATTAAAGATAAACTCATGTGCCTTCCAAAAAATACAAGAATTTACGCTGGACACATGGAAGATACTACCATAGGAGATGAAATGAGATTAAACCCTTATCTAAGCGGGTTGACTTTTACTTGAAAAGTCGTTCTATGGTCTTGCGTTTAGTTTTTCTCTCAGGACATTTACGATCCGCCTTTTTATCACAAACCATAACATTTACCCTGAAAACTAATGGCCTATACGGTGTATTCAAAATTGACAAGGTCGACTTTAAATCGTTGTACTCATAAATATTGAGAATGGGCGTCTCCACGGAAGGCACGACAATAAGATTTCCTGATACCTTGAATCCAAAACCAAGGCTGTAATTAACTTGGAAAAGGAAATTGGTTGGATCTGCTAACTCTATAGGCAATCCTTGATCCGAATAGTCAGACACAGATGCTAAGCGATAATCGGCATTGATTCCAAAAGAATTTTGCAAAAATGAAGAACTGCTAAACTGCTGAATACTCGCAATCGAAAATCTGAGAGTAGCATACGTATGGCTAAAAGACCCCATACCGTTCAACACGGATATTCCGGATGGATTGGTCTCTTTATCCAAAGAGGCTTCAAATCTTTCTTGACCTCTAAGCATCTTAAAACCAGCGTTTAGCTCTATATGTGAAATAAGTCGTGACCGATCCATCACATGGAAGCGACCCAATTCCAAACCATAACCAACTCTGCCTAAAGGGTTATATTTAATGTCATATGCGGTACCTCCAGGTAGATATACTCTTTGAGTTGGATTTTTAATTGGTGGCATCATGTAGGTGACTGAAGGGCCTACGACCCATCCGCGTCGCTGAAAATTCCCAAACTTGGGAAACACATCTTGATGGCGACGGCTATGTTGCGCTAGTATAGTTAGGCTAAGTCCTGAAAAAACAAAAAATACAGTGAGTGATCGAATCATAAAATGCCCATCTAAATATTACGCGTCACTACGAGAAATCTCTCACAAAAGTTTCCCGGAATTTGCCAGTTCTAGGGCCTTACTTTCAATTTCCAAGGTATTCCAAACTTCAGATATATCTGGCCTATTCATAACCTCTGCCATGATCTTATCGTGACGTTTACCTTCTCTAAGCGCCTCACTGTAGCGAATATGACTAAAAGTAACCTGAGAATAAAGGGGTATCCACTTATCTCCGTGATTTTCATGCAAACTAGCCTCAATCTTTTTCCGCAAAATAAAATTAGGATCGGCAACTGAGTCTCTCATCTCTATATAATTACGCATGGCCAACTCTGCTATTGCGTCTGCATCTGGCTTTCTTTTCTTTTGGAAAGCATCCAAGGTCGCCAGCCAGTTTCCACTGTTCTCGTCCAAAAGATCGTCCATGACGGAACAATCTTCAAATCCTGAATTCATACCCTGCCCATAGAAGGGAACTATAGCGTGGCTAGAGTCTCCCATAAGGCAAGTGGTGTTTTTCAACCAGGGATAACAGCGAATGATTACCAAATCCGAGAGAGGGTGGCTTTTGTAATCACCAACCAAATCAGGCATCATCTCATAAAAGTCAGGGAATTGCTTTTTGAAAAAAGAATCGATGGCTTCATCAGAATCTAGATTTCCAAATGAATTCTCTCCTTCATAGGGCATGAAAAGCGTGCATGTAAAACTACCGTCAGGGTTGGGGAGAGCGATCAACATAAATCCTCCACGCGGCCATATGTGCAAAGCATTTTTCTCCATAAGGTAATCACCTTTTGAACTTGCCGGCAATAAAAGTTCTCGGTAGCCATGTGGAATAAATTCTTGCTGGTAGTTAAATCGTGCAGTTCTTTGCATATCGGCTCTGGCGGCTGAAAAAGCTCCGTCTGTGGCAAATATTAAATCGGCCTGCTCTTCAAAAGTTTCCCCAGTAACGGAATCTTGAAAATGCGCTAAGCTGTTTTCAAAATCAACACCTACACATTTGGTTTGAAAATTCATTTCAACGCTATCATAGCTCTCGGCAGCATCTAAGAGAACTGAGTTGAGCTCTCCTCTCGACACAGAGTAAATCGCCTGCCCTTCTTTGCCATAAGACTGGAAGCTTTCGTTGCCATGGATGTCGTGAATTTGTCGACCGTACATGGGGATGGCGATCTTCTTCACACGGTCAGAAATCCCGAGCATATCCAGGGCTTTCCATCCACGCGTGCTCAGTGCAAGATTTATGGACTTTCCTGCTTGAAGCTCGATTTTTCTTAAGTCAAGCCTTCGCTCTATGAGTTTTACTCGTAGTCCTCTCCGAGCGAGATTTGCCGCCTGCATTGAACCAACTAAACCTCCTCCAATAACTAAAGCCTTTTTCATGAAGTATAATTTTTTGAATAAGCCTTGCTCAGAATTTCACCAAACTTATACGCATCATCATAGCTATTGTACAAAGGCACAGGCGCTATTCTAATAACATTTGGCTCTCTCCAGTCTGCAAAAACACCATTCTCTTGCAAAAAGTTGAAAAGTTCTTTGCCTCGCCCATGTGCAAGAAGGCTTAGTTGACAACCTCTTCGACGAGGGTCTCTTGGCGTAATAATTTCTATATCAGCATCATTGCTCCTTGCAACTTCCATTATCACTTCTTCAAGAAAGGCGGTCAGCAAAATACTTTTTTCTCTGAGCTTATCGAAACTAGCTTCATGAAAAAGCTCTAAAGAAGCAATATGAGGTGCCATCACAAAAACAGGAGCATTGCTCAATTGCCATCCTTCAGCTCCATGCATAGGTTTGAACTCTTGAGCCATTTTAAACCGTTCTTCTTTGTCGTGTCCCCACCAACCAGCAAACCTCGGTAGGTCAAAACTTGAGGCGTGCTTCTCATGAACAAAAATCCCAGAAACTGACCCAGGTCCAGAATTTAAGTATTTATAGGTACACCAAGCGGCAAAATCCACACCCCACTCATGAAGCGATAAAGGNACGTTTCCTGCCGCATGGGCCAAATCATAACCAACAACAGCTCCAGCTTGGTGGCCTGCTTTAGCTATAGACTCCAAATCAAAAAACTGACCAGAATAATAATTGACACCACCCCAAAAAACAAGGGCGAGTTGATCGGCATTTTCTTCAATTTTCTGAAGGATATCTTCTTCTCTAATTAAATGCTCCCCATCGCGGGGTGAAACTTCAACTATTGCATCTTTGGGATCGTAGCCGTGAAACTTAACCTGAGATTCCACAGCGTATTGATCGCTTGGAAAGGCCTTTGCCTCGCAGATTATTTTGAATCGTTCTTGGGTGGGTCGATAAAAACTGACCATAAGAAGATGGAGGTTGGTGGTAAGGCCATTCATATGCACTACCTCATTCTCTTTTGCCCCTACTAGTTCTGCAGCTGGCTTCATCAATTGCTCGTGATAGCTCACCCAGGGCCGTCTAGCTTCAAAATGTCCTTCCACGCCGAATTGAGCCCAATCATCGAATTCTTCTTTAATTAAGGTTCTTGCCTTTTTTGGCTGCAAGCCAAGACTATTTCCGGTAAAGTAAACGGTGTTTCCCGAAAAATGAGGGGGTAGGTGAAAAGAATCTCTAAAGGATCCCAAAGGGTCTTGGGCATCGAGATTTTTTGCTTTTTCCTTTAGGTGGTTCATGTGGAGCTAAGCATTAAATTTGCCGCAAATTAAGTTCAATCGCCTAACCGACCAAGAAAACTAAGAAGCGTAATGAAAAGAGAAGAATCAACGAGACTATTCGAAAAGGCGAAAACACTCTTCCCTGGAGGCGTCAACAGCCCAGTCCGAGCATTTAAAGCAGTGGGTGGAAATCCTCTTTTTATAGACAGAGGGCAGGGAAGCCAAATCTTCGATGCCGATGGCAATGAATACCTAGACTTTTGTTGTTCCTATGGCCCTTTAATTCTAGGTCATGCTCCGGAAGAAGTTATTGAAGCAATCAGAGAAACCTCTCAGAATGGAACTTCATTTGGCGCACCAACAAGATTAGAAAATGAACTCGCCGAACTTATCGTCACGAATCATAAATACATCGAAAAAATACGCTTTGTAAACTCCGGAACCGAAGCAGCAATGTCAGCCATTAGGCTGGCTCGAGGGTACACTGGAAGAAATAAAATAATCAAATTTGAAGGCTGCTATCACGGCCATGTTGATGCGCTACTTGTCAAGGCGGGAAGTGGTTTGGCCACTTTAGGCACATCAACTTCTGCGGGAATTCCAGATGCTTATGCGAGTGAAACGATCGTACTCCCGCTAAATGATAAACGAGCCGTTGAAAGAGCCGTTGAAATTTTTAGAGGAGATATCGCATGTATCGCACTCGAACCCATCCCTGCTAATAATGGCCTCCTCCTGCAAGGGAGAGAATTTCTGCAGTTTCTCAGAAATATCTGCGACCGTGAAAATATCCCACTATTCTTCGACGAAGTGATTTCTGGATTTCGCGTCGGTTTTGAAGGAGCCGCTGGTTATTATGGCATCCAACCTGACCTTATTGCTTTCGGCAAAATCATTGGGGGAGGTCTACCCGTAGGAGCCTATGGTGCATCTGAAGAAATCATGCGCTATGTGGCACCAGAAGGACCCGTTTATCAAGCTGGTACTCTTAGCGGAAACCCTGTTGCAATGGCCGCTGGTTTGGCGCAAATAAAAGCTTGTCTCGCTGAAGGATTTTACGAGGAACTAGAAACCAAAACAAGTACTTTCACCGAAGACGTGAATAAATTCGCATCGGCTCAAGGCTATCC
>JAKVAV010000002.1 GCA_022448105.1 Flavobacteriales bacterium | reverse complement strand
GACAATTATCCTGTAGGAACCACCACAGTGGTGTGGACCGTGACGGATGCCTCTGGCAACACGGCAACTTGTTCGCAAGACATTACCGTTAACGACAATGAGAACCCAACGATTACTTGTGCAGCTGATCAATCACAAACGGCTGATCCAGGAATGTGCAACGCAGCAGTCTCTGTCGTAGCACCTGTAACGGCAGACAACTGCGCAGTGGCTTCGGTAATCAACGACTTTAACGGAACGGCTGACGCCTCGGACAATTATCCTGTAGGAACCACCACAGTGGTGTGGACCGTGACGGATGCCTCTGGCAACACGGCAACTTGTTCGCAAGACATTACCGTTAACGACAATGAGTCACCTGAATTATCATGCTCCGAAAATCAAACACTAGCAGCTAGCGACGGTGATTGTGGGATTATCTACTTCTTTGAATACCCGGATGCTGTAGATAACTGTGGCTCAAATCTCACAACAACTCAAATTGCCGGACCAATTTCAGGATCATTCCTACCTATTGGAGAAACCGTTTTCACTTTTGAGACTATTGATGAGTCAGAGAATATTACAACATGCTCATATACCGTTACGGTAGAAGATCAAACTATTCCAGAGTTTATCATTTGTCCAGAGAATTTAATTGTTTCAACCATATCAGGCTGTACAGCTAGTCCCACCTTCAATGCACCTGAGGCAATTGATAACTGTGAAGTCTCTATTGATCAAACTTTGGGTAATCCGTCGGGTACTGAGCTTGAATTAGGGACTTATGAATACGAATTCACCGCTACTGATAATGCTGGTAATGAAAATACCTGTTCTTTCACTATAGAAGTGATTGACTCTAGTCCACCAGTAATTGAATGCATAGAGGCTTTTACGACATGCCAGGAATCCCCAGAGTTTGCTACCCCCATTGCTTCAGATAATTGTGGGATCTTAAGTGTTACTCAAATTTCCGGGCCAGAGAGTGGAACTGAATTTGAAGTTGGCGAAAATCTCATTGAATTTGAAGCGATCGATGTGAATGGAAATATCGCTATGTGCAGTTTTACTATTACCAGATTACCTCCTCCTCCACAAGCTAATGCTGGGGAAGATCAAGTATTGTGTGATTCAGATTCAACAAATCTTATCGGAAATGGTATTAGTGATGGTTTAGGAACATGGGCAATCATTTCAGGCTATGGAGCTATTGAAAATCCAAATAGCAATTTGACTTCCATTACAGACCTAAGTTTGGGAAATAACCTAGTCAGCTGGAGTTTGGATTTGCAGAACGGATGTCCAGCAACGATTGACACAGTTTCAATTTTTGTTCAAGAAGAATTTTATGTGGATGCGGGTCAAGATGAACTTATTCTGCCGAATGAAGAGACCCAGCTGCTCGCAATTTCTTCCGTGATAGATGGAAATTTCAGCTGGTCACCATTTTCAGATTTATCCTGTGATGATTGTCCTGATCCGATTTCTTCTGCGGACGAAACAACCTTATACACTGTTACTTTAACTGTACCCAACGGATGTTCGAAGAGTGATTCGATGCTCATACAAGTATTACCCTCTCTACCCAACATGATAACTCCTAATAACGACGGGGCCAATGATCGCTGGGAAATACCAAGTGCGGAGAAGTATACTAATATTGAAGTAAATATCTACAATAGGCTGGGTAATGAAGTATTCCAGTCAAAGGGATACGAGCAGCCATGGGATGGGACATATAATGGTAAACCCCTCCCTCCCGGAGCCTACTTCTATGTGATAGATTACAAGCTAGCCGGACAGGAAAAAATCAATGGTACTATTAACCTAATTAAATAACTCCCAATGAGATATTTATTCAAGTATTCGATTTATTTGCTCATGCTGATCAGTATTCAGGCAGTGGGGCAACAGCTACCGCAGTTCAGTCAGTATTTTCAGAATCCTTACTTGATCAATCCGGCGGCATCAAGTCTGTATAACGACATTGATATAAATGTTGGTATCAGACAACAATGGTCAGGTTTTGACGGCGCACCTCTTACTTACTACGCTGGAGGAACAGTGAGACTCAGATCCGCTAATCGCAGAAGAAGAATCAATTTTTCTTCACGCATCAGTAGACATGGCCAACTTTGTCAAAGAAAAAACAGACCAAGGATGGTGAAAAAGCCTAAACATATAGTAGGAGGCTTAGTGATGATTGACAAATTGGGGTTTTTTAGTCGAAATTCAATTATGGGCAGCTACGCTTACCATCACCCAATTTCAAACAAATACTATATCGCAGGGGCCTTAAGTATGGGCTGGTATGGATTTAATTTCAATTCCAGCGATGTAGTTGCCGTAGATGCAATTGACAACACGTACTCAGATTTCATCGGGAACGGAAGTCAATCTAATCTTTTTGATATTAATGCCGGCATTTTAGTTTACGGAGATGAATTTATTCTGGGATATTCTGTTTATCAAATTGGACAAAATCAATTACGCTCAGATAAACGGGGTGTAGAATCTAGTTTTTCAAATGCCTCTTTGAAAATGCATCATTATTTGACAGGTTCTTATAATTTTGGGGTCTCAGATATTATAGATCTCACACCGAGTATATTGCTTCAGTTTATTGACACTGCCCCATTATCCTTTGATCTAAATCTGAGAGCTGAATACAAAAAAAGTATTTGGATAGGGATATCTCATAGGAACGAAGAAGGGGTAGTTTTGTCCGCTGGAGGAGTTTGGGATGGTTGGCTTAAGTTTGGGTATGCCTACGACGTAAGTACTTCCAGGGTATCAAATATCAGCAGCGGAAGTAATGAGATCGTATTGGGATTGCTTTTAAACAGGTGATAATAAAGTATTAGATGACATTTTTTAAACCTTTCCTATCCGTATTTGCAGTTTTTTTAAGTGCGCTGCTCCTCGGACAAAGCGATAGCTTCAAGTTCGGGAAACCAATAGTCATGGATAGCTCAATAAACAGCTCAGCCGAAGAAACCAATCCGATCATGACCACTGACGGACAAGGTATGTTTTTTGTTCGCACTTTATCAGGCGAAAATATTGGGGGACTTTACGGAGGACAAGATGTATGGTATAGTGATAAAAAAGGTGATTCATTTAAAAAGGCTGAAAATCTAGCAGAAATTAACAACCATGGTAATAATGTCATTGTAGGAGTATCAAAAAATGGTAGAAGGCTGTATTTTCTTAATCAAAGAACTAGAAAAAGCAAAAATAAAGCGGGATTGTCCAGATCTGATTACAATTTACAAGCGAAAGCATGGAATCGCCCTCAACCTGTAAATGTTAACGATCTTGAGGTTCTCGGCGAATTTTACGGTTGTTTTATTGATAAAAATGAACAGTTAGCACTTTGGTCACTGCCAAAGAAGACAAACTCTGATGATTGCGATTTGTATGTAAGCTTTTCATCGGATAAGGGAGAAAATTGGTCTAGGCCAATTTATATGGGAGACATAATCAACAGTGAAAATGATGAGATGAGCCCATTTTTCGACGAAAAAACCAATTGTTTATTCTTTTCAAGAAATAGAAAAGACAACCCAGCTGATTATGATATATACTACACCAGTAAGCTAAGTGATTCTTGGACTTCATGGAGTAAACCAATTAATGTGAAGCAATTAAACTCCCCAAAATTTGACGCATATCTTTATATTGATTCACTTGGGAACGCATATTTCAGCAGTAACCGAAATGACAGTCTATCAGATATTTTCAAAAGTAGAGTTTTAACTCTGGACTCAGTTACAGATACCCTTCCTCTCGATGAAGATACGACTGAAATGGTATCTCAGACTTCAAAGATGGCCTTCAGTTCCGATAGTATGAATGCAGAGTCGGCCACCAAGCTCAATAAATCTTACACGGATTCTAATCAACCAATCGCTCCAATAATTGATACGGTGTACCGCCTAGTAGGATTTGACTTTGACAAATCAAAAATCAAACCCAACCACAACAATACACTTAAAAGACTTTCTGACTCCTTGATAGAAAACCCAGACCTGAAATTAGAAATTACAGGTCATACGGATTCTACTGGCCCCAGCGCTTACAACCTCATTTTAAGTGAGAATAGAGCAAAAGCCGCAGTGAATTATTTTCTAAGAAATGGAATTAGTTCGTCAAGAATCGAAGCAATTGGCAAAGGAGAAGAATTACCTTTCGCAACCAATTCAACAATTGAAGGACGTGCAAAAAATAGAAGAGTAGAAATTAAATTGAGTCAAATCAAGTAGAGCTAACTCTTTTAAAGTGCGGGGGACGTGTTGGTCTCAGTCAGATTCGTGCGATATTTATTTTAAACTTAGCTGCAACCTGATATTTAAGATATAGGTCATCCATCAATAGAAGATCGATGGCTTTTATCTTGGCTCATGGAATCGAAGTATTCTATTAACTTGGAATACAGGTCCTACACTCCATTTTGAGATTTCATGTGCAGTTTTACGAGAAATAAGATACACTTCAATTGATGGTTTAGATACTAAGTGGACATTTTTAACCCACAAAATTGGCAATGACCCTGAGAGGGGCATTCTTGGCGAAATCCTACTTAACGCCTTGACAATTCCAACTTAGCAAGCATGAAGAAGTCCCTTCAACTTCTCCATAAAAGTCACTCAAAAATCAGTTTAATACGGTGCAACCTTTTGAAGAAGACCTGTCTTTTGAAAAACGATTTACCCCACAATGATGAAGCATCTATTCGCCACTTTAATATTGGTTTCTACTTTAATTCAAACATCTAATTCTCAAAGTCTCTCTTCCAAAATAGATAAACTCTATCACGTCGAACAAGATGAGCCTGGATATTCTGTAGCGGTTTACAAGGACGATCAAATCGTAATGGAAAAGCAATACGGCAGCGCCAATCTGGACTACAATGTAGCGATAACGCAAGAGACTGTCTTTGATGTTGGATCAATCGCGAAACAATTCACTGCTGCAGCAATTTTACTTCTAGAAGAAGCCGGGAAGTTGTCAATTAAAGAGCCTGCGTACGCATACCTTGAAAACCTACCGAGGTATGAAAAGGGTGACCCTACGATTGAGCAGCTATTGAACCATACGAGTGGAATTCAAGAAATCGATCCCTATTTATTCTTATTGGATCTAGATTGGTACGACCTACTCACTCAATCACAAATGGTCCATGCAATCCTAGAAACGAAACAGTTGAATTTCATACCCGGCGAATTCTTTCAGTACACCAATGCCAATTATATTCTTCTTGCAAATGTGATTGAAAAAGCATCTGGTCAATCTTTCGAAAGCTTTCTGATGAGCCAAATATTTCAGCCTCTCAAAATGGAGAATACAGTTAAGAAAAATAGCAGCTTTGATACCATAAAGAATCGAGCTGTTGGGTATATCGAATCGGGTGGCGTCTACTATAAAACAGATTTAAAATCTTCGATATTCAATGGGGACGGCCAAATCCTCACTAGTCCGAGAGACATGTTCAAATGGCATCAGGGTATAAAATATAGTACCGTCGGTTCTAACGAAATATGGAAGAAGATGCATACCAGGGCAAAATTGAACAACGGGATAGAGATCGATTATGGTCTGGGAGTAGAATTCGAAACTTATCGAGGATACGAAGCCATGGGATTTGACGGAATGACTCTTGGTGGTTTCGTGTCTAAATATTTGTACTTCCCAGAATTAGACTTGGCAATTTTTACCACCCAAAACACCTTTGACGATAAATTTGAATCCCAATTCTTTCAATTAGTAGATCTATACATCGAGGAAGACAAAGGCAATGACACAACAGACCACTCCGATCCGGTAAAGCGAACCCTAGCAAAAGAAGAACTTATAAAATACGAGGGCACATATTTATTCTTGGGAAATGAACGGGAAAAACAAAAGGCCAATAAGATAAAACTAAAAGGTAAAAAATTGATGGCTCTCACATTGGAAGGAGAGCAAATCGCAGAGCTAAGTCCGATTGGAGACCATAAGTTTTTATTGAATAAAAAGGTAGTTTCGTTCAATCTAGAGGGTGAAGTAAAAACTTATAAATACTACGATGAAGCTTTTGAACAGCCTTGGCTTTTTTCGGAATTTAAACCATACCAACATTCCAGACTAGAGCTCGAGGAACTTCAAGGCATATTCATCAATAAAAAGCTTCAGGTGATTAAGGAGATGAAGCTGGTTGGTGAAAACCTCATGCTTTATTATCGTCGTGGAGCGTGGAGAAGCGAGGTACGATCTCTATCGAAAGAACTTGTTGAAATTTCCAATTACATTATCAAATACATTCGAGATGCCGAAGGAAGAGTGAAGGGAATCAAGATTATGGATTTATACTTCGAGAAGTCGCAAAACTAAAAATTGAGGCAAAAGCGATACGACCGGAGGCTTATACACAATTTAGTTGGCAGATAAATTTTACATAATCCGACCTACAATAAACGTGAAAAAAGATTGACGAGCTAAGAAAGCTTCGAATGCAAGACACATTCAATTTCTCTAAAATGTGAGTTGAGAAATTCTTAGATGTTCATAAATAACTCATTGATTTAAGTGACGTAAGAAATCACACCTTGTGGCTTTACTCTAATTACTCAAGCAGCTATTCCTCTCCCATAGAGCATGTTAAACTGTGGACAACGTTCAAGCTACTGCTTACAAACAGAATCTACTGACAACGAATTACTGGGTCAAAAACGCGTTAAATCTATTTACCCATAAGTTTCCTTCAAGAAACGGAAAGCGATGAATTAAAAAATTCCATATCTGGCATCCAAAAAATCAGTTCATCTTACGCTATGATATACACTATGCCCATGTTTGATTCTAAGAAGTATGAATTAAACTAATAAAGGAATTGGATTGTAAGAAACTAGGGGTCCTCTCCTAAAAAAGTTGGAGTTTATCGATGCCAAAATTTTGATCTTAAGCCGAACTAAAAGGCTATAAACCGAACCACCAAAACACTCTCCTAGTCATCCATTAAGCCCAAATTCGTTTAAGCTATTCCCCCGAGGATTAGCTGTGACTGCTAACCTAATATTTTATGCAATGGTAGTCATGATTTTTCCCAGAAGATTCATGAGAGAATAGCCTAACTTTAGCTTTATTTTTTAGGAAAATGTCAGATTTGGATTCATAGGGCATTTTTGGTTGGGGAAAGTTCAGTCTTTCTCAAGAAGGAGAATAAGAATGTAGCCATTTCTATTTGGCCTAGTATTATCCAAAAATTATTTAGAACGTGCAATATTTCTCGAAGGATTCAAACTTAGGATAACTTTTTTGATTGAAGGAGTTTGTATATAGAGGAATATGCCCTAAGTCGATATCGTTTGTGAGAAAAGAACAAAACATTACTAAAATGAGTAAAAAATATCTGATTTTATCCCTTCTAGCGTTTCCATTCTTGTTCTTAAGCTTTGCATTAGTATCCAACCAAAAAGAATCAGATACTTTCACAATTTATCTAGTCAGACATGCAGAAAAAGACCTTTCCAAAGGATTACCTGGAGATCCTCCTCTAACCCAATGCGGCAGAGAAAGAGCAAAGCACTTAAGTGAGTTTCTTAAGGATATCAATATTGAAGCTGTTTACAGCACTAATTACATCAGGACAATGCGCACTGCTGCTCCTACAGCTTTGGACAAGAATATTACGATTCAAGAATACAATACGACAGACCTCAAAAAATTCGCTGAGATCCTTATCAAAGGCAAACAAGACGCCTTGGTCGTTGGGCATAGTAACAGCACCGGAATTCTGGCTGGTCTGCTCGTAGGTCAGGAAATCGGCGAATTTGACCTTGATACATACAACCTTGTCTATCAGGTGGTCGTCATTAACAAAATCCGTCAGAACAATCTCTTCCACACTGCTTTTCAATGTGAAGATTAGTACGTTTCTCTAACCTTAGGGGTACATTTTTAGACAAATGTTATCTCATACATGGTGTGAGTTTATTCGTAACTTGATAGACTGATAGTTGAAGCCTTCATACCATGCGAAAATTTTTACTTCTTACATTTTTTAGCCTTAATTTATTTGTTGCTTTTCCACAGAATGTTGACATAGACAATTATTCCGTCAGTCTAACAGGTCAAGTTCAGCTCTCAATAGAAGCAGAGTCCGACAAATATTACCTCCTGCATGCACAGCACGCGCCAGATTTTAACTGGGTAGTATCGATGACATTGGGTGCAGATGGAACAATGGTCATTACTGAACCGAGTGGTGCTTACCCATTAGAAAACTACACTATCACGGAGCACGAAATAGCGAATCCTGACGATTGGGATGAAGATGGCATCGATGATATCACTGAGTACAACAACATGCCTACTGACGCCCCTCTGAATTATGCCCAGGCAATCGATTTTGTAGACGGTGCAACTTCGATTCCCGATGCAGAGACTTTTCTAGAACTAGCTACAATAAACAACGTGGGGTGGGCACCATTTCTGGATGACCAGCTCTATGTGAAATTCGGCATTCTCAACCGAGATACCCCTGAACCTCAGGTATATTTCATCAATAGCAATACCTATACAGTACATGGAGCTTTTTGGGCTGGAATCGGAGCAAACGTGAGCGGCGATGACGGTTCAGGTGAAATTGTTTTCAATCCAAATATAATCGGACCAGGTGGAGTGGTAGGAAGCTACTCATTCAATTTCTCTTTTGGTAATGCATATGACTTTGAAGCGACACAGAGAACCTATGAATTATTGGCAGCCAATATGCCTTTCCTCCAGAACAATATGAATCATTTCATAGGTCAATCTGACGAAGACGACCACCTCAACAATTACGCAGGTCAATTTGAAGATTCAAGATTTGATGTTGTTTTAGAATCTGACGTATTCGCAGAGATCAATTATATTCCTTTTCATCTGGCCGAGGGATATGGCTTTTTCAGGCACATGACAGACCTAGAAGAAACTCCTGGTTCAAGAGATATAGTTCTCTACGATGCATTGCCCAACTCGCTACCAAGGGTAGGTGGAATAATGACATCCGTAATCCAGACACCTCTCTCGCATGTTAATCTTAGAGCGATACAGGATAATGTACCCAACGCTTACATCGAAGACCCTTTGTCTATTGATTCGATTGTTAATCTTCTTGGCAATTACATCTACTATAAGGTTGAAAACGAGACATATCAAATTCGCGAAGCAACACTTGAAGAAGTCAATGCATGGTATGAAGATTTACGCCCAACAGAACCGCAGTTTCCGGTTCGTGATCTGAGTATAACAGAAATAATGCCATTAGATGATATTGAATTTGATATGTCTACCGCTTTTGGGGCAAAGTGCTCCAACGTAGCCACAATGCGGTCATTTGGTCTCCCTGAAGGAACTATTCCAAATGGTTTCGGAATCCCATTCTACTACTACGATGAGTTCATGCAGTACAACGATTTTTATGCTGAGGCTCAAGCGATGATTGAAAACGAGGTGTTCCAAAATGACATTAATTTCCGAGTAGAGCGGCTAAAAGATTTTAGACAATCCATTCGTAATGCGGAGATGCCACAGTGGATGCTTGATGATTTACAGGCGATGCATGATGCATTCCCAGAAGGAACGAATGTAAGATGTCGATCAAGTACGAATAATGAAGATTTACCGGGATTTAGTGGCGCGGGCCTCTACACTTCAAAAACCCAATACCCAGAGGAAGGGCACATTCAAAAATCCATCAAACAGGTGTACGCTAGCATGTGGAATTTTAGGGCTTATGAAGAACGAGATTTTTCACGTGTAGATCATTTCTTAGCAGCCATGGGGGTACTTTGTCACCCTAACTTCCAAGACGAAAAGTCCAATGGTGTTGGCATTAGTATTGATCCTATTTATGGTACTGAAGGTACTTTTTATCTCAACACACAAGTTGGCGAATCTCTAATTACAAACCCCGATCCTAATTCGGTTCCCGAAGAAATTCTTCTTTATGAAGATCCCGATCAAGCTGGAGGATACCTCGTCTTGAGACTATCAAATTTAGTGGAACCCGGTGAATTAGTGATGGACCAAATTTATTTGGATCAGATGAGAGAATACCTCAGCGTGATTCATGATGAATTTGCCGAATTGTATGGAGTAGCTGGTGTTGACGGGTTTGCCATGGATATAGAATATAAAGTAACAGCTCAGGATCAGTTGGCTATAAAGCAAGCCAGACCATGGGTTTCTTTTTGGGCAGATATCAAAGGAGATAATGACCTTTCTGTTGAGGCCATTATTGAACCTCAATCATCTTCTTCTCTTGGCGATAGTGAGCTAGTGAGTGTAAATATCGCCAATACAGGACTCAATCCTATGAGCAATTTTGACCTAGAGCTAGTGGTGAATGATGTATCTCAACAAACCCTAAATATCACCGAGACTATTGAACCCTTCGAGGACCAAGATTATCAGTTTACCGTGCCTCAAGATTTTTCAGAGATTGGAGAATATCATCTTACCTGTATTGTTTCGAATGAAGTGGATGAATACGGAAATAATGACACCTTAACTGCTGTTATCACAAAGATTCATGAACTAGATGGTGAAGTATCCATAGGCACCATTGATGCTGCTTGTGATGAAGAGGTGCTTGTTGAAGCGATTATCACAAATCATGGACAATCAGAAATAACCAGTACGCAAATTGAGGTGATCGTAAATGGTATTGTCGTTAATGTAGTAAACGCAGCACTTAGCGCACCTTTCGAAGGGCAGGACTCGGGAATAATCACTATCGCTGACAATCTGAATGCAACGGATAACGATATCATCCTGAATTTACTTACCGTTAATGGTCAGATTGATGGAGATTCAAGCAACAACACTGCATCTACTACAACGGATCTAGATTCTAGTGGAGATATAGTAACCCTTGTAATTAATGCCGATGATTACCCTCAGGAAACATCATGGGAACTGTTTGATGTCAATTTGAATCAACTAGTGGCAAGTGGTGAAATGGATTTTGGTGATGAACTATTCACCGAAGACATTTGTGTAAACTACAATTCATGTTTTTCATTGTACGTCTATGATTCCTTTGGCGATGGAATCTGCTGCGCTTATGGAATCGGCGATTTTCTTGTGTTAAATGCTGCCGGTGAAATTATTGTATACAACGATGGAGAGTTCGGATCTCAAGCTCAAGAAGATTTCTGTCCGAGTGACGCAGGTTGTACAGTGAGTGCAAATATTGCTGTGTCGAGCGCTTCATCTACCTCGGCAAACGACGGTGCGATTTCGATTAGCACAAGTTCTGGATTTGCACCATTTCAGTATAGCATTGACGGAGGAGAATCGTTTAGTTCAACCAGCGTATTTGAAAATTTATCTGCAGGAGTTTACAATGTAGTTGTTCAAAGCTCTTTAGAGCAATGTACTTATGAGGAGACCGTAGAACTATTGGCCTGTACCTTTAATGATGCTGAAATACTTACTGAAAATGTACCCTCCGCATCTAGCTCAACGGGCTCAATCGAAATAAATCTCTTCTCGGGCACACCGCCTTATCTATACAGTATTGATGGAGGTCAAAGCTACGTGTCTACTAACCTGTTCACCGGTTTACCAATAGGCACTTACAATGTAATTGTGAAAGATGCCTCAGACATTTGTCCCATCGAAATAGGAGTGCCGATTGTAGTGGATGAATCATTGAATAGCGAAAATCACGATTTAGATTTACTGGGCTCTATCAGCATTTTTCCCAATCCGACGAAAGATGCTTTTAACGTAGAGGTCAACTCTTTTTCGAATCAAACGATCTACATTGAAGTTTATGATCAATTAGGTAGAAAAATACATTCGGATAGGATAGCTAATACCGAGAGTAGAGCGACTACCATTTCAATGAATGGATACGAGCCAGGCGCTTACATTGTAAGATGCATCACGGGAGAAATACAAAAAAGCTTTAAGTTGGTGAAGCTTTAATTATTCTCACGAGCAATAAGTATTGTCTTGGCAATTCTTTCTTAATTTTTGAAAGAATTGCCTTTTTTTATTTTATTGATGTTTATGCCAAAGCGGTGTTTTTACTTGTTTAGAAGTCGAGCCCCCTTCAAATAGCATCCTCATATGGCTAATAATAGTTGGTCTACGAGAAAACTCTGTCTTTGAAAACCATCCAGAATTTGTCAAAGGTAAATGGAATTTCTTCGTGAACGTTTCCTCCAAACTGCGCATGGAATACCTGAGATTTCTTCTCAAAAATCAACACTAAGTGAGGTGAGCCTCGCTATTTGACAAAACATGGAAGTACGGTAAGAATTGATAGCAAAACGAGCATATCAGCTCAATGTGCTAAATATCTTAGCTGTGGCAGCCGATGGACAGCTACGTTTAGATCTGTTTTTGACCAAAGCTACGGTTCGGTAATATTAGAGCCATTGTAATTCAATTGGAGGAAGAAATTACTGAAGTCGAGATCAAAGAATGTATCAAGGCTGCTTTGAGGTATCATAAAGTGAAGAGCAAAAAGCTTTGGGTATCTTTGAGTAAAATCTCAAATAAAATAAAATCTGCTTGGTTGAGGCCTTACTTTATGGACGGACAGTTCTCTATTCTGCTCATCGCGACACTCTTGACCGCCTGCGGTCAAAAAACAATCAGTAGCGTAAAGTTTAAATCAGACATCTTAAAAATCGAGCAGTTAGCGCCGAATACTTTCCAACACACAACCTACATGGAAACCGAAACTTGGGGAACAGTCTCTTGCAATGGAATGATATATATAGATCATGATGAAGCAATCGTATTTGATACCCCCCCTACTGATGAGGCTTCAAAGGAGTTGATTAGTTGGATAGGAGCTTCAAAAATCAAGGCAGTGGTTGTGACTCACTTCCACATCGATTGCCTCGGGGGGTTAAGAACATTCCACAACGAAGGTATCGCCTCCTATTCAACCAAGCAAACCATTAAACTCGCCAAAAAAAACCTCGAACCAGTCCTACCTAGAAACACTTTCCAGAGAGAAGAAGAATTCGAAATCGGCGAGGAAATTGTCTTGGCCAAGTACTTTGGTGAAGGCCATACCAAGGATAATATTATAGGGTATGTCGAGAAAGAAAAAACGCTCTTTGGCGGCTGTTTGGTTAAATCGTTGAACGCGCCAAAGGGGTTCCTGGGCGACGCCGATGTTATGGCTTGGCCGAGAACTATTCGAAAACTGAAAAATGAAATCCCAAATTTGGAAATTGTCATCCCAGGTCACGGAAAATCTGGTGGGACCGAACTTTTAGATTATACCATTAATCTCTTTACCGAAAAATAAATAATGACAAAACTCAGCATTATCATTACCACTGTCATGACTTTATGGTCGCCTTTTAAAGGATTTACCCAAGACATGGATTACGAAATAACAGACTTCTACAATTCCAATCCATCATTAGAAAGGGAAGTGATTCAGATCTTTGATGAGCTTACTGACTCGGCAAGGGTAGCCCAAATGATCGTCACATCAGCTGGTGAATTAGGTAAGTCAAATCAGGCGGTTTTAAAATTGGCCTCAGAGAATAAAATTGGAGGTGTAGTTTTCCTAAAAGGAACCAAGGAAAAACACAAAAGCTTGATTGATGAATTAAATGAAATCAGCAAGGTAAATAGACAAATTCCTCTTCTTTTCTCCATAGATGCAGAACCTAGCCTATTGAACGGCAGACTCCAAGGGAGTCATCCTATTAAAAACACAATTGAAATAGAGTCAACTGTCGAATCGAAACAAATCGCTGCACAAATCAACAAAGAGCTCATGGAGATGGGCATGCACCAAAACTTTGCCCCAGTATGTGATGTAGGATCGGAAAATGCCGCCATCAAAAACAGAAGTTTCGGAAGCGATAGAGACAAGGTTATTCAGATGAGCAAAGCTTTCATCGAGGCCACTCAAGAAGGAGGAATTGTGGCTACAGCCAAACACTTCCCTGGACATGGCTTAGTAGATGGTGATACGCATAAAAAGTCAGTCTTTATTAATGGAGAACTTCAAGAGTTAGACGTCTACCCACCACTGATTGAGGCAGGAGTACTTTCGGTAATGACTGCGCATATCACCATCCAAAACAACCAAAAATATGATACTAAAGGCCTTCCAGTGAGCTGTTCTCGAAATATCGTGACAGGGCTTCTCAAAGAAGAACTTGGCTTTAAAGGCCTAATAATAACCGATGCCCTGAACATTATGAAAGCGGTAACCATCATTGAAGATGCACCGCTCGTTGCCTCAAAGGCGGGGAACGACATGCTTCTCATGCCAGTGAACGAAACTGAGACGGTTCACTCCATTCTAGCGGAAATGCAAAAAGATGAAGAGTACCGTGAGCAAGTTTATGACTCAGTGAAAAAAATTATCCGCCTAAAAATTTGTGCAGGCATTATCGACCGATGAAATTTACTCTTGCCATAATTGCTCCACTTCTTCTGTTTTCGTCATGCCTTGAAAACCAAAATGAGAACCCTAAATATCTTTTCTTTTTACATAACCGATTCCTTGAATCTCATCACCTCGATGACTCTCACCCCGAATATGGAAGGGTAGAATACCTTAAAATAATTGAGTCGTTCGAAAACGTCGGTTTTCACGTTATCAGCGAAAAGAGGGAAGGAAATGTCAATGCACGCGAGTATGCATTAGGAATTGTCCAGCAAATAGATAGCTTAATTTCTATTGGTATTGAACCCAGTAGCATTTCAGTGGTGGGGACCTCAAAAGGTGGATACATAGCTCAATACGTTTCCACCTTAGCTCGTAACGAAAATTTAAACTTCGTTTTCGTAGCGAGCTTTCAAGAGAATGATATTCAAAATATCCCTGAAATAAATTATTGTGGAAACATAATGACCATTTATGAAAGGTCCGATCCTTTTGGTGTTTCCGCAGTCAAAAGATTCAATACATCAACTTGCACAATTTCCCACTCAAGAGAAATCGAGTTAAATACTGGGCTAGGCCACGGATTTCTCTTTAAGGCTATCCCCGAATGGATAAATCCAACCATCAAATGGGCTAGCGGAAATTATTAACGAATGTTAAATATTGGTCTTTTTGAAGTGCTCTGAAATCCAAATATGTCTTGTCATGCGTAGGTCTACCAAATAATCAATGAACTAAATCCTATGTTATCAAGATTTTTCCTGTGTATTCTAACTCTACTATCATCAACCTTGATTATTGCTCAAAACGACCTAGCCTCTGAAAAGGCTTATCTGGGAGTAACCTATCACCATGTCTCCGAAGAAAAGGCCAAAAAACTCAACTTCGAAACCACACGAGGAGCTTTCGTATCTTTTATCACTGAAGGTTCAGCCGCTCAGAAGGCAGGCTTACAAGCTTTCGACTACATCATTGCCATGAACGATGAGGAATTCACCAAAGAGAAATCATTCAGTACTATCATGGACGATTTTAAACCTGGACAGAATGTAGAAATCACGGTAATCCGGAAAGGTGAGTCTCAGAATCTTATTGCTCAACTCACTGAGAGACCTTCTCAAACGAGAAATATGTATCAAGATGACAATGCATTCTTAGGAGTATCTCCGAGTCATGACGAAGTGCCCGAAGAGATTATTGGCGCGCGAGTAAGTCACATTACCGATGGTTCAACCGCAGATATGATTGGAATGCGCGATGATGACATCATTCTCACCATCAACGATAACCCAATTGTGGATTGGAATGATTTAGGAACCGCACTTGACAACACTCCCACTGGCGAAGAATTAAATATTGTTTTCTATCGGGAGTCTTCTGACAAAATTTATGATCGGTGGGCCATGGCAGTCAACCATGGAGATAAGCCACAAATCATCGAAGAATTTGAACCAGATACAGGATTTCTCTCTCTTGATCAAATGGAAGACATCACTGTGATCAAGGTAGAAGAAGAGAATACTACCACTACGATTAGCGCACCTGGAACTTACGTTCTCGTAGAAAATTCAGGATCTGAAGAGTACTCAAACATGGAATATCCAGAAGTAATCTTAGAGACTGAGAATTATGTGATTGTGCGGGAGGATATGATTGATGATGAAATAGACACGTTTGAAATTACAGATAATATCGCAGTAAACGCCGACAAAATCCTAGATGAGATGGATGAGTTGAATAACGATGAAGACCTACAAATGATAGATTTTAAGAACGTGCGTAGAACGGAAGCTGAAGACATGAAGGAAGAGCTCGACATTGAGATGCCCATTGATAATTCACTCGATGTTAATAGCCTCAACCTTTATCCAAACCCTAACAATGGCATATTCAGCTTGAACTTTGAATCTGCCATCGAAGGAGATATCGAAGTGAAAGTTTATACATCTGACGGTCGATTGGTGTACAACGAGATCAAAGGAGATTTTTCAGGACTATTCATTCAAGACATTAACATTCAAGGAAATTCTCGAGGTGTATACTTCTTGATGATTCGTCAGGGCGACCAAACTTTTTCGAAAAAGTTTATAGTGCAGTAGATCCCCTTTCCCACAAAAAGAGCGACGAAAAAACGTCGCTCTTTTCATTTGTACTCGACAGAGAAATTATGGACATCATGATAAAAGAGCCTAAAGCATCATTCTAATAGGGTAGCTCTTTATGCAAAAATCCCAAGTCGACAGCATCAGTTTTTCTATATCAAGTTCCAGAATATTGGCTGTTTGAAAGATTACTTTCGCCACATTACTAAACCCTGAGACAAGGCCCCATGGCCTGCCCATTAACTCTCATAAACTCAATCTGAATCGCAGCATTGAATCATTCCAATAAAGAGGGATCCAATCTATTTCTTTAATGAAATTTTAGTGAGTCATCCAACACTTCAATTCCAGTCTATTATAATCGATCATTGACTCTGTATAAACCCTTGAGATTTTCAAGCTTCTCGCTAAATAATAGCTAACGCTTAAATTGAGCTAGTTCTGACATACAACTTTCCAATCCAAAATATTGGACCAATAAACCCCGGGGAATATTTAAATTAGTTTTGACAGTGCGTCTTGCAGGGCTATTCCATTTTGGACAAAAAGATGGCTCAGTCGATACTTTGAGTATTTAATTAATCTCCTCCCTATTTCTCCGCAAAATGGAGATACCTTTGCCGCACTTATGACTACCGCGGAACATTACAAAACAAATTTACGGATAGCCCTGCCGGTAATGATCGGTCAGCTAGGCCATATCATGGTGTCTGTCGCGGATAGCATTATGGTCGGTCAGCTGGGTACGTTTCCCTTAGCTGCCGTCGCTTTTGGAAATAGCATCTACGTCATATTTATGGTTTTTGGGATTGGCATTACTTATGGAATTACACCATTAGTAGCTCAAGCGGCAGGAAAGGGGCATACCCTGCTTCAGAGTACCTTATTAAGGCACTCTTTGAGGATCAACCTCCTTTCAGCCATTCTGCTTTTTGGGGCAATTTTAGCTACACTTCCTTTTCTTGGCATGATGAGTCAGGAGGAGGGCTTGCTCCCACTGACTGCTCCTTACCTCCTTATTTTGGGTTCATCTATCATTCCCTTAATGGTGTTTCAAGCTTTTAAGCAGTTTGCCGAAGGACTATCTGACACGCAAGAGGCGATGAAAGCTATTTTAGGATGCAACCTCATTAACATAATCCTAAATTATCTCCTTATTTATGGGAACTTTGGCTTTCCTGAGCTGGGAATTAACGGTGCAGCTTGGGCAACTTTCATCGCTAGATTTCTCATGGTCGTTTGGATGGGTTGGTACGTTTTGAAAAGTAAAAAGTTTAAGAGTAAGGGGCTTCACTTGGGGGGCTTTAAGCTTCGAAAGAGGATCGCTCGAAAGCTGATTCAACTCGGGGTTCCCATGGGACTGCAGTACATTTTTGAAGTAAGTGCCTTCGCCATCGCTGCCATTTTTGTTGGGACCATTAGTGCTGTAGCTTTAGCAGCCCATCAAATCGCGATAAACATCGCCAGTGTGAGTTATATGGCGGTAACGGGCCTTGGCGCAGCTGCAACGGTTAGAATTGGAAACCAGCTCGGAGCAAAGGATGGCAGAAATTTAAAGATAGCGTCATTGACTATTTTCCAACTTGCTGCCGTTTGGATGACCTTCACCGGTATGGTGATCTACTTATACAGATACCAGTTAGCCAGCTTTTACTCCACCGATCCAGAGGTTATAGAAATTGCATCGACCATGCTTATTGTAGCAGTTCTTTTTCAGCTTTCTGATGGCATTCAGGCTGTGGCATTAGGAGCTTTACGAGGGCTTACCGACGTAAAGATTCCCACCTGGATAACTTTCTTAGTTTACTGGTTGCTAGTGCTTCCAGCCAGCTACTTCTTACCGAAAATTACAGATTGGGGAGCATTGGGCATTTGGTATGCACTTGCGGTAGGACTTACCATCTCTGCATTCTTACTGACCTACCGATTCCGAAGAATGGTGATTAAATTGACTTTAAAGTGGTCATGTGCCCATCTCAAATAAACACCACGACTTCCCAAAGCGCCTATGCCTACTTATCCAACTTTTATTTAAAAATTTAGTCCTCCTTGTAACCTATCACTCCTTTTGGCACTCTCAACATAGGTCGCCATCAGAATTAAATAATACCGCTCTGGACGAAAAGCGAATCATAAAAGCTTGCCTCAAGGGAAAAAAGAACGCCCAAAAGGCCATTTATGATGCACACAAAGGTGTAATGTTCGCCCTTTGTCTTCGGTATGCTTCATCTCGCGAAGAGGCTGAAGACATTCTCCAAGATGGTTTTCTGAAGGTCTACCGCGACTTACATCAATACAAGCCAAGTGCTCCTTTGGGTGCTTGGATAAGAAGGGTCATGGTAAATACTGCTCTTGAAAATATTAGAAAGAAAAATCGCCGCCCACAGACTCATGGAAATGAGGTCAATTCTTGGGATAAAGTGACAACGGACGACCCCTCAACCGAAATGAATGCAAAGGATCTAACGGCAATCATTCAAGGGCTACCAGAAGATTTTCGGCTTGTATTTAATCTTGTCGCAATGGAAGGTCACAGCCATAAAGACGTGGCAAAGATGCTCAACATTAGTGAGTCCAATAGCAAAGTGAGGTTGACCAGAGCTCGATCCTTATTGCAAGAAAAAATCACATTGATCTTTGAAATTGACAGATAATGGAAGAGAACAATTTGGATAAATATTTTCAGGAAAAGCTCACAGGTCACACCGAGGAACCTCCAGCTTCTGTGTGGGAGGGAATTGCGGCGAATGCTCCTGTGACTAATACAACACAGTCGAGAAAGTACTTTTGGTTGTTCTTGTTATTGCTCTCATTATCGGGTGTGGCTTTTCTCGGATATTGGCTTTATGAAATGAACTCTAGGGTAGCTACCTTAGAAAGGAACATTGATTCGGAAAAAACTAATGCAACACAGGCTTTAGAGGAAAAAAATACCACAACATCAAAATCTCACTCAGCTCAAAGAAATGCTGCATTCGAAACTGTAGCAAAAAGAAAATCGTTAGATCTCGACATTTCTATTCACTCTGACGATTCATTCCAAGATATGAATCAAAGAGCTTCTATAGATAAAAGAACGACTTCAAAGGTGAAGACAGCCCATTCAAAGCAGGTGCAGTTAAACCGTAGAGGTACCGATTCTGCCCTCGCAAATTCGGGACAATCTGAAACTCAAGTAGGCGCTGCGCTCATGGCTAAGATCAAAAAGCCTCATCAATGGCTTCCTGAGCAGGCTCTTCCATTTAACAAAAATACAAAGACCCATACCCCCCCAATAAATGAAGAAAAGAGAAGAGAGAATGAATCTATATCGGTGGCCATAGAGCACGGTTATTCTCATTTGTCATCACCAACTTCTCAGAAAAGATTGAACCCTACAATGGCGCTTATGTCGCCAATAACTCTCTTTTCACATCAAACTTACCCAACTCTGCTAGACGACGGAAGAGATACGGAATACGACTCCAAGGGAAAAAGAAGTTGGTTCATATTCGGATACGGAATGGCTAATTACACGCATAGAAGAGTGATTGAGGCTCAAGATGCAGTAACTGAAATAGCGAACGAACTAAATGCCATCGAAAACGGAGAAATCAGACCTGGTGGTGGGCTTTTCATTTTTAGAGAACTAAATCGCTCATTGCGTTTTGGAATAGGTGTTGAATACAATGAGTGGGTGCAAGAAGCGGATTATTCCGTTGAAGTCCCATTTGAGAATATATCCGAAGAATTTTTGGTCAATTCAGGCACCTCTGAGTATAGCTTTGAAGGTAATCTGGGAAGTTCAGTTGGATCCACAGCCTACCAGTCAAGCTCTAATACCAGCTATTTCAATCTAGAATTTGATGCCTCAAGTCCAGAATTCGCACCCTTGCAGATTGATATTTCGACCCGAAGAACAATAAGCTATCTAACCATACCTCTTTCGCTTGAATATGTGATCTCAGCATTTCCTTGGCGTTTTTCTGTTGGCGGAGGTCTTTCGGTGAATCAAATTCTCAATTCAAGGTTGGAGTCAAGAATTCTACCAGATTCACTGGGAATAGAAACTTCTGAGGGAGAACAAATTCGAGGAGCATACTTCGCATTTCAAGGCGGAATTAGTGTAGAATATATGTTTAATGAACGTATATCATTCAGATTAAATCCTGTCTACCGTAGTTGGATGACGCCAATTTTTGAAAATGAAGATTTCCGAACACTGCCTTTTGGAGTGGCAATAAGAGGTGGTATGGTATACCGACTTGGAAGATAGAATTCTAAAAATCATACAGGAATGGCCTGATCTCTGTACCAAATGAAATTACTACTATCTTTTTACTACATGCCTAGAAACCGATGTGTTACCCCAGTAGAATACAAAATAATAAACGCCTGAAGGAAGATTACTTAGGTCCACGGTCGATTTTGAGGGCATCCGACTAAAACTCTCTAAATAAGTCCCTGCTTCGTTGTAGACTTCAATTTTATCAGGATCTGAAAGTCGTTCTGACAATATGATTGTCAACTGGTCATCAACAGGGTTAGGCATCAGGCTAATCTCGCTATCAATTGGATTGTCCTGAGCATTATTAACAATTATTTCTTCAACCGAATTATTTCTAGATACTATCCATAAATCTGGATCAAAAAAGACTTGCTCCACTGAAAAAGGCAAATCAATCTCAAAGGTCTGACTACTAAAACTATGGTCAATTCGCAGGAGGCTGTCTTGCCCTTGTCCAGTCACATAAATGGGTAGAGGCATTTCAAAGAAATCAACAGAGCTGTGAGATTGGTCTTGTTCGATATTCAAATACAACATATTATCAATGGTGTACCATTCAATATCATAGCTCGGATACCCTTGCCCGTAAAACCAGTCTTCAAAAAATTCACTCAAGCCCTGTCCGCCTTGATCCTCTAAATGAAACTGAAGGTCGAGTGTACGAGCATAAGAAAAGGCTAAATCAGGGTCATCAAGATAATTCCTAAGAGCTTGAAAAAAGGCCTCATCTCCTAATTTCCACCGCAGCATATGAAGAAGATAAGCTCCTTTGCTGTAGCTGAGACGGCCACTAAAAATTCTGCTAACACTTGTGGTATCATCAACCCATACAGACCCATCGGGTTGGCTAGTGATTTGAGTAATTCTGCTCGATTTCCAATCTTGCCATTCCTCAGCAGAACCCAAAAATTCGTTGGTCAATCCAGTCAAATAGGTAGCGAATCCTTCATTCAGCCAAATATCCTCCCACGATCCACAGGTGACCTTATTTCCAAACCATTGATGAGCCAATTCGTGCGCCTGAAGGCCGTATGAATAACTTCCCATGAAGCTCATGGTCTGGTGCTCCATTCCACCTCCCCAACCAAATTCTGCATGCCCATACTTTTCTTCGGCAAACGGATAGATCTCAAACAAATCATTGAAAAGCTCCATTATTTCGATGGTAGATTCTAACTGCTCTACTGCTTGGGAATAGTTCTCTGGAAAGACGTAATTCAATACTTCAATACTGCCGTTTTCACTTTCTACAAAATCAGAAAAGACTTCATAATTCGTGACTGCAATGGCAACAAGGTATGCTGGAATGGCATATCGGTGTTTCCAATGATAGATGATATCGCCATTTTCAGGTGTTTCACTGACCAATACTCCATTTGATCCAACTCGATAAGCTTCCGGTGTCTTAACATAAATATCAACCGAATCAATCTTATCGGTCAAGTCCTGTTTACATGGCCACCATACCTTGGCTCCGTAGGGTTCTGACAGGGTCCAAAGAATGGGCACACTATTATGGGTACTGAGGATGAATGAGCCAAAGCCAGAAGAAATGGGAACGCCTTCATATTTGACGGTAATACTATCAAGTTGGTCGACAGGAATCATCTGCGGCAGTGATATTTTTAAGTTATCATCAGCTTGCTGAGAAGTTAAAATTTGTTCGCCATAGCGAACTTCAAGGACTGTCATGTTGTCTGCAAAATCAAAGTTGATCTCTTGAAAATTCTCTTCCTTGGGTATAAAATAGCTGGTTACTTCTCCCGAAATAAAATTCACTGAAGGGTCTACGCTCCATTCCATCCGGTGGTACTTCAAATCGTAATCATGNGTAGCCTCGTTCTTTGCATGAAAATTCAAAAGCTGACCTTTACTTCGTTTCTCTANCTCAACAATTTGCGATAGGTCCTTGCAGAAATCGTGACCATCATGTTGAGTAAAAGCCGATAAGAGTGTTAGTGAAAATAGCGTAGCGAAAAAAATGCGCATTAGAATAGACTTAAATTAATCATCAAAATCGGAAGGATTTCAATCTGTCTGATTTTGCGGTACATCTAAAGATACTTTTTATTTTGTCTATTGCGCTGATAAGCTACATTAATCTAGTAATTGTAACCAAAAGTTGATTTGTGGCACTTTACTATCAATTAAACAGACCGTCATGAATTCCAAAATCCTGAGCCTCGTTGCTCCTCTTTTACTTTTTGCTTGCAAATCTGATAATGATGATCCTTCTTCATCGCCTGCTGATCCAAAAAACACTATCCAACTAAACAATCTGAAAGAAGGTCAGCAGAACCAATACCTGAGGTTCTCAGCGAATTGTAGCGATCACAATGGCACCTTTGAGTACACTGGAGATACGCTGGTTGTGACGGTATTGGAAGATGGAGAAGGATTAAAATTCTTTGAAGAGTTCACTAAAAACTCTACGCATATGAATGAAGAAATTCCCTCTATTCATAAAGTTTTTGCCGGAGAGGACTACATTCTCGTTCCAGAAAGACAGCTATCTTACCTCTTTTTCTTTTACGGTAACGATACTATTCATTTGACCAAACCCGAAGACATCAATCTCAATCAGGGTTCATGTTTTATTGAGTACCCAAATGGAGAACCATTCATAGGAGAAGAAATAGGCTTCTTGTCATTTTACGAGTACCAAGACATGCGCTACACTAACAATCGCATCGTTTCTTGTGTACCGATGATTCTAGACTTAGATGCGTACCTTGTTTATGATGAAACCCAATTGAAAATGAGCCAAACTCGTATCGATGACTTTACAAGCGTCATCATCGAAGGATATACTTTACTAAAATAAGACCTATGACAAAGCAATTCTACTCTCTTTTAACAGCAATCGTTTCCTTAAGCATGCCCTTTTTCGGTCATAGTCAAGAGATTTCATCGCTCACCATTATTCCTGAAGAGCCAATTGGCACAAATGATATTGTCTCAGTCATTGCTGAGGCATGGCACCCTAGCTCTGGCTGCCCGATTGTTAATACACAGATCACTCAAAGTCAAGATACTATCTTCGTGGAAGTAATTCACGACTTGGGTTTAGCCTTAGCCATCTGTGAGTCAAAAGATACCACTACTTTGGGAACTTTTGATCAGGGAACTTACACCGTCGCTTACTTGATGACCTCTGGAGTGTTTGGCGATATTTCAGTTACCGATACCGCTTACGCACAGTTTACCGTTCAGGGAATAAATTCGATCTCTAATGAAGAGAAAAGAGATGCCTTGAAAGTATACCCAAATCCGAGTAGTGACTTCTTCTACCTCTCCACTGAGCTAAGAGGGATGGTCAGTTTAATGGACAGTAAAGGGAGCTTGGTTAAAACCGTTAGTTTAATTCAGAGTCCTTGTAAAATAGAAACTCGTGAGTTGACACCAGGCATCTATATCATTAGAATGAATGATTCAAATGCTTCAAAAGGGGTTCGTGTTCTAATCAAATAATGCTCAAGGGGCTTCTCCAGCGAGTTGCTCACCTTCAGGCTCAGAAGTCAATACTTCGTAAATGGCTTCTTGAATATTGGTGCGGATGTCCATTCGCGCCAATTTTTTGTTTTCAGCGCTCGGATATACTCTATTACTCAAGAAAATATACACGATGTCTTCCACTGGATCAGCCCAAGCAATTGTTCCGGTAAATCCGGAATGACCAAAAGACTCGAAGCTCACACATTTACAAGTAGGACCGGGACCTTCTGGAATAACTGGTTTGTCAAAACCTGCCCCCCTCCTCTCTTCGTCCATCTCAGACTGGCAAAACTGACATTCAGTGTACTCCGATATAACTCTTTCGCTCAGGTAACGCTGGCCACCATAAGTTCCGCCGTTGATAAGCATTTGCATCACCACAGCCAGATCTTCTGCATTACTGAATACTCCAGCATGACCACCTATACCACCTTGCATCGCTGCGCCAGGATCATGCACATAGCCGTGTACCAACTGACCTCTGAAATATGTATCGTACTCCGTAGGAATGATCTGTTCCTTATGAAACCGTTCTAAAGGAAGGAAGCCTATGGTCTGGAGTCCCATTGGGGAGTAGAAATTTTCATCAGCAAATATATTCACAGGTTGTTCACCTTGTCTGGCAATGATCTCCTTCATGAAATAGTAGCCTAGGTCGCTGTATTTGTAATCTCTATTNTTTCGCAGCGGCGTTTCCAAAATTCGATTGAACAATGAATCACTCACAGTCTCCCTTATAAACATATTATATGCAACTTGCCTTGGAAACAGATCAGAACTGGTCTGAGCATAAATGTCTGGATCCGGTTTGCCATCATCTACCGTTTCTAGATAAAATGGAATCCATGGTTTAAGTCCAGCTACATGAGCCAGCATCCGTCGGGGCTGCATTTTAAAATATGGACTTCCTTCCGGTATCTCCGAAAAATAATTGGCCAGCGGAGCATCCAGGTCAAATTTTCCCTTCTCGTCCAATTTCATTAAGCTCAAGGTTGTAGCGACAACCTTAGTTATCGAAGCAATGTCAAAAACATCACTACTTTTTACGGTTAGGTCGTGATCGTACGTATGAAACCCAAAGCTCTTGTTGTAAATCACCTTTCCACCCTTTGCCACCAGAATCTGCGCGCCAGGATAGGCTCTTTTTTCAATTCCATCTTGAGCAATAGAGTCAATTTTTGCGAAAGCATCCACACCCAACCCAAATTCTTGAGGAGACGAAAACTTGAATCTTGTTGCTTCGGCAATTTTGATTCCTTGATTTACTTTGAAATAAGTTCCTATGGAAACTGGTAGTTTACCAGTAATCGGAATTCCTCCCATGATCGCTTCAGCTGCGGCTCTGCTCAAGTAAGCATCATCTTGATAGCCAACGAGAATGGCTTTCAACAAGTCAGGGCTTTTGAGTTTAGCTAAAGCATAGGGATTCCCCATGAAAACCAAGATCACTTCTTTATCCTTGGCTATACTTTCTATGAGATCAACGGCATTATTTGAAAGACCGAAATTTTTCGAAGGCGAATTTGAAGTACCCTGCACATTGATTATTACGGTATTGGATGACTTCACAAAATCCTTGACAGCAAGCGCTTGACTCGCTGAAGGCGAACTAACAACTTCCGTATGTTTAAACTCGACATACTTTTTAAGCTTCTCTGTGAAGGTACTTCCCTTACCACCCACAGTTATTACCGAAACAGATCGTTTGTCTAATTCTTTGAGAGGTACAATACCGTTTTTATTCTGCACCAGTGTAATGGATGCTTCACTCAGCTTTTGCTTCAAGAACTTCGACTCAGGAGTATTCAACTCTTTGGCCACATCTCCTTCCTCGACCAAAGCGTTTCTATAAATTCCAGCCCACTCTTTGGCTTTTAAAATCTTCAAAACACTTTTGTCGAGTTCCGACTCGGTATAGCTTCCCTCCTCGATAGCAGTCTTGATAGTAGCAAGAGCCTTCGGTACATCTTCAGCAAAAAGAAGTACGTCATTTCCCGCTTTTGCGGCAAGCAAATCCACTTCCCCGGGCTCGTAAAATTTGGACACACCTTTCATATTGAGGGCATCGGTGAAAATCAAACCTTCAAAGCCCATTTCCTCTTTCAATAGACCCGTAACCACTTTTGGAGAAAGAGTACTTGCCCTATTTGGAGTTGAATCCAAGACCGGAATAGAAAGATGAGCCACCATTACGGAACCTAAACCCTTGTCAAACATTTCTCCGTAGGGAGAGAGCTCGACACTTCTCAACCTGTTTACATCGTGCTTGATCACGGGAAGATTATAATGCGAATCGGTGTCGGTATCCCCATGGCCTGGAAAATGCTTAGCGTTGGCCAGGACCCCATTCTCCTGCATTCCGTTCATGTATGCAAGACTTTGCTTCAGGACATTTTGCTTATCTTCTCCGAAAGAGCGATTGTTGATGACGGGATTATTCGGATTGTTGTTGACATCGACCACGGGAGCAAAGTTCACATGCACTCCCACGATTCTGCATTGACGTGCAATCTCTTTTCCCATTTCGTAAATGAGAGATTCGTCTTGAATGGCCCCCAAGGTCATCTGACGAGGATAACTCAGTGTGCTATCCAGTCGCATTCCCAAACCCCATTCTCCATCGATTCCGACAAGTAACGGAATCTTCGAGGCGCCTTGAAGTCGATTGTACATCTTTACTTGTCGCTCCGGACCTCCCTGAAAGAAGATCAATCCTCCGATATCGTACTTCTCAACAAGTTCCTTCAATTTCTTTTCATGATTGGCGTCTCGATTGCTATAGGCCGCTACCATAAAGAGTTGCCCGATCTTCTCCTCTAATGAAAGTTCTTTGATGAGGCTATCTGCCCATGGCGTCGATCCTTTATCGAATATTGGTTGCGCTAGTGCCAGATTGACAGAGCAGGCAAGCAGGACTAATAAGGTAGCATTAAGTGCAATTCTCATGCATTGAAACTTGTTTAACAACTGGATCATGATGGACATCAATATCGAATTTCGAGCCAAAGTCATCGACAACTGGGGTATTCTCCTGACGAATCCACCGTGATGCGATACATTTTACTGAACTATCTTTTGACGTATTTTTCAAAAATAGCTCGGCATCAAAATTGCTGATAAATCGAAAGTAACACACTAGATTGCAGGCCAAGCACGAGGACTATAATTTTATTCACAACACTTTGCCAATCGCGATAGTAGAACGAAATTTGATATTAAAAAGTGCCATAACTTTATACTCATGAGAGCTCCAAAATTACCTTCCGTATTTAAGCTTACAGAGCACAATCGCTATAAGAGATTCAACTACGAACCTCGTACTTTCAACGAGCGAAAGCAGCGACTCGAGAAGCGAAAAAAAGAAATCGAAAAAGAGCTAGAAATAGAAAAGAAGCTCGGCAAAAATTATGAGGCCCACCTACGTGAAAGTATCAACGACTCTTGGAGCCGACGCGAAACCAGACGGGTAAAAAGGAACTCAAGCTTAAGAGTTTTGCTAATTTTGGCGGCTCTTTTAACAATTGCATTTTACCTCTATTTCTAAGCCCATTTAATGCCAGATATTATCCAATTACTTCCTGATTCTGTAGCGAACCAGATCGCGGCTGGTGAAGTGGTGCAAAGACCAGCTTCAGCAGTAAAGGAACTGTTGGAAAATGCCGTGGATGCGGGGGCTCAGAAAATTCAACTCATCGTAAAAGATGCGGGAAAAAGCCTCATTCAAGTCATTGACGATGGCTGCGGCATGAGTGAAACGGATGCTCGATTGAGCCTTGAAAGGCACGCAACTTCTAAAATAAAGAAAGCCGAAGAACTTTGGCAGATCAAAACGAAAGGTTTTCGAGGGGAAGCATTGGCATCTATAGCGGCTATTTCTCATATGGAAATGAAAAGTAGATTGAGGAACCGCGATCTTGGAACAAAAATCACCATTTCAGGCAGTACCATTCAGACTCAAGAACCAACAGCCACTGCAGATGGCACTTCTATTGCGGTGAAGAATCTTTTCTTCAACACCCCAGCTCGAAGAAATTTCTTAAAGTCGGATGCGGTTGAGATGCGTCATATTGTCGAAGAATTTGAACGAGTGGCGCTCGCCCACCCAGAGATTGCCTTCTCTCTTCATCACAACGACAATGAGCTTTTCAATTTAAATCTCTCCACATTAAGACAAAGAATAGTAAATGTTTTTGGCACTCGATTCAATGAAAGACTCGTTCCAGTTTCAGAGGATACGGCAATCGTCAGCCTTCAAGGTTTCATTGGCAAACCAGAATTTGCAAAGAAGACCAGAGGAGAACAGTACTTTTTTGTGAATGATAGATTCATCAAAAGCAGTTATCTCAATCATGCGGTATCGACTGCTTTCGACGAATTGATTGGCCGTGGTTCATTCCCATCATACTTCATTTACCTTAAGGTAGATCCTACGAGCATCGATGTTAACATCCACCCAACTAAAACAGAAATAAAATTTTCTGAGGAGCGATCGATCTATGCAATTGTACATAGCTCTGTCAGGAATAGCCTAGGCAAGTACAACATTGCGCCAAGCCTCGATTTCGATCAAGAAAGTGTTCTGAATATCAAACCGCTTCCACAAAATGCCCAAGTAGCTCCGCCTGAATCAAAAGACTTTAGTTTTAACCCTTTTGAAACTTCGAAGCCAAGCAATGGACCCAGTAAATTTAATTCGGGGAAAAGTGGTGGTTTTTCACAAAACTGGAAGGAGCTCTACACCATCACCGAAGAAAAAGAAAATCAAGTTCCGCTATTTGAGCGAGAAAAGGAAGAATTACTGCAGAGAGAAGAGACCTCAACCGACAGAGAGCGGCCAATTTTCCAACTGCATCGCAGGTATATTTTGACCCAAATCAAATCGGGATTTATTATCATCGATCAGAGAAGAGCACATGAGCGTATTCTCTTCGAAGAAATCAAAGATGGCCTCGAGCGTGGCGAAGGTCTGAGTCAGCAACAATTGTTTCCGCAGCGCGTTGAACTCGACGGTAAAGACATTGATCTCCTCGAAGATTTAAAAGAAGATTTACAGAGTTTGGGATTTGATATCGAGAAATTTGACAACGAAAGTGTCGTGGTGAACGGAATTCCAGCCGAAGCGGCCGAGTTTGATGTCTCAGCATTTATGCAAGATTTCTTGGAGCAATACAAAACGTCCGTGAAAGATTTCCAAAATCAATATCAAGAAGGCCTAGCCAGAGTAATGGCTCGCAGCCTTCGCATTGAAGAAGGAAAAAGTCTTCAAAAGGCCGAAATGCTCGATTTGGTTGATCGACTTTTTGCCTGCGAACAGCCCCAAGTAACGCCGAGTGGAAGGGATGTGATCTTAAATTTTAGTTTAGAAGAAATACAACGAAAATTCAAATCCTAAATGAGCGCATTCCAGAGTAGTAGTGCATTTGGAAATATGCCAGAGGTGGTAAAGAATCTGTTGATTATCAACGGGCTTTTCTACCTGGCAACCATCGCGCTTGAGCCGCAGGGTATTGACCTAACAACTATTTTGGGAGCCTTCTACTGGGACTCTGAGCAGTTCAGACCTTGGCAAATCGTCACGCACATGTTCATGCACGGAGGGTTCACTCACATTTTCTTTAACATGTTTGCACTGTGGATGTTTGGAACATCCATTGAAAGAATTTGGGGTGCAAAACGCTTCTTGATTTATTACCTCATTACAGGATTTGGTGCTTTTGTATTGCACTACGCCGTTGTGGCTTTTCAAGTGCAACAGCTACTTCCCGAAGTAAGTCCCGAAATGCTGGAGCAAATTAAAGAAAACGGCATGGGCTATTTAATGAACAATAGAAATTACACAGATCCGACTTTTGGCAAGCTCAACCTTCTTTACAATGTCCCAGTAGTCGGTGCCTCTGGAGCAGTGTTTGGAATCCTTCTTGCCTTTGGAATGATGTTTCCAAATACGAGATTGATGCTCATCTTCTTCCCTGTTCCGATAAAGGCTAAGTACTTTGTGATAGGTTATGGAGCTATTGAATTGTTTTCAGGGATTGCTGATCGACCGGGAGATAATGTAGCGCACTTTGCTCACCTCGGCGGTATGCTGTTTGGTTATATTTTGATAAAATATTGGAATAAGAACCAAGGAAACTCTTCATTTGGATATTAGAAAATGGCCTCGATAATAGACGACTTAAAGCGTAGCTACCAGAGCGGCAACATGGTTACCAGATTGATTTTTATCAACGTGGGAGTCTTTGTTGCACTGAGCCTTTTGCGTGTTTTCGGATTCTTCTACCAGAGTGAAGTACTGAGCTCCTTTATTCCCTGGATAGCGGGAACCTCCAACTGGGAAACCATGCTTTTCAGGCCTTGGACAATCGTTTCATACATGTTTGTTCATGAAGGACTCTGGCATCTCTTCTTTAATATGATTATGCTTTGGTTTTCGGGAAGACTCTTTGGAGACCTGCTTGGAGATAAGCGCATGGTGGCCGTTTACATCTATGGCGGGATAGCTGGATTCTTACTTTACTTTTTTGCTTATAATCTATTTCCTGTTTTTTCTGGTTCCAACAGTATTATTATTGGCGCATCGGCCTCGGTGATTGCCATACTCGTCGCCATTGCTACATATTCTCCAAATATGGTTATCAGGCTCGTGCTTATAGGGAATATCCAACTCAAATGGATTGCCATATTTTTCGTTGCGCTTGATGTACTTTTTTTGGATGGAGGCAATTCAGGAGGCAGATTGGCACACCTTGGAGGAGCCCTGCTAGGTTTTTCCTATGCAAAAAGTCTACAAGGAGGCAAAGACTGGGCAACTGGTTTTAATTCATTCGCTGACTCTTTTGTTGACCTTTTCAAAAGAAAGCCGAAAATGCGTGTTGCCTCCTCAAAGAGACCAAGTAAGAAAAGTAAAGGGCCATTTTCCAGTGAGAAGAAGAAAAGCAGCGGCACAGCGGAGCAAAAAAAAATCGACGAAATACTGGACAAAATCTCCCAAAGTGGCTACGACAGCTTGTCAAAGGCCGAAAAGGAGTATCTATTCAACGCCAGCAATAAAAAGTGATAAGACGTCTCAGGGCATTCAGCAGGAGATTAGCACTAACGATCAACCTCGTTGTTGTAGCCTGTATTCTATTGTCTTATTTGGCGACCCAAATCAGCCCTGAGAAATTTCCTTACCTCGCATTTTTTGGAATTGCTTACGGTTTCTTATTAGTATCGAACATCGTTTTCGTCATATTCTGGCTACTAGTCAAGAAGCGATTTGCTCTGATCTCGGCAGGAGCAATTTTGATAGGTTTTAACTTTATGGCCTCTTACATTCAACTACTACCAGATTTGACGAGCACGGAAATTCCTTCTAGAGCGATGAAAGTAGTATCTCAAAATGTAAAGCTTTTTGGCTGGTACAACTGGTCTAAAAATATCGCCAACCGCGATGATATGATGCGAAAACTTGAACTCTCAGAAGGTGATATTTTCTGTTTCCAAGAATACTTTCATAACTCCAGTCCTGGAATTTTTGAAACAAAAGAATTGCTCAAGCTAACACTCAATGCACCTTATGTTTACGATGAGTACACCTCAACTGTAGGTAAAAATCAGCACTACGGAATTGCAACCTTCAGTAAGTTCCCAATTATCAATCAAGGGAAGATTGAGTTTAAGAGTGAGCGAAACAACAACATGTGCATCTTCATAGATGTGCAAGCCTACGGCGATACGGTGAGAATTTACAATGTTCATGCGGCTTCGATCAGATTTAGTCAGGAGGAATATGCTTTCATTGAAAAAATAAACGAAGACAAGCAAGAGGCTGACATTGAAATTGATGAGGCGATAGGGATTGTGGAGCGATTAGCCAACGCCTACTCCAGAAGGGCCCAGCAAATCAGTTTGGTAAAGGCTCATTCCTTGGAATCACCGCATCCCGTGGTGATTTGTGGCGATTTTAATGACACCCCCGTATCCTACACGTACGCTACCATCTCGGATAACCTGATTGATACCTATAGGGAAAGCGGGGGGTTTGGGTTAGGGAGCACCTATCTTGGCGCTTTTCCTTCATTTCGAATCGATTATATCTTCCATTCCAAAGGTCTAGACTCTTCTGATTATTATCGCTACGAAGAAAGGATTTCGGACCACAACGCAATCAGCGCTCTCATTTGGACCCAATAAAATTGATTTTTACCCTTCTTAGGTCTAGGACATTCATGGGATTTTGATCCATCCCGGACACGTCCTTCGAGACAAACCTCATTACCATGTCGTAGTATAAGGGCACAATAGGTGCAGTAGCCATCATTAGGCTATCCATTTCAGCGTAAAGATCAGCTCTTACTTCTGGATTCACTTCGGTGATGGCCTTCTCGTATAGCTGATCGAAATAGTCCGATTGATAATGAGTATAATTCGGACCTTTCGGTGAATGGTTCTTTGAGTAAAACAAGGCCATGAAGTTCTCTTCGTCTGGATAGTCTGCCAACCATGACTTTCGAAAAAAGGGCAGGTTTCCCTTAGCGGTGTTTTCGCGATGAACAGATGCCGGCAACACATCGACCTTAATAGAGACACCAAATTCGCTGAGCTGATGCTGAACGTATTCACAAAGGTCAACATAATCAGTTGTTGTGCTAAGAGTGATCTCTGGAGGCCTGACTTCAGATGAATATCCCAAGCGATCTAAAATGGCACGAACAGAATCCGGATTGTAATTATATCCGGCATTGGGATTGTATCCGGCCATTCCTTTTGGAATAAACCCGCCGTGAGCTGGGGTATAAACATTATTTCGGAGAAACCTAACCATGGCATCGCGATCTATGGCATAGTTAACGGCCCGCCGCAGCTCTGAATTGAGCCAGACACTCCCTTCGTTTAGCGCATTACTTACCTGAAATCCAAGGTAATCCGTTTTGAGGAATGGATGTTTTTGCAAGTACATCTTATTCTCATAAATGGGCTTTAGCTCACCGTTGGAAGTCATCAGCTCATCTTTATAACTAGCGTGAAGGCCAGACATAAAGTCAAAATTTCCTTTAAGGAAATCAAGATAAGCCGCACTCTTATCTGGAATGAAAGATACGCTAACTGCATCGAGGTATGGCAGTTGATTTCCAGATTCATCCTTCTCCCAGTAATTTACGTTTCTATGGAGAGCTAGCCGGGAGTTCTCGATCCAAAAGTGAAATTTGAATGGGCCGGTACCGACAGGATTACTCCTAAAATCATCGCCGTATTTGTCGATGGCTTCTTTGGGAATCACCGAGCAGTACTTCATACCAAGAAGTCCTAAGAAGGGTGGAAAGCTATTCTTGAGCCTAATCTCTAGAGTAGAATCATTAAGGGCTTGAAAAGGAATATCTGGAGCTACTGATCCGAACACCCAAGCTCCAGGAGTTGTCTTCTTCACATCCATTACCCTTTCAAAGCTGTAAACAAAATCATTCGCTACGACCTTTCTCCCTATGCCGTTCTCAAAGGCTTCACTTTCGTGAAAAAAGACATCATTGCGCAAATAGAATCGATAAACAGTTCCAGAAGAATCTATCTCCCAAGAATGAGCGATGGCCGGCTGTACTTGAAGCTCATCATCAATCTCCACCAGCCCGTTGTACAGTAGATTACAAGCCCATAGATTCTCCAAATTTCGGCTAAATGCTGGATCAAGTGAAGAGATCCCAGCAGACTCGTTATAGCGAAAGACCATCTTGTCAGGGTGTCCTTGCTTTACGCCGCACGCTACAAATATCAAAAAGAATAGAAAGAGGATTCTCCACATGCTTACAAATTAACTCCGTTTAGAAAGGCCATTTTCCAAACTCAATTTTCGTTTCCCACAGACTCTTCTTGAATGAGGCAAATCCATCGCTTTTGAAAACCAAACTCTTTAGCTTTCTGCACATCTAAACCCATATAGAGATCAATGCGTCTTTTAAAACGATAGTGCATTTTGTCTAAAACTAAAAAAGTATCTCCCTGAAAACCTTCAATGAGCACTTTACTATGTTTGGTAAGACCACTGTCGAGCAGATCTCTGGATACGGCTATGCTTTTCATTCCTGGTTTCAGTGTATCACCCCAAGCGGCAATATTCCCGAGAGTTCCTGGTCTGGTTTGATATGGAATACTATTGTAAGCAGTTGCTGAAACTTTGAAGCATTTTAAATCTACATGCGGCTCGGCTTCGCACGAAACGAAAAGGATGAAAGTGAAAAAGATGGCTTTTTTCATAAGTCCATAAAACGTCTGATCTACGGAGAAATTTTGGTTTTAAAAACCTTCAGAGGTTTTCTCCTATTACCAACTTTACTCTTTCTCCAGCATCAAAACTATCTCCTTCGGGTTTCTCGTTGATTAGTCTGATTACCTCCTCACTCAGCTCGGACTGGGTTCTTTGGACCAGATCTGTGACAGTCTCCTGATTCTCCAATTCCACTATGCGAAGCGTAGGAACCTTGATCCGTTGTTCATCTTCAGCGGTCATTTCCGCGAGACTGTAGACGATATTTTCCATTTGCGATTGATCCTCTACATTGCTTATCGCCAAAAAATTGAAGAGCAAATTTTCTTGCCTTACCCATGTTCTTGAGCCATAGTAAGTCTTTCCTTGGATCGATTGCTTGAAGGCAATGATGTGGCCTCTTTTCTCTCCAATATTTATGGGTTCTGAACCCAAAACAGACGCGACAAAGTAAGGATTGAGATTCTCCAAAAAATCCTCTGCAGCTTCAGTAGGATCTCGTTCATCTTCTTCGAAGGAGATTCTCACCAATTGAGTTGTATCTCCAGCGGCGATCATATTTGCCATAAAAAGGGATTCCCAACCATCGGGAAATTGCAGCTTAAAACCCTCTTTTGGATTATAGTAAATAGTGTCTTCAATTATCCCTTTCAAAGGATCATTTCCCGCCAGGGCACCATCAAAAAGTACGAGAAAATCGTCTGCTAAGTGATTCGGCTCGCCTTTAAGCAATTTTGGCTCTATCTTATTGATTTTCTTTAGGCGATCTTCGGTGAGAGGATGGGTCGCAAAGCGATCTTTCTGCTCTTCCTCACCGGTTATGATCTCTCCGTACCGTCCAATCCGAGAGAGTATAGACTGCAAGGCTTTTGGTTCGTATCCTGCTTTTGCAGCGATTTCGATGCCTTCTATGTCGGCCTCAGTCTCTTGTTTACGACTGTAGGAGGCATGCGTGAGCATTCCCAGCCTCTGGAAAGGCGACCGCAAAGCATTTCCCAAAGTTTCATCAACTACAGCCCCGATCACTGCACCAGGGATTTGAAGAATACCTGGAATGATTCCTCTTCTGTTTGATTTTATTACGTGACGATTATTGGCATGTATGATCTCATGTGCCATGATACAGGCCAGCTCGTCTTCACTTTCCAGAAACGGAAACATCCCCGTTGTGATGTAAAGGTGCCCTCCAGGAATGGAGAATGCATTTGGCTCGGGAGTGGCCAAAATGGTGTATTTGTATTGGAAGAGTGGCTTGTCCATTTGCTCGGTGAGCTTATCGCCCACTGCTTTGATATAGGCCGTAAGCTCTTCATTTTCGTAAACTCCAATAGTAGTCTCAACATATTCAGAATACTGCTCACCCAGCTTAATATCCTTTTGGAGATTTTGTGATTTTCCCGAAGAAGGAAAAAACAAGCCCACCAATGCGAACGCAATGATGAATTGAAGTAGATGTTCAAAGGTCTTTTTCATTTTTGTGGGTCGTACTGTCTATTCAATCGAATATGAGACTGTTTGTTCAAAACGTTCTTACTCTATGGAAATTTCTAGTTACAATCGAATCTGAGTTCAATAACTTCATTGTGATCTCCTCCTCCGCCAAGTCAACTGACCAGAAAGAACGATCAAGTTCTTCCCCGTAAGGTATGAGTTCTATTTCTGATCGATGTCCGTGCACATTATAAACTCCATTGATCTGCCCTTGACTGGTATAAATCACGAAGCGACCATCCCATCGTATAAAAAGCTTCGCTCCAACCTCATTTAGAAAAAAGGAATCACCTTCGTTGCTGTCCAATTCCCATAAACCCAACATTCTATCGGCATAGGTCATTGGAAGTTCAGAGGATTTACTAAGCTCTTTCCGAACTGTCATACCGCCTTCTTCTCGCTCCCATTTCATACTGCTCCTGTTAAGGCCAACCTCATAATCTCCATCCTCATCTTCCGTTCCGTTGGTGCTGACCATTCGAAGAGTACTATCTACCTCATTAAACTGCCAATGGCCAATTGAATGCTGTTTCCAGCCGTTTCCGGAAACTTGTGTTGAATCTGAATGGAACTTTGTCCATCTGGCGTTTGGGGTCATTATGTCTTCTCCAACCTTGACCTCTTTTACCACCCAAAGACCGTTTATGCTATTCGTCGACTTCTCTGGTGATGAGTTTTTGCAGGAGGCACAAGTAATTATGGCCAGCAAAAAAATAGTAGATCGCATAAGCACGAATATATGGAACTTCACGGTCTGAGGAAGGCACTTTTGGCGTCGTAATTAAGAGAAAGTCAGCGGTATTTCCCAAACGACAAAACGATAGTACCTTTGCACCATGCTTCAATTTAAGAAGGTAGGATTTTACACGCTAGGGTGCAAGCTCAATTTCTCAGAAACCAGCACTATTGCGAGGCAATTACAAAATGCTGGTTATGCGAGAGTAGCTTTCGAGGATCATCCTGACGTATTTGTGATCAACACTTGTTCGGTGACCGATAATGCGGATAAGAAGTGTAGATCTGTGGTGAGAAAAGCATTGAGAATCAATCCAGAAGGGGTAGTAATCGTGATAGGATGTTACGCACAACTGAAGCCGAAAGAAATTGCAGAAATTCCCGGTGTAAATTTGGTACTCGGAGCCGAGGAAAAATTCAATGTGGTAGATTATCTGGAGCAAAAATCAATTGCTTTGAAAGGGCAATCTGCCGCCAGAGCCATCAAGTTTACCAAAGATTTCGTTCCCGGATTTTCATCCAATGATCGAACCCGAACCTTTCTCAAGGTACAGGATGGCTGCAATTATTTCTGCGCATTCTGCACGATTCCATTGGCAAGAGGAAGATCGAGAAGTGCTTCCATTGGGGAGACGCTTGAGGTAGCCCATCGAGCTGCTGAGGCTGGAGCGAAAGAAGTGGTCCTCACGGGAGTCAATATTGGAGACTTTGGTAACGGGACTGAAGAGAACTTCTACCAGCTTGTTCAGGAGTTGGACAAAATTGACGGTATCGAACGCTTTCGAATATCCAGCATTGAGCCCAACTTGCTGAGTGACGAAATCATTGAGTTCGTAGCAAAGAGTAAAAAGTTTGTTCCTCATTTCCACATTCCGCTACAATCAGGATCGGACAGGATATTGCAAGCGATGAGAAGACGGTACAGAACTGATCTCTATCGCGATCGAATTCTGCACATTAAATCTTTCATGCCTGATGCATGTATCGGTGTGGATGTGATCACAGGATTCCCCGGCGAGACTGAGGAAGAATTTATGGTGACTTACGATTTCCTCAGGGAATTGCCCGTTAGCTATCTACATGCCTTCACTTACTCAGAAAGGGCCAATACTACGGCAGTTCGTCTGACCGATGTGGTTCCAAAAGAAGAGCGCTACGAGCGTACCAAACGTCTCCGAGTGCTTAGCCACAAAAAGAAGAAAGCATTTTATCAGGAGCAGCTTGGAACCTCCAGAGAAGTTTTGGTCGAAGCCGAGGAGGAAAATGGAATGATGAATGGATTTACCGAAAATTATGTAAAAGTGAAGCTACCATTCGACGAAAGTCTGATCAACACTATCCAAAAAGCTGAACTGCTCGAAATGGACCGAGATGGTCGGGTAAAAGTGGAACTTCTCAACGAACCTATTCATGCTTAGAGAGCTTCTCGATCAAGTCATTGCGATAAGCAAAGAGACCGGACATTTTCTCAAAAACGAGTGCGCATCCATCAAGACCTCCGAGATCGAGATGAAAAGCGGGAAAAACGATTTGGTCTCCCGCGCGGATAAGGAGGCGGAAAGACGATTCGTAGACTTTCTCAAAGACATACTTCCTGAAGCGGGATATATCGCCGAAGAAGGCACAGGAGAGCGAGCCGAAGAATACAATTGGATCATCGACCCTCTCGATGGAACCACCAACTACCTTTTTGGTATTCCTTGCTACTGCACTAGTGTGGCCTTGTGGCAAAACGGTGAAATCTTGCTTGGAGTTATTTATGATCCAGAGCGTGATGAATGCTTCAGTGCAGCTAAAGGTTTGGGCGCCTTCCTAAACGGCGAACCGATTTCTGTATCGAAACAAGACGATCTAAAGCTCACTCTGCTCGCCACCGGTTTTCCTTACGACAATAAAGGTAGGCAAATGGATTACCTAAAAATTCTCGCCGCGGTAAATGCCAATTCAAGAGGAATAAGAAGGCTTGGTGCTGCGGCGGTCGATATGGCTTACGTAGCCTGTGGCAGACTAGATGGTTTCTACGAATACGGCCTCAACCCCTGGGATGTCGCTGCCGGAACAATCCTGATTAAGGAAGCTGGAGGTGAGGTCTCCGATTTCTATGGAAAAGAGGACTATCTATTTGGGGGCACACTCGTTTGCAACAATGGCTTCGTCCACGATGATTTAGTGGATCTGGTGAAGGGATGGTAACAAATTTAATCTAGAGTCATTTATTTTTCTGACCACCTTATTAACCAAAGTCCAAAGTAAGTAATTGCCCCATTTATGAGCAAAATCTCGAAACCGATTTCGTAACCTCCAAATAATTTGGCAGAATAGATATCAAGAATAAAACTGAGCACGGGAGATAGGATGGCAACTAAAGGCACAAGTCTGTCAATAACCTTCCTCTTGGTGAAGAGACCGAAAGCGTACAGTCCAAGCAGCGGTCCGTAGGTGTATCCCGCAGCCGTAAAGAGCTGAGCAATTACAGAATCATTGTTGATCACTCGAAAAAGAAGAATGACGGCAATAAGGACAAAGGACATTGCAATGTGAACTCGGGCTCTCTTTTTCTTGGCAGTTTTCTCATCCAGCTTATCTACTTCGAGGATATCGATGGAGTATGAAGTAGTCAAAGCAGTAAGCGCAGAATCAGCGCTGGAATAAGCAGCGGCAATTAGACCGAGTACAAAGAGGATTCCTACAGCAGGCCCAAGATATCCATCGACTGCCAGCAAAGGATAGAGCTCGTCTGTCTTTTCTGGAATGGCTAAACCATTTTCATGACTGAAAATGAAGAGCAATGCTCCCAAGGTTAGAAAAACCAGATTAACAACTACCAGCACCAAGCTAAAGGTGATCATGTTTTTCTGAGCCTCCTTTAGATTGCGGCAGCTTAAGTTTTTCTGCATCATATCTTGATCGAGCCCCGTCATAGTAATAGTGATAAACATCCCAGCAAGAAAGCGTTTAAGAAAATGTCTGGAATCATTCACGTCATCAAAAAAGAAGATGCGACTGTACTCGCTGTCACCAACTTTCTCGATCACTCCAGATGCATCCAATCCTAAAGAGGACGAAATGGAATAAACGCTGATTCCGACCGCCAGGAGCATGAAAGCAGTTTGCAAAGTATCTGTCCATATAATGGTTTTGATTCCCCCGCGAAAGGTATATAGCCAGATAAGAAAAACAGTTAGAAAAACAGTAAGTGCAAAGGGTACCTCTAACCCTATTCTATCGAAAACCGCTAACTGCAATACCATCGCCACCAAATAGAGCCTAAAGGCCGCTCCAATAACTCGCGACAGCAAGAAATAGGATGCTCCAGTCTTGTAGGAGTATCGACCAAAACGATCTCTCAAATACGTATAGATACTTGTGAGTTGTAAACGATAGTAAAGAGGTAAGAGAACAAAAGCGATGACGAAGTAACCCGGAACATAACCCAATACCATCTGCATGTAGGAAAACTGCGAGCTTCCCACCCAGCCGGGAACGGAGATGAAGGTAACTCCACTTAGAGATGCACCTATCATCCCAAAAGCGACTACATACCAAGGCGATTTTCTATTTCCGACAAAGAAACCATCGTTATCAGCTTTTTTGCTGGTCATTCTGGCGATGAGAATCAAGACTAGGAAATAGCCAGCAATAAGCAGAAGAATAGCATTTGGAGACATTCCTCCAAAGAACGACAAAACTCAATTGAGCTTGCTCAACCATTAAGCATAGTTGCTAGACTTGTCCTGTTGATTTTATCGAACGATCAATTTTGAAGTTGCGGTGCGCCCTATTTCGTCTCTTACATTTAAAATATAGAGTCCCGCATGGAGGTTCAAAATCGATGGGAGTGTTGCTCTTTTAGCTTGAGAAATCAACCTCTCTGAATAAGCCAGTTTTCCAGTAATGTCAAAAATCTCGACAAGAATTGACTCGCTAAAATCTTCGGGGAGCGATAAGGTCAAAGCCTGGCCATTGTCAGTTGGATTTGGGTAGGCGCTTATAGTATTAATATCATTTCCGATAATTACATCATCACTCAACGGTTGCAAGATGCCAAGCGCGAGGGCGAAATCGGGGATACCATAGCCCATACTATCATTTGGCATGTTGTAGAGGTGAGCACTTTGTTCGATTGCATCGAACACCTCCCCAGAGGTTGCACTAGGAACAGCCTGCCACAAACTCGCGGCCATCCCAGAGATAATCGGAGCGGAAAATGAGGTACCGTTAATCCCCGTTATTCCTTGATCCAAGTCCGTACCAATTGACTGAAATCCTCTCGCCATGACATTAGGTTTTATTGCTCCATCCACCCGCGGACCCCTGGAGCTAAATCCTACTGCGTTTTCGCCAGAATCGACGGCACCTACTGCTAATACGTTATCGCCATCTGCAGGAGCACCGATGTAGTACCAAGCTGAGTTTCCCGAATTACCAGCGGAATTCACGGTAAGAATGCCTTTACTTGCGGCAATATTCGAAGCTCTTGTAATGAGTGTTGAGTTACCATCAAGTTCTTCGTAAGAATGATTTTCTTCCTCATTGTCGAAAAGTGTGTATCCCAAACTTGTATTTATGATATCAACACCTACGCTATCGGCATACTCTGCTGCTGCTGCCCAATTCGACTCTTCGATGCGGCGTTCTATCTGAACATCTTCGGTGATACACAGGAGGTACGATGCTTCAGGAGCAGTTCCAATTAAACTCCCCGGTATATTTCCAGTCATGGTAGATAAAACATATGTTCCATGATTACTGCGATGAAATACATCGTTATCGCCTTCGACAAAATCCTTTGTACCAATGAGTCTGCCTCCGTTCATGAAGTCTTGCAATGCGAGGGCTGAGTCCGTAAATCGAAATCCACCGTCAAACACTGCGACCCAAATACCTTGCCCCTTATACCCTGCCTCATGCAATGGCAGCCCATTGATCATATCGATTTGATTAAAAGAGGGACCATACTCTTCTTCATTCTTTCTATCGTCCGTAATCTTAGAAACTGTTGACTCAAGGTCGAGATCATTGCCAATATAGGTACTCAACTGAGTGCCAACCACGGGATTGAGTTCGGAAATTTGATCAATTACTGAAGGATCTTCAGTCTCGACCAGAATGGCATTAAACCATTTCAACGAATAGATAAAATCAACATCACCGAGATTAAGTACTTCTTGGATATAGGCAGGATCGACAGGTAAGTCTTCTTCTGTGATGGCAATATTCTGGTTAAGCCTCCGACTAATCGCCCTGTCGGAGAGGTATTGCTCTGGCTGATCTATTGAGTAAGGTGTATCATCTTTATCAGAAAAATAAACCAAGTACCTATTCACACTTACTTGAGCAGAAGATGATGCAAAAACGCTACAAAATGCTGCTATCCAAAAAATTCTATTTAACTCCATAATCTATTACTTCCCAATAAAACTCATGACCTGATCGTATGTTTGAGGCCACAGGTTCAATATCAAAATTCAATTGTGTTTCTAAATCTCTTTCGTATCTAATAATTAAGCCGACATCTTCGGCATAGACCTCATAAGCCAATTCGTCATCGATCAGGTTTTTATTCTCCCTTTGCACTGTTGTAATTGTTCTTTCAAAGAGATGATCATTAATCGTTCTTTCCAGAAATAAGCTGTCGTATCTTGTCTGCCATGTTTCTTTCGCGTTCAAAGCATTCAAGTCCCAAGAAGCAGTTATAGCGAGAGGAAATGCCAGCTTAATGTAGCGCAAATTTTCTTCTACTTTTTCAGCACTTGATCTTCCTCTTTTGGCCAACCAGATATCAATTAATTTCCATTCTTCTTCTTTGCTGCTCTTTTTAAATCGTTCAATTCTCAAAGAATTTTCCTCTTCGGCATCCAAGAACTCAGATTCAACGACTTCTTTCAAAAAGTATGTAAGTGTATCGTGAATACCATCAATATTAGGTTCTGGTTGATTGTGCCAAATACTGTCTACTCTATACTCTACGAAGGAGCCTATTTCAACAGGGAAATAATCATAGCCCAAGTTAACCTCTAGAGTCTCTTGATCATTATCACTGCAGGCTACTAAACTCAGACTTAAGACGACAATAAATGCGATACGCATATTTTCAATTTTAATACAGTTTACTCAGACAATTCCCCCATTCGGTAAGTTAATCGTTCTTTTACTTTGCCTCCGGTGGTATAGGTGACAATTTCCCCATCAAGTTTACCTTTTTTGTAGGCACCTTCGCGGCTAATTTGAGTGCCGTGTAGCTTTTGAATCGGATACTTATTTCCATATTCATCTATTCTCTCTTCATTCTTCCATTCACCCTGATTGAACCATTCCTTAAAAGGCCCATTTTTCAAACCGTCTTTATACGTGTACTCGGCTCTCTTAATGTCGTTATCCCAATATGTTTCAAAGGTTCCATTCTTAGGAAACTCCTCCTCGATCTCATCATCTCTATAAACGTAGATCATATGGATCGAACCATCTTCGTTAAACAAGTACCAAGAGCTTTCTTTTTTACCGTTCACATAATTTCCTTGCTCCAATTTCATACCATCTGTATAGTAGGTAGTGTATTCACCATCGTACTTAAGACCCTCGATGACATGCGCTTTGAGTTTTCGTCTTCCATTATTGAAGAACTGTTCCCAGAGACCATTTTTTTCATCATTAGCAAAAACAGCCCGCTCTGCAATACTTCCGTCTGGATAGAAAATTTCAGCAAGTCCATTTTTTAACCCTTCACGGTAAGACTCTTTGGAGGTCAGCACACCGTCTTCAGAATAGAAATTCCAAACACTGTCTCTCCTTTGTTTCAGGTAAATTCCCTCGGCCATCTTAACACCAGTTTGAGGATAGAATAGCTTCGCATAAGAAACCTCTTTGGTTCTATGATTGATCTCACCCTGCAGGCTTCCGTCATCATACCAGCGCATAAATATTCCTACGGGAATACCGTGCTCAAAATGCCCATTGTATTTGAACTGGCCATTCTCATATGTCGGTTGCCATAAACCGTGCTTCTCTCCATTCTCATCCAACTGGTTATACTGACCATGCACAAGGGCGGGGAACAAGATCAAGATAAGGTAATGGTAAGTCTTAATTGGCATGCTGAATTTTATTGACAAAGGATACAAACTTCGCACTGAAGTGACTCCAAGAGAAACGATCTTTCTCTTTGGAAACGAAGTCGGCAAAAGGCTCTTCTAGATTCTCTTGAAAAAAACGCGCCAAAGAATGAGCTATTGCTTTTTCATTGACTGCGGTGACAAATCCGGCTTTGTTGTTAGGAACAATTTCGGCAAGCCCACCTACATTGGTCACAAGCATTGGGCGCTCAAAGTGATAAGCTATCTGTGTCACTCCGCTCTGAGTGGCAGTCCGATAAGTTTGAGCCACAATGGACGAAATGCAGAAATAGTACTTCACCTCATCTTCAGGTATGTATTGATCTCTGAACACAACGGCTTCCTCAAGGTTTAGTTCATGGGCCAACTCCAAGTAGATTTTGGGATCGTCGTAAAACTCACCTGCAACCAAGAGTTTGACTTTTTTCTTTTTCAAGCCAGCATTCGCAAACCCCTTCATCAATAAATCTAAGCCTTTGTACTTCCTAACAAAACCAAAGAAAAGTATGTATTGGTAGTTGGGTTCCAAGTTTAAAAAGTTCAAAGCGTCTTGTTTTGACACTTTTTCACCAAAAAGATCATAAACAGGATGAGGACTGGTTTCAATAGGTCGTCCCGGGGCCAATTTTTGAAGGTCTTCAGCTACACTATCGGATAGGGTGAAAAATGCATCACAATTCTTGAAAAACCTCTTTGATAAGAATTTATCTCCCACTCGACTTTCATGGGGTATGGCGTTATCTACCAACCCAATCACGGCGACTCCATTACTTCTGAGCTTTCTAGCAATATAGCCCAGCGATGGCCCCATAAAAGGCAGCCAAAACCGTATGGCTACCACTTTGGGTCGCCAGCTCAAAATTAATTGGGCAGTTCTCCTCCACGAAGTAGGATTTATGCTGCTAACGGTGTTGTGAATTTCGAGGTCCCTCGGCGGATCTTCGGTTGCTATTTGGGTTTTCCCAGGGAACAACAAAGACGGATACTGCAAATAAAAACTCGCAATCTTAACCGCAAAGCCGTCCTCTTGTAAGCGGTAGGCCAATGACTCATTAAAATGAGCAATGCCTCCTCTTAAAGGATAGGCTGGACCTACTAAAACAATGGTATCTCCATGAGTCACACGACGAAATTAAGCAATGCAAGATGGCGATGAGTTTTCATTCATAAGAAGTGCCAAGAACCAGGTGTTCAAAGAAAAGCCCCGATAAATTATCGGGGCTCAGATTGCATCAAGTATGATTCAATTATTTCTTATAAAACTTAGACTCCAAAGCTCCTTGATCTGTTGTCAAACGTAGGATGTAGTTTCCACTTTCAAGAGAGGATACATTCAGAGAATTTGACTTAAGCACACCGGAAATAACTTTTTTTCCTTGCACATCAAATACATCGTATCTAGACCCTAAAAGATTCGTACTCGCATCAATAAATAATTCCTCTTGTGCAGGATTGGGAAATACCAGCAAAGAACCTTCGATTTCCTCTTGTGTAGAGAGAGGCTGTGAACCTTCTTCTATCAACAGGGAAGTATTAATCTCAGGATTTTCAATTACATCGACTACTCCAGATGGCCATTGAATCGTAACAGATTGTATAGATTCATCCTGCCCAAGACCGAAGTATCCATTTAATGAGCTCATATATCTGAATCCGTCACCACTTTTAATATCGCGGATTTGAGTCATAGACTCTGTTACCAGAGTAATACGAGCTCCAATTCCGTTGATATTGCTCTCCACCCCTTCTAAATGGATCACAAAATAATTGTTGTCATTACCATCGTTTAATTGAACGGTTCCAGAATTTGAAATCACATCAAGGAAACCATCATTATTTAAGTCCCCGACTGGACCACTAAAAAAATCCATTTCGTTAATAACAAATGTTCCATCCCCCATATTCTTAACGATATTACCAGCGCCCATTATATCCACTAGACCGTCATTGTCAAAATCGTGAGCCACCCACTCAATACTTGTTCCCTCCATTGCGGCCAAACCGGTCATTGCAGTCATATCTTCGAAGGTTCCATCCCCCATATTTTCCATGTACTTGTGGGTACCGAAATCGAAAGTACTGCTGGCACCAACGAATACATCCATATCACCATCATTGTCAAAATCAGCCCAAGCTGATGACCAGGTCTGGATAGGATCAGAAAGCCCTATCTCCTCAGCTACTTCTGTATAAGTACCATCTCCGTTGTTTCGATGCATTTGGTTGAGGCTAACAATTTCATTGCCCCCCCGACATTTAGCTATAAACATGTCGACATCGCCGTCATTGTCATAATCTGTCCAAATAGAGCCATAGTTTCCACCGCCATCAGTATTTCCTAATCCTCCTTGGATAAAGTCAAACGTGTCTTCTCCGGTATTGATGAAGAACGTATTTGGCTCAACGTCATGACAAACAAAAACGTCGAGCATGCCGTCGTTATTTATATCTACCATGTTGGACCGTTGCGAAAAAAGATAAAAGCCTGGCTGAGCAGTTTCATCACTGAATTTAGCATCAAAGGACAAACCATCATCCGATCTTAAAAGAATGGTGGCGCCGGAACCACCTCCAAATACTAGATCGTTGTATCCATTGCGGTCTACGTCACCCGCTGCGAGGCTCCACGATGGAGTATTGTCGGGAATAATTGTTGGTAACGTCATATTAGAGAAACCACTTTCTTCTTGCCCCCCCACGTAAACCTCATCAATATCGGAAAAACCACTGGGTACATGAAGGATATCATCTAGGTGATCCCCATCCATATCTACAGCTCCGTGTCTTGAACCGCCCAAGCTATAAGGAGTCTCGGTAAAAGAAAACGAAGTTGGCGCTGGTGGGGTGTATTCATTTTCAATGATTTCAAAATCAAATCCCGTATCCTGCCATCTATCGTCCCATGCGATAGTATAGGTGAACTCAGGATAAGCTACGAACTCAACAATTGACAAGTAGTTTTCACCGCTTATGTCATCATCTCCCGCAACACAGGTGAGATCATCGCAATTTCCGGTGTAGACGTGAATGCGTGTATCTCCTCCAGAATTTTGTTCGAGATCAGAAGTGATTACGACGTTGAAAGTCTCTGTGGGTTGGTAAGAGTACCACATTCCATTATCCCCAAGGGTAGTTGTGAAAAAGCACACTTGATCAGGCACCTGATCGCCGTTTACTAGTTCAACGGTAGTTATTCCAGCGGACACAGAAAGAGCTTCTTCGCAGGTATTTTGCGCATCAACGAGCGAAAACGAAAGTAATGCAAAGGCAATTAGGTAAAGGTTTTTCATGGTTTTAAAATATTAAGGACATATGGGTGGTAGGCTGTTCACATATTCAATCATAAGTTCCAAACCTTCTTCATGAACAAGTGATTTACCCAGTAAAGGCATTTGAATATTTTCTTGTGTTGATGTAATTCTATAAATCAACATACTCGCATTGGCGTCCCCCGCATCAATGGTATAATCCAAGACAGGTTGGTCTGGAATAAATTCGTCGTACTGCTCACATATACCAAGACTCTCAGGGCGATCTGTACTATTCCAATCTAATCTAATGCTGCGGTAGGAACAATGCGCATCATCCATGTGGCAATGACTGCAATTTGCGTCTAAATAGGCTCTAACACGTAATTCTAGATTTTGGGTCTCATCTTCCCAATCCACCACCGTTTCAATTTCTTGGGGATAATCAGGGGAGAGATATCCTTCATCCACCCATTTCATTAATTGATTCATAATACCGTCTTGGTATTCTAGGTCAGCATTTAAGTTTTGCGGTTTAGGTCCATTCGGCGATGCGATTCCGTTCACTTTATGACAAGTAAAGCATTGCGATTCGGGTGGAACTTTGTAATCGAAGGAGACCGTTTCACCACTCTCAAGAATAACTTGAATTGGTTTAGTAGCGCCATCTAGACTAAAAAATGCTTCAGTTTGCTCATCGTTCCAAATGTAATCGGCAAAATTCCACTCCCCATTTCTTTTGAAGATGATCCGTGTCTCCATGACTCTTCTTTGATTCGATGGTAAAGAATTTTCGTAGTAGAAGTTCTTAATTAATACGGCCCCATCTGGAAAGTTCAATGATGAGAAATCAGATTCATAATTTGCTGATGAACCTTCTGGNATCCACACATACCTCGTCTTCTCAGCGTAATCCGTGAACAAAGGAGTTATGGGTTCATAGAGCAAAAGGCCTTCATTTGGGATCAGGTCTGCCATATTCGCCCCAGTGTAAAGGTTATATTGACTTAGAGAATCGTACGGCATCAAACTAACATTCAGATTTAAAGGTCCAACAGGTTGCACAGTATCAATTGAAGTAGTGTCAGTGGATGTGGTATCCATACCAGCACTTACAGGTGGCCTATCAGGCTCATCTTCATCTTTAGAACAAGCCATCCACACACCGCATATCGCTGCTAAGAGCAGAATATATCTCCTATACATCTAGTTGTCCTTGCAAATTCGTGAAGAAGGTAATTCAATTTTTGCACAATTGACTCTAAACCTTCTATTCAAATTGGTTTCTTAAATGACGGCATGAATAAAAGAAGAGTTGTTCTGACCAACAAATTAATTACAAATACATCGAAAGATTATCTTTCCACCCTCGGAGTTTCAAAACAGTAATTCGCCAAATTAGTTTTTTGAAGAAAAGAAGACATATAGAGACCTTTCTTGTATTCACTACTCTCTTCCTAGGATATTTTTTTTTCAATGATGTCATTGGACCAAGAGCTGAAGAGCCAAGGCGCGCAATTGTTGGGATTGAAGCTATTTTGGGAGACAACATTCTGGTTCCAACCATCAACGGCGAAGCATACTACAATAAACCCCCCATTTTCAATTGGATTCTTGGAATTTCGTTTTTAGTATTCGACTCCTTTGGGACTGAGGCTCTCCGATTCCCTGGAGTTCTATCTCTTTGGCTCATTGCCGGAATATTAGTATTTCTGGTGAGAAGAAGTCACGGTGCTCAAGCAGGACTCTTTTCGGGGCTCATCTTTCTGACTCTTGGTGATCTGTTTTTCTATGGATCAATAAATGCAGGCGAAATTGACTTGTTTTATGCTTTGATAACTTTTATACAAATCATATCCATATTTTGGTTTGGCGAAAAGAAAAAATGGATCTGGTTATTTGTTTCATCCTATCTGCTCACATCAATTGGGTTATTAACCAAAGGTCTGCCCTCCCTTGCATTTCAAGCCTTCACCTTAATAGCTTATTTTATTTCTGTTGGTAGGTTCAAATATTTGCTCACCCTCAAACATTTCCTGGGTATTCTATTGATGTTGGTGACTGTTGGAAGCTACTTTAAACTTTACTCCAGGTATGACGACGCCTCGGCATTTATGGTCAATCTCTGGTCAGAAAGTTCCTCAAAATCGGCGAATGAAGGTTCGGCGGGGAGCATTATCAAAGCACTCTATTCATTTCCGCTGCAATTGATTCAAATCACGCTACCGTGGAGCATTTTCCTGATCTGGTGGAAAGAATTGAGAAAATCCAAGTCAACACTTGTCACCTTCAGTTTTGTTTTTTTTGCCTCGAATATTTGGCTATACTGGATTTCTCCTGACTTAAGAAATAGATACTTGTATACTTTCTTCCCTTTTATCGCAATCATTCTTGGAGTGATTGTTTCCAACCTTAGCAAGCGAGATTTATTTAATAGGATTACTTCTAGAGTTAGCGGAGCGATAAGCATACTCGTAGGCCTAACGATGTTAGTGATTCCACTTACGTCTATTTTAACAGATCATAGCTTGCCAAAGGTTAGTTTCTCAATATTTGGTATGCTTTTTCTGGGGCTGGGATTTTATCAATTGAAAACTTTAGGTGCTGGAGTAATCCATCTCTTGTTGGTCCTTTCTTCGCTCAGGTTGGCATATAACTTCTGTATACTCCCAATACAAGCAGAAAAAAGCAAGGCAAAATATTACTCGGATCAAATGGATAGAGTGCTTGATATTACAGAAGGAGATCAAGTATACTGGACTGGCGGTGCCTATAAGTTCTACCCAGAAATATCCTTAGCGGGAAAAACTATCGTAGTAGATAGTATTCAAACCCCACCTCTTTTAGCTTATCAAATCCCGTACTACTACAGCGTGAAAACCGGAGAGAGATTCCTTTACGAAGAAAGCCCGTGTAATGGAAATTGGTATATCTCTCAGGAGAATTTTGCCCTAAGTTTAAAGGGAAGGATTCACTTTACCTTNGAGGACAAGTGGACCCAGAAAAATCTTGTTCTTTATACCATCGATTAATCGTGACTTAAAATCATGAAACCCAAAATACTGGTCATTAGCAATTATAGAAGCACGGTAACCGTTAGACCGGAAGCAGAAATTTTTATAGCCCTTGCCCAAAAAGGCTGGTCTATTGATGTAATGACCTATGGTGATTCGCCCTATATCAAACACTTTCGTGAGGCAGGAGTAAACGTGATCGAATGGCATCCCGAGAAGAAATTTGATAAGCAGTCCATTCAAAAAATACGAGACCATCTTCGAGTAGGCGGTCATCACATCCTTCAATTATACAATAGTAAAGCTTATACTAACGGCATAAAGGCAGCGAATGGACTCGATGTGAAGGTGGTTTTATACAGAGGTTATCAAGGAAATCTGCAATGGTATGACCCATCACTTTACACAAAGTACTATCATCGCCGAGTAGATAAGATTATATGTAATTCGATTGGGGTTGAAGAGGAGTATAGAAAGCAGCTTTTCTCAAATGCTCGAGATAAGGTAGTCACGATCAACAAAGGTCATAGGCTGGAATGGTACGAAGATGTGAAGCCAGCTGATTTGAGCACCTTCGGCGTGAAGAAAGGAAGCTTTGTGTTCACCTGTGTGGCCAATACTCGGCCGATGAAAGGAGTGAAATACATCATGAAGGCCCTGCACCATTTACCCGATGGTATGGACATCTTTCTGCTCATGGTCGGGAGAGGCCTAGAAACGATTGAATATCGGAAGTTGGCTGATGAAAGCACTTACGGTGAAAGGGTTGTTTTTACCGGCTTTCAGCCCAATGCATTGGAAATCGATAAGGCGAGTGATGTCTTTTTGTTAGCTTCCATATATGGAGAGTCAATAACCAAATCTGTCATTGAAGCGATGTCACTCGGTACCACACCTTTGATTACAAACATACCAGGAAATAAATACCTTGTTGAAGATGGAAAAAGTGGATACATGATTCCATCAAAGAATCCCCAAGCCATAGCAGACGCCATGGTTAGGGCATACCAAAACAAGAAAGAAACGGGACGATTAGGTGTAATGGCACAACGGAGAATTGAAGAGAAGCTAAACATAAAAAAGACCATTGCTGAAATGACCGAATTTTATCTTGATCTCATAGATACTGGAGGAAAAGTGTATAAGACAAAACCTGGAGTGTTGTAATGATCGTAAGATCTATCTTCTCCTCTGTAAACGTCGCCTTTGAGTGAGTTTCAAAGTCTCAAGCGCATATTTATTTTCTCCTTTTAAACCAGTTAACTCGATAGACTCGAAACATTCAACTGCCTTATCGTAATCGAAGAAATCATTTAGTTCGAAGATTTCGTCATCAACATCGATTAACAAAATATCGAAGGTCTTTGAACTGGTTGGGCCAAATCGGTTCCAGCTGTCTACTGGTTTAGTTACGACAAATTCTTCTAACTCGACTTTTGTAAAGTGATTTAGAGGCAGCCAAATTCCCCACCTTAGGTGTAGCCAACCAGTGTACTTTCTGACTCTTCCAATGTCTTGATCAATCTCTACACCAGTAGTAAAGAGCAAGAGTAAAATACAAGAAGTAAGCATGAATAGCCACAAAACTGAATGAAAACAACAGAGCAGAATGATAGCTATTGCCAAAAAGCTACTGTGGATAAGGTATGAATAAGATTTTCCCTCCGAAACAATCTTCACATTTGCAGCCATCACCGGTATATTTTACGTCCATTCAAGGCATTTTGAAACGCCCTAGCGTTTTTATTATGTTGAATCAGATTTGTAGCAAAAGCATGATAACCAGAAAAATCAGCCTTTGCACACATGTAAAAATAATTGTTTGATTCTGCATTCAGAACGGCATCAATAGCGTCTTTCGAAGGCAAATTAATCGGGCCAGGAGGGAGTCCCTTATTGAGATAAGTATTGTACGGACTCTGGGTAGAAAGGTGCCTTGTAAGCACTCGGTTTATACTAAAATCTCCCACTGAATAGACCACCGTGGGATCGCTTTGCAATTTCATGCCTCGGTCTAATCTGTTTAAATACAAACCAGCTATTGTTTTTCTCTCCTCTTTATGTACCTGCTGCTCCGCCTGAACAATGCTTGCGAGTGTGCTCACCTTGCTTTGCGATAAACCTATACTCTGTGCCTTCTGCTTTCGCTTATCTGTCCAGAACTTTTTATATTCATGGGCCATTCGAGCTGTAAATTCTTCGGCATCCGTATCCCATTCCATTTTATAAGTATCCGGAATAAACATCGAAATAAAAGTCGCAGAGTTAAACCCAAACTTTCGAGCAGTTTCTTTACTCAGGAGGTAGTGGGCAACTTCTGCAGAATCGGCCTCAATAGACTTTGCAACAATCGCAGGAAGCTCTCCTAGCTTTCTTACATAGTTTAGAGCTAGGGACACCTCCTCCTCTCCATTTCCAGCTCTTAAATGATTTATTAGATCATTCAAACTCATATCTCGACTGAGGGTATACTTTCCCGCTACAATGAGTGAGCCTTGATAGTTTTTTTTATCCATCAAAACTCTGGCAAATTCTGGAGACTTGAGGTTGGCTTTCTTTTCAAGCGCATTCAATACTTCAGCTTGTCCCCATCCTGTTCTAATGTAAAACGAAACCTGCTCTGTGTCTAAACTAAGTGCATTTCCATAAATTTCCTCATAGCCCTTGTACGCTATGTAAGCTCCTGTCATGAGGCCTATCAGGAAAAGGAAAAGTAGTATTCTCTTAATCAACCTGAAACTTTTGCATTAAGATCTCATCGTAAAACTTACCCTCATAGAAAGTCCACTCTTTCTTAACTCCAATTTTTTGGAAACCAAACTTTTCAAAGAGCTTAATACTTTGTGGGTTGTCAGACAATATACTACAGTAGATTTGATGGAGAGAAAGCGTTTTAAAACAGTAAGGTAGGAGAATCTCCATCACTTCCGAGGCAAAACCCCTTCCTCGCTTTTCTGAATCAGCAATTAAGATACCTATTCCAGCGCGCTTATTTTTAAAATCACAGTCAAAAATGTCGGCGGTTCCAATCGCTTCCCCAGAATCATTTTCTTCGATAACAAGTCTCAATTGCTTATCTGAGAACACATCAGAGACTGAATTAACATAATCAATGAGTACGTGCCTCGAATATGGAGTAACAGTTTGAGAAACACGCCAGTTTTCTCGATTATTTTCCCAAACAAAAAGCTTATCGACATCAGTCGTTTCGAGAGCTCTTAGTCTAATTCTTTGATTTTCAAGCATAAAATACTCCTTCAAAGGTTTTGAGCACGGGGCCAGTCAACCAAATATTCTGGTATCCTTCCTCCGTAGCAATAAACTCAACGTATAAAGTACCTCCTCGTGTGTGCACGGTCTTCTTTTGATAGCCGGATACTGCGGTTGCGAGGGCTGCCGCGGTAACTCCTGTCCCACAGCTGAGAGTTTCACCTTCTACCCCTCTTTCAAATGTTCTTATTTCTATCTCAGTCTCCGATAGTTTTTTTATGAAGTTAACATTAGCACCTGAACGAGCTTCAAACTCTTTATGATATCTCCACTTTCGGCCTTCGCCAAGCACATCATAATTCTCGAGCTCATCGACACATATGATCAAATGAGGAGACCCTGTGTCTAAAAACTTATGTCCCTTTACATCGAGGAGAGAATTGACCTCACTCATGCTTATCTGAACCAAGGGTTCTTCCATAAATTGATATTGATGGACACCGTCAGTAGTGAGAAACCTTCCTTTTGTGGATGCCAACCCCAGCTCTCGGGCAAGGTGAACTGCACATCTACTGCCATTGCCACAAAGACTTTTTGAGGCATCTGGATTAAAAAAAACCATCTCAAAATCTAAAGTGGGGTGAGACTTTATAAGCATCATCCCGTCTGAGCCCACTCCAAAGTGGCGATCACACATTCTTTGGATCAAAGGAGCGTTATATTCTGGGAATACTTCTAACCGATCGTCGACAATTATAAAGTCATTCCCTGCACCAGAGTATTTATGAAAACAAATCTTCATTTAATTGAGCAAAGCTATGAGTATTCAGTAATCTTCACCATTATGAACGTTGGAATAATTATGACAAAACTTCAAAAACCAACTAATTTGTCAGCACCGACCGATTGGCACATAAATTGAGGATAAGAGGAAGAAAAGGATACCCTTAACACGAATTAACACAGAAGGAATAAGAAAAACACTTCCTTCATTGTTAAGTATTTAAACACAAAGAAACGTATGAAGCAATTGATCAAGACAGCAGCAGTAGCATTATTCGGCGGTTTCGTAGCTCTTGGAACTTACGTGTATTTCTTCCCACAAGAAGAGCCTGCCGCCGCAATTGAGACAAAAACACAATTCAAATTGAGCAATTACAATACGCCTCCATCAATGCCTTTAGAGAGTATTGATTTTGTAGTGGCTGCAAATAAATCTTTAGATGCAGTGGTGCATGTGAAAACTGTCTCGGAAGCCCAGCAATACTACAATCCATGGAGCCGCTATTTTGGTGGTGATGCCTATTCATCAAAGCAACAACGGTCTTCAGGTTCTGGTGTAATCATAAGTGATGATGGATTTATTGTTACCAATAATCATGTTATCGAAAATGCAGAAACAATAGAAGTCACTACGAACGACAACCAAACTTTTGAAGCAAATCTAGTGGGAAGAGATCCAGGCACTGACATAGCTTTACTTAAAATCGGGGCTGATCAGATGCCTTCTATAACTCTTGGTGATAGCGATGCTCTGCAGATCGGAGAATGGGTTTTGGCCGTAGGTAATCCTTTCAATCTTACTTCTACGGTAACAGCCGGAATTGTGAGTGCAAAGGCAAGGAATATCAACATCTTGGACTATGACCCGGGTAATGAGACGTTTCCATTAGAGTCATTTATCCAGACCGATGCCGCCGTCAATCCAGGAAATAGCGGAGGCGCTCTGGTGAATGGACGTGGAGAGCTTATCGGGATCAATACAGCTATAGCTTCTCGGACAGGAACCTACAATGGATACAGTTTTGCAGTACCTGTAAGTATCGTAAAAAAGGTAACGGCTGATCTACTCGAATTTGGTAAAGTTCAAAGAGCTTACATTGGAGTAAACATCAGCAATATCGATCCCGAACTTAGAAGCAAAAGAGGAATTGATGTCAGTGAGGGAGCCTATGTGCGAGGCCTTCTCGAAGGCGGAGCTGCCGCTGAAGCGGGAATTACGGAAGGGGATATTATCATTTCGGTGGAAGATTTTCCGGTAAAAAGTGTGACCGAACTTCAAGAACAAGTAGGAAAGTACAGGCCTGGTGATAGGATCAATGTAGGTATCCTTAGAAATTCTCAGAATAAGAAACTCGAAATTTTATTGAGAGATCGCTACGGGAATACTGACGTGAAGAAACGAACTGACATAGAGACAAATAGGGTTTTTGGCGCCAGATTAGAAGTGGTGAATCCAAAAGAAAAATCGACCCTTAAAGTTGCGAATGGAGTGAAAATAACGGATATTGAGGAAGGTAAATTCAGGAGAGCCGGAATAAAAGAGGGGTTTATAATTACCCATATAGATAAACAAGCGGTTGATTCTCCGGAAGATGTGAAGCGCATCCTCAACGCAAAGAGCGGTGGAGTTTTGGTAGAAGGAATTCATCAAAATGGGATGCCAGATTATTATGGATTTGGCGTGTGACAAAGAAAAAATTAATTCAAAATATAACCTGCGAGATACTCATCAGAAACCGTAAACATCGATTCATCTCAATTCCATCGATATCTCGAAACTATTTTGAATTCAATGAAGCGATCCCTGCAAACGAGCAAGGGTCGCTTTTATACTTTACTGAAGCGCCGTGAGAAACAAATGGAATTTGGAATTGGCTGGCAATGGACTATCTTTGCGGCCTCGTTTCAAAGTCCGATTTAACAATTTAAACGCAATAGATTAATGAGACAGCTCAAAATCACCAAAAGCATAACGAATCGTGAGAGTCAATCCCTCGACAAGTATCTACAAGAAATTGGACGTGAAGACCTGATTACAGCGGAGGAAGAAGTAGAACTTGCACAACGCATTAAGAAGGGAGACCAGCTGGCACTTGAGAAATTGACCAGAGCCAATTTGCGATTTGTAGTATCGGTGTCTAAGCAGTATCAAAATCAGGGGCTTTCGTTACCTGATCTTATCAACGAAGGAAACCTCGGACTAATCAAAGCGGCCCAGCGATTTGACGAAACCCGAGGATTTAAATTTATATCCTACGCGGTATGGTGGATTCGCCAATCCATCTTGCAAGCACTTGCTGAACAATCAAGAATTGTAAGGCTTCCGCTGAATCAGGTTGGAAGCTTGAACAAGATCAATAAAATGTTTGCCAAGCTAGAGCAAGAGTATGATCGTCCTCCAACAGTTGAGGAAATAGCTACTGCGTTGGACATTCCAGCTGAAAAAGTAGCTGATTCTCTTAAAGTGAGTGGAAGGCACGTGTCCGTTGATGCACCTTTCACCGAAGACGACAGTTCTTCTCTTCTCGATGTAATGATCAATGATGATTCTCCCAATGCTGATTTTGGATTATTGAATGAATCATTGGTTCAGGAAATCGAGCGCTCTCTATCAACTCTTACTGAGAAAGAAAGAGAAGTAATTAGACTTTTTTATGGCATTGGCATGAAGCACGGACTCACCTTAGAGGAAATCGGGGACCGGTTTGGATTGACTCGCGAGCGTGTGCGGCAGATTAAGGAGAAGGCAATTCGAAGACTTCGCCATTCTTCTAGAAGTAAGCATTTGAAGGCTTACTTGGGATAGTTGCATTTAATTAAACCATCAACATAATAACCCACCTACAAACAAAATGTCTACTGACCTTTTAAGTGCAGGTAGAGCTACCTATAATGAGGAGCTTGATTCCTGGATTACGAAGAAAAAGGCTGCGGTCAAATTGATCAATGCCGTTGGTAACTTGCTCTACGGGAAATCCGTGGAGCTTGTTTTTTTTAGAAACCACCTCGTCGATACCCGTGTAAGCGAAGTACTGCTTTTGCACAAGTACGCTGCCGACGTGGTAGAAAGACCTGTTTCCATTTATGATACTACGGCCATCGCAATGGCTTTAGTAGAAATGGATCTGGCTCCTTCAAAAATCGACGTTGGCCTGCTCGCAGCTGAGTGGATGGATTCTCAAAAGGAATTCAGAACGGTTGAGGCTTTCCTAAGTAGTAAACTGGATAGCTTTACCGCTTACGAAATTGACCAAAATCTTGAGCCACGGGATGTGGTCCTTTACGGTTTTGGAAGAATTGGAAGACTCGCCGCTCGTGAGTTAATACAACAATTTGGACGAGGTCAACAGCTCAGATTAAAAGCGATTGTTACCAGAAAAGTAACTGATAAAGAAATCGTAAAAAGAGCAGATCTACTTCGTCTAGACTCAGTTCACGGGCCTTTCCCAGGAACTGTGGTTGCAGACTTGGAGAAAAAAGCACTCATCATCAACGGACAGATTGTCAAAATGATTGAGGCACCTAATCCTGAGGAAGTAAATTATGAAGATCACGGTATTTCTGATGCCATCGTTTTGGACAATACCGGAGTTTTCAGAGATCGGGAGGCGCTCTCGAGACACTTAAGTAGCAAAGGAGTTTCCAAGGTGATTCTCACTGCACCTGGAAAGGGTGTTCCTAATATCGTTTACGGAATTAATCATGGAACACTTGATTTAGAAAATGAGAGCGTATTCTCAGCAGCTTCTTGTACTACAAATGCAATCAGTACGGTGCTGAGTGTGATTGAAGAAAATTACGGAATCGAAAAAGGCCACATAGAGACCGTTCACGCTTACACCAATGATCAAAACCTTCTCGATAACTTCCACAAGAAAGAGAGAAGAGGACGTTCTGCGGCGCTGAACATGGTGATCACCGAAACAGGTGCTGGAGCGGCAGTAACGAAGGTGATACCTGGATTAAAGGATAAACTAACCGCGAATGCGGTGAGGGTTCCTGTTCCAAATGGATCATTGGCGATCATGAATCTCACGCTAAACAAAGAGACCAGCGTAGAAGAGGTGAATGAAGCCGTTAAGAAGGCTGCGCTGGAGGGTAATCTCGTTAATCAGATTCACTACAGCATTGAGCCGGAGCTCGTTTCTAGCGATATCGTGGGCGATTCTTGCTGCTCTGTTTATGACAGCCAAGCCACATTGGTGCACCCAGACAAGAAGAACGTGGTTCTTTATGTATGGTACGATAACGAGTATGGTTATACCAAACAGGTAATTCGATTAGCGAAGTACGTGGCTAAGGTGAGAAGGAAGCACTATTACTAGTTAAGCAGTTTTGAAAAAAAGAAGGGGCTGCATGGATTCATGCAGCCCTCATTAATTTGTATAGGTAAGGCTAATTCGATTACTGTACGAGCAGCTTTTTTGCGGTTATCAAACCTTTTGCCTCAGTAGAAACCGTGTAAATGCCTGAAGTAAGCTGCGAAATATCCAACGTAAAGATGCCTGATTTGTCTTGGCTGGAGTACTGTTCGAACAGCACTTGCCTTCCTGCTAAATCGTAAATTCTCACCAATATTCTTACTTCTGCATCAGGAAGGTTTCTTAGAGAAAGTGATACCTCATTGCCATTGGTCGGATTCGGAAATAGCTCCATCTCTACTTGTGTCAAATCGTCAACATTTCCTGAATTGACCAATCCTATGCCGCTCATTTCGACAATTGATATCGGGCAAGCCGCTCCATAATCACCAAAAATCTGACCGTCACGAATACCGCCTTTCACACGCACTTCGTAGCTACGCCCAGCTTCTAATTCAGGTACTTGATTCAACGTGAGTTGGTTTGACGATCCATTCGGAGACTCAAACTCGATGACGCTAAAGGGTGATTCCAATTCGGTAAATTCATAGATCCAGTCGGTAATCGGGTATTGATAAGCTGGTAATTCAGCTTCAATATTGTCAGACAATGTGAGTGAACCAGCACAACTCGACTCTTCTAGCGAATTGATTGGCAAAGACGAAACGGCGATAAAAAAGTTCCTGTTGAATGGCGAAAAGCCGTTTCCATCGAAAGCTCGCACATAATATCTTTCTCCAACGGTACAGTTTGTAAGCACGTGAACTTCTCGTTGTCCGCCACCATTCTGGTCTTTACAAACCAATGGTTCCTCTCCGCAATCGTCAAAAATCTCCAAGACAACATCATAAGCGGCAAACTTACCTTTGGCTCCTACAATCATATTTGTAGTAACGGCATCAAAATAAAACCACGTGTCTCTAGAACCACCCACTCCAGAGCATTGCTCTACTCCTGAAAAGGTTGCGTCGTCTTCATTGAATTGGGTCGGGGAAACTGTCAAACCGGGAGTCGGGATTATTTCCAATGCATTATCGCAAAAATCTCCTGGATTTGCGGGAGTTCCCTGGCATCCGCAATCTTCAGTTATTTGGTCATCGAGGGTGAATGGATTTCCATCATCACATGGATCGAATTGAAATGCATTCAAATCAGGACAAAATGTTTTCTGAACGACTTCAACTAGTGCATCCACATTAAAATCAAACCCCGTTAATTGCGGTTGACCGTCTATCAAGATGTAATAGGTCGTATCTGCCAGGGCATAAAAATTCTCAATTTTCTTTACAAAGAAGTTATCGGTGCCACAACCCTCTGCGATATGGGCTGTCGTAAACGGACAGCCCGTCAAAATTGTAATGTTTGGCTCTACATTTACATCAGTAATGGAAGCAGTGATATCTACGAATTTATCTACCTCAGGTGTGAAGGAGAAAACGACATCGTTTGCTACGTAACATCCTGGGGCGACTGGTCCTGAGCCCAATGAGTCCAAAAATGGTGGGATATCGCTTAATTCATGATAAAATGGTAAGAAAAATTCAACAGTCGGATTGTAATAATTTATACTGAAAGGATTCTCGGCAATTGGAATCGCATTTTGGCATAAGGAACCAGCAGGAATCGGTTCACCGACGCATTCACAATCTGAAGTTATCACTGTATTATAAGTCAGCACATCTCCGTCATCGCATCCATCACCAACAAATCCATTTAATTCAGAGCAAAAATTATCTTCTTGGCAATTATAAAACAGCTCAAAGTCTCCGTTTCCACCCCAAACCATAATATAATAATCTGTGTCGGGCGACACATTAACTGACAATGGATTATTTGAACAAGTAGAACCTCCCCAAGACAGGCATTCGAGCTGCTCGCATGATCCAGTGAAAACTGAGATCTCATCAAAATTGCAAACGTACAGCTCAAGATTACCTTCAATCTGAGAGTCATATTTGTAAAAAACTGAAGGACCAACATCAGGAACCTGCAAAGAACACTCAGCTTGATTTGCTGAAGCGTTAGAAGTTGAGCCTAAAATAGAACCTTGCTCACAGGCAATATTAATGGCGTCGCAGGGGTTTTGATTTAATTGAGATTCCCCACATTCAAGCCTCACTTTATAACTTAAAGCCCTTTTAACTTGATAATCAAATGGATACGCACACACATAGTAGGTCCCACTACCGGTAAAACCTTCGATATCCTGGCTGGTACATCCTGAATCGGTCAAAGAAAAGGATCCATCACAAGAATCAACTTGGTAGATCGATAATCGCTGCCCACTCTTACCAAAAATCGAGTAGGTTTGAGAACTCTCTGCTTCAAGTTTGAACCAGACGTCACCACCATCTTCATATTCGAGGCTTGGTGGATCACATGTGATTTCCGTGTATGAAGACCCTACCAGTGAGCCAGTATAATTTACTCCGCATTGAACAACTTGAGCATCACACCGAAGATCGTTAGCAGGAGCAGGCGAACAGATTAGTCCAGCGGTGTAACCATTATCACTGCCATTTGCTAGTCTTTCACGAACTTGGACATAATAAGTCCCTTCAGGAAAAACTTCATGAAAAGTTTCTTCCAAGTGACAGTCCCGGATGGCAATGAGATCATCACAGCCAGATTCTGCTCTATACAATTTCACAATATGTTGAGGCCCTGAATTACCGAGGTTGTCATCCGAATAGAAAAAATATCCTTGTTCTCCATCGGCTTCAAAGGTGAACCAAATATCGCGTTGGCCTGGGTTTGTGGTAATAAAGCAACCAGTTGGTAAGTCTGAGTTAAGGGTATTACCGGTAAAATTTCCCGTGATATTGGTCTGTCCGCAGGATATTGGAATCGCATCACATGGCTCATCCTGAGCCTTCGTGGTCCAAGTAAAAAGCAGGATTGCAAATAAGGTTAGGATTTGTCTCATCTTAAGTTAGTTAAAACGCATTCTAAGATAAGCATCTCAACTTAAGAATCCCAGAGTGACCTAACAGCTCATAATAAGCCCAACTAACAGATTCTACTTTGCCTGCTGCATTGGGTTTGGCTTAGAAGCCTCTTGCTTTTTCTTATAAATCTCAAACCTGCTCGGTACGTCTTGGGCCGGCCAAGAATTGTTGGAAAGATCGACATCCGCCGTCTGCAAATACGGGTCGAGAACAATGTTAGTCGCCTGGCGATCTGTTACGAAAACCTTCTTTACCTGAGTATCCCCTCTTCTCCAAATTTCGGCGGGAATTTGCTGGATCTCCTTTTCGCCATCAGCGAAAGTGAATTCAACAATCAGCGGCATGACCATTCCTCCGTGATTGGTGAAAGCTATTTCATAAAAATGACGTTGATCTTGCATCATTGCTTTCTCCTCTTTAGACAAAGCGTTCTTTATTTTGTCAAACTTTTCCCTATCGCCATCTGAAACTTCATTCTCATCGTAGTGGTAGTAGAAATCCTTCAAGGTTGTATCACGGTCAGCATAAGTCAAAGGAATATCTTCAGCATTTCTCATGGTTGAAATACTCGGAGCTTCTGATTCTTTAGCATTTGAAGCGGCTACTTTTATTCCTCCAGCTTCAAAAGAAGCAGGTTGAGCATATTTTACATAATCAATTCCTATGTCTACATTATCAGTCCCGTAAAACCAACCTCTCCAAAACCAGTCCAGGTCGATAGCAGTAGCATCTTCAATGCTTCTGAAAAAATCTGCCGGCGAAGGATGCTTAAATTTCCAGCGATTTGAATAGGTTTTAAAAGCAAAATCAAATTGTTCTCTACCGACAACCGTTTCTCTAAGGATATTCAAGCCAGTGGCTGGTTTTCCGTAAGCATTATTACCTAGCTGATGTACCGACTCACTATTGGTCATGATAGGGCTAATATTGCTCTGATCTCCTTTCATGTAGTCCACAATCTTTCTAGGCTCTCCTCTCCTACTTGGATACCCTCTTTGAAATTCTTGCTCACTTAAGTATTGAAGATAAGTGTTGAGTCCTTCGTCCATCCAAGTCCACTGACGTTCATCAGAGTTAACGATCATTGGGAACCAGTTGTGCCCAACTTCGTGGATGATTACCGATATGACACCATATTTGGTTCGTTCAGTATAGGTACCGTCTTCTTCGCATCGCCCAAAGTTGAAGCAAATCATAGGGTACTCCATACCGATTGACGCGGCGTTTACTGAAATGGCAACCGGATAAGGATAATCAAAAGTGTATTTGCTGTAGGTTTCAACGGTGTGTTTCACGGTCTTCGTAGAATAGTCTCCCCAAAGAGGATTGGCTTCTTTGGGATAATAGCTCATGGCCATCACTGTTCTTTCCTTCAGGGGAACACCTTGTGCATCCCAAATAAATTTTCGTGAAGAGGCCCATCCAAAATCCCTCACATTCTCCGCTTTGTAATGCCAGGTTTTTGTCCCTTTTGATCTTCCTTTTTCTGCTTCTTCGGCTTCTGCTTGAGTAACAATTTCAACTGGTTGATCGGCAGTTTTGGCCTTTTCCAGTCTGTCTAAATGCTTTGGAGCTAAAATTTCTTTTGCGTTTTGAAGCTCACCAGTAGAAGCGACAACGTGGTCAGCTGGGACGGTCAGCTTTACATCATAATTTCCAAAGGTGAGTGTAAACTCTCCGCTTCCTAAAAATTGTTTGTTTTGCCAACCCTCATTGTCGATATACACAGCCATTCTCGGATAAAACTGAGCAATAACGTAGATTGAATTGTTTTCATTTTCAAAATACTCGTAACCTGATCTTCCTCCAAGTTTTGCTCTCTCATTGATATTGTAATGCCATTTAATTTTAAAACTCACTGCACCATTCGGAACTAGAGGTTTGTCCAAATCAATACGCATCATAGTTTTTATAATTGAGTGGTCAAGATCATTCCCCTTCGTATCCTGCACGAAGTCAATTTTAAAGCCACCATCAAACCAAGGTGTAAGGTTTTGAAGACTTTTCAGAGAGTATTTACTTTTCAATTCACTTTGACTTGTTTTGTATGAGTCACTGTCCAAAGAGCGTCTGTTTTGGTCTAATTGCACCCACAAATAATCCAACGGATCAGGAGAATTATTGTAATAAGTGATTACCTCTTCACCGTAAATCACATTGTTCTCCTCATCAAGGGATATTTCCATTACATAATCAGCCCTTTGTTGCCAGTACTCATGCCCCGGCGCACCCGAAGCTGTCCGATATGTGTTAGGAGTAGGGAGCTTATCGTATAGCTGCCTGAATTTGTCTGGAGATCCTTCTTGGGCAAAGGAGTAATAAGTGACGAAGGCCAAAAGGGCCGCAAGTTGATATTTCATGTATTTTTTATAAACGGGACGAATTTACCAAAAGACAGTTTCTTTCGCTAATACCAGCGCGACACCCGCGCAGATGCCTGATATAACCAGAATCCAATCGCGATGTTTAAAACGGAAAACTTGAAAAAGAAGGGAACCAATGAGCATAATTGCTACGACGATAATCAGCTGACCAAGCTCAACACCTATATTGAATCCAAGCAAGGGAATAAAAGTGTCTCCCTTTCCTAAGATTGCCTTGAGATAACCGCTAAAACCCAAGCCATGAATCAATCCAAAAAAGACCGCCAAAGCATAATTTACTCCCATGGAGCTTCCTGCTCTTCTTTTGCCCTGAATAAGATTGGCAATTGCAGTAATGAGAATGGTGAGAGGTATTAGAAATTCAACATAATCAGAATTAATACTTACCAGATTTAATGTGGAGAGTATTAAAGTAAAACTGTGACCTACGGTGAAGGAAGTGACCAGCCAAAACATTCTTTTTACGTCCATAATTTGGTAGGAGGCGACAAGGGCCAAAAGAAAAACCATATGGTCGTAGGCATCAAAATCAGCAATGTGCCGAAGTCCAAGCTCAAGATAAGTTGAAAACATGAAGACTAGTTTGAGCTGCAAATATGATTAAAAGTCTGGCTTAAATTTGTTGACTTCAATTAAGTTTCTCTCCTCACTACGAAATAGGATGCTCAAGAATTGCAATGGATTAGGGTTAAGAGTGTAATTTTGCGATCATGCATTTCATAACGATCATTCTCATATTTTTTCATTCTTATCATGTTGGGCTTACCCAAGTTGAGTACGACATTAGTGAAATGGCATATCAGATTAGCATTCGAATTTTCACTGACGACTTAGAAAATGCTCTCAAAAACAAATCAGGTGAACTTGTAGATATTTTAGACTCAGAGGTTCACGATAAGACTGATATGGTGATGGTTGAATACATTTTTGAAAACTTCGAAATAGCTTCGGGGGATACAAGCATACCTTTGAGCTATTTGGGAAGTGAGAAAGACCCTGATGTGACTTGGATATATTTAGAAACAGGCAAAATCGATAAGGCTGACGTCCTTCACATCAAGAATGTTATCCTTTTTGAGATTTTTGATGACCAAAACCACATCGTCAACTATTCTCAAGATGGAGACTTCAAATCTCGGCTAATACATAAAGATTTAAATACTGCCACGTTCGAATCGTGGTAGAATTAATGTAATTGCAAATGAACAAGAAGGAAAAAGTCAATTACATCATTACCGAGATGGAAAAATTATATCCGACTACAGGCATACCGCTCGATCATTCGGATGCATTTACCCTTTTGGTTGCGGTCTTGTTGAGCGCTCAGTGCACAGATGCTAGAGTTAATACCGTGACACCCTCCCTGTTTAAACTAGGCCCTGACCCTTATGCCATGTCTAAGTTGGAGGTTTCAACAATAAGAGAAATCATTAGGCCCTGCGGTCTATCCCCTCGGAAAAGTAAAGCGATCCACGAGCTGTCTCACAGATTAATTTTAGAAAAAGACGGAGAAGTTCCAGCAGATCTGGAATACCTCGAGACACTACCAGGGGTTGGTCATAAAACGGCTTCAGTGGTGATGTCACAGGCATTTGGAATACCTGCTTTTCCTGTCGACACTCATATTCATCGACTGATATACAGATGGGGACTAACCACTGGTAAAAACGTAGAGCGAACAGAAAAAGACGCCAAAAGACTATTCCCAAAGGAGTTGTGGAACAAGCTTCATCTTCAAATAATTTATTACGGAAGAGAGTATTCTCCTGCCCGCGGAATGGACTTACGAAAAGACTACATAACGCGGAACATAGGAAGAAAACCAGTGATTGATAACTGGCTAAGAAAAAATCCAGGGGTAGACTTATCTAGTTTTTAACCCGATTAAATTTGAAGCAGTTGAGCACCCATTTCGGAAGAGACCTTCCCTGATCCCCTCTTTTTTTCAAGTTGAGGTACCAGCCCCATTTCTCTACAATTGGGAGTTTATGAGTCTCCACAAACTCAATTAAGGCTCCATCAGGGTCCTCGACATAAGCAAACCTTCCTGCCGCTTTCCCCATGTCGAAGCTATCCGCGCTATCGACCGTAAAAGGATGATGTCTGGCTTCTGCTTTCTCCCTCAATCCGTCCATATCTTGTACATCGAAACAGAGATGTATAAATCCTAAATCACCCCAAAAACGATTTTCAAAAATCTTCTTGCCTTTTTTTTCGAGTGGTTCGAGTAGCTCTATTTGATTCGTTCCTAAAAGTGGTGCAAAAGGACCTTTAGGCATCTTGCTCGTTTCAAGAATGACTCTGCGAAACTTTTGGTTCGACCCTGGGATACCAGTAAAGTCTTCAAAAACACCTACTTCATCTAATTTTATCACGTCAAAATCGAGAACGTTCTGATAGAACTTTATGGATTTATCCATATTGGAAACTCCAATCATACAGCCGTAAACTCCCCCCACGGGACTATCGATATTCTTGAAGAATTCTTGCGCTTCGATAATCTCAAATAGATTCCCTGATTTGTCTTTTAGATAAAAATGGCTTTGACCGAGCGGGTTTGAAATAACTTCTGTAAGAAGTGATGCCCCATTTTCCTTTAAGTGTGCGTGCGCACGATTAGCGTCTCTAGTTTTCATTTTAGCTCCTAGAAAGCCTATTTCAGCTAGGGTAATTGGAAAGTCAGCAGGCTTAGGAGCTCTAGAGGCATATTGCCAAATTTCAAATCCACCGCCACCCTCCATATTTAGAGCGAGGGCAGCCACCCTGTTTTGAACCTTATCGCCAGTATATTTAGTCATTAAAGGTGCATCTGCGGCATCTTCAAAAATTCGAATGTCCATTCCAAAGTTTCTACGATACCACGACCACTCTTCGTGAAGATTACTCGTACCTATGCCTATTTGCTGGATTCCACCAATATGCTTACTCATGACTATAGCTTGACTGACCCTCTCGGGTTTTGCTTCGACGCAATTTTAAAGAAAATACTTGGGAAAAATTTACTCATTAGCACACCGAGCTTCTCTTTTGGTGAACCAATTATCAAGAGTTTTTTCTTTTGAAGAATGCCATTTACCATTCTGCGAACAGCCTGATCAACAGGCATACCTTGGGTTTGCATCTCATCCATTACTCCGGCGTTGGATCCGTCCCCTTGCAATGCATTCAATGAAATATTGGTTTGAACGCCTCCAGGACATATCAGAGTTGATGCAATACCCTTATCCACAAGTTCGATATCCAATGACTCAAAAAAACCATGCAAGGCATGCTTGGACGCAGAATAAGCTGACCTCACTCCATATCCAAAAAGTCCAACTAAACTTGTGACTATGGCAAAATGCCCTCCGCCATTTGCGATCATCCTCGGAAGCAGTTCCTTTGTTAATTGGATGGTGCCAAAATAATTTACTTCCATAATTCTCCTGTCAACTTCTATGGAAGTTTCATTCGCATAAGATCTCTGGCTAATACCGCCGGCGTGGAATACTAAATCAGGAACTAGGTTTTGATCTAAGATAAAAGTAGCAGCAGCCTTTATAGACTGAGAATTTGAAAGATCGAGTGGAGCTACAATTACTGAACTCGTCTCTTGAAGTTGGATTTTCAGTTCGTCCAATTTACTCTTGCTCCTAGCTGAAATGACTAAATTCTCCGTAAAGAGCGAGAGCTGTCTGGCTGCTTCCAGCCCTATGCCGGAGCTTGCTCCGGTTACCCAAACACATTTGAATCTTGACGCCATAATCGCGGGCCGAAGATAAGCTATTCGTGGCTACTTTCAGCGGCAGTAGATTATCTCCCAATACAGGAATTCGAGTAATAAACTTGGATCATTAAATCATAGACAAGGCTAAAAAATCAATTTCCTAGCCTTGGTGCGATAGAAACATTTCCAATAATTTATGTATTATGTTCCATTCAAATTATGACCAACCAAGACTTCAATTTTAAATCCGAAATTTCGGAAATATCTTCAAAGCTTAGAGTAAAGAAAGAGATTTCTCAAGAACGTAAAAGGTTCAATTATAAGAAGTATCCGTTGATTCACAATCAGGCAATGTATATCCTATCCTTATCAAAAAAGGAAGTGACTTACAGCAAAAATATTGAACAGCTTTTGGGCTTTCGTGATTGCGACTTTACATATGATCATGTGTTTAGTTTGATTCACCCTGAAGATTACCCCATTGTTGAACATATTGTAAAGGGAGTACTTACTTATTCTACTGCAAGGGGAATTCCGAAAGATGGTATTCTTTACCTCACTTATCGCATGAGGAAACTTGATGGCTCCTATATAAAGATCCAAAGAACATCAGGCGTGTGCAGGATGAATCGAAACAGAGCACTAGTTGGAAACTACTCGATACTTCAGGACATTAGTTATATGGGAGATTCCTCTTCATCTGCAGTAAGATGGAGATGGGACAGCCCATACACTAGCCACGACGCATTGTCTGAATATCTCGAATTCAAGCCTGCAAACTTCTTCTCAACAAGGCAGGATGAAATATATACATTGCTAAAGCAAGGTCTATCCGACGCGGAGATTGCTGAAGAAATGAATGTGATGCCAAGCACTATAAAGACTCAAAAGAAAAGAATGAAGACAAAACTCAATTGTTCATCTACGAAAGAAATGCTGCAGTATTTCGAGAGTAACTTTCCTAAACGCGAGTAGGAAATAAATCCCTTTTTTCCTGAGCTAATGCTAAAAGCGGGAATTATGAATGTAAATTTTCGTTTGGAATTAGGGTGTTTTTAAATGAAGTATTAATTTCGCACCCCGATTTGGAACAGCAAGCCCTGTTTTCGTTCAACCAGAACGACCTGTAGGCGCTATACCATTGCAAAGGTCGCGTAGCTCAGCTGGATAGAGCATCTGCCTTCTAAGCAGACGGTCACAGGTTCGAATCCTGTCGCGATCACTAAAAACGGTCACTTTCAATTCAATGGCGGCGCTGAAAAGCCCGCCATTGTTGGTGTTAAGAGGTTTTTAATTTGGGACAAAAAATTGTCCCAAACACCTAAAATACCGTCCCAAAAGGTAAATTATAGCACTTTTCGTCCCAAAATAGTCCCACAAAAAAATGCTAAATCAGCTTTTCACATTGCGCACGCGGCGGCGGTTGCGATCTCGGCGTTCTGTGTAAATATCGAAATCGGTTTGAACGCTCTCCACACGAAGGCGAGTAGGCCACGCGGCCATTTCTTTTCTGAGCATGCTAAGCTCCTCCATCATCCTGTTTGATGAGCCACCAGATACGCCGCTCAAATCGGGCACGCCACCAAAATCAAGTTGTGCATTGTTTCCAAAAAGAAGATTTCGCGATGGACCAGAGGGCACCACTTGAGCACCCTCTGGCAAATTGACTAACTCAGGACCAGTTTCACCAACTATAGAGAGCCCGCCGGGTGCTCTGTCTGTACCAGTTGCGAAACCAGGTGGAGATGGAATGCTTGCGCCAGAGGTTTGAGCGCTGGCCTGTGAAATGGTATTTCTAAGCTCTCCGAGCACGGTGCCGAGGAGCGCTAAATAGGTAAATGGATCGCCTGCTTTGATGGATGCGGCAGCCTGAACAATGGCCACACCACTGTTGAAAATATTCATCGCCTCACCTACTTGTTGCTGATATTCAGCGGAGGCGCTCGTGGCTTGTGCAATGGTGCCCATCGTGCTGAAAACAGTGTTTCCGCAATGGGTGAGCTGGTTCATCTCCCGTTCGCGATCACCGAGGAGTTGATCCGTTTTGTTCTTTTCGTTCTGATGATACCTCGCTCCCGCCAATTGGCCAATCGCCAGCTCTCCAGCTTTGAGATCGGTTTTAATTTGCAAAAGGTCATTTTTGAGCTTCATGCGGATAGCTCGAATATTATCGGCATTATGCCTAACTTCTTTGCGCCACCTGTAATTCAGTTCCGCACCAATACCCAGTTCTCTGCCTGCTTCTTGGGTGTTTCCTCTAACATTGCTCAGCTCAACAGCCTTTTGCTTGAACTCTTTTGTAAATACTCTTCTGGTCTTTGTCTTATTCTGCTAAGGCTCTTGTATAGTACCCTTAACTTTTTGTCTCGTCAAATGTAGGAACTCCACATGATGCCTCTATTGAACGCTTTAATGGGTCAGTGAGAAGAGAATTGCTAAATGCAAACATTTTCAACTCACTCGAGGAGGCAAGGCAAAAAGCAGAAGAATGGTTCGTGGATTACAACTTTTTCAGACCACACGAAAAACTCGGAAATAATCTACCTATACCGTTATCATAATGAAATGAAAATTTAATTTTAAGTGAACTGGTTTTGGGAAAAGCTTACGGTATGTGAATAAAAGTGTATTTTATTTAGAATCAAACGAAAAGTTAAAACTGAAAAGTAGCCAAGGTTCTGACTCAATTTTAATCCTTCGGCTTTGAAATGTTCCTAGAGGATTGAAGTGTGACTGTTGTTGCTGAATACCTTAGTTTCAAAAATGCTCTGAACCGAAAACTGGGAATATAAGCTTTAAGATGATAAGGCAGGAAGGTTGGCGAACCCAGAAGAAATGGATCTACATGGAGACAATTAGCAGTCTTGATCTCACTTTGTCATTTACAATAACCGTTACCCAATAGGCCCCTGCACCAAAATGGCATTCAAATGGGGCAGATATTCCTTGTCCATCAATTTGTTCGTATGACTGGTCCAATACCTTCCCTGACAGGTCTGTCAAGGTTATAAAAGCTGTAGCATTGGTCACATTGGCTAGTTTAATCTGAAATGATCCGAGTTCTGTTGGGTTCGGATAAAGGAAGAAATCAAAAGTATTTTCGTCGACTGAAAGAACTCTTTCGAGGCCCACAATGCTTGGCGAAAATTCTTGTTTGCCATCAAAGTCGACTTGTTTGAGGCGGTAATAAGCCACACCAATGGGTACGTCTTGATCTGTGTAACTGTATTCCTGTTTGGTATTACTTTCACCTGCCGCTGTTAATCTGGTAACGACAATCCAATTCTGACCATCAAATGATCTTTCTAACTCAAAATAGTCGTTGTAAATCTCAGTAGCTGTAGCCCAAAATAGTTTATGATTTTGACCTTTATTCTCCCCTCTGAAGTACAGCCAAGTCACAGGCAGAGGATTAACCTCATCAGCAGACCCTAGTGTAAAGTATCTCTCGGAGAAAGTAATGGGATCTATACTATTTACAGTACCCCTATTAGTTGGGGCATTATATGTGAAGTCAGTTCCCCCATAGGAGTCCCAATGGTCATCTACCTCATCATAAGCAAGGACAACTAAATTACTTTGTTCAGCAGTATTCGTTGAAACTGCAGAACTATCCCCCCAGCTCAATTCTATATTTGCAGTGGTAGTGCCACCGCTAGTCTCAACTCTCCAGAATTCTTGAACACTTACAGTTTCAATGATCGGAATGCTTAATGGGTCTGGGAGCATTAATGCATCAATGATCGGTACAATTCGCGCAATTGTGTCAACGTACTGCGCCTCCCAAGTATTAGCAATGGACCTCTCACTTATAGAGAGAGGTCGATAACGATCGTTGTTACCTATTGGAAACTTAACCTTATTCGCACCTGAAGATAGATCCCATTGCATGGGTCCGTCAACAAATGAAGTCGGTTGCCCGCCTTCTGGTGTTACTTGAGTTGCATCTTCCGTTAATCTCACTAAATTATCAATATCTGTAAAGATATTTCCACTCGTTAAGAGTAGATTTTCTGAAACCTCAACATCTCCGGCAAGAGTCAAACCGGACGCGTTATCTAACTCAAATGTTGGTATTAAGGAATTCCCTATAAAATCTCCATTAATGGTTTGCGGAGAAAATCCATTAAGGATCAATTTGGCACCGCCCGTACCGTCTTGAATAGAACCCCCTGCAGGATCAGAGTTTTTGGTAATATCTCCTTCAACATGAGTTTCTCGGAAGACTGTTCCAATACTCATTCCTCTTCCTCCTATCAATAGGTCGCCTTTAACAGTAAGAACTCCATCGTTACCAGAACCTACCCGACCTGAGAAGAATGCTGGGAAAAATGGATCAGCAGAAATGTCCAAATTACCATTAATCAGAACATTTCCTTGACGAAATTCCAAGTCTCCATTTTCAATTGTAACATCACCACTAACGTCTAACAAAGAAGAGTTCGCAGTTTTGACCTGAGCATTTCCAGTGATAAAGATTTCAGAACAAATATCTATATCATTCTCGGCTATCGTCAATTCTCCTGGTCCACGGAGCGTTAACCCTTCCAATGGTGGCATATTCGCAAGAATCTCAAAGCTTTGCCCAAAAACTGACTGAAAAGCCAATCTTCCTCCCCCGCATCCAAAGAAATCTGAGTAATCCCCAGCAGGAAGAGTAGCTGATCCCTGTACCTCAATAGTCCCAGTACCTGAAACACGTCCCAATCTGTGTAGACTTGTCTGCTCTATTACTACAGTCGCTCCAGATTCTATTTCTGTTTGGTAGAAATTCACTCCATCAACATTGAAGTTTAATCTATCCCCTGATTTGACAATTACCTTTGCTCCTGTCGGAGAACCACCACCAGGTACAACTTGATCGTAGGCATTATTTCCATCATTCACATCTCCGACGGCCATAATTGTCTCATAAACCAAAATTGTGTTTGGAACAGCAGGATCAACTCCTGCAAAATAATCCCCATCAACTGCGAATTGATTTCCAGCAAAATCACCTTGTAAATTGAATGTCAATATATCATTGACTTCATCAACTGCACCCGGACCTAGTTTACTGATAGTGGTATTGTCAGCTAAAACTCGAGCAGCAATATAATCGACTTCAGTATAAGGAGTAGTTACTTGGACATATTGTTGATCATACTGCAACTTCACATCTACATTTAAGCCATCACCAACATTAGTTCCATCAATTGAGAAGAACATTCCGAGAACGTTGTTGAGATCATTGATTTGCGGAGGCACAGGCTCCACATCCTGGATCACCACCCCACACTCCGGAATATTTAACCTTAACAAATACGAACTTGCAGTGGTACCACTTGAATAGCCCGGTGCCGAAAAATTAAGATTAATTGGCATATATCGGTCTATTCCAAGAGGGACAAAGATATCATCCGTTGAGTTAGCCGGGATATTGAGTTTCAATCCAAAGTTTGAGAAGGCTCCCCCTGTCACGATCATGTTCGACTCACCAAAAGAATTCACTGGAGTGAATGTTGCTCCTTCGGCCATTTCTAAGAGGTTTCCTGTCAAGGAGAACACACCGCGCTGCATGCGAAGATTCTTTCCTATCAAAAATTCAGAGAAACCAGCTGGTATTGTAATTCCGCTACCATTATTGATAGTCATAATATCAATCTGAGATGCACCAGAACCTGATCTTGAAAAAATCTGTTCCTCATCACCATTGAATATTAAACCATTACACGGACTATCGAAGCTCAGTAATCCATCATGAGTAACATTACCACGAACGGTCAAGGTATTGGTTCCAAACACCATTTCACCAGCGCCATTGGTGAAATCATTGTTCACCAATAGAGAAGTCTGTACGAGGGTTTGCCCAGTATCTCCAGATCTCACGAGATCATTTAGATCAAATGTTCCTGATCCAGAAATAGTCCCAAACACGGGATGATTAATAATCACAGTACCTTCCGTCGAGGTAAGCAATCCATTATTGATCACATCACCATCTAGTGTGAGATCCCTTTGGTTGCAGACGAGCGACGCTCCGGTTCCTATAGTTAGGTCACCTCCTATTTCAAGGTCGGTAGAAATTAAATTAGCAACAGGAGAATTGGTTGATGCGATGGTAAGATTATTCAAAGCGATAGAACTTTCTATTCCAAAGTTGCTGATAGCCGCACCGGGGGGTGAATCCGCGCTACCAATTACAATTTCAGAATTTCCTCCTACATCAAAGAAGTCGGGTTGAATGAGTAATGAGGGAGTAGTATTGATATTAACCCCTCTAACGAAGGTGAGCGTGCCATCGGTGTGCTCAAATCGACTACCTGAGTTTGTTATTTCGAGCATACCTCTATTGGCTTCTGGGGCACTGTATCTTCCAATAACAACATCACCTCCACTCTGTCGATAGTTTAATGATCCTCCAGTACTAGCTAAGTTCCTTCTAATCTGACTTCCTACAGTTAGGGTGCCTCCAGATATTTCGATTTTTGGTGCTCCGCCACCACCATATTCTATGTAATTGTTAACCCCTTCGGTGTTACCGATATTCAGAGATCCACCTGTTATTTTTAATAGCCCAGATAGAAGAAGCCCTGTTTCATTACCAACCAAATCGAGGTTACCACCATTGAGTTCAAGACCAGCTGTTATCGGAATTGTAAAGTCTCCTCCCCCAGATGAAAGGGTAATGTTAATGTTAGGATCATTTAAGACTAGAAGTCCGTTTTTGAGATCAATAGGCTTTTCAAGTTCGTTAGCAGGACCATCTATCTCCACGTCGGAATTGAATGTAAAACTCGATGCGATATCGATACCTTTATCAACTTGGACTTTCCAAAGTCTTGGTGCAGGACCTCCTCGATTATCAAACTGATTATTTCCATCCTCACGTACCACGAGATTAACAAAGGATGCCTCAGCATCAATATCATAAAGCTCAATTCCATTGTTCATAGAACTTGCATTCGTTAAATCCTGAACAATATCTCCCTCGACTATGAGTCTTGATGTTTCGTCGGTTTCAACACCAATAAATGGTGGAATGGTTCTATACGGGTGCCCAACAGGAAGTTCATTTTGCAATCCCCACTTATGAGCTAGCCAACCTTCAACTCTCTGTCTTTCATTGCTTGTTAGTGCCCTTTTGAACATGATAATCTCGCCAATGTCACCATCCATAAATCGAATAGTACCATCCTCAGCTGCTCCAATTGTGACGTTATGAGTATTTCCGTCCATTCTACCGTTACCCACATTTCCTCTTGAAGCATTACCACCCACCGTGTTAAATAATTTGGCGTTATTTCCCTGGCGTCTCGCCCAACCCAAATTTGGAGCAGTTGTATGATTATTGGGCGCTTCCACCCTCATTCTCCCTCGGTCCATGTAAAGTCTGTATTTCCGAATGGCTAAATAGAACATGAACTCACGATCGCTAGTCTTTCCTTTTGCGAACATAACAGAAAAGTCAGGCTCTGTTAAGGCAACAGGATCATTAAATTGTGCTACTGAAAATATTTCGAAGTCTTCGCTAGCGGCAATGTTAAACTCATTTGAATGAGGTATTTCCAAAAAGTCATCTACCCCGTCAAAACGAAGTGTATTAATTCCATTAAGCCCAACTTGAACGGATGGCCTTTTCAGGTTATCAGACTGAGTGGCAGTATACGCGCCCATGCCTTGATTCTGCCATGCAGACACAAAACCTCCTGTTGAGGTAACCCCCTCTGTAGCATCGAACCAGATAAAAGGTGAAATCTCATCTGGAGTCCATGGCTCAGGTGGATCTGATGGACCAGAGACCTCAGGGCTGAAGCCGATGTAAGCAGTGGATCCAAGAAGCTTTAGATCACCTCCAATGGTAATTGATTTGCTAGAACCGTCCTTATTGAAATAGATTGTGGGATTTCCGGCAGCCAATTGATACTTATCCAGAATTAGATCACCATCAACGAAAACATCACCATCGTCAGATTCGTTTAAGATTAGTTTTGATGTTCCCGCTATCTCTAGATTCCCTCTTATTGTAAGATCAGCCGTGATGCTTGGCTCTCCCGTTGCAATAAATAAATTTGGCAGAGATGCTGAAATGAAATCAAGCTTGAATGGCGCACCTGAACTCTCGTCAATTACGACAACAGATGAATCTTCCGCTAAAAAGCCTCCCAAATCAGTTACACCTAAATCAATATTGTCCTTTAGAATTAATGCTCCTTCTCCCGTAATTTGCCCCACTCTAATTATGTCAGACGTATTTACGATTTCTAAGCTGGGTCTTAGTATTCCTAAATCCACGCTTGATGGTCCATTGTATCTTGGCTGAGAGTTTCCACTCACATCTTGTAATGGGGTAAAAACAACTTGTGCTGCTTCAATACCTCCAGCAGGTGGCGCATACACGTGTGGCTTCATGGAACCATTGTCAACATTGAAACCTATTACAGCGATATCTCCACTTTCAGGGTATTCCAAAGTAGCCGGTTGGGATGAACTGTGGTTGCTGTAAACATCGACACAAGCAGGGCAATCTTGTAATTTGTTCCAATTAGCGGGATTATCCCAAGCTGCCCCTACTGTGGCTGAACGAGAAAAAAACACATCTGGTGAAGATCCAATCGGAAATCGATCCGCGGCTCCAGCAGAGTAATCAGCATTAACCAGTGGAGTTCCACTCCCTGTTGTAGATTGTGCGACGTCAGATCCGTTGTAAAAGATCTGGTTGGAAGACGTATTTACATGAGGAGAAGCTGGAGCATTGTCTAGAGTTCGGGTAAAGGGCAGAGTGCTTAATACCCTTCCCGATTCAAAGGTTGATTCATCCGTACCGCGCACATCGTCTTGCTGGTAGATGAATCTATGGGTTACATTGGGTACACTGCTATACTCAGAATGTGATACCTTCCAGTGAAAGTTCAAGTAGTCCTCAGCACCATCCAAGTCGGAGCTAGTCAGCAATGTGTCAACCGGAGTAACTCGCACATAACCTGTGTCAACCCAGTTACTGTTAATATAAATATTTGTTGGCGTATATTTAATTCCATTACCAGTGCTAACTCCAACTGGAAATACTATGTTCTGTGCAGGCTCATAATTAAGTATCTCTAGGCCCCCTGCGGAAGGATTCCCGCTACAAACGATAAATTTATCTGTAGAGTTGAAACTTTGTAGATAGCTGGAATTAGTTGATTGAATTCTCAGAGTTTGATCACCAATAAAAAGGGATCCTGATGAAAAAAAGATTCTTTGAAGAATCGTTAATCTATCATTGACCAACTCTACACCATCAGGGTTAACAATAAACATTGTAGAAATACTGCCTCCTTCAGAAAAAATCCTTTGTCGACCCGTTATTCCTTGCAAAAACAATCTTCCCCCTGAAGTAAAATTACCGAATCGGGATTTGATTCTAACATTTCCTCTTACTATAACGTTTCTGTTTGCATTTTCAAATGACCCTCGCTCAATACTGAAATTACCAAGGATATCCATTGAACTAGTTGGCCCAGTAGGTTGAATACTCACAGACCTAGAATCCAAGTCTTTATCAACGACTACATTTCCAAAAGGAAAAGTTGTACTTCCTCCAAAAGTCAAACTTGAATTCGGACGACCAACAAAATAGGTTGTGTTGTCATTGTGAATGTATTCACAACCACTGCCTATTGTCAAATTACCATCAATATATAGATCGGCCGGATCACCTGCAATTCCCATTTGCAGTTTGGGAGAATTTGGCCCTGTAATGCTAAGGTTATTCTTGATTACCAAGTCTTGAAGAGGTAGTTCTTCGTTATCAACCCCGCCTGGCCCCGAGTCACCGGCTGCTACCTTAAAATTACGGTTGGTTCCAGATGTACTAGATCGGATTAAAGTCAAATTCCAGAATGCAGCGCGACTTGTAATCATGTGGTTATCCGAAGTATTGGAAATATTCAAATTCATTGTACCTCCAGTAACACTTGTGTTTTGAGGATCAGAATTTATGAATACGAGTCCACTACTCGAGGGTCCGGTAATATTCAGGACACCTCCTGTCATACGAAAGAGGTTTCCTGGATATGTAAGACTTAGTGTGTAGAAATTCGGTTGTGTACCTCCGGGCAAGGTACCATCAATATTGACGGTTCCATCATTTATGATTAGCCCTCCAATATTCTCGGCTCCTAACACCGAAGTTCTGATCTGGTTGGTATTTATCTCCCCACCATCTACTTGCACCAAGCCATTGTCACGAGTCGTCAGTCCACTTCGACACAAAGCATTCAAAACACCACTAGTCACTTTTACCGTCCCATAAGGAACAATTGCCTCACTACTTCCTCCTCCTCCAAGAGGGCCCTTAGTTACCTCGCCGCCATTTACCCATAGCTGAACAGTGTTGTTAATGTTGTAGTTCCCCGAGTTGATTTGAAGAGGAATAAAGATATTCTCTTTGATCTCAGCGGTTCCATTGATCATGGCAAACGAATTCTGGTTGCCAGCTTCATTAATGTAAGACGAGTTCGGATGTCCATCATTACAAGGACCTAGTAGCTTAAAGTGATTAGAGTTGTTACTACTTATGGACAAAGTGTAAGTCTGATCAATTCCCTTGTCCATGATGATTCTGGAGAAGTAGCTCAACCCGTTTGCTCTGAGCTCTTGATTCTGATTTGCACTTACGAAGAATGCTTCAACGATATCAACCGTCTCAGGTGATGAGTAGGCAGTATAGTTCGCTGTGGTTCTGTTCGTGAATCGAATTTCCCCTCCATTATTGATCAGATCATCATGAAAATACCATTCGTGTTTCCTCACTCCAGGATCATCACTCACAATTAGCTTCCCTTGAGACTCGACCAACACACGATCAAATGACGTAATCTGTCTTATTGTACTTGCATCATCGTTGATTATGAATGTTCCTCGATTTACCTCGAAAAAACCATTTGTGGTTAAATCTGCCGCTAAGGTTATGGTCGAATTGGCACTGTTGAGATCAATTTTTAATTTATTGACTAGCAAATCATCGGTCTGCTCAAATCCACCAGCTCCATAGTACTCAAGAGTTCCCCCAATAATTGGATCAGCAAATGGCGCCGAATTTCCAAGAGGAAAATTTCCTGAGGTGCAGCGTATTGTCCCGGATCCTCTTATTTCAGCGAAGTTTGGTTGATCAGCAGAACCCATGTCTAAAGTACCAATCACAGTAAGTGTTCCGTGTTGAGGAAGAGTCATATCCAAATCAACCGTTCTACCAGCATCGATATAGACGTTATCAAAGACATTTGGAACAGAGTTTCCAGGATTCACATAGACAGGCGCACTACTCCCATCAAGAGTCCAAGTAAGTGGGTCACTCCAATCTCCGCTTTGATAGGCATACCACGTTCTCTGAATTTGACCCGTCAATGAACTTGAAGCGTCGGTGGTACCAACTGTGTAATACCTATTCGGTGTAGTTAATTGGGATCTTGAAACTCTGAAGACTATTTCGTCATCAAGAATAAACTTGTTGCTGTTCGAAACGGGAAGCACTGAGAAATCGCCAGAAGTTGGATTATCTCTGTATAGAAGTACAAAATTTTCTGGATTCTGTGGAACATCTCCATTTATACCTTCACCGAAATCAAAACCGACTTGATAAATCTGATTGGTGTTATCCGCACCATTGATTTCCCACAATCGACTCCAACGATTAATAACCGTAGGAAGACTGGCTAAGCCTTGTGTCACGACAGTATTAGGAGTCGGCCCGGTCACGGCACCGCCTTGCACTGCCGCACAGAGATAGGTTCTCGTCTGTGTCCACTCCGTTGAATTCACTCTAAGAACTAATCCTTCTGATCTAGCTTCGTTTATCGAACCAGCGTTGGGATTTTCTGAGTCACGACCGATGCCAATCGGGGTATAACATCTACCGCCGAATTCACTCCCAGCCGAGTTGCTGTTGTTCATTTTATCCCAACCACTGCTAGCTCCACTTAAACCGTACTTTAACCAAAAGTAGGTCCTCATCAGCCTTGTAGCTGGCCTGTTGAGCCTTCCTTCATAGATAATGATCTCGGCTATCCCACCTGTAAACTCGTCTGCAGATGGATAGGTATCCGTTGGGTTTGGAATATCACCAATCATCGCTGAACCATTGGCAGCAAAGTTTATTCCGTTGAAAGCACTGTAACCGCCCTCATAATGATTAGTCCTATTGTATTCCCAATTGTAACCATCAGATGTTGCCAGAAGTATTCCTCCATAATTCCAATTACCAGTGCTTATGTCACCGACGGCCGAGGATCGATCAATGGAACTGAGCATTTGTTGTCTAATTCCATTGTCATTGTATATGGACATCTCCTGACCGCTAGTTGCTGTTGAATAGGTAATTAGTCCATAGTTATTATCACTAGATTCAACTATGAAATAAATGGTGTAACCATTTCCAGTGAGCTCAAAGTTGGCGCACTCCATCTGGTCATCAAGATTGGCAAACCTAACGCATGGTCTATTCGGTGAACCAGGAAAAGCACCTCTAGGGCCTCCAAAGGGTGGACCTCCTGTTCTCAAAACGGGATTGTATATACCTGTTGGCAGAAAGTGATGTCCGTTTCCGCTTTTGTCGGTCCATTGCGAGACAGGAGCATTATTGATGTATGGCTCTGCGCTGCTACCGTCCAACCAAAGAATCAATTTTGGCTGTGGCCCTGCGGAGGTTGCAGATCCATCACCGTTGCCGATACCCATAGGACCATACTGTGAAAAGCTCCCGAGTGGCAAGATCATGAGTGTGAAAATCAAAGCAATGAACTTTGCACTTCTCGCAACCTCTTTAATTATGAAACTCTCCGTCAGCTTTTTGATCACTGAAGTAAAAATAATGAATGCTCGTTGTCCGGCAATAATAGCTGTCATCACATCTGTGTAATGCAGGTGGTACTAGGCAATCACATTGTTCACATTGCAAAAAATAACTGCCTACGCTGTCTGAAGGTCTTAACAACCAACCGCCCTCCACCGCTCGGCAGAGGGGACTAGTCGTCTGATCAATTTATCAAGTTGCCTTTTATCTGGCGATTTGGATCTTATGCATCACTGCTTCATTGTTCGTTACTAGCCGAGCAATGTAGATACCATTAGGTAGAGAAGCTCCACTTAAATCAATTCTGTACTCTTGCTCAGCATTTGCAACTTGGTTGAATAACTGGCTCACGCTAGTTCCTCTCATGTCAAATACCTCCAAAGTAGTCATTGCAGTTTGGTTCACTTGGAAACTTATTACCGCATGACCATCGGTTGGATTTGGATTGGTCTGAATAGATGATCCGCTGGGTGTAGTGAAGTATTGCCAAGGAGACCAAGGTCCAACAACTACTGGATCATCTGAACAACCACATCGTACTCTCCATGCATATTCTGTATCGATATCTAAAGCAGATCCTGCATAAAACAAGGAACCTACGCTCTCACCGAAGAGGGCATTTTTTCCGATTAATGCTTGATCTGATACTCTTCTACCTTGAATTTGGCAACCGATTTGCCCTAGAACAGGTGCCCAAGTCAGTTGATATCCATCTCCTGTAAACTCAGTGTTGATGCTGTTAACATCCACTGCAGGGAAATCAACTGGTACTAGTTCTTCATCGTCACACACGAAACAGTCATTAGGAATAAGACAAGATCCATCGTCTTCGGTTGCGTTAGGATTAAAGTTGCATGCTGATATGTCCGTACAACCAAGTACCGGATTTACTGAAACGCAACCGTCAGTTAGCGAGAACAAAAACTGAGCTACAGGGTCGCAACCCCCACCTTGACCCAGTCCTTCTAGAGGAACAAGGGCTACCTCAGGAGCAAGAGGAAATGTACCTCCTGTTGTGGTGATTGTCTGATCATCATTTACACTTAGTACAACATACTCTGCACCACCAGGAAGTGGTATAATATTGCTAGGAGCTTCATCACAAACTTCTACTGGTAGGGGGTCTCCAGGAAGTACCATTGGCATTTCAAAGCTTAGAATGAGCACATGAGAAGGAGAACATGGATCATTCTCATCTTCTAGAACTACTGGTGGATTGTTTTCGTTGTAATTCTCAGGAGTGTACTCTACTCCGTTCTTATCCCATACAAAACTGCTTCCACAAATGATTCCTTGATTGTCTGCTATTGGATCTGCAACCTGATTGATCAACACATTAATAGTTGCTTCAACTGGACACCCTGCGTCGTTTGTACCAATAATCAGAACAGTTCCACTTTCGGTAATCGTTTCATCTTGTCCTACGTCTGGATTAGCAACATAGTTAGAGGCCGCCAAATCAAAACTCAAACACGCTTCTTCATCAAATTCTGTTTGAATCAAATTTGTCTTGGTCACCGTCGCCTCTGTGCCTGCCTCAAGAGCATTGGAAGCATCAACTGAAGCTGTGTTTACATAATTCCCATTCGCCCCCGGGAAATTACCAGAGTAAGAAATCGAAAGGTTTCCATCTTCTGCAATTGAAGCGAAGTTCCAAGTCAAAGTAGTTCCGTCGAATACTGCTCCCGCAGGTACTGCATCAAGAACAAAACCAACTGGCAGTAAATCTTCAACCACAATGTTTACAGCTTCGTCTGATAAAGTTCCATTGTTGTCGTTTCCAAGGTTGTCGATAGAAATAGTATAAGTTACTGTCTCTTCTCCACAAATTTGGTTAGGCTCTGCCGATTTGTTGATGTCTAACTGAATACCACAAATAGCGTTCAACCCAGCAGATAGTCCTGCAGCTAGGTCTTCGAATTCACCAGTAGAAAAGTCATCAACAAAAATGTCACCTCCCGCAGGAAGGTATTCATCCTCGCCAGTTGTTAATTGAAGGTTAGCTAGACGGCTCCCGACATTGATTCCGTTTCCAACTCCGTATCCAAACATATGAACACCATCTTCCTCTCTCAAGTCATTAGCTACTTCGATTGCAGCATTCAGGTTAGGAACAGTTCCCCCACCTACAACGAATCCACATGGATTTGTATCATCGACACGAGATACTGGCTCACCGTCTGTCAGAAAGATCAATAAGTTTGGAGCATTTAGTCTCGCTTCGAGCAGACCAGCCTCCCAGTTAGTGTTTCCAAATGGACATGGCAGATTAAGGAAATCAAGAGTAGGGTCATAAGTTTCCATAACCAAATTACCATCGATCTCCACTTCTAAACTGTCGTCAGAAAGGTATGCCGCAAGGTCAAGTAAATATTGAGCATCTACTGGTGCTGGAGGGAAAATCGTTCTTGCCTGATTTTCAAACTCAACAATTGACAGCAAAGCTGGTGTACCAAGGAGTACTTCTGCAAGGGCCAATGTTGCATCTTCTACCTGCTCAATACCATCTCTGTTCAAAATAGAACCCGATTCATCCAGGAGAAGTGTTACTCTTAACTGCGAACATGTCACAGTTTCGTTCAAATTTGGGTTCTCAACCGCATCAATAAGGTCATTCTTAGCAAAAGACATATTCTTTACTACATTGGGATCTTCCCATGCGGCAGCATCCACGCTTGAAGTGTAAACTTCAAATTCGGAATTCTTGTCTTGTGGTTTGTCTACAGCCTCTTGCGCGTTAATTTGCGTAAGGCTAAAGAGAACTGCCACTGTCGCTAGTAGAAGTCCTTTCGAAAGTTCTCCAACCTTAGTTAAAGTGGTTCGGACATAAGAGTAAAAATCTATACTCATAGCATCTAAATTTGGGTTAAAATATTCTCTCGTCAATGGTTAAATGGATTATGACGAGGTTTCAGTTTGATGGCAAAGGTACCCCAAGCGAGTCAACTTGTCAAGTATTTCAAAAGGACCAATTGATTCTGCGGGTTATTGGTTCATAAATGTTCAGCCGTTTAAACAGTAATTTCATTCTAATTGAAGAGTGGCGCTTCGGCGAAAAGTTCAAAGCTATGAACCGAAACAAGCATTGGATTAGGTTCAACCGAGACAACCATTATCTATGGCTTACGGTCTGAATATCCGATTCTAAAAAGGCCACTCACCCTTTAGATCACCCTTCCTCTATTACTCATTAGCACAAAGTGTCAAATGATTGGCATGCAAGGTCAAGATTGTGGAGGGCCGCATCCACAATTTTAAACCTCAATTATTTGTGATGAAAACAATATCCAAATACCTCGCTGTCTTCGTTCTTTTAATTCTATCTCAGAGCTTTAATTTTTTGGAGAATTCCTTCATTAGCAGTTTCAATATCGGAGCCCTCACTAAAGAAGCGCCAGCTCCCTCGAACAATCCAATAACTCCTGAGAAAGTTGAATTGGGAAAGAAGCTCTTCTTTGATCCTATACTTTCGGCAAATAATAAAATCTCCTGCGCCTCTTGCCACTCTCCTGCCAAAAGATTTGCTGATGGTCTAGATAGATCAAATGGTTTTCCAAAAGGAATAAAAACCTTGCGCAATGCACCAACGATTCTCAACGCAGCTTTTAATGGTATTGACATAGATGGTAATACCGATCCAGAAAAGAGCCCTCAGTTTTGGGATAATCGAGCACTTTCTCTAGAAGATCAATGCATGGAACCGCTACTCAGTACTGCGGAGATGAAAGGCAACGAACTTCCTGAAAGTGCTTACATTGAATCTCTTGAGAAAAAAGTAACAAGTATAGAAGAGTATAGAGAGCTTTTCTCAAAAGCCTTCTCTGATTCAACGGTTACAATAGAAAGAATCACCAAAGCGATCGCTACTTATGAAAGAACTCTTATAACCCCAATCGCTCCTTTTGATCGTTACACGCGTGGAGATGTGAACGCCATGAACGCTCTGCAAATAGGAGGAGGAAGCATTTATATCAACTGGTTACGATGGATGCCACCACGTTTATGCTGATATTTAGCGATTATAGACTTAATTACCTTGGAGTTGAAGACCATTCTGACTTAGAAAATTACGATAGAGGCAACGGAAAATACATCTTTAAGACACCAACACTATGAAATCTCACATATACAGCAACTGAAATGCACAATGGTACTCAAGGGACAACAGAAGAGGTGATAGGCATCTAAGAAAGAATAAGAAGTCGACAATCGAAAGTTTCTAGTGGAGGCGTGGCACCTGATTTTAAATGCTTTAAGCTAAATCTTCAAACAAGTTCGCACGTGAAAGACTTCATCGTTTTAAGGAAGTAATTAACGATCCCAATTTCGATCGCTCAATTCCAGAAAGTGTTCCAAGCGGATTACCCATAATTTAATCACAGCTGCAAAATCATAGATAATGATTATAAAAAAGAATGAACCAAACAAAAGCGGAGCTGGCTCAGGAGCAGCATTAGGAGTGGGAGCCGCAATAGCAGGAAGCCCAGGAGACTTAGCACTCGGTGTCGCCATTGGTGCCGCAATAGGAACGGCTATTGGGCCGCTTTTGACTCAGTAAATTAACGAAAACAAGATTCCTAATTTTCAATTGTAATTTCACCCAATACTATTTAACCTATTAGAGGGTGAAATTGAAACGATTCATCGGCTGGATTACCTTCTCTATTTCAATTATGACGGCCTGTTTTTGGGCATTCTGGGGAATAATTGAAAGCTTTCACGAGGGATGGTATCACAAGTTCTTTCGAGAAAACGTTGGACTTATGTTTCTCCAGTATTCATTCCCTTTGATCATCACTACTGCCCCATCTCTAATGTTCATTTTCAAAAACAGATTAGGCGCATTTGTATTCCTTCTCGTGGGTGTAGCTCTTTATTAATTAGTCAATAATCCCATCGCTTCTGTTCCATTCATAGTTCTTTGACCTCTTTGCTGGTTCAGCCATTTCACATCGTAGAAGTAGAAATGCCGTATGATTTTGCTTTTACCATTTATCAGACTTGTCGCCTTTGGTTTTGAACCGATCATTCGTGTAAGTAGAATATCATATGATGAAAACTTTCGATCTAGAGAGATTACTCAGGACGATATATCTCCATTGTGTTTACCTAAAGGCCCTAGTTGGCCAAAAGATGGAGTGACATGGTATGAGGCCAATAGTATTTGCAAATATCTTATAACAGACGTCCGATGCTTGTCTGATGCACCTAAACATATTTGGAGATTGCCAACGGTAGATGAAGCGATGAGATCAATGAAAAGACATGGCGTCAATGCCAAGGGTGAACTAAATACTTTGGGACAGCAGGAACATGAAATCCGTCCTGATAAAAAACCCCTTTATGGAATCCCAATTCGAAAGTGATCCAATGATGAACGAGCAGCGAGATTGATTCTGACTTTGCCTGTACAATCCTGTGGGACGGAAAAATCTGGCAACGGAAAAAAAAATTTTGGCCCAAACCGTTCGGGATTTCAAGTGGTATAATATAGACCTGCAATGTAAAGCATCATAAACAATGCTCAACATCGGTAAATCCTTAGCTTGCTCTTTAGAGGTTAAGGAAGAGCGCGTTTGATGACCGAAGGACTATCTTTGCACCCTAAAGTGACCTCTTTATAATGTCAAAAGGAAATTCAAAAATTGGTTCGGATATTTCAAGAGCTCAGAGTCTTCTCGAGAGCGGAGGTGTAGTAGCCATTCCTACAGAGACAGTTTATGGATTGGCGGCTAACGCTTTCAATGAAGAAGCTGTTGCAAGAATCTTTGACATCAAGAATAGACCTAGCTTTGACCCTTTAATTGTTCACGTGGGCTCACCTGACCAATTAAGTAAACTATCAGATCATTCTGCAAAAGATCTCAAGCATCTTTTGGACAAATTTTGGCCTGGTCCTCTTACGATTATCTTAGAAAAGTTGAGTAATATCCCAGATTTGGTCACTTCAGGAATGAACTCTGTGGCTATTCGGATGCCTAATCACCCTTTTACTCTTGAGCTACTTAACAATCTAGAATTTCCACTAGCTGCACCAAGTGCAAACCCGTTTGGTTACATAAGCCCAACACGAGCAGAGCATGTCAATGACCAATTAGGAGATAAAGTAGATTACATACTTGATGGTGGACCTTGTCAAATAGGTTTGGAATCGACCATACTATCACTAACAGAGTCGAAACCTAAAATCCTCAGACTCGGGGGGCTAGAGAGAGAGAAAATAGAGACGATGATTGGTCAAATTGATAGCAATACTCACAGCACCGCCAATCCAAAGGCTCCGGGTATGCTTTCTTCGCATTATTCACCAAAAAAGCTACTTCACCTAGGTGACATTATAGAAATGGCAACTGATTACCCAACTAATGAAATTTGCTATTTATCTTTTAAGACTTGTCATAACTTTCCAGGAATAGCCTTATCGAAGACCGGTAATTTAAGGGAAGCGGCAAAAAATCTGTTTTCTGCTTTGAGAGAACTCGATAAATTTTCTCAGAGTATAATTTTAGCAGAATTGTTACCCAACGAGGGACTTGGAAGAGCAATTAATGACCGGTTGAGACGTGCAGCGACCCAAAGATAGTTTTTAGGTTTCCATCAAACGGCGGCGACCTCCAAACTTAAATTCAACTCCTATGGTGAATTCCACTTCTGGGTTTTGGACATCAACCTCACGTTGATGTTGAATAAATAATCCTAATGATTGATCTCTTTTTACAAGAATATCTGTTCCCAAACGGTATCTAAATCTGTCAATAGCGGTGTAGTCAGGAACTCTAGCATCTCTGACCAACATTCTCAGGTCAAAGCTGGCATAAATGTCAAATCTCCGATTTAATCTATAGACAGTTTTGATCGTATTTCTAAGATCAAGCGTCGGGGCCAACCCCAATTCATTTGAATAGTTGATTGTTCTGACTTCTGACTGTCCTCGTGCTCTGTAAGCAAAAGTCCACTGCTGATATCTTTCTCTTACTTGAAGATCCAGCATTATTCGGTGTCGATGACCATAAACCCCGTCAGGGCGGTCATTCAATAAAAATCGATAGTTGAAACCAATTTGGAATTGCTCAAGGACACTGTAGTCCACTCCCAAATTGGTAAAGATGACGCCAGGCGTTGTGGCGTTCTGCTCCATTCTGACTTCTTGCTCAATGCTAAAATCGAGATTTTTTGTTATCTCAGCGCCGTATGCGATAGTACCCCAAATTCCAAAATCTCTAACCTCTTGGGTAAAACCCTTGGTTGAAATTAAGATGAAAAGGAGTACAAAGAACTTACGCATCTTGACTTCTACTGCTTCGATAATGCATTTTAATAATGGCGGTATCTCTCAAAAAGTCGATTCGCTTGATGTAGACTTTATGAATGTCTAATCCTGTCCGATCTTTAAGATCTGCTATTAACTCCTCTCGCCTATCCGGTTTTATCAAATCAATTTTCTCGTACTCAATAGTCTTGATAAACTCTTGCTTGATGAGGACGTTTCCCTCAATTAAGAATGCCACTAACAGAATTACGGCATTTATGAGGACAATTTCTAGAGCGGTGCCCTGATTGATAGAAGAGATGAGCCCGATAGTAATGGATAAAAACAGATAAGTCATATCACGGGTACTTATATCCTCAGTGCGGTAGCGCAACATTGCAAAAATCGCAAAGAGACCAAAGGCTGCTCCTATGCTAAATCCAGAACTCGAGTTCAACAGGATCGTTATAATGAAAATTACCAGATTAAACATAAAAAACGTCAGGAAAAAGTCGTGTCTTCCGGTTACTCGATAGTAAACAAGACGAAGTAAAACGACCATACTGATCAAATCAATAATCAGCCTAACAAAAAAAACTGAATCGAACTGTGTAATTGAAAAATCAAAGAACTCTGGTATCTCTTTTGGATCCATGACAGTTTTTTCTACAGGAAAGAACTGGGCCAAAACAGCAAAAGGAAACAGGGTTAATATGATAAATAGAGTGCTTTTATGTATTAGATGTGTGTATTTGTGCATGAAAAAGTGCTTGCAGGTTTCTTAATGCTGGTTTAAATCTATTCGATTTTAATTTTGGTTTTAAAGTGGATAAAGAAAGACAATACTTGCTTAATGACTTTTCTCTTATCCCATTTTGTCTGAGTCTTTTGACAATCGGTGAGGTCATATATCTTGGCTGTTTAACCTCGAAAATAGCCAAACTACCAAAAGTCCCTGACTTTTTTCCGTCGCTAAACTCCACTGCAAAGTCAACGGAGAAACGCTCCTCTCGGTCCTTGCTAATAAAACTATATCGTTGATAATTAACCTCTAAAACGGATGTTAGATCATTGGGCGCGTCAATTCCGTTTAGGCCAAGAAATGCTTCGAGTGACTGGTCGATACTGTCAAGCTGAAAGGGGGATTCAACGCGCTCCTTAAGGGTAATTCCCTTTGGAGATTTCTTTTTTATTTCGAGAAAAGAAGTTTTGGTATCAGGATACTTTCTAAATCTAACCTTGTGCCTGTTCGATTTTCCGCGATGATGTTCGCGATAAAAGTCAAATTCAGGAGTATCAAAGTACAGTGTCCCTATCGATGATACTGGATTCTCCACTGGGACTACAAGATCGTAGTGCTCATACAAACCTTTAATGATATCGCCAATATTCTCAACATCACAAGGAAACTTACGGTCCCGCCTTTCGGCAAATCGGTCATCACCAAATTGGCCTAATCCTAATTTGGTGAAAGGCCTAAGTATTGCATTCATCTGTTCTAAAAGGTCATTACTCATAAGAGTAGAGTTTTTCTTTTAAAACCTTTCCTGAAGCATCACTGGTGACCTCCCTTACCTTGAAACCGCGCTTGTCGTATTCAATTTCTAATTTCTTTATCAGTATCCCGGTAGCATCAAAGGTTCCTACCTCCACCTCATCTCCAAAATCATTGTAATTATATCTTTTCTCCTTCTTAGTTTGGCCTTTTTTAGACAAAAATCGTTCAACAATTAGGTCTCCTCTGTGATACTGATAAGTTTTACTCTTAAAGCTTGGAGGTTCTGCATCTTTGGCTTCGGAGCCGTCATAGTCAACTTTTATTTCTTCAATCAAATCACCATTATCGAAGGTTCTTTTCTCTTCTGACTTTTTCTCTCCGGACGAGGTGTAAATGGTCTTTTCAATCCACCAACCGTCTTTATCGTAAAACCTCACCTCCTTCGTGAATCGGGATACTTCTTCTCCATCCTTGTACTCAACCGCGGTCTCCGTTCTCTTGGTGACACCATAGGTCTTTACCTTTTTGGATTGACCTGTACTGACCAAAAAAACAAAACTGAACAAACAAAGAAGAAGACTGCTTCGAATCATGGTCGTTGAGTAATTACAATATCACTCGTCACGATTTCATCCTTCCTTTCCTCGATTTCAACAAAAACTGAGACTGGAATTAGCTGACCAAAAGGATTATCGCAAGCTGTAGGTTCCGACAAGCCATAGATTTCGTACTTCCCCTTTCTTAAGTATGGAAACCAAAAGGTACCGTCGGGGCCTGTTCTGACCCTATCAAAATGGGAAGGATCATCACCTGCAATGATATACACCTCTTCATCGACTCCATAGGACGAATCCAAGGTGTCTTCACATGCAATCACGTGGACAAATACACGTCCCTGAATTGAGGCACGTCCACCTTCTCCGGGCTCATTCTCGCAAGAAAATGCGATTATTGAGGCCACGACAAATAGCGTTGATATAGCTCTTGACATATAAGTTTGTAGTAGAACAGTCTCGAAAATACGGCTCGATATCCGATTTACCTAATTAAAAGAACTGAGCCAGAAGTTTCAACTATATCGCCGGTGACTTCATTTCTATATCTAAGGAAGTAGGTATAGATTCCTGGTGGAACAAAATAGTTACTTCCATCAACAGCTCCATTCCACCCATCATTAGCATTCTCTGTTGTCCAGATTTCTTGTCCAGATCGGTTCATCACAGCAAATCTGAAGTTTTCCTGAGAAACCTCGTTCCCATATACTTTCAATAAATCATTAAAACCGTCACCGTTTGGGGTAAAGCTGTTCGGGATAAATACAGCGTTAAACCTCTCCTCGAAATGGGCTATTAAATGTGTAGGCACAACGAAGGAATAGCTCAGGAGTGGCAAATCTTTATTATCTATGCCCGCTCCGAATTTAACCTCCCAATGAGAGAATTTATAATTTTCTCGATCTATTGCTTCAATAGCCAGTCGATCTTCCGTCAATCTTTGAGCGGAATAAGGTAGTGACTTAAGTAGGGTATCTGCGAGCCTTACCCATCCAATATCTGGTGGAGATGTTTCGATCGTTATAGGCTCATTAGGCATCTCTATAAAGTTGGCCACAATAACATCTGGCTCAGTAAACTGAACTTCTATCTCGCTTGAATACTCACCTGGATTTGGTGTAGCATTCAGGATAGACCAATGAGAAAATTTATGAAAATCTGCAACTGGTAATCCTTCGAGCTTCAGATTTGCAATCTCAGGCACCTCAATTGTGGTAGGATATTCCGTAAGTGCAGTATCTGACAACAATATACGACCGACATCGGCAGGCGCAACATCGAAAGTTACCTCATTTATTACTTCGAAGAATCTTGCAGTTAACGTCTGGTTTCCTGACATAGAAAACGACACGTTCTCACTCACTGGAGAAGGACTTAGAGACAGCCCAGATAGCCAATCAGAAAAGCCATAGCCTGCAATTGCCGTTGCATTTGCAATGTAGTCGACTGATTCAGCTAGTTCTATGGTAATTGGAAATGAACTATATACGGTTCCCGCTATTTCAATAGAACCAGAATTTGCCGGCTCTACGTTTAAGGTAAGATTATAAGATACATCAGGCACGAAGTGCGCAATAAGAGTATCATTAGAGGTAAACGACACTGTAATCTCTTCGCTAAACTCATCTGGTGTGAAAACGGTACCATTAGAACTAGTCCAATGACTAAAAATAAAACCATTGTTTTCATCTGCGTCAAAGGTAACTGGCACTCCTCCGAAGTAGACCGCATCATATGGATATGTATCGATTTCAAATGAGGGTAAATCAATTCGCCCTCCTTCCTGCGGATCAGCCATTAAAACCACATCATAGGGCCCGTCGAGCTCTGGATAGCAATCCAGAAAGCCGTTGTTAAGCACAGCGCAGCGCACATTAATAAAATCTCTGATGTTCTGAACGTTACCTTGCCATTCTGCCATGGTTCCTCCCCAACGGTCGATATGGTCTTGCATTTCCGGCTCAATGAGATTAATTAAACTGTCCAAGTGATTAATTAAAAACTCACAAGAGAAATATGATGTTGATAAATCTGAGTATCGATTGATATAATCCGCAAAAAACTCTTCATTGTTCAGTAAGGTATTCCAAATCGGCACATGCCCTTCCCCGCCAGGATCCCCTAATTGCTCGGGATCGCAAGGATCGGCGTTCGGACTTTGATCAGGAACTCCAGTAAAGTTGATGTAATGATCAAAACTAGCATCCATATCCCACAAGATGTACCTCCACTTCTTTTTGTCGCCGTCCGGATTACGACCTCTCCACCAACCCGTGTTCCAATTAAGCCAGTCGGAACTCACTATGTAAGAGTTCAACAAAAAGTAGTCGATCAAACTGCCAGTATTGTATAAGCCGTCTACATAGTCGTAATTCGCAGCGTCAGACATGTCGTTTCCGAGAATAAAGTCTCTAAGGTCGTCCCAGTCGTCACCAGAACCATATTCCTCCCAAGTGGCACCCCATGTCTTTAGAAAATCTACATCGCCAGCCCCTTGATCATAGTAGTGCCTCGTAAAGTCGAGGTCGTCAACTTTTTCACGAATCTCATAAACCCCCCAATACTGTCCATTCATATACATGACGCAAGGTGCGTAGGTTCTTTCATCCAATCTTAAATCAGCTACCTGCGAGAGTGACTGAACATAAGCATCGCGAATATGAGCACCACCGTTTTCGAACGGGTAATTGTCACTAGCAGCCGCTTTAAGGATTAATCTTTGAAATCCATCGCGATCCTTAGCGTCAAAAATCCGGTGTCCTACTTCGTTACCGTAACCAAATTCATCTTGAGCTATGTAGTCTATTCCTCTCTGCGGGTAAGCCCATGAGTCATTTCCATGTTCATTAAAATCTCCACTCGCTTCTGCAAGGAACTCGCCATCGGATGAGAACAATTCGAAGTGACCTATTGGCTCAATTTGTTGCCCTCCCAAAAGAGTGGGTAGTTCATCTCCGCTCACGGAAACGATATAAACCCCGTGAGTGTCATCTATGAAATAGGTATTTGTCTCAATAAAACTGGGTAATGCATTTGTAAGAGCATTGAATGCACGCGCTCTCAAAACCGAAGTTTGAGTTATACTAACAGGACCAGTGTAAAGTGTAGAGGCCAGCGTTGGGATTGTACCATCTGTGGTGTACCTAATCTCTGCACCTGCGTCTGCAGATTGGATTTCAACAGACACTGAACCCGAGTAGTACCCCGGCGTGGTCAGGATTTCTAGAGGAATGTATTCGCCCATAGCTCCTACATTAGCAGCTCCAGGTGTTGGGTTAGTAAAGATTCCCCAATTAGAGTCGCCGTCTGTGACACGGCCTCTGGAATGATTTCGCTGATTAGCTATGGTTAAAACATATGAATCTACGATCACTCCCGAAGGGTCTGAAATAACTGCTGCTTCTTGGCGGGCTTGTGTTATTTTGAAGCTTGTGTGAAGGTTTCCTCCAACATTTTCGTCTCTATCGGAGCAATAAATCAAAAGAAAGTCCCCCGCACCGATAATAGTTCCTGATGGGATTTCCCACTTCATGGGTTCTGCTTCATCGTCGCTCATGTAATACCCAGTGAGATCTATTGCGGCGGCTCCAGGATTATACAATTCTACCCAATCCTCGTGGTCATTGTAATTGTCCACGTGATCGTTCCAGTTTGCAGCACTGACTTCATTGATCACTACTTGTGACTGAGCTACTGCACCCAGAAAAACAAACATTAATATATTTAAGACTTTCAACTTCATTCAATACGGTTTTAAAATGGATTCAACTTTCTTGCAAAATGTTGACGCTTAACGTTGAGTTAAGGTTGTCTATTTGTCAAGAACCAGTTTTGCCGCGTAGTTGTTGAATCTCAAGACATATAAGCCTTTAGGCAAGAATCGTAAATCTATGCTTTCTTGGCTTCCTAATCGGTCTTTTTGATAGACCATCGAACCTGTAAGATTATAAACTCGAAGGGAGCCCCTACTTAATTCTGGATTGTTGATTGTAAGGTGCCCAGATGAAGGGTTAGGGAAAAACTCGAATCTTTCAGGGCCTCCAAAGTTAATTATGTTCAGTGGATCCCCGTTATTGCCTCCATGGGACGGCTCCATACAAGAGATTGGACCAAGACCGTTTGCATATCTTCCTTCTGTCTCATCTGCAGTTATTATATCAAACCTAACGTAATCTATGGTCAACGTATCAGGGTTGGAAAAGAGGATGTCGTCGCCTCCACTACCTAACTTGAAAAAGGTATGTAAGCCTGGCTCGAACAAACCTTGATCACACCACACAACCATGTAGTCATTCGGCATTATTGTAGTATCGGGAAATTCAAATTGAGTTGGTTCGCTGATTTTGTCACTCAAGAAGTATCCTTCAAGATTAATTGGACTGTCACTATTATTGTAAATCTCTATCCAGTCATCAAATCCTCCCCATTGATCTTGAACAGTCGAGAAGTTGTCTGATTGGTACTCGTTAATGACTACACCGGGCTGTATACTATTCGTATTTAAATCATTATAGGTAGGAATAAGGAGACTAAAAGGTCCAGTTCCATTCGGGAATCTTCCGATGGCAATATCATCAGGGGTTGAACCGTAGCGCACGTAATCCAACGAGAGCGTATCGGGATTATATAGACCAACTTCTTCACCAGAACCAGATAGACGAAAAGCAGTGTGGAAAGGGCCTTGCTCTGGCTGATCGTCACACCAAACGACAACCACGTCATCTGGTGGTAGATCGAAATCGGGAAAAACGAACTTGGTCTTGTTTCCATGGTTATCGGACAAGAAATAACCCTCCAAATTTATCGTCTCATCTGAGCCATTATAAACTTCAACCCAATCGTCGAACTCTCCGAATTCGTCGGATCCATTGCTATCGTTGCCAGGTACAACTTCGTTAATTACTAATTTTCCAAAAAAAGTCTCACATTGGCTGAAGCACATTAAAGAACTGAATAAGAGAGCGGATGTGATTAATGCAGGTAAAATGGTTTTCATTTTGCTAAAATATACATTGCTGCAAAAGGATGTGCGAATCTCTAAAACAAAAAGCCGGCCCTCGTTGGAGAGCTGGCTTTCACAAAGTATAATTGGAAAGGTATTATCTAGCAATCATAAACTTCTCTGTAATCACCTCTTCATTAGTGTTCAATCGGTAGATATAAACGCCATTAGGAAAAAATGATCCGTCAAATTCGAATCGGTACTCAGAGGATGGATCTGCAAAACCGTTGAAAATTTGAGCAATCTTTCTACCACTCATATCGTAAACTTCAAGTGTTGCTTCTGTAGCTGTAGGAACAGTGAACGACACTTTTGATGGACCGATACTAGGATTCGGCGAAGACTCAACAATCGCTCCGCTTGGCGTGCTGAAGAAATCGAAATCTGAATAAGGACCAACAATTAATGGATTTTGGCTGCATCCGCATTGTACTCTCCATCGATAGTCCGTTGCAGGCGTTAGCTGATTAGGCTTGATGATAAACTGGTTTATCTCCGCACCACCTAGAGTAATTGTTCCAATGTTTGTTCCGTCAACGAATTGAACATTCACCTGACAACCTATCGAACCAAGAACTGGATTCCAAGTCAAACTAGAAAAGATCAAAAAAACAAGGTCCACAGGAATCTATACTACCTGCTCGATCATCCAAAAGCCCTTTGAACTTTTACGAAAGTCTTTACCATAAGTAAGGCTATAAACCCAACAACAAGCCCGACAAGAAACTGACCAAGGATTTCCGGGATACCGTGGATTACATTGTGAATCAAATGAATATTATGGGCAAAAATACCTCCTGAGACCAACAGGAGTGCTAGCGTACCAACCACTGAAAGACCTTTGATAATCCAAGGCAACGACTTTACCAAAACCCACCCGATCTTGTCCGAAACAGTGTCTTTTTCTTCGTTTAGATTAATAAGACTTCTTCCAAAATCATCAAACCGGACGATTATGGCTACAATTCCGTACACTCCAATGGTTGCGAGAATGGCAATACCCGTTACGATGATGATTTGGTTAGTGAGATTTTCGTTAACTACAGTTCCTAAGGCAATGATGACAATCTCTACCGAAAGGATAAAGTCGGTGAAGATCGCAGATCTTATCTTCGATTTTTCCTTTTCAAGGACTTGTTCTTTCGTAAGGACCTCAAGTTTTTGCTCATGGTGAGATTCTTTGTGAGGAACGATGAAATGATAAATCTTTTCTGCCCCTTCAAAGGCTAGGTACAATCCTCCAAGAACGAGTAAAACTGTGATAACAACCGGGACATAAGCGCTAAGGATGAATGCCACTGGCAGAATGATCAACTTGTTTAGAAAAGAACCTTTGGTAATAGCCCATAGAACAGGCAGTTCTCTGGAAGAGACAAAGCCCGACGCTTTTTCCGCATTTACTGCTAAGTCGTCGCCCAGAATTCCGGCAGTTTCTTTGAGCGCAACCTTTCCCATTACAGATACATCATCCATCAGCACTGCTATATCATCAAGAAGTGCAAAAAGTCCTGAAGCCATATGCAATTAGTTTTTTCATGGGCTAAAGTATGGTTTATGGGAAGATGATTCTGAACAAGAATTTCATTCTTTATCCAGATAGTTATCCCTTCTCGTGCCTCGAAGGGATGATCCTAGAGGGTGGTGACAATAGAAAATTGATGATCAAGCTTCGCTGATCATAACTTTTTTCGTTTTCAGAGACACTTGAAAGCGAGCTTTCGTGTCTCTGAAAACGAAAAAAGCCAGCTTTCGCTGGCAATTTTCTGTTGTCGGGGTGGCAGGATTCGAACCTGCGACCTCCTGCTCCCAAAGCAGGCGCGATGACCGGGCTACGCTACACCCCGATTGGAACTGTGGTTCCATTTTGGGAGCGCAAATATAGAAAACTTTTTACCTGAATCAATTAATTTAGTTTCGATTTCAATCGAAATTTTGAGTTGATCTTTCTAATGTCTTTTTATTAACGACTACTCTACTCCTCTACCCAAAAACCCACATTGTAGACAGAGTTGCTGCGATTTGTAATCAGCGAATCTTCAGGCAAGGCTGTGAAGCGTATTCTTTCTTCGGGAATTCCTTTCTCTGTTATCAAATAATCCGAGATGGCCGTTGATCTTTTAAAGCCTACCCTATCTACTTTTGATTCGGCGTGCTCCTCCCCCACCATAAGCATGCATTTGCGCTGAATGGGTAGGTCACGGTCTTGTTCCATAATATTTCCATCGACAAATAATACAAATAAGGAGTCCTTAACATCAAAGGCCGCAACTTCATCCATAACTTCTTCAGACACCTCATCGATCTCGGGAATGTCTCCTTTATAAAGATACCGGTACTTTGCTTCGGCAATCGCATAGTTTTCTATCGCCTCGTACTTTTTAGTGATTCGCTTGAACTCAATATTTAGGTCTACTTTGTTGTCGAGTACTTTAGCTAAATCGTTGAGCTGCTTTTCATTTCCTTTGTCAAGTTTCATCTGAAGGTGACCAAAATTGATCTTCTCAAGATCTTTCTCTTTCATCCCAAAAGCTCCTGCCAAGAGCCTAAAAGGTGCCGTAACTGCTTTGAGCAAGATATTCTTAACTGTACTCCAAATGACTTTACCCAATTTGTATTCAGGGTCCTTGAGGTCTCCTTCTATAGGTACATCAAGCTCGATATTTCCATCGAGATCCTTCAGAAGACTTATGGCTAATTTGACGGGTAGATTGTAAAATGGCTCCCCATCGTATTTGCTTCCAAAATTGAATTGATTGAATTTGATAACATTTTGACTTTCAATAATTCCATCGCGAATTTTCGTGTCACAGGAGTAGAGCAACTCGCCTTCTGAAACTGGGTAATCTACATAATCGGCGGTATAAGGAGAGAAGAACGAAAGTTCGGTCCCAGTAATGTCGTAGTGGAGATCAATATCTTCAATATTGTCAGTATATACACGCAGGTAACCTTCAAACCGGCCCCGTCCGTTTAGTGTCGATTCTGCTGTGAAGGTCAAAGTTTCTTCAGAAGAATTCAGAGAATCAGCATGGAGTACCATATCGGTAAGCTCGTATCGGAATGGTTGCGAGGGTATGTAATCGTTGAAATCAAAAGCTGAATTCTCAATGGAAATTTCTTCGACCTTATAAGTAGACTCCGTGTAAGACTTAGCAATATCTTTCAGGTAATAGCCCAGTACGGCAAATGGGTTCGAGTAGTCAATCTCTACTTCCTCACTATTGCCAGATAACGTGTCGGTTACTGTTGTATCTTCTGTGGCAACGAACATATTCGTCCAGTTGTCGCCTTCATCGTACATCTCATAAAGACCGTAAAATCCATCCACTTTCAAATGATCGATATTGTAAACCGCTTCATTCATAATCACCGTATCTATCTCGATTTCAAGTTCATTGAAAGCCAAAACACGATCATCTCGATTATCACTCATTTCAAAATCATGAGCCTCAAAAGTTCCTCCAAGATTTAGGATGTCTGTATTCTCCCAACTTCCATGGACCCTAAAATCAGAGTTAAAGAGGCCAGTGAGTGAGTTTAGCTTGATGTAAGGATCAAAATAGGGACGAATCAGAGAAATATCGAGTTCGTCCATTTCAAAAAGCACATCGTAATGTGACAGTTCCATGTCAAGACGGTTGGTAGCCGTCAGATGCCCACCAGAGCCCACGTGCAGTGAGGCAATGATATCAAACACAGCAAGCGTATCGCTAAAAAACGGTAGAGAAATATTGAGAGAATCAAAAGTAGCTTTGGGATGAATATCACTACTATATTCTAGACTTGCTCCGTTTACCTTGAAATTATCTAGGGTGAAATGCATCGGTTCTGATTCCTCATCAGACTCTTCTGGTTCGTCACTCTGCTCAATATTGGCGAGGTCATCAAAGTTGAAAGAGGCATCATTCTGCTTTATTCTCGTAAATAGGCCGTGAACAAAAAAGTCTTTTATGTAGATTCCGTTTTTGAGCAAGTGAGTAATTTCCAAGTCTAACTCGAGACGACTAAAAGCGGTAAAGACAGTAGAACCATCCAGCTCGTACATTTTGAAATGGTCTATGCTCACCCTTCCGGTGAAATAGTTGATATCAATATTTTCTAGTGCAACTTCTCTACCGATCAGCTCAAGATCATTTTCCTGAATATAGTCTTCTAGATATGTGGGTAAATAGGCCAACAGGACTGTGACGATAACGATTAACGCAGCAATCAAGTAGAGCGGGATTTTGAGCCACTTTTTCATTGGAGGGAATGGTGATGCAAATATGGTGAAAAATGGAACTCATATGGTAGAAGAATCCTATCTGTACTTCGTTTTGGCCAGCATAAACAAAAACGTTCATTTTGACTTCCCTACTATCACAACTCCTCGAAGATAAGCCCAGTCCTTGAATAACTGCTGCTGTAGATTCACTAGAGACTGCGCAATCGGGAGAGCTCGTTTTTGATCAAAATGGAGTTTGATCTGAAAGAAGATGAACGAACACCTACCACATTAATCGGTAAAAGAGGTCATATTTCGCGTCTGATCCTCGGTTGCAGTTTACCTCGAGAATAACTTTGCGATCTTTATCTTCCATCGCTCCGGAGATAATTCTCATACGTTCAAAGATCATCTTGGTCACGGAATAAAATAGCATACTTTAAAACTCACCAATCACCATACAAGTTGAATATTCGAAGAGATTCAGATAGGCTACAGACTACGAGGTCATTTCGCCTCAGGCGGAGAGCCTAAAAGCTAGACCCAAAAACGCATTCGCGTTCCTTGGCTTTTTTCATGCTCCAAACTGCTGGAGCAAGCATTACGGAACTGAGATAGTTCATTGATAAAACGGGATTGACCTCTTCGCCTCCGGCTGCGAAGTCATCCCGGCAGCGGAGACCTACAAGCCAAACCCGAAAACGCAGTAGCGTTTTCTTGGCTTTTTTCATGCTCATATCTGCTGGAGCGAGCATTAAGGAACTGAGATAGTTCATTGATAAAACGGGATTGACCTCTTCGCCTCCGGCTGCGAGGTCATCCCGGCAGCGGAGACCTGCAAGCCAAACCCGAAAACGCAGTAGCGTTTTTTTGGCTTTTTTCATGCTCATATCTGCTGGAGCGAGCTCCGCAGATATGAGCATGAAAAAACCCGAATCCACATTCGTGAATTCGGGTTTGGCTTGCGGAGAGAGGGGGATTCGAACCCCCGATACCAGTTTCCCAGTATGCATGTTTAGCAAACATGTGGTTTCAGCCACTCACCCACCTCTCCAAAGGCGAGCGCAAATGTAAAAAGTATTCCCAATTCCAACAATTGACTAGGCATTAAAATTTGTCATACCTTAACTTAGTGTTGTTTTAACAACATGATCATTGACATACCGTACTTTGGTCATACTTTTGTAATAAATACATTGACGACATGCCTGAATCAGCTGGCCACCCGCTTAAAAAACTCTACGACGAATTCGGTAATGAACTCTCGCCACAATTAGACGATGATGTAAAAAACTACCTCATCGATATCGACGGAACTATTACCGACGATGTTCCCAATGAAGAGCCTGAAAGAATGGGAACTTGTAACCCATACCCAGACGCTCTTGAGATTCTCAACAAATGGTTTGACGAAGGTCACATCATTACCTTCTTTACATCACGTACAGAGGATCACAGAGAAATTACTGAGTACTGGCTGAGAAAACACGGTTTCAAATACCATGGTCTTCTCATGGGTAAGCCCCGCGGTGGAAATTATCATTGGATTGACAATCACATGGTAAGAGCCACCAAGTTTAATGGAAAGTTCACTGACCTTGTGAAACGCACCAAAGAGATTGAAGTCTTTAAGAGATAAGACGCATCTCTCATTCTTCTGTTTCTTTCTTAGTCAGCTATGCTTACTGCCAATAGAAATTCTAGCGCTTCGTGTAAACCACACACAATCTCCTAGTCAAGGCGAGTTGCACAAAACCACTATTTTAAGCCGGCTAATCGTGGATCTCGAAGTTGATGTGCAAGAAAGTAATTCTCCTTTTCGCCCTTTCCTTTACCTATCTCTCCTACTCGGCACAATCTGAAGCACAAGAAATCCTTGAGCAATACGTCAATTGTGAATCCGCTGAATATGTAACCTGTGATGAAGTCTATGAAAGGGCTCTGGATGCTATTGAGATACTTGAAACCGACACCGCTCGAGCTAGAAAACTCATTCGACTAGGCGAAATCAGAAAAGACCTGGGCTACTGGGACGATGAGGTAATTGCCCTAAACGATAGAGCCGACAGTCTATTTAGCCTTTCCGGTGACATTTGCGGTTTGACAGAAGCACGAAGAGTACGTGCTGCTTTCTTTTTATACAACGAAGATGGCGACAAAGCGCTCAAACTAGGTAAAGAAGCACTTGATCTCGCCAAAGAATGTGGTGACAAATACTTGCTAGCTCGGGTATATGGAACTTTGGGCGTAGGCCAACAAAATGCTGGAGAGTATGCTGCAGCATTGAAATCCCATGGTCGAGAAGCCCAACTCTTCAGAGAAATAAATGACAAAGAGGGCGTTGCAATAAGTACTCATGAAATGGCATATATATAAGGTTCGATGGGTGACAAAGAAAAAACCGTTACCATGATGCTCGAGTGTGCTGCCATTTACAAAGAAATTGGTGAGGATATGAGATACGGTTCCTGCATCGTTGATCTCCGTGCTACCTATTTGGAACTGGATCAACCCGACTCAGTTCTTGTAAGGCTTCCCGAAATCATTGAAATATTTCACGGCAAGTATCAGGTTGGTGAAGCAGCAGTCTACTACAATATGGGCGAAGCCTATAAACAAAAGAAGGATTACGAGCTGGCCTTAGCCAATTATGACAAAACATCTGAGTTGATGAAGGATCTCAATTGGTCCAGGTTCTTGATGGAGATTGAGATCTCAAGATCAGAGTGCTATACGGCAATGGGTGATTATGAAATGGCTTATCAAAAAATTCTTGATGCCGAGGAAATTTCAAAGGAGACGTCGAATGCTGAAGGAACGATGAATATCCTTCAATTTAAGATGTACGCTGCACATGATGCAGGAAGATACAACGAATCACACGAAGCTGCCCTAGATTACATCGACTTAAAAGACAGTCTTCGAAGTATAGTTCGCATTCAGGAGGTGGCATCGATGCGAGAAGAACTGGAGGCCGAAAAGAGAGAGCATGAAATAGAGATTCTTGAAAGAGAAGCTCAACTTGACCAGCAAAAGAAAACGGGACTAATCATCATAGTTTTCCTTGTAGCATTTGGTGCAATGCTGGTTGTAAACCGTGAAATTAAGCGACGCAATAAGGCAAAACAATTGCACGAAACTGAAATGGAGCTCAGGGAAGCCAACGAAGCTAGACTGGAAGAGGAACTGGCCTTTAAAAAACGTGAGCTAGCGAGCAAAGCACTCCAGATTGCACAGAAGAATCAAGTATTGAAAAGTCTTCGAGAAGAAGTCCATAATATATCATTGAATGCCCAAACCGACAAATCGGTAAAAGAAGTCCTCAATACACTCAAAATTGAGCGTTCCATAAATGGAAACTGGGAAGAGTTCACCAGACAATTTCAGGAGATCAATCCAGACTTTTATCAGCAACTTAGTAACAAAGCTGAAGGAATGACAAAAAATGATCTCAGACTGGCAGCACTACTAAAGATGAACCTCAGCTCTAAAGAAATTGCATCAGTCCTAAATATAACTATGGAAGGAGTTAAAAAGGCACGTCAACGTTTTAGAAAAAAGCTCAAAATCAGTTCAGATGAAAGTCTTGAAAAGTTCATAATTCAATTGCAAACACAAAAAAATCAAACGTGAGCTGGCTCATTCTTCTGACTATTCCTTTTTCAACTTTGTGGCAAAGGGAACCATATCTCTATTGTTTCGTGAAAAGAGATTTCTAATTCTCATTTTTCTTGCGTCTTGCAACAAAGCAGATGACTGTAGCTCATCGCAAAAAGTTACGGACAATTGAATGTCCTGATGATGGTTCCCCCCCTTTTTGTCGAAAGGCTCGGTCACTTAAAAATTGTCACAGGCTCGATCAGTATCGAAGGCACTGATTGGTCTCTGGTAATAAATATTGGACCACACAGGTTAAGCCACGACCATTGGGGAGGCCGCGCTTATATAGTCAATTAAGGCAATGGCCTTTTAACCTTCAAATTAAACATTACCATCTGAGGAACATACCGCTCCTTGTAGCGATCAAAAACCACAATTGGCAATCATACTGCAGAACATAATGACTCATGGTTGAAAATTCCTGATGTGCCCATTTTCATGGAGTGAGTAATATTGGTCATATCGTATGTCCCGTAGGAACAGAGCTTCCAACAATTAACGAAAGCTGGGAACAAGAGAACACGGAACCAAATAGCGCAAGCCGAGGTGGTTAGTTTCAGGTGTGTGAACAATACCAGTTGGAGATGGCAATCGTCAAATAGCGACCATGATGCGCGTAACATTTAGACAGTCTTTGATTCGCTTGGAGTGCGCACAATCGAAATATCCGGAAGAGCTTCGGGTCATGGAATCGACTCATTCTTAACGTTTCATGGAGACTATTCATAAGCTCAAGCAACAGATGTAGAGCTTTCTTTTAGTGAATCAGAATGCCAATGTCCTTTAGTTCACCACAAAAAAATCTGCTTGAACAGCGGCTTTTATAAAGCTCGTTTTGCTACTAGTCGAACTTCCTTGGTACGGTGAAAGCAAAGGCTCCTTCTGTAATATTTAAGGTATCTGTTTTCTCAACATCTACGAGCTTCATTTCGAAAGAACCCGAAAGACGTCCTACATGTTTATTGTTGCTTCCGCTAAAATGGTCTACAGAAAAGGAACCGTCAAGCAGTCTATTGTACGTAACACCATCGACTGAAGTAAAGGCTGGCCTAAATGAATCTGCAAAGTCCAAGTCAGTTAACGAAAATGATCCAGTATACTCAGGTTCTACTCCCTGGAAAACAAATATCAACTCAGAATCACTTAAACAATCCCTAGCTCCCATTTCCATGTAACCCGGTGCCAAATCAGAGACAGCCTCATTGAAATAAACGAATGAAAGGCGGTTGCACTGCTCATCTTTCGTAGATCCTTCAAAACGTTCTCCATTAACCTTACCTTCAAAATATTGGGTGATTCCATCCCTGTTTTCTTCCTCAAATACTTCTTCGCAAGAGGAGAATACAAATACCAAGAGAAAGAGGGTAAGGAAATTTAGCAGCTTATTCATGACTCATTTATTTTCATAAAAGTACTAGCAGTTTGACTAATAAAAAAGGCCACTTCCTTTTGGAAGTGGCCTTCATTCTGTAAAACCTTAAAAGGTTGGTTAAAAATTACTTGACCATAAATCTTTCTGTAATTCTGGTCTGGTTGGTTGTGTATGAAATTGAGTACATACCTGCTGGCATGTTTGATGTTTCAATTTGCAGTTGCTGCTGAGCTTCTACAATGACTCTTTCAGTATTGACGATTCTTCCAGTAATATCAAATACTTCAATCAGACCTTCAGAGTGAACTCCAGCACTGTTCGAAATATTGACATTGATGTACCCAGCACTTGATGGATTTGGGAAAACACTCATGGAGAAATCTCCTTCAGCCACAAGAGTTCCTTCTTCTACATTTATTCCAGCTCCTCCGAATGCGACAAAAAATACTCTCTGAGAGAAATCACTGGCAATGATTGGGTCTATTGAACAAGCACATCTTACAGCAGCTTGATAGATCTCATTAGAACTAAAATCTGACTGAGATAAGAGTATTTGTGATGGAGGGTTTCCATCTTCACCAGCTTGCACGAGAATGTTTTCGATAGTACCCTGAATTGAACCTCTAACTCTCACTTGACAGGCAACAGAACCAGGGACTGGAGTCCATTGAAAAGACAGTTCTTCATCGAACTGTGATTGCACGACTTCAAAATCAGTTGGCGTTTGGAATATTCCTGGCTCACAAATGAAGAAGTTGAAATCAATAACTTCATTAATGATATGCAATACCCCGTTATCAGATGGGTTGTCTGCTCCGACTACAGTTGCATTATTAATCTGGACACCTGCACTCAAGTCAATAAAGGTATTTTGACCATTAAGCATTGTAAGGGGGCCTTCTACCAATTCAGTGGAAAACAGCTCTTCGCCTACTACGTGGTACAATAGAATGTCAGCAAGATTTGGTAAAGCCAGAAGACCTTCTATGTCTGTATCGAGTGCCTCCGCTAGCGCGATGAAAGCATCATCAGTGGGTGCGAATACTGTATATCTAGAAAATGGATCAACCAAAGCTGGAAGAAGTTCGGCTGTAACAATTGCCGCAGTTAAAGCAGTAAATCCATTATCAATAGCAACATCTGCTACTGTTTCTGCACTTAACAAAACACCGTCAATTGCATGAACGACACCATTTTCAGCTCCTACATCAGCTAAGAAGACTTGAGATTGATTAACAAAAATATCTCCTCCAGCTGTCGCTGTGAGCTTCAGTGTGTTGGCATCATTCAGCGGTGTAACTATATCTCCGTTATTGATCATTGTAGACATGACAGAACCATCGAGGACATGATAGAGAAGGATGTTCACTAGATCAGGATCGTTTAAAATTCCTTGAACATTAGTCCCCAAAGCATTGGCAAGTGCTAAGAATGCCTCGTCACTGGGAGCAAAAACTGTGTAGTCAGCAAACGGATCAGTGAGTGCAGGTAAAAGTCTGGCTTTTATTACTGCTGCTGTAAGCGCATTAAATTCATTATCAATTGCCACATCTGCTACTGTTTCTGAAGGAAGAATTACTGCATCAATCGCATGAACTACCCCATTGTCGGCGAGCACGTTTTGAAGCTCCACTTGAGCTTGATTTACAAATATATCGCCAAAAATTTTGGTCAATTTAATTGTATTCACATCGTTCAACGGGGTCACGATGTCTCCATTGTTAATCATTGATGACATTACTGCTCCGTCAAGTACGTGGTAAAGCAGAATGTCCGCTAAACCTGGATCTGCCAATAAACCTGAGATGTCTGTTCCCAATGCAGCCGCTAAATCATCGAATGCCGCATCGCTTGGCGCGAAAACGGTGAAGTCTGCAAACGGATTGGTTAAAGCTGGTAGCAATTCCGCAGTAACTACTGCTGCTACCAATGAACCAAATCCATTATCAATGGCAACGTCGGCTACCGTCTCTGATGGAAGGATTACAGCGTTTACCGCGTGTACAATTCCATTATCAGCTCCTACATCGGCCAGGAATACTTCTGCTTGGTTAGCGAAGATGCTTCCGCCTGAAGTCGCTGTTAGTTTGATGGTGTTTGCATCGTTCAACGGGGTCACGATGTCTCCATTGTTAATCATTGATGACATTACTGCTCCGTCAAGTACGTGGTAAAGCAGAATGTCCGCTAAACCTGGATCTGCCAATAAACCTGAGATGTCTGTTCCCAATGCAGCCGCTAAATCATCGAATGCCGCATCGCTTGGCGCGAAAACGGTGAAGTCTGCAAACGGATTGGTTAAAGCTGGTAGCAATTCTGCAGTAACTACTGCTGCTACCAATGAACCAAATCCATTATCAATGGCAACGTCAGCTACCGTCTCTGATGGAAGCAGAAAACCATCCACCGAATGTACAACTCCGTTGTCAGCAGTAAGGTCTGCGCCGTTCACTTGGGCTTGGTTTACAAAAATGCTGCCGCCAGATGTAGCAGTCAACTTCAATGTATTGGCCGCATTAAGTGGAGTAACAATGTCTCCGTTATTAATGTCCCCAGAGAGAACTGTCGAGCCGAGCACGTGGTAAAGAATCAAATCTGGCAATTCTTCTAGCTCGAGGAGCTCTGCCGTAGATAGATCAAGAGCTTCTGCCAATGCTTCGATTGCGTTGTCATCCGGAGCAAACACCGTGAATTCTGCCTCGTCGTTTCTGATAGCATCATCCAATCCTGTTGCTTCCAATGCCGCAGTGAGATGAGTATGAGCTGGGCTCGCTGCAATGACATCATCAAACACATTGGTTTGAGCAAAAGACGTCGCGCTGGTAAGCAAAAAGCCCAGGGCTATTAATCGTTTTAGGAATAGATTTTTCATAAGATGGTTTAATTTGGTTTATTAAGGTACGTGTCGATTTAAGGGGTCGCAAAAAAACGTGCCATTAGCACAACATTTCGCTTCTTTTGTTTGCCATCATGGTTCAGAAAAATTGGATTTCCTTGTGGTCTCAAAAGTTAATTGCCAGGAAACATATGATTTTAACTCATTGCTATACAGATATTTAATTAAAATATATTTTTAGCTATCTTGGGAAGTAAGAGGATTTCTACTTTTGCATTCAACGAAGGATTTTTACGAAAAACAGAGTTTTCATGAACCTTCATAATATGTTGTAGCTACACCAAGTATGAAGGTGAATTGACCGATTTAAGGATCAATCTATCGAGCTACATGGAAGGCCGCTTGACTATAGTTCTGATACCAATCTCACCGATAGAATATCAATCTTCTGCGAACGAGAAATTGAGCCAGGATTGAGGCCAGGTTCTCCTTCCGGAATGGCCTCACCTAGTTCAGCGTAGTAGGCTACCCATGCAGGAAAGAATTCTTTGGTTTCAGGATCTTTGAAAGTCATTGGAGCAAGTTCAAAGAAATCTGACCCGCCATTGGCTGATTTAAAACTCTCATAAAGTAGTTCGCTACAGTACCATTTGCCATTATCAAGATGAAAGGGTTGGTCATAGCCCTCTCCTAAGCGAGCGATTGCAAAGTCGGACGCATCATTGATAAGTATTTGGTAATCTTTTTTGACTCTCCCTACAGTTATGGTCTCATCAGTGCTTCCGCTTCTCTTGTAGAAGTCTTCCAGCGAATTGAGCTGAACGCCTTCGCCTATGGCTTCGATCACTCGAAGGGTATCATCAACCAGAACTACCATTCCACAATGGGAAAAGTCTTTTCCATCAATGCCTTCGGTAACGGTCTCAATAGCGTCGCAAAGCGCACCACAGTCAAGGTCTTGAAAAAGGAGATCTCCTTCTTGAAGTTGGGGTTGAGATGATTTGGTTTGGCAACCAATCAGAGCAACCATAAAAAGAATGAATCCGAGTGATCTAAAAACAGCCGTCAAATGGAAATCAAATTTTGGAGCAATTTAAGGCTAGCTATTCCAAACCCCCATGGCAAAGCCAAACCAAAGTATGAGACCTACCAAAAGCATAAGGGTGGCTAAGCTCATTCCGATTAGAAATTGTTTAAAGAAGTAACTCACTTCTTCCTTTGTTTCAAATCCGTCTTTGAAAAACATCCACAGCATCCAAGCACAGGACGCAATCATTCCTGATACCGCACCCGCAACTAAAATAGGCATGCCCAGATCGGTAGAAAAGGTGACACCAGGCATAATTCCCAAAAGAAAAATCCAGCTATTCTTTTGCAGTTTCTTCTCGTACTTACTTTGGAGCTCTCCCCTCAATTCCTTTTAAATTACTTCTTCTATTTGCCTTAAAATTACTCAAAAAGTGATGAAATCCCTTAATGAAAATTACTTCGAGAAAAGTTTAAGTTATCATTCAGTGAAGCGGATAGACTTTATTGAATGGAGATTCCAAAGGGACACTGGCCTCAGAGCCTTTCATGTAAACGATATACTGGAAGAAGTCCAAAGTACTCCCTTCTTCATCGAGAAACATATTCTTGACACCTCTTTTATAATTCGAAAAGTACCTACTGTCTTTCATAGGTGAGTTCGGTTTATCCAAATCGAGGAACAAGACATCATGAGAATTTGTGGCTTTCTTTAGCTCATTGATTCCATCGAGTTTTTCAAAGATGTAATCTCCGTCCCAACTTGAAGAGGTAGAATATCCATTATAAACCATTTTCTGAAAAACTAAGCCTCTTTCTTCTATGGTTTCTTTTGACTTTTTCCATTGACGATACTTCACCACCTTTGAGTTTGAGAGTAGACCCAATACAGTTTCCATTCTCAATTCAGGAAACTCATTCTTAACCAGGCAAGCCAGGTAGCACGAATTGAATATTTCTTTCTGCATGATATGAGAAAAACCAAAGTTTGAATACACTTTTTCTCCACTTTCAATTAAAGGGATAACCTTGTCCTTGAAATTATTGAAGATATTCTCCTCTCTATATTTATGAGGACTATCCAAAATGTGCTCAGCGTCGATTCCCAATGCATTGAAACCATCGATCACCTCTTGCTTATTGGCTTCATAGTATCTCACAAATCTCCAAGAAAAGTTGTATTTTGATTGAACAGGGTAGTAATATTCTGCGGTGTATCCCCCGTACTTTGCAATCCTTTCTTGTGCCGGTTTGCCAGACCATACTTGCCTAATCTCAAGAATTGTATTTCGATACATCTCCAGGGAATCCACTTGGGGGATACCGGTTTTATTTTCACCGAGTAAATAAGCCAGATGCGTAATCGCTAGTCTTTTATCTCCACTTGGGCGATCAGTTCCCACAATGGTTAGCTTGTCATTCTCATCCAACGCTCTGTTGAAATTGTAAATCATTTCCCACTTGGCTTTCAGCTGATGAGAAGCATCTTGCGGAACCCTCTGCTGATAGAAGAACATAACAAAATCCAACAGTTCTTCGTTACCACTTTCCAGATATTTATTTAAAAAATAAGCCTGAGAAGCATCCACTTCGGGCGCATAGTATCGAAAACCACCATTCTCAACCAAATACTTGAGAAGTTCAAAATCCATGATCTGAGGAGTGGCCGCGCCATGGATAAATCCAAAGAATACAAGCTGATTATCGGTAAGATTGGTCAGGCCAAAATCTTTGACCTTATCTCCTGAATTCATCAAGATGGCGTTTTCACTGATGTAATCTTCAAGACTTTGAGAAGAGAGCTTTGATAGAAAAAGAAATAAGCAAACAGATAAAACAATCGTTGCAAAATTTGGCTTCATAAATAGGTTTTGAATAATTGGTATTCTAAAGTAAGACTTCAAAAACCTTCAATTCATGACAGCATGTCGAAAGGATTAAGATGTTTTAACATATGTCATGAAGCGTTAAGGTGAAAAACAAAATAGCTAATAAGGATAAGCTCACTTCTAATCACTAAACAAAAAGAAACCGTAACCTCCTGGATCTCTGATGATGATATTATCAACGATTCCTTGATCATTGAACAAGTCAATTTCTTCGGTAATAGGAATGTTGGTTTTGCGAATCTGGTCGATAAAACCTAGGTTTTTTTCTCCGTTGAAAAAGGTCATAGAGGGATTGAAAAATAAGTGAGGGCAGGTATTCGGATTCATTAGGCTTACACCAAAACCTTCAGCATTTGCCATAGCGACAAAGCTCTTTTCTGGATCACCCATTGTAGTAGAAAAGCCTAAAATTTCCCAAATCTTGAAAGACTTTTTGATGTCAGTTGCTTCTAAGCTGAGTCCCATGAAATTTCCAGTTAGCCCGAATGAACTTTCTTTAGCACTAAAACCGTAAGGACTTTCACCCTCCATAAGATAAATCCAGCAACCGGTCAGGTCGTTCAAGAGATGGCCACCATCGATCTGATGGATGGATGTCAGCTTCTCAAGCTCGACGACTTCCTCTTTCCAGGATTCCTTGTACATCTTAACTCCAGCACGTGCATAGCGATCTGGGTTGATTTCAATGAGTACTTTTCCATTGGAGACCAAAGCGGGGTTCTCTTTAGAAACGACTTCATAATTGAGTTTCTGATAAAAGGCAAAGCTTTGTTCCACCTTGTTCGTTGGAGTCTGGATAATGGTTGACACAGTTGACTGAGATTTAAGGTTAGAACAAAAGAATAGAGTAAGGAAGAAGAGAGTTAAATTGATTTTCACATTTAGGTATTTGAGAATGGTAACAAGCAAAAAGGACATTCAATATAAGAATTGAAAATTATTTTTATCTGAAAGCCAACATTTTACCAAAACTAGAGCATCATATCAGGATGCATCAGCGTAAGGCAAATCCATCAAGGAATTTGGTTTGAGATAGACGAAGTCGTTCTGAAAATCGAGGATGGTATTAAACCTCTTCAAGAGCTCACCTCCGAGAATATGCGTTTCGAATCTGGCAGGATTCGGTGCACCTAATAATTGAACCGGCACCTCGCTGGCACAAGCATCTCCGAAACAAATTTTGTCTACCTCTACCACTTGATTGACAAACTCTGTTCCTTCTGAATTCTTGAGTCTTGATTCTTTGATCACTGGTAAGTCAATTGGAAAACCTGATTTCGCTCTTAAGTCCTTGTCCATAATAACCGCCCGCTGAAATCCAGTGTCAAAAAGGTATCGATTGGAAAAATTACTCTCTCCCTGACTTATACTTCCATGAATAGAGAACAAGGTATGGGTGTACTCGATTTCAAGTTTAGAATAATCATCAAGGTTGCGATCCAAATTTGAATGGACAATCATCAGCCCTTTATCATAATCGAGTTCTACTATCTTATCCTCAAACAAGTCCCAACCAAAATGACCAGCGGCTTCTTCCGGCCCAACCGGAAAAGGATAGATATAGAGACTATCCCAAGTAAGATTTCCTAAAGACAACGAGTAAGTTTCTTCATCAAAAATGGCAAAATCATCTTCTTCGTCTTCACTGTCATTTGTCTCAAGCAATGTCGTTTGTTCCCTTATTCCGTCGTAGGTCAAAACTAGCTCTGTCCCACCGGTATCGAAGAATAAATCCAAAGTGTCTTTATTGTCAAGTATAGTTTGGAAGATTACATTATTGGCCTCAGAGATTTTGAAATGCAAAGTGTCGGGAGTCGGGATCTTAGCCTTGACTTCTTCCGTGATTTCTGAACTCGTATGAACACCGCAACTCATAAGCAAAAGTGGAATTAAAGTGGATAAGACAAAGCTTTTCATGGTCGGTAGATTCTAATGGTCGATCTAAAACTACGAAGGCGATCAGCTAAGTCGGTTGGTAAAGTTTGTGAAATGGGTTAGGCCTTTTGGATCGTGGGGCGGTTAGCATTTAAGATTTTACTGCTTTTTCGATGATGAGAAAGCGATGGTTTGAATTGGAAATGGGTCCTGATTATGGGTTGATCGAAACTACACAAAGATCAGCCATCAGCTGGCAGCATAAAGCAATGCATCCAACCTCGTCCTTTGTGAAAATTGTAACAACAGGACAATAAGCTAGAAACTAACAGCTAAAAGCTAGTAGTCCTCCAAAACCAGATTTTACACTAATCACAAATAATCAATCCTCCATATTTTGC
>JAKVAV010000019.1:50085-53073 GCA_022448105.1 Flavobacteriales bacterium | reverse complement strand
TTTCCAAAAAGACATATTGGACCGAGAGAGAACGAAGTGAAAGAGATGTTAACCATCATAGGTTACGATACCCTAGACAAGCTCATAGATGAGACAGTTCCTGCAAAAATTCGACTAAAAAGACCTTTGGATCTGCCTACGTCGAGGAGTGAACACTGGTATCTGAGAGAACTCGAAGGGCTGGCAAAGAAAAATGAGGTATACCGAAGCTACATTGGCATGGGATATTACAATACCATCGTACCGCCAGCCATCCAGAGAAACGTCTTGGAAAACCCCGGGTGGTATACAGCTTACACTCCATATCAAAGTGAAATAGCTCAGGGTAGACTAGAAGCGTTGATCAATTTTCAGACCATGGTGATAGATTTAACGGGGATGGAAATAGCGAATGCTTCACTTTTAGATGAAGCGACTGCAGCAGCAGAGGCAATGAGTATGTTCTACTCAACAAGATCTCGAAAAGCGGCCAAATCAGGTACAAATAGGTTTTTCGTTTCTGAAAACTGTTTTCCCCAAACAATAGATGTTTTAAAAACACGGGCCATTCCTCTTGGGATTGAATTAATCATCGGAAACCACGAAGACTTCAATTTAACGGAAAACTTTTTTGGGGCTCTTCTCCAATATCCAAATGGCGTGGGCAACGTTGAAGACTACCGGGAATTCACAGAAAAGGCGAAAGTCGCTGAAGTAAAAGTAGTCGTAGCTTCCGACCTCATGAGCCTGGCCCTTCTGACACCTCCAGGTGAGTGGGGAGCCGATGTCGTCGTAGGGAACACTCAACGATTTGGAGTACCAATGGGCTTTGGTGGTCCACATGCGGCTTTCTTTGCCACCAAAGAGTCGTTTAAAAGGCACCTTCCGGGAAGAATTATCGGAGTATCGGAGGACAGGCACGGAGAGGCAGCTTACAGGTTGGCGCTGCAAACGCGCGAACAACACATCAGAAGAGATAAAGCCACTTCTAACATTTGTACTGCTCAGGCTCTGTTGGCCGTTATGGCCTCCATGTATGCTGTCTATCACGGCCCTGAAGGAATTAAGACTATCGCTAAAGACATCCATTCAAAAACTGTGCGACTAGCTGCTGAGCTATCAGAGGTAGGTTATACCGTATCTAACGAAGTTTTTTTTGATACGCTACTCATACAGCTGCCAGAGGGTGTTACAAAAATAGGTATCCAGGAATTAGCAAAAGAAAAAGAGATCAACTTCCGCTATTTCAACACCAATGAGGTAGGAATCAGCTTAGACGAAACAATTTCCAGAAGAGATTTCAATGATATTCTTGAAATTTTCCAATCTGCAGCAAACGCAAAAATAAAAGAGAGCACAGTCACTGGAACCTCACCAATTTCTGGTTTCTATCTAAGAAAATCCGCATTTCTCGAACATCCTGTCTTCAACAAGTATCACAGCGAGACAGAGCTCATGAGATATATAAAAAGGCTAGAAAACAAAGACCTTTCGCTGACGCATAGCATGATCTCTCTCGGTTCTTGCACCATGAAGTTGAATGCAGCTAGCGAACTCATGCCCATCACTTGGCCAGAATGGGCAAACATTCATCCCTTTGCTCCTTCAGGTCAAACGGCTGGATATTTCGAGATGTTTGAGGAGTTGAAAAGAGCTCTTTGTGAAATCACAGGGTTCGCAGGCGTATCACTGCAGCCGAATAGTGGCGCTCAAGGAGAATACTCCGGACTTATGGTCATTAGGAACTATCACCACAGCCGTGGTGAAGATCATCGAAATATCGCTCTCATCCCTGAAAGCGCGCACGGGACGAATCCGGCCAGTGCAGTGATGGCGGGAATGAAGGTGGTTGTGATCAAATGTGACAATCAAGGAAATATTGATGTAGAAGACCTTCGTCAAAAGGCTGAGCTCCACAAGGCAAATCTAAGTGCGCTGATGATCACTTACCCATCTACTCACGGAGTATTTGAAGAATCTGTAGTTGAAATTAATCAAATTGTTCACGACTGTGGCGGCCAAGTATATATGGATGGAGCCAATATGAATGCTCAAGTAGGTTTGACTAATCCGGGTATAATAGGAGCAGATGTATGTCACCTCAATCTGCACAAGACCTTTGCAATTCCTCACGGAGGTGGTGGCCCTGGGATGGGACCTATCTGTGTGGCATCACATCTTGTACCTTTCTTACCCGGACACTCCGTGGGTGAAACTGGAGGTATAAATAATGCCAGCGCCGTTTCTGCAGCGCCGTTTGGAAGTGCCTTGATCTTATTGATTTCTTACGGCTACATCAAAATGTTAGGCCGCGACGGTATTACCGATGCTACGAAATATGCCATTCTGAATGCCAATTACATCAAAGAGCGTTTGAATGGAGCTTATTCTATACTCTATAAGGGCAAAAACAACACGGTAGCACACGAAATGGTGGTAGACTGTCGCCCCTTCAAAGCGATGGCAAACATAGAAGTAGCGGATATTGCCAAACGCTTAATCGATTATGGATTCCATGCTCCTACGGTTTCTTGGCCAGTTGCGGGCACCCTCATGATAGAACCTACAGAAAGTGAATCAAAAGACGAACTGGATCGTTTCTGCGAAGCCATGCTAGAGATTCGAAAAGAAATCGAAGAGATCGAAAAAGAGATTTATCCGCAGGACGACAATGTACTTAAAAACTCACCTCACACTGCTATTGAAGTTACAGCGGATAATTGGGAGCATACATATTCAAGAGAGAAGGCTGCCTATCCTTTGGGGTATATTAGAACCGCAAAGTTCTGGGCTCCAGTAGCCAGGGTTGACAATGCATCCGGCGATAGAAATCTCGTATGTTCATGCCCCCCACTCACAGAATATGCCGAAAAAAATTCTTCGTTAGAAGAGGCTTGAGTTTGCCGAACCAAAAGTAGGAATACAATTCACTACTGATTTGCTTGGGAGAGACGAAACATTGTGTTTATCTTTGGAATTCTGTAAAACCTATATTTATGAAAAAACAAT
>JAKVAV010000019.1:0-49986 GCA_022448105.1 Flavobacteriales bacterium | reverse complement strand
AACTGCTAACCCAGAAGTGTTCAACATCAATGTATCTGATCTCATCGCTGGAAACGAAACAATCCGTTTGAGATTTCGATTCCAAGCCGATTGGGGATGGTTTTGGGCAATCGACGACATCCAGCTAATTGAAACCCCTCCTTATGATGCGGTACTCAGTGCTGCTTATTTTGATGAGTATATCCTTTTAGAGCAAGATGAAGAGGGTTATTTAGATACAGACTACATACAAAACATAGAGTACAATGAGTACCGTGTGAACCATGTAAGACCTCTTAGTTTTGTCGGCGAGGTGGGCAACTCTGGTTCCTCAAACCTCACGAATGTTACTTTTAAAGCTATTGTTACAACCCCAGCTGGTGTGGAAGAATTCGTTTCGGACCCTCCTTTAGCAAGCCTTGCGCCAAATGAATCTCAATTTATAGTCATAGAGAATGTTCTACTCGATGCCTTCAGTGGAGCAGGAACTGTAGGGGATTACAGTGTAGACTTCGAGATCAACCATGACAATGACGCCGAAGATGCTCTTCCAGACAATAACATCGGAGAAACTAAATTCTTCTCGGTGAACACAGAGAGAATGGCTAACGACCAGGGATCAGCATATACGGGGTGGTACAACATCGGCCAAGGCGCGATTTGGGGAAGCCAATTTATGGTAGAAGAAGAAACCGAAGTAAATTACGTGCAGTTCGTTTTGGTTGATGGTAGCGACAATCCAACGGTTCCCGGAGAGGAGGTTTTTGTCAACCTTCGCCAAGGGTCTGTGCTTGAAGCAGAAGGTCCAGAAAATGAAATGAATAGATTCTTTGATGAGGACGAGCTCTCATACGTGATCGAAGAAGGAGATGTATCTACCGGAGGTGAAGCTATTTACTTGACCGTAATGTTTGAAGATCCAGTTTCTCTTCAACCAGGTCTTGTTTATCAGGCTGAAGCGGAAAGCCCTGAAGTAGGAAGCGACATTGCATTCTTTGCAGTTTCCAATGGTCAAGAGACTGGAGCTGGTGTATTGTTCGAATTTGCCGATCCTTCTGGCGGTCCTCAAGGATGGTTCACTCTTGGTGGAAATTGTCCCAATATTCAAGCAGGATGCGCGGGTTGCGACTTTGTAGGAACCGAAGAATTAGGAAATCTTGATTTCTTTATGGGGCAAAATTTCCCTAACCCTGTAGCCAATGGTTCTACAAGAATTTCTTGGAATCTTGATAACCCAGAAGAGAATATCAGATTCTCTATTTCTGACAATAATGGTAAAATTGTATACCAAAAAGATCTAGGTGATAGACCTGCAGGAAACCAAGAAGATATTGTTCTTGACGACCTCCGTCTCGCTGCTGGAGTTTACCAATATGGTTTAACTATTGGTAACCAAAAGGTTGTGAGAAAAATGGTTATCACTAAATAACTGGGAGTACTGTATTTTTCGGAAAGGCCGCTGTTAGCGGCCTTTTTTATGGACTAAACTTTAGTCATCCTTATTTCTTCTCATATTGGTAAGCCAATTGAGATTCATCGAGTAAATCGTAGTTCCATGAAACTGCATCCATCAATATTTTTTAGTTAATTTTATCCAACTTCATTAACAACACTAAAAAAAGATTTATGAGAATGAAACTTTACTTATCACTCGTTGCCTCTGCTTTGGTATGTTTTGTGGCAAATGCTCAAAACAATCAATTGTCAAAGCATGTAATCCACTCGCACATCGCAAAAATGGAATATCCACAGGATACAAAGATCGATTACCATACCGATGCTGAGAAAAACAGTGTATACACCAACGATTTTAGCAATCCTGATGATTGGAATATTTTTTCAGAAGGTGATCAAGGAAACTGGGCTGTGGTAACCGAACAAAACCAGGACGTTTTGGATTTTATGGGTGCAATGGCTTCTGCTACAGCAGACAATGGTTTCGGTGAGTTCAACGGAATCTCATTTCTCCTAGACGGAGATGTGGAATTACAAAATGCTATTCTTGAATTAAATGACGTTGTTGACTGTTCAGACCTTTCTGACGTGGCGGTAACGTTTAATCAAAGAGCAAGAAAATTCAATTATGACATTCATTATCTTGAAGTTTCTGTAGATGAGGGTAGCAGTTGGACACCGTTTGAGGTGAATGCAGACTTGGTTACTAATGAACCGTCCATCCAAGGAGAACTTACAGTAGATATTAGTGCTATTGCTGTAGGCCAACCTGATGTGAGAATTCGATTCCGTTGGGAGTCTGATCCACTTTCTCAAAATCCGGCACTAACCGAAGAACAGATTAATAGCTTTGGCTCCGGCTATGGATGGATGGTAGACGATCTTAATATTTCAAGCCTTCCTGAAAATGAATTGATCATTGGAGAGACTTTCTATGGTCGCCACTTTGAGATTTTCTTCGAGCAAGGAGGAGAGTTTTTTACCGTAGCAGATTATACCGATCTCGGCCAGGTGAATGCTTTCGAATACCACACACAACCAGACTTCACAACCCGTCCTTTCGATTTCGCTTGTGGCGTTACGAATGGTGGTTCTTTGCAACAAACTGGTGTACAGCTAGAAGTTACTCTTACCGACCCAGCGGGAACTGTAGAGACCTTAACCTCAGACCCAATCACCATCGACCCTGGTGTGACAGATACCCTTCGCCTGTATGATCAAGTACCGGCAAACTGGTTGGTAAATGGAGCTGGTTTAGAAGAACTCCAAGAAGGGATTTATGAGATCAACTTTGAGGTATTGCAGACAGAAGAAGACGAACTACCTGGAAATAATGTAGGAGTGTCACTATTTACAAGAGTTTCGAATGGCACCTCAGCAAATGGAAGAATCTTCCAACATGAAAATTCCACTACTCAGGTGGGTGTTGACGGACAGGATATTATTACCGGCACACGATACTCTTTCACAGAGAGCGATGCCGAAAGAATAATTACTGGAATCCGTTTTGCCTTAAATGACGAATCTATTGATGCTGAAGGAGAAGAAATTTTCTTTAACGTTCGAAAAGGTGGAGTGCTCGATGAGGAATCTGCTGAGAATCCAATGGAATTAGTTTTTGACGAAGATCAGGTCGCTTATGTAGTAGTGGAAGAAGATCTTTCGACAACGTCTACACCAAACTGGATTGAAGTAGAGCTGCCTAGCCCAGTTATGATAGAGCCAAATAGAATCCACCAAGCTGAAATTTTAATTCCGGCATTCGGAGAAGAACTCGTTTTTGTTGGTACTACCTCAACAAGAAAAGTATCTTCTTCTGTGCTGTTCGATTTTGAGGATCCTTCGACAGGTCCTCAAGAATGGTATTTCTTGGGTGGTTCGGTGTACAATATTGCATTTGTTACTGACGCAATTCAAGATGTAGAAGAGATATCTTACGAAAGCGGAATCAAACTAGGCCAGAACTACCCTAACCCTGTTATTGACAATACGTCTATTCAATTCCAATTGGATGAGACTAGCTACGTTACATTCCAGCTATTTGATATCAATGGAAGATTGGTACACCAAGAAAACATTGGTTTGGTAGGCGCACTAGATGTGAGAACGATTGATCTTGATGGTTCAGAGTTTGCAGCTGGAACATACACATACACCATTGCAACAGAAAATGACAAATTGTCTCGTAAGATGACTATTGTAAAGTAATTGATCAGTAAATATCAATTTAAAAGCCGCTCTTTAGGAGCGGCTTTTTTTATAGCTAAAAACTGGTATTATGTTATAAATGAGCTCTTAAAGATCAGGACAAAGCAAATATTTTGCTAAGTTCAGGGGGAACTATTAAAACTATCTTATTATGAAAAAATCAATTTTCTTATTTTCCTATTCTCCCATTATGTCTTCTCACAGACTACCAGAATGGGCATTCCAGGCGGAGCCTCAGGAGTTTCCAATATCTCAACGAGCAGCCCCGGCATCTCAATTGGTGACAACTTTACAAATCCGGAAGCTGAATTACATGTGAAGTCTGACGATAGTGATGGAACCCTACTGAAGCTTGAATCGCAAGAGGTTCAAACTGGTTTAGTTGGAGGGGGTTTTGATTACCAAAACCCTGATTTTTTTATTCTAGGTCAAAAAAATTCTGTTTTAACTCCATCAAATACCATCAATTTCTGCGTTGACATTGAAGGTAAAATCCAATCTGGATTATTCAATAGCGGCATAAACGAACAGCTTGCCGTACTTAACAATATGGCAATTTATAGAAGCACCACACAAAAAATCCGCTTCGAATTAACAAGTAACGAACCAAGGATGACATGGAAATCTCCTGGCAATAACTTTCAGTTTTTTAATACAACCAATAGCACAACATCTCTAGAACTAGGCGAAAATGGTGAAGTCGGGATCAATACTGGAGATTTTACTGGCAACCACAAGCTTCATGTGAAAGGAAAGTGTATTATGGATGAGTTACGGGTCCAAACAGGATCACAGTGGGGTGCCGATGGCAATTATCTTAGAATGACCTACAATGGTGCACCAAAAATCCGGCGGAAAGGTAATGAAACAAAAGTTTTTCAATTCGAATCAGAGACCACAGGGGCAGTTCCACTTCGATTGACCTCAGAAGATAAAGTGGGAGTGAATACTGCAAATTTTGTGGATGATCACGAACTGTATGTGGGAGGTTCAGTCTATATAGAAGATGACGCAGAGGAAGAGCACAACCTCTGGGTAGAAGGCTCAATGATCGCTGAAGAAATATTCGTGAAGTTGTCTGGTGATTGGTCGGATTACGTGTTTTCCGAAAACTATGATTTAATGCCGCTTTATGAGTTGGAGTCATTTATCGATGAAAATGGTCACCTTCCTAACTTCCCGTCAGCGGCAGACGTAGAAAAGAGCGGAGAATTACCACTTGGCGAAACAGAAAGAATTCTTACTGAGAAAATTGAAGAACTGACGCTTTATATTTTAGAGCTTAAGAGAGAAATTGATGAATTGAAGGCCGAAACCAAAGAGTAAGGTCATGAAAAATCATTTTTTTATTTGATGCTCATAATGAGTATCATTCTCTCTTCATGTTCTGAAGACGAAGATGACAATTGTTGCGACCCAACAAATTCTCAGTGTGCAAATTATGATCCTTGTTTTGGCAAAGAGCCTACAGCGAGCTTTAGAATGCGAGGTACCTCAGTTGGTTTTCCTGTACCAGAGAATCTAGTCGCAGAGTGGTGCGATACAATATTTAATTCTGGAGTAGAATTTACAGCGGATATGGAGGACTCAGATATCTATGAGTGGCATATTGGAAATGAGATTCAACCTCGCTATGGTCGATCCCTCAAAATAAGCTTTAGCAGTTATACCGAAGATACCCTTCAAAATCTAAATCCGGATAATCAAGATTTTTTTAAGCCTCTGGAAATAAGCTTAATCGTAAGGAACGATGCTGGTGGATGTGTTAACATAAATAATACCGTTCTGACCACTTCTTCTAATCTAATATTCACTAGAGAGTTCCTCTCAAGAGGAACTTTCATTGGCAGAGTAGAGGGAGAAGATACTGACCGAGAGGTCACTTTTTGGAGAGATGGTGAAGATTTATCAAATCCTGCATTTGAGCAGCAGTATTTCTCCGATATCATTGGCCTCACAGATGACACAATTAGATACTTCGGCTTCTACACTTCGTCAATAGATGATCTAGTATCATATAAAAAGTTAAAATGGGAAGAAGAATTGAACAGTTGGTGGATAGGCACTGATGGGATCCGGGTATGGGACCAAGAGATCATTACCTCTCAATCAGAGCCAAATCGTGTAGAATTATACTACGAACGGTTCTTGGAAAACAGCACTGAAATAGAAATCAAAAGATTCTCTGGAGTGAGAATCAAGTAACCAAATCCTGACAAGGATGAAATATTATCAACTACATATAATCGCGATTCTAGCTTTGGGCAAAATTGCCCTTCTGAGGTTATTACAGATCCTAGAAATCCTAGTAATCCTGATAGGCCAAGCCTAACAAATAATTTTTTTTGGTTTCCTCACGATGGAAACGATCATTCGACATTTGAGATTATAACCAGCGGAGGAATTACTTATCCTTCAATCAACAATCCTTTTTGGTTTCCGACAAACTTCGCAGTTGGTCAGATTGTCAATTTACAAAATAGCGACTTCTATCCAGAAGATGGTTGGGAACTGCTTAAGGTAAACTTTGGAAGGATAAACGACGGAACAGAAAGAGTTATTAAACCGTCCATGCCATATCTAAACTATATAATAGATTTACAGGTAACTTAAGGTTCTTGGGGCTTTGGCCGAACGCAAGTACATCTTGGCAAACAATCAGATTCAGAATTAGTATTCCAAAAGAAAGAATAGCACAAACTCCAAATGGTACAGACCTGTCAGCCAGCAACTTGTTGTCAGTTCAAGGTGACGCCATACAGCCTTTAGACCAACAAACGGAAGAAGTAGTCTATGAGGTCGTAACTGAATATCCAGGGATCTCAAATGCAAGTTATTTCTTCTTCTTTGATCTACCCGTCGCATATGACCCTTGTATTTGCGAGAATGATGTTGCCATAGTCATGGAAGCCTCTGTGGAAAACGAGAGGGATGTCAAAATAAAAGGCACACTGGATGCAACTGTTATTCAAGAAGGTACTACCGGAAGCACTGGTTTTAGCAGTCTCGTTACGAAAAGGATTATTGGAGGTGCAGCGGCGACGGTTATTTCAATAGCAAGCGGAGGCACAATTCTGAATACTGGAGCATTTACTGAGTTGCTGGACATATTTTCTCAAAGACCCCAAATAAGCAGTGAAACACAGAACTCTCTCGAGTTCCTCCAAGGAACCTTAGACAACGTAGCTGATTTGGTGTATGACAGTGAGGCTAACAAATGGAGAAACATAGTTACAAATGAGACAATGGAAAATAGTGACTACAATAAACTATTGTCAGGTATGGGTGCCTTTTTGGATGAAGGGTTCGATTTTGGTGATCCCTCATCTTCTGCGTCTAAGGTTAGATCTACCATTAATGGCTCCATAACTGCATCTGGAACCGCCGTGCTGAATGCTCCTTCTGGAGATATTATTTACCTGGGAGTACCAGGCTCCAACTGGTCAAATAATCTATCAGAAGTTGTTGAAGTTACACCTAGCGGATTAAGTCCTGAGTATACTATCTACAATAATCCATTAGGAACATTTTCACTCTTGAAAACTCCAAAACTGAAGGTAAAAACTGATGAACTTGATCTCTGTGTAAACGCTGTGTAGAACAACGACTCAGATGAATTCAAATATGGTAGGTTGCCGAGAACTATTTTCACGTTGTTCTTCGACAATGAAGAATTAAAGTATTTCATCAATCCTATACTGAACCTTAATCCAGACAGAACGAATATAAAAGCCTCGATTGTTGTTAAATCTACTTCAGGCGGATTTCAAGAAAGTTTTTACGGGAACGAAAATGGAGAATTGTGTATTGCTTCACAGCACGGTCAAAACGAATTTGAGATACACAGGGGTACAAATATTTATAGCTCCGTAGATAAGAATGAAAGATTGAGTTATCCAGTAGACCTAGATTACCTTAATGACATGGTTGTAATTTTTACTGGCGATCAAGCAAATCTGACCAGACTTGACTACGAGTTTTATTTAAGATTGAACATCCTGGGTGAAAGCTATGATTTGGGAAGGGATGGATCTCCGAATAAACTGAATCAGATTCTAAGCTTTCCTTTGGAAGCAGAACTGTATGAGGGGACTCCTCTACCATGGCCTCAAATAGATTTGGACGATATTCCAGTTTCAACTGTTGATCTACAAAACTATTTCACCACTTATAATCCCTACAATACCCCTATTGTCTTCCAATCTAATCAACCTGAACCATATCAGCCAGGTAATGAAGCTTGGCACAAAGAATTTGTGAATGTAAGTACTCAGTTATCCTCTCCGACCGAATTATCTACAATCTCTTCGGAAGTTGGTATAAAGTTAGAAACTGGTGCAATAATATCGCCAGGCATAAAATTTAAAGTTGGTGTCCCGCTAGCCGGGAACACCCCTCAATCAGAGGCAACATCTACTTATGTCAGTGATTTTTGCCAAAATAACATTACAAATAATCCGTATCAAGCGAATCAGTTTTCAGCAACAGCACCCATTTCGCCATTGCCAAACCAAGAGTTCCTCAGTCACTCCTACCAGGAAGAAAGAATTCAGAGTAGTATTTCGATCTCACCTAATCCAGCAAATGATCTCGTGATTTTGAAATCATCTAATGCAAACATTAGTTCCATCTCTCTATTCGACTTGTCCGGAAGAGTCTTATTAGAAGAAAGAGTTCAAAATAACAGTCGTATTGCAGAAATCAATCTACAATACATCAATACAGGGACTTATATCGTTCAAGTAAAATGTGATGAACAGGTCTTCAGCGAAAAACTCATCGTAACCAAATAAATGGCTGAAAAAAAGGATAAGAAAAACCAAGCGTTCAGCACGCTTGGTTTTTTATATCCTATTTGGATTAATAAACCTCTATTCCTTCATCACTTTCTCAGAACTGACTCTACTACCATCAGTCACCTGCACAACATAAACCCCCGACTCAAAACCAGCAAGGGAAAACTCTTGGACAAAATCTGGTGACGGGTTTACTAATCTCTCGTTGAAAAGCACCTGACCAACAGCGTTCAAGATTCTCACATTCACCACGTCATCAAATCCCGAAAAAGAGAGCTGGAAGTCGTCAGTGGTTGGGTTCGGGAAAATCTTAAGTGATGGTTCCACGCGCAATTCCTCATAGGTTAAAGGATAGTCTATGGTAAATTCATAATGGATCCCGTCACCGTAATCAGTCTCAAAGTATTTAAATGTAGGCCCACTCACTTCTTTCATTCTGACGACACCATTTCCATCGTTGTTGGCCCAGAAATTAATACCATCATCATCTGAATCGTTAAATGTGAAAGTATAACAGCCAACATCAAGCATTAGCGTATCACGGTGTAAGGTATTGGCTGCCGTAAAATCTCTTTCGAAAATCACATTACCATTATCGTCTTTTACCACATAGTCATTTTCTTGCGGCTGGTTGTTTGTGGTAACAATGATGATGAAGTGATTTGGAACTACTTCGGGAATGACGAACCCAGTTTTGAATGTATCATTGAAACTGTATTCGTCAGAACCTCCGTTTGGTGACGAAATTGAGACGTAAAATTCGTTGGACTCGGGACTTAAAGATTGCCAAAGTGTTTGAGGTGTGGGAAGCAAAACAGTTTCCGACTCCAGAAACTCTAATGATCCACTCCAATTAAAAGTTTCTGGAGTCGTAGCATCATTAACCCAGTAGGTAATTATGGCAGAAGTTAACGTCTCAGAACCAGTGTTTCTAATGACAACTTCTGGGGTATGGCAAATTGTTCCAAACCGATCAAATTCAAATTCATCGGATGGTTTTCTTATTTGAACAACGGCTGCATCTAACTGATGATTAGGTTCACTGTAAGTAACTAGCTGATGATTGACTATATATCGAGAATCCCCTGTGGCAGTATTCATCCCGTAGTCGATATTTATCGTTTCCCCAGGAGTCACCATGTCAGAAATGTCAAACTCTTGTACATCGGTAGCCATGCCTGGACACCAGCCGGCTCTATCGTATATCCATGTACCTCCTTGAGGAAAAAGTGGATTTGCTGAGCACTCTTTCCAAACCTGCCATGAAAACTCATTGGTTCCACCATTAATATCAACATGATGGGTTCTGGGTATGAACTCTCCTTCCTGCCCATGACCGGTAATTGCNGATCTCACTTTGAAGCCTGAACCGTTGACTAGGGTGGGAACATCTCGAGGAGGAAAATAGGTGTCATCATTGATCANGGCGTAATTTCTCTGATCAACCTTCCAAATTTGCTGAATATCGATTACATCTCTTGGGGGGGTACCAACAATAAACTGAAACTGGATATCCATTTCCTCCTGCCACTGGCCTCCTCGCTCCAAGGTCATTCGTTTGGAACCATTCAGTATCGGTGTGAAATCAGTAAGGTCAAAAGTCCAGGTTCTTCCAGTTGGCGTCATGTCAAGACCTATCCCATAAGGAGTTACGAATGACATGATTTCGTATTTCATGGGGAACTTTTGGTAATAAAACAGCTCCCCTATTTCAATGGTATTCTCTGGTTCAACATTTATAGATCCAACCTCATCACCGCCTTCATCGAAAATGGGTAAAGATCCTGCCAAATAATAAATCTCTTGACCTAATTCTATCAGGTCAGTACCTTCTATACCAAAAGAAATAACCGTATTAGAAGGGTTAATAAGAGAGTCTAGCACAGGTGTTTCTACAGCCGTTGTTTCGTACTCTCCTTGGACTAAGGTCAGATTTGGAAGCTCTGACAAAAGTTCGAAATCCATCATAATGTTTCTTCCCTCCTTTTGTCTCCAAACGGGGCTCGCCTCTAATGTGGCATTGTGCAAATTAGTTTCGTCACTCGCCAAATCCCCATTACCTTCATTAAACTTGTAGTAAGTCACAAGGTTTTCATAATATGGATGCTCCTCATCGATCGAGGTATGCATATAGTCCTGAATCAATTGAGCGGAAAGCTCAATATCCCAAACTTGGAATTCATCCATTTTACCATAGTAAGTGCGACTTCCTAGAATGGATCTACCAAGTCTTAGAGCTTGAAGATCTATAGGCTTAGTCTTTCCATTTCCAGAATGCCATAGATTACCGTTTAAATAAATCTTCATACTTCCGGTAGAGGTATTCTTGGTAAATGCCCAATGACTCCACTGTCCTGCAAATTCATCGAGATTAGCAGCCTTATCAATTCTATCGTAACCTGAACCATCATTCCCGCAATCCCAGTAAACTCTGCTATTTCCCCATGGAAGGTGAACATTAAGCTGCCTGCTATCAACTAGATCTTTGCCTTCAAAAATGGTGGTGTTAGCAGGAAGTAGATCTTCATTACCATAAGACCAAAAAGAGATAGTAATCTCACTACTGACACTTGGGTAGCTATTCTCGATAGCTAAATACGACTCACCGTTAAACTCAAGAAAGTAATCTTCAGCGGAGGAGGAGAGCCCCCTCTGTTCAGCAGCTTGAGAGAGCACTTCTGATCCAGTTCCTTCGGTATTATCGTAGGTTAGCTGGACCAAAATCCCACTTGAACCATCCCATTCAAAATCTTCTGAAAAATTAAACTGATACTCACCTACAGCATCAAACGTAGTATTNAAGTAATACACTTGAGTGTAGCCACCTAGATGAGGATCGGAGGGATCCAACTCTGTTGCGTCGGTTTCTTTTAAAGAAATTCTGAGGTTAGTGACTTGACTACCCAATTCACTAATCTCCATTCTGAGTCCAGTAATAGTCCCATTAGAAAGTCCAGCATTTATGAGGTCATCTGCGGTGTACAAATAAATAGTCTTTGCATCCCCAACTTCATTATTAAAGGGAGTCTCGTCAGAAATATCTCCACTTCCCACTGTAATCGTTTCTTCAGAAATCACATTATTGTAGATAACCTCTGTCTGGATAGATTGATAGTAAGTGTAGGTTGGGTCTGATCGGTAAGGATAGACAGTTCCGTCGAAGCCTGAGANAATAAAATCGGGATGTATTGCACTAACAGAATCTGTTCTGGTGGAGTCGGTGAGATAAGTATTACAACTGTAATCCCATTCTCCGCAGGCTACATTATTTCCTCCGGTAGTGTTTATGGCACCGTCTCTGCACCTCATGTTGTAACGCATCAACACTTTTTCGAAAGTAAGCCCTGAGAAATCAGGAAAAGTGATCATAGTGTCTCGCGTAGTGCTGTTGTAATCGATGGTTTGAACCGTGATAGTGTCACCTGGGTTTTGGGCATTAACTCCAGTAATCATGCCGAATAAAAAGAGAATTGAAAGCGCGCGAAGATTTACCGAATAAGCCATGGTAGTTATTGAAATAAATTGGTTGAATCCCGAATTTAAGAATTCTTAGGCAAGGGAAGTCATTGGATTGCTAGCTACTCAATTTGTCTTTGAGCGTCTTCATAAATTTTGAAGCGTATACAAAGTCGTTGAGCTCTTGATTTTTTGAATTCAGAATAGCCTTTTTATCCCCCGACCACCATTTTTTCCCTTTATAAAGAAACATAATGTGGTCTCCTATTTCGATCACCGAGTTCATGTCATGAGTAATGACTACTGTGGTGATATTCATCTCATAGGTAATCTCATGGATGAGGTTATCTATCACGATGGAGGTTCCTGGATCTAAACCTGAATTGGGTTCATCGCAAAATAGGTAAGCAGGCTTCATGGCGATGGCCCGGGCAATGGCAATTCTCTTCTGCATACCACCACTCGTCTCTGCCGGAAAAAGGTGATTTTTGTCCTTTAGATTTACTCTTTCCAAACATTCATTCACCCGTTGTCTGATCTCTTCCTCCGTATTATCAGTGAACATCCTTAAAGGAAATGCTACATTCTCCTCTACCGTCATGCTGTCAAAAAGTGCACTTGCTTGGAAAAGCATTCCAATGTGCTTCCGTATGTCCTTTTTATGATTCAGACTAAGGGAGACAAAGTCTTTGCCATCATAGAGAATTTGACCTTGATCAGGTTGGTGAAGCCCCACGATACACTTGGTCATTACGGACTTCCCACTACCGCTCTGACCGATCACCATATTCACCTTCCCGCGCAAGAAGGTAAAGTTGATATCTGTCAATACCTCGGTATCACCAAATGACTTGTGCAGATTTTTAATCTCTATCAAATCAAAATGAGTTGAGTGATTAAATAATTAAAAATCAGTATCAAAATACTACTGTAAACTACAGCTTTTGTACTGCTTCTTCCCACCTCAAGGGCGCTTCCTTTTGCATAATAACCATGATATGAAGCTACCGAAGTGATGATAAAGGCAAAAACCACAGTCTTGATTAGGGCATAAAAAACGTGAAACTGCTTAAAATCGTACTGAATTCCGTAGATGTAATCATTTGATGAAACGATACCAGTGGAAATACAGATGAACCACCCCCCGAAAATGCCCAAAAACATCGATATCGAAATTAGAAATGGGAAGATGAATAGACCAGCCAAAATTTTTGGTAAGATGAGATATGACGCTGAATTAACACCCATAATCTCCAAAGCATCAATTTGTTCGGTAACCCTCATTGTACCGATCTCCGATGCGATATTACTCCCTACTTTTCCCGCAAGGATAAGGGCAATAATCGTCGGAGAAAACTCAAGAATGATTGACTGCCTCGCTGTAAATCCAACTGTATATGCGGGCAGCAGAGGACTATCCATATTGGAAGCAGTCTGAAGGGCAATGACAGCGCCCATAAAAACAGACATCAAAGCGACTATTCCCATAGAACTTAGTCCAATGCTATCAACCTCTTGAACAAACTGACGTCGATAAATGGGATACTTCTCTGGCTTTGAAAAACTCCTCCATACAAGAGTGAAGTACTGACCTATGTGAAATATGAGATTCAAAACTTCAATAAAGGTAAATTCCTAAATGAAAAGCAAACGGAGTTGAGTGAAATTAATTTTCCGTCTTGCAGGTTGAAAATGATTTACCACCCGATGACGATTAACGAGGATTAGTCTTAATTTTAATGCCAAATGAAGAAGAAAATCATATTTCTTGCTGTCGTGGCAATTTGTGTTGGAGCCCTAAGTGGGTGCACTACCAACAAAAAGAAAAAGTGCAATACATGTCCTAAGTGGACTAGCGAAGTAGTGGACCAAGAACTTCGCCTACGTGCATAAAACAGAATCGCAGCAAGAGGCAATTCTCCAATTTAAAGAGAGGCTAGAGCCAAGGCTACCGAAAGGCACAGCCGGAGTAATAGCCAAGTGGATAGTGGAGCTGAAGGTGCACTTTGTGATTTCCAAACCAAGGGATACGAAACTTGGAGATTTCCGCCCAGCACATAAAGGTAAGGCGGCTAAGATCACTGTAAATGGCGACCTTCATCCCTATGCTTTTTTAATCACTACTATCCACGAATTTGCTCACCTTGGGTGTCATTTAAAATATGGCAATAAGGTAGCTCCTCACGGGAAGGAGTGGAAGTCGATCTATTCAGAAATGCTGAACTTATTCGTCAAGCAAAATGTATTTCCAGAAGATCTGACGGTGGCTCTGAAAAAACACATCGCCAACCCAAAAGCATCGAGTTGCTCCTGTCCAATCTTGAGTGCTGCTCTTTCAAAGTACGATAATGAAGAAGGCAACTTATTGGGGATGCTTGGTCCGAATGACCAATTTCATTTCAAAGGAGAGATTTATCGGTACGTTCAACTAAGACGAACACGGATTCTATGTTCTCGGCTCTCAGATGGAAAAAAATACCTCATCTCCTCGCGGGCCAAGGTGCAACCAATAGTCACTATTTCGTAATAATCGAAAAGAGAATTTCTTCCATTTATGGAGTACATTCGCGGCGGTTGGTCATGAAAACTATTTTCTCAAAAACCGCATACCTGACTAAACCTTATGCAATATGGTAAATAAAGATAACTACTGTGTGATAATGGCTGGAGGAATAGGAAGCCGTTTTTGGCCTATGAGCCGAACCTCTTACCCCAAACAATTTCACGATATTTTAGGAACGGGTAACACCCTAATCCAGCAGACCTTCGAACGCTTTCTTAACCTCTGCCCGAAAGAAAACATCTATATCGTTACCAATGATCAGTATCGAGAATTGGTAAAGGAGCAATTGGATGGAATTTCTTACGAGCAAATTCTTTGCGAGCCATCGCGTCGCAATACTGCTCCATGCGTAGCTTATGCCAATGAAAAAATAAGAGCCAAGAATCCAAATGCAAGGATGATTGTAGCACCCTCAGATCACCTGGTATTAAAAGAACAAGCTTTTATTAATACGATTGAAACCGCGCTTAATCAGGCTCAGACTACTGGTAATTTAGTAACGCTAGGAATTAAGCCCTCCAGGCCTGACACAGGTTACGGCTACATCCAGTTTACGGACGCAGATCAAGTCGTGAGCGATGATGTGAGAAAGGTGAAAACTTTCACAGAGAAGCCAAACTTGGATCTCGCCAAAGAATTCATCAAAAGCGGAGATTTCTACTGGAATTCTGGAATTTTCATTTGGACTTTGGAAAGCATTTCGGAGGCCTTCCGCCAACATCTTCCCGAAGTGCATGAACTATTTGAAGAAGGAGCAGCAGAACTTAACTCCGACAGGGAAGAGGAGAAAATTGCCGAGATCTATTCCGTTTGTGAGAGTGTGTCTCTTGACTACGGTATCATGGAAAAAGCCAATAATGTCGACGTGGTACTCAGCGACTTCGGGTGGAGTGACCTTGGTACTTGGGGATCACTTTTCACTCATGTGAAAAAGGACACCGACCACAACGCCATCGTTGGTAAAAATGTAATGCTCTACGACAGCAAAGACAATATGATCAATGTTCCCGAAAATAAACTAGTGGTTATTCAGGGACTTGAAGACTACATCTTAGTAGACACGAATGACGTACTGCTCCTCTGCCCGAAGGAAGAGGAACAGCGTATCAAGCAGTTCGTAAATGACATTAAAACTGGGAAAAACGCAGACTTCGCTTAAGACAGACCTGTCATTTTAAGTGGGTCTACCCATTCATCAAATTCAGCAGCCGTGAGGTATTCTAACCTTACGGCTTCTTCTTTTAAAGTGGTGCCGTTCTTGTGCGCTTCTTTGGCAATCTTCGCCGCTTTGTCGTAGCCAATGTGAGTATTCAAGGCAGTAACGAGCATCAAAGAATTGTTCAAATGTCTTTTGATGACATCGTGATTTGGCTCGATTCCTACCGCACAATTCTCCGTAAATGAGATGCACGCATCGGCAATCAAGTTTGCAGATTGAATCAAGTTAGCTGCCATCACTGGTTTGAAAACATTCAGCTCGTAGTGTCCTTGAGCTCCGCCAAATCCTATCGAGGCATCGTTTCCGAATACCTGAGCACACACCATGGTCATTGCCTCACACTGCGTAGGGTTGACCTTACCCGGCATAATGGATGAACCTGGTTCGTTTGCGGGAATGATAATTTCGCCAATTCCGCTCCTCGGGCCAGAAGCCAACAGTCGAATATCATTGGCTATTTTATTGAGCGAAATAGCTAACTGCTTTAATGCTCCGTGCGTCTCTACCATGGCATCGTGAGCGGCGAGCGCTTCGAACTTATTTTCAGCAGATTTAAACGGAAGCTTGGTAAGCTCTGCGATCTCTTTCGCTACGTTCTCTGCGTAATTTGGAGGTGTATTGATACCAGTTCCAACAGCAGTTCCTCCGAGAGCAAGCTCGCTGAGGTGGTCAAGAGTATTGTTCAAGGCTCTGAGCCCATGATCGAGCTGCGATACATATCCGCTAAACTCTTGACCTAGGGTGAGTGGCGTTGCGTCCATTAAATGAGTTCTACCGATTTTAACGACGTTCATAAACTCATCAGACTTTGCCTTGAGGACGTCTCGAAGTCGGGATACACCAGGTATGGTTTTCTCAACTATAACCTTGTAGGAAGCTATGTGCATTCCTGTAGGATAGGTGTCATTGCTCGACTGGGATTTATTTACGTCGTCGTTTGGATGAATGGTTCTAGTTCCATTGCCTAATTGGCCCCCGCCCAATACGTGCGCTCGGTTGGCAATTACCTCATTGCAGTTCATATTGCTCTGGGTTCCAGAGCCCGTTTGCCAAACTACCAATGGAAATTGATCGTCGTGCTTTCCTTCCAGAATCTCTTCGCACACGGCCGAGATCAATTTCATCTTCTCTTCTGGAAGAACCCCTGCTTTGAAGTTGGTGATAGCGGCTGCCTTTTTCAAGTAGGCAAAACCGTATATCACTTCGAGAGGCATGGAGGCCTCTGGTCCAATTTTGAAATTGTTTCTTGAGCGCTCGGTTTGCGCTCCCCAATACTTGTCGGCGGGAACTTTCACCTCGCCCATTGTATCTTTTTCTATCCTGTAACTCATTCTTATTTCAGTAGGTTAATTACATTTTCAATAGGTCTCCCGATTACCGCTTTATTTCCTTTCACTACGATCGGCCTTTGAATCAATTTTGGATTTTCCTCGAGAATGATGAGCCATTCCTCATCGGTAAAATTCATGTTCTTATACTTCTCTTTGTAGAGCTTTTCTTCCTTTCGGATTATTCTCTGAACATCTAGATTGAGTTTTGCCAAGAGCCTTTTCAAATCATTTCTCGTGAGAAGGTTATCAAGGTATTTTACAATCTCAAAATCAACTCCCTCACTTTGCATTAACTGAACTGCTTCACGGCTCTTTCGGCATCTTGGGTTGTGGTAAATGGTATATTCAGCTCCCATTGTTATGCTTTTCCGTGCTCCATTAAGTAGGCTTTCAAAAACTCATCGATATCACCGTCAAGGACGTCATCGACATTAGAAGTTTCGTGACCGGTTCTAACGTCTTTCACCAGTCTGTATGGCTGCATTACGTAGTTGCGAATTTGAGAACCCCACTCGATTTTCTTCTTGCTTGCCTCGATCTCTTCTCGTGCTTCCATTTTCTTGGCAATCTCCATTTCGTATAGCTGAGACTTTAGGAGCTGCATCGCCTTCTCTTTGTTCCCAAGTTGCGAACGAGTTTCGGTATTGTCGATGATAATTCCCGTAGGCTTGTGCCGAAGCCGTACTCCTGTCTCCACCTTATTTACATTTTGACCACCTGCGCCACCTGATCTAAAGGTATCCCAAGTAATATCTGCGGGGTTCACGTGAATCTCTATACTATCGTCAACGAGCGGATAAACATAAACTGACACGAAGGAAGTATGCCTCTTGGCATTGGAATCAAACGGACTGATTCGAACTAACCGATGTACACCATTCTCCCCTTTGAGGTAGCCGAAAGCAAATTCCCCAGAAAACTCGAGAGTCACAGACTTGATGCCTGCCACGTCTCCCTCTTGCATATCGAGCTCTTTGATCTTCATACCAGACTTTTCGCCCCACATCAGGTACATACGCATGAGCATTGATGCCCAGTCGCAACTCTCCGTACCTCCGGCACCCGCGGTGATTTGCATTACAGCATCCATACTATCTTCCTCTGCCGATAGCATGTTCTTGAATTCAAGTTCGTCCATCGCCTCTACCGTTGCGGCGTGCTGCTCCATGACATCTCCTTCTTCAGCTTCTCCGTCTTTGAAGAAATCATAGAGAACTTTCAGGTCTTCAAGGTTAGTTTCGACATCTGCATAGGCATCAGTCCAAACCTTCTTGTTCCTGATCTTTTTAAGGATTTGTTCGGCTTTTTTGGAATCATCCCAAAAGTTAGGATCTAGAGTGTGCTTCTCCTCCTCTTCAATCTCTAATTTCTTGCCAGGTATGTCAAAGATACCCCCTTAGCGCTTCCAGGCGCCCGGCTAATTCTGCAATATTTTCTGCTGTAATCATGGCGACAAAAGTAATAGAAATGGACACTCATAGATGTTCTTATAGAACTTCTTCTATAGCGAGATTTGCATCCTCGTATGAATACCCTTTTGAAACTAAAAACTTCAATAACTTTTGTTGTTTCTCGTAAGGATTTGAGGCTTTGATGAGCGAACTCCTTTTTCGAACTAGAGAAAACAACTGGTCAAGGTATTCCTCTCGATCTATTTCCTCGAAGGCGGCCTTTATACTGTAGTTGGAAACGCCTTTAGCTTTAAGTTCCATTTCAATTTTCTTCCAACCCCATGATTTTATTCTTGACTTTCCCCTTGCGAAGGCTCGAGCGAATCGCTCTTCATTGAGATAGTTAAGACTGATGAGATCTGCAACGATGTTCTCAACTTCATCTCCATACACACCCCAAGAATTGAGCTTTCTTCTGACCTCAGAATGTGCCCTTTCTTGGATATCGCACCAGCGCTTCATCCGGTGCAGGGTTTCTTGCGGTGGATATTTTCTCTGCACCACTAGCTTCTAGTTAAGACGATGTAGTCTTTGATCAAAGTTCTGAGAAACCGAGTTTTATCATCTGGAACTTCTTGGAGTTCGAGAACTTTGGCACACCTTATAGCCGTATTGTCCAGTAGGGCTAAATGAGCTTTATTATGATACTTGGAATAGCGATCGAGGACGGCTTTGATGGTCAACATTTCTTCTTCGTTGAAACGAATAACATCGCTAAACTGGGGTTGATATTTTGAACGATCCTCAATTCTTAAAATATCCCTTAAAGTAAGATTAGATTCAGCATTGAGGTTTACCACCATCGAGTTGCTCAGTACACCACCTAGTCGCTGTCCTCGCTGAGAAGTACTGATGCCCACTACTGCCAATGCCCCGACACTAAACCATATATCTAAGAGTCTGAAAGACCAACGAATCACAAAATCGAGTGGATTTGGCTCTTTTCCATCTACAGTTAAGACTTTTATTTTCAAAGCCATCTTCCCGAGCGTCTGCCCAGAAAATAAGAGCTCCATGATCAAAGTGTAGAGTATGAAAATGAGTCCGCTCAGCAGGGCGACGGTTTCATTGATAATGCTTATAAAAATGAACATAAACAGCACAACTGCGCCAACCACCATCATATCAATAACGAAGGCAAGCAATCGCTGACCGATCGTAGCCAAGCCAAAATCGATGACGATGTTTTGAGCTGTAATGACATGTACTTTCCGCATCGCATCGAAATTATAAATTTTGGACTGAAAGCAGGGAAGATTTCTTTTGACAAAGAGGTAAATTAAATACCTTCGAGGACCTTATTAAGCTGAATGCGCGAGAAAAGATTCGTAGAGCGAAATCAGAAAAACTGGATCAAATTTGAGAAAGCTTCTCAGAATAATTCGACCGTAAATCCAGAAGAGTTTAACGATCTATTCTCTCAAATTACCGAAGACCTATCCTACTCTAGGACTCACTATCAAAAAAGAAGCATCAGAGTTTATCTCAATGCCCTAGCCCAAAAAATTTACATCAAACTCCATCAAAGGCGTGGGGGTGCATTTCAAAAACTGTTTGAGTTTTGGTCTCATGATCTGCCGCTTGCTCTTTATCAGACGAAGAGGGAATTAAATATTTCGTTGATCTTCTTTCTGCTCTCAATGGCGATTGGAGTATTGTCGTCCATCCACGAACCAAATTTTGCTGCTATAATTCTGGGTGATGAATACATAGAGATGACTGAGGAGAATATCGCCAATGGTGACCCAATGGGTGTTTACAAGTCAGCTGGAGAGTTTGAAATGTTCTTTCAAATCACCGTCAACAATATTCTGGTTGCGTTCAGAACCTTTGTACTAGGTGCCTTCTTTGGAGTGGGAACCCTAATTATTATGCTCTACAACGGGATTATGGTTGGGACTTTTCAGTATTTCTTCATTGAAAGAGAGCTTTTCCAAGAAAGCTTCCTCGCCATATGGATGCATGGTGCCCTAGAGATATCCTCTATTGTGATCGCTGGTGCTGCGGGGCTAACCATGGGGAGAGGTTTACTTTTCCCTGGAACTCTCCCGCGAAAACAGGCCTTTATTCTCGGAGCAAGAAGGGCCATTAAGATCATGGTTGGTCTGGTTCCCATCTTTATCGCAGCAGGCTTCATAGAAAGCTTTTTTACTCGACTCACCGAGATGCCAAATGCGATTAGAGGCATCTTCATTTTTGCTTGCTTTGCTTTTATTGGAACTTATTTTTGGTTGTATCCATGGCTGAAATTCAAGGGGAAATCGAAGCAGGATCTCGACAAGGACGATCTCATTCTAGATGGCCAAAAGATCCCAAGCTTAAGTGGACTGAGGAAGACGACTGAAATATTTAATTCCACTTTCATTTTATTTCGGATTGGACTTGTCAAGTTTACAGGAATTGCAGCCATTGGAGCGATTCTCTTTTCTGTGATTCTCTTCTCAATATTCAGATCAGAAATTGTTGAGCTGGTCACTTTCAGCACCTCCAATCCTTTGAGTCTATTTCAATTTCACGACTATGGTTTCCTGCCCGTTGCCTTCTTTTTAAACACCGGACTGGAAACGCTGATCACCCTCTTTTCCTTCTATTATTTATCAAAATCATACTCCCACCTCAATATCAAACTGAGTTGGCGAGCCGTTTTAAAAGTTCTACTCATCGTCACCATTTTTGAGCTGAGCTTTCTCGCCGACGCGGTTATTGTTTCTCTTTCAGGACTGATCGCACTGCCATTTTTGGTTTTTTGGCTTGTCGTGTCTTTAATCGAAGAATTATCTCTTCCGGATGCATTTGGCTCTATGCTAGCCCTATTGAACGGAACTAAGAGGTATATCTTTTTGACCTATCTTTCCTTTGCCGCGCTTTCTTTCTTGATACTCATTTTGCTATCGTCGCCTTTCACCTGGTTTTACATTGAAGTTCTTCAATGGAATATAGATTCACAAAACGAAACGAAAGAGACAGTTGCAATCATCTGCCTGACCATCATCGACCACTTCGGGCTAGCATTGATGATCCCATTATTAATAGTTTCGCAGTTCTTTGAATATTTCTCAGCTCGAGAGGCTAAATATGCGACATCTTTGGTGGAAAGAGTGAAATCCATCGGAGTAAAAAGAGTTGCCTACGGTATGGAACAAGAATGATGCTTTTCTACACATACCTATTAAGTTTCGCCATTTTGCTGAAAGGGCCGCTCAATAAAGACGAGTGGACCGATGCGAAAGAAGGAATGGAATTTATTGAAGAAGCCCCTGAATTACCCAATGATGAGTTGGTATCAGGAGCCCTAAACGGACTGTCAGAATGGCTGATATTGCTAAGGTATTTAGCGATTATTCTATTAGGTGGAATATTGGTTTTTGTGATCTTCCGTCTTGTTTCAGGCAAAAGAGCTTACAGCATGGCAAAGGATTCTCAAATACAAGAACTGGAAGTAGAGTCGGACCAACCAACAGTATTATCTCCCTTGAATGAATTGTGGGAAGCCTGCAAAAGGGCCAAAAATGAAGGCGACTACCGCGAGGCAACTAGGATTCTTCAGCAGATAGCCATCAAGCACCTTGACAGACTTGGAAAGCTAAAAGCGGGAACCGAAAAAACCAATCGGGAATACACCATGGAGCTGAATTGGCAAGAAAAGTCAAGTCAGTTTTTGAAGCTTACTCTGCTTCATGAATTCGTATGGTACGGGGCAAAAGAGGTAAATCAGGAGGTTTACGAACAAGTAGAGCCCAACTTCTTAGAGTTTATTCATTCAATAGAAAATGAAAAAAACTCGTAGGACAAGTATCATTATATTCATTAGTGCATTGGCGTTGCTTGCCATGCTCTATGTCATTAGTAGTCTGAAGTCAGGTTACATATGGAGTGAAACCTATGTAGATGACGGAGAGCAGCCCTATGATTTGAGCCTATTTAAGAGTGTGCTGAAAAGCTCGGTTGAGGAATTTGAAGTACTAGAAGGCTTATATACCGATACAAGTTACCTAGCAGCAACGAACACGACCCTAATTTTTGTTGCTGGTTATTCCATTATAGATTCTTCAGAAGTATCCCTGCTCGCACGATTCGCGCAAAACGGGAACAATGTTTTTTTGAGTTCGAGATCAGCTGGAGGAATTCTCAGATCGCTGGATGATTGCGGAGTTTCTCCCGAAAAACAGTTGACCAAGCGCATTGAGTCCGAAAAGGTGAAACTCAAATCGGGAAGTAAATCAGCTGAAATTTCTTTTGACGTTTACAATAAACCGAGAATTCACCCTTGGATATACATCTCAAAACTTAACTGTTACGATACGCTTGGCGAATTTGAGGTAAATCATGACCAATACACAAACCTAGTTCGCAAAGAATGGGGTGAAGGTGAAATGATTATTCATTCTACCCCAATGGTTTTTACCAATTATCACCTCCGAAAAGAAAGTGTTTTCGACTATGTGAATGAAATCATTCCTGAGACGAAAGACGAGAAGTTATGGTATTTAGAACCAGGGTTTGAACCAGACTTTTATCCATCTGATGATGGACCAAATATCACTGAAACACCTTTGAAATTCATTTTGGGACAACCCGCTTTGAAATGGGGGTGGTACTTAACCTTGCTTCTCACAGTCATCTACGTAATGAATAGCATGAGAAGAAAAGAAAGATCGATACCCGTTTTAAAACTGCCTGAAAATCAAAATGCGGCCTATCTCGAAATGATCTATGGGCTTTTCCGAAAAGAAGGAAATCACAAAGACATCATTCTTAGCCAAACGAAACTCCTACAGGCATATTTGAAGAACAAATATGGTTTGAATGCCTATAAACCAACTCAAGAGTTTTTTCAAGAGGCCTCTGTAAAACTGAAACTAGACAAGAATTATATTGAACAGTTTTTCAAAAAACTTGAACGTTACAAACACAATAGCACCTTAAACGACGCTGATCTGATTAAGATCGATAAAGAATTAACCGAATTTTACTTACGATGCCCATAGAAAACGAAAATTCAAAAAACATCCATCCTCAAAATGAAGAACCAGAAGCGAAAATCAACGCTTCATCTCAAAATCAGCTCAGTGCAGAAGCTTTTGAGGCAGGTCTTGCTATCAATAAGATCAAGCAGGAGATTGCGAAGGTCGTGGTCGGGCAAGATGATGTGATCGACTTTATGATAGCAGCTTTACTCACCGATGGTCATGTTTTACTGGAGGGAGTGCCAGGGATTGCCAAAACTCTGGTTTCTAAATTATTGGCTAAGTGCATATCGGTAGACTTCACCCGAATTCAGTTCACCCCTGATCTTATGCCGACTGACATCATTGGAACCACGGTATTTGATATGAAACGCAGTGAATTTCATTACAAGAAAGGACCGATCTTCAGCAATTTGGTGCTCATTGACGAAATCAACAGAGCTCCCGCCAAAACACAAGCCGCTTTGATGGAGGTGATGGAAGAAAAGCAGGTCAGCGTAGACGGAAAGACGCATCCGATATCGGCTCCATTTTTTGTAATCGCTACCCAAAATCCAGTCGAACAAGAAGGCACATACAAACTTCCCGAGGCTCAACTCGATCGTTTTATTTTTAAGCTGGTAGCTACTTACCCCGATTTGGATGATGAAGAAAAAATGCTGATGCGTTTTAAGGATGATTTCTACAGCATTCGGGAAGAAAAAATATCACCAGTGCTTTCAGGTGAAGAGCTGATCAAGTTCAGGAAAGTGGTAGAACAGATTTTCATCAAAGATGACTTGGTTCGGTACATCGCTCAAATTGTTGATCGAACGAGAAATAATAGCGACTTGTACTTAGGTGCTTCACCGAGGGCTTCACTTTCCATTCTCAAAGCATCTAAAGCGCTGGCATTGATGAGCGGGCGGGGATTTGTAACACCGGACGATATCAAAAAAGCCACATTCCCTGTACTGAATCATAGACTCATTCTCAGCTATGAGCGTGAAATTGAAGGAGTAGAATTAAAAGAAGTGATCGAAAGCCTCATTCGTAAGGTAGAAGTGCCGAAATAATGAAGTGGACTCAAAGAATCTGGTTAACACCGCTGTTTTTTAGCACGGGAGCCACGGCAGTATTTCTCTGTGCCTTTGGATTTAGCTTTCCTCTGCTTTTTACACTCGGAAAAGTTATTACCGGTCTGCTTTTCGCACTCGCCTTGGCAGATATATTCATACTGTTCAATAAAAATGTAAGGCTTACCGGGAAAAGGGAACTCCCAAGAATACTTGGCCTAGCGGACGAGACTGAAGTGAAAATCATTCTCGGATTCAAGAGTATAATGCCACTTACAGCGCAGATTTTGGATGAAATTCCTTTCCAGCTGCAAGAGCGGAATTTTCAACTGGAAAAGACCCTAAATCCTGGCAAAAATATATTGAAATATCAGATCAAGCCTATTAATCGTGGCACCTACAAATTCGGGGTACTAAATGTATTGATAGAAGGCCCACTTCATTTAGTCAAACGTCGTTTTCCGCTGCAGCTTCAGGAGGACATATCAGTGTACCCGAGCATAAAACAGATGCACGAAACCGAATTACTCGCTTTTAGCCGAAAGGCATCTCCCATGGGGCATAAAAGGCACAAACGAATTGGGCAGAGCTACGAGTTTGAGCAGATTTCGCCTTTTGTAGAAGGAGATGATTACAGGAATATTAATTGGAAAGCCACTGGGAAAACTCGCGAGTTAATGGTAAACCAATACCAGGACGAAAGGAGTCAAAATTTGTATTGCGTAATCAGCAAGGGAAGAACAATGAAAATGGCTTTCGAGCATATTACTTATCTAGATTATGCGATCAATGCTACCTTGGCCATATCAAATGTTGCTCTTAAAAAGTACGACAATGTCGGTCTGATCACCTTTTCGGATAAAATTGGAACTGCCATAAAAGCAGAAAATCGGTCAGGTCAAATTCGAAAAATTCTTGATTCACTGTATGATGAGAAAGAAAGATCGCTAGAACCTGATTTCGAACTCCTTTTCAAATCGGTCAATAGACTGGCGCAAAACAGAAGCTTGATTTTACTTTTTGCGAATTTCGAATCAAAACATGCCGCAGATCGAGCATTACCAATGCTGAAAAAGATCAGTCGTAAGCATGTTCTCGTCATGATTTTATTTCAAGACTCCGAGCTCTCAAATCTTGCTTCAGAAGCGAAAAGCAATGTCGAAGACATTTACAGGATAACCCTTGCGGCTAGGAAAGTGAATGAGCGTGAGGAGATTATCAATAAACTCCGAAAACAAGGCGTTCATACGATTAGTTGCAAGCCAGAGACGCTTTCGGTTGAGGTGGTCAATAAATATCTTGAGCTAAAATCCAGAGGAATCATTTAAATTAAGCGAAATTTTCAGCTATGGAAGTCCAAGACGACACAATACGAATTGAGCAAAAGATTCAACACGGATACACCATTAGTGTAGAATCCTGCATTTCTGGTGGCTGGAAGCTCTTCAGAAAAAATCCAGGTCCATTTATTCTTTATGGACTTTTAGCAGGTTTGATTTTAATTTTCCTAGGTCTTATACCAATTGTAGGTTCCGTAGCATCTTATTTAGTAGTACCAGCGCTATACGCAGGAGTTCATCTTGGTGCTAGAAAGATCGACATTGAAGGTAGTGCTGAATTAAACGACTTTTTCAAGGGATTTGACCATGTGGTACAGCTTTTTCTGTACTCACTCATCTCGGGAATACTGATAACGATAGGTACTTTTTTGCTCGTCATTCCTGGGATCTGGTTGGCGGTTGGAGTTACATTATCCATGCCGATGATCGTATTTGCCAAAACAGACTTTTGGGATTCTATAAAAATGAGTGTGAAACTCGTGAACAAAAACTGGTTTCAGTTTTTAGCCCTATGGATTGTCATTATCCTACTAAACTTTGTGGGAGTTATGTTCCTTTTTGTTGGCCTACTGGTTACCATACCAGTGACTTTCTGTATACTTTATTGTGTCTACAAAGAAGTAGTAGGATTCTCAGGTGGAGAAGGCNATATAAATCTTGAGGATCACNTGGTAGACGACACGAACTAGTCGTCAATAGGCTCTCCAGAAGGGGTAAAAAATTTATACTGCAGAAAAGAATAGTCGGAGTCTGATTCAATCTTAATACCCAGCTTCATTTCCGAGCTCCACTTTCGGCGTTTTGAGAGAAACCAACCTTTAGTTAGAAATGCAGCCAGAAAAGGATGAGTTTTCAAGACAATCTTTTTCACCCTAAGTTCATCAGCAATGTATCTGAGATTGTTTTGTATCTGATCAGTAATCAGCACAGACGCCTGAATTTTACCAGTTCCTTCGCAGCATGGACAGACCTCTTCGGTAGAGATATCAGTCACTTCGCGAACGCGCTGGCGTGTGACTTCAACTACACCAAATCTACTCGGAGGCAATACATTGTGCTTAGCCTTATCATCTTTGAGACAATCCTTCAGCTTTTCAAAAAGCTGGCGTTGATGGGCTCGGTCGGGCATATCAATAAAGTCGATAGCAATGATCCCACCCATATCTCTGAGCCTAAGAACCCGAGCAATTTCCTCTGCACATTCAAGGTTGGTCTCAAGGGCATTCATTGCTTGACCTTTATCACCCGCCTTTCTGCTGCCGCTATTCACGTCGATCACGTGCATTGCCTCAGTGTGTTCGATGATTAAATAGGCGCCACTTTTCAAATTGACCTGCCGTCCAAAGGCAGACTTAATTTGTCGATTAATTCCGAATCTATCAAAAACGTCCTTACCAGCGTGAGTCTTCACGATCTTCTCCTGCTTGGGAGCAATTTTTCTTAAGTACTCTTTGACTTCCTCGCCAAGAGCGTCGTCGTTAATATGAATTTTAGAAAAATTTGCACTGAGCAGGTCTCTTAATACCGTTGACGTGCGGTTGAGCTCTCCAAGCACTCGTTTGGGAGGTTTAGCTCGATTTAAATTTTCGTGAATCTTCTCCCAGCGGCTGTAGAGATCTTTCAGATCGGCGTCGAGCTCAGCCACCTTTTTATTCTCGGCAACTGTCCTAACGATAACACCAAAATTTTTCGGCTTAATGCTCGTTAATAGACGCCTTAATCTTGTTCTCTCTTCCCGATTTCTTATTCTTTGAGACAAAGAAATTTTTTCCCCAAAGGGAACTAAAACTACAAACCTACCCGCGAGGGTGATTTCTGAGGTAAGCCTAGGACCCTTAGACGAAATAGGTTCCTTGGCCACCTGCACAAGTATGTTTTGACTGCCGGAAACGACGTCGTTGATCTTGCCATTTTTATCAATATCCTCCTCGGTTGGAAAATTTTGAAGCGAAGCCGGAATAGATTTTTGAGACATGGTGCGCTTCACAAATTTGTGAAGCGACTTAAATTGTGGTCCAAGATCTAAATAGTGCAGAAATGCATCTTTTTCGTAACCAACGTCAACGAAGGCCGCATTCAAGCTGGGAATGACGCGATGTACTTTCCCCAGATAGATATCACCAACTGCAAAATCTTGATTTCCTTTTTCTTTGTGTAATTCTGTTAGAACTCCGTCTTTCAGAAAGGCTATATCAACTTCGTTTCCCTTGGCATTTACGATTAGCTCAAGATTCACGAAACACAAAAAATTAATTACCGAAAAGCGGGTTTAAAGCCCGCAAAAATCAAAAGAATTACTTCTTCTTGTGGCGATTTTTACGGAGTCTCTTTTTGCGCTTGTGCGTTGCCATCTTGTGGCGTTTGCGTTTTTTACCGCTTGGCATAATTTTATTATTAAATGTTATTATCAACTTTGAGTTGATTCAACATTCGCTTCACCCCATTTATCACTACCGTATCTCGTTCATATTTTAGATACTCTGTGAGGAGTGGAACTGCTTCCTGGTCCTTCCCTAACTGCATCTTGGTTTGTGCTAACCAAAAATAAGCTGTGGGATATTTGACTTCAGAATCGTATTGAATCACTTTAGCGAATCGCATCTCTGCGTTCGAAATTTGCCGCGAAGTTATGGAAAATTGTGCAAGATGCCAATGCACATCAACTTGTGTCGAATCTTGAGCCAATATTTCTCTCAGCATCATGATTCCCTGCATAGGATTCTCACCATTTTGCACTAAATCAACGGCTTCATTGATTTGTAAAGCAAGAGGGTTGGCCTCTGCTACTCGCTTTTCCATTGGAAGCCGCGGTGCCAAGATCAACCCTATCAATAATAAGAGTGCACCAAATACTAAGGCAATTTGAATACCACGGTGACTCATTGTGAACGTGCCTAACTTACTTTAACGTTCTTCTTAACCTTGTCAACAAAGGTTTTAGAAGGCTTGAACGCTGGAATATTGTGGGCAGGAATAACGATTGGCTCCTCGGCAGAAATATTTCTTCCAATTTTCTCCGCTCTTTCCTTCACGATAAAACTACCGAAACCTCTCAAATAAACATTTTCACCATCTGAAAGCGATTTCTTAACCGAATTCATAAATGCCTCTACCGTCGTCTGAACGGCTACTTTCTCTAGACCTGTTTGCTCTGCAATCTCTGCAACAACGTCTGCTTTAGTCATGTTTTTTTACTTAAACGTGAATATTATTTTCTGAATTTTCGGCAAAGATACCTGAATATAACGATGCATAAAAGGCGTTTTCGCTAAATTCGTTTTTTAACCCTATGAGTCCTAAGTCTAGAACAGATGGATGTAAGTGAGAAGCTGATTTTGTGGTATTTAGAACAGAAACGGGACTTGCCTTGGCGGAAGACCAAAGATCCCTACAAGATATGGCTTTCTGAAATCATCCTTCAGCAAACCCGCGTAGAACAAGGACTCGATTACTATCATAAATTCGTAAACACATACCCCACGATTGGACTCTTAGCCGCAGCAGATGAGGAAGAAATTCTGAAAAATTGGCAAGGTTTGGGTTATTATTCAAGAGCCAGAAACCTTCATACTACGGCAAAGTATATTCATTCTAAATTAAAAGGAAAGTTCCCCAACAGGTATGAAGAAATCATAAAGCTAAAGGGAGTTGGCCCCTACACTGCAGCTGCCATAGCCAGTTTCGCATTTATGGAAGCTAAAGCGGTAGTAGATGGAAACGTGTATCGCTTTCTTTCGCGCCTGTTTGATATTGAAACTCCTATAAACTCAGCCGACGGAATAAAAATATTCCAAGCCATAGCTAATGATCTTTTGGACAAGAAAAAGCCTGATCTATTTAACCAGTCCATAATGGAAATTGGTGCACTAATTTGCACTCCCAAAAATCCCAAATGCCTTCTCTGCCCAATTCAGAGCAAATGTCTTGCTTTTGAAAAGGGAACTATTACAAAAAGACCTGTCAAAATCAAGAAATTGAAGCAGACTATCCGCAAGATTGACTATGTGGTGGTTGAAAATGAGGATGAGATTGTAATGAGAAAAAGGGAAGCAAAAGATATTTGGCAGGGACTTTACGATTTTGCTTCAATTGAAGGTAAGGATTCTGCCAACCCTGAATCTCTTCACGACTTAATCAAATCCACTTTCCCGAAAACAGAGGTTGACTCCATTAGCAGTGGGCCGGTAAAGGAATACACCCACCTTTTGAGCCATCGGAAAATTGAAGCTCGGTTTTGGAAAGCTGAAGTCTCAGGGGTGCTCGAAGAAAAAGGAGCTTACAAGGTTGTCGCAAAGAAGGAGATAAAAAAATACGCCGTACCAAGGTTAATACATCGCTATCTTGAAGAAACGGGTTTAGTCTAATCACATTGAGTTATATTTGTGGTCTCAAAAATCAGTCATGGCAGGAGTAAATAAAGTGATTATTCTCGGCAATTTGGGTCTCGATCCCGAAGTAAGGACTCTCGAAAGTGGGGCGAAGCTAGCACGTTTGAGGATTGCCACTTCCGAGTCCTACACCACGAAGGACGGTCAAAAAGTGGAAAACACTGAATGGCACAGCGTTACTGTCTGGAGACAACTAGCAGACATTGCCGAAAAATACCTTGCCAAAGGAAGACAGGTTTACATTGAAGGCAAGCTTCAAACTAGATCTTGGAAAGGGGAAGACGGCAGCGACCGCTACGCTACTGAGATCGTAGGAGAAAGAATGCAACTCATCGGAGGTAGACCTGACAACGGAGATTCTGCACAAAGACCAAATGCCGTTCAAGCAGCAACTCAGCCTTCCTCCTCTCCTACTCAAACTTCGAGTGCAGAAGAGGATGATTTACCATTTTAACTATCTTGTAGATCAAAATCCATCTAATTGGAACCTCCCGATCCTGAGCCGTTAGGCATTCTTTTAGCACTATTTAATCCGATATCGCTGGATGTTGGGCTAGCGATTTTACTTTCTTTTGTGCTTGTTGGGTGCTCTGCCCTCATATCCGGATCCGAAGTAGCTTTCTTTTCTCTTGGACCGAATGAGAAGAATGACCTTGGTCATTCGAAGTCCGCTGCAGCCAAACGAATCCTCGGGTTGCTCGAAAGGCCACAAAGATTATTGGCAACCATATTAATCGCCAACAACTTTGTCAATATTGCCATAGTGATCATTTCGTCATTTATCGTCGTACAATCGTTTAACTTCGAAGACTATGCGTCTTGGGTGGCGGTGGCCATTCAAGTTGGTGGTATTACCTTTCTGCTGCTGCTTTTTGGAGAAGTAATTCCAAAAGTCTATGCTACATCAAATGGCCTGTTATTGTGCAAGGTCATGTCTGCGCCATTGGGTTTCTTGGGAAAACTATTTTACCCGCTCAGCAGCATATTGATCAGTAGCACCAACATAATAAATAAGCGGGTTAAAAAACGTGGAACTGATTATTCCGTAGACGAATTAGAGCATGCCCTCGAACTCACAAAAGACGAAGAAACCACTCCTGATGAGGAGAAAATCCTAAAAGGTATTGTTCGTTTTGGGAGCACCGATGTAAAGCAAATCATGACCCCCAGAACGGAGGTTATTGCCTTCGAACAAAAAACTGGTTTTACAGAGCTGCTCTCCAAATTGTTGGATCAAGGCTTTTCGCGAGTTCCTGTTTACGACGATTCATTAGATCAAGTGAAAGGAATTCTTTACTTGAAAGATCTTCTGCCGCATGCGGAGGCAAAAAATCTTCAGTGGCTTCCACTTGTTCGATCTCCCTACTTTGTGCCAGAGAACAAAAAACTCGATGATCTTTTGAGAGATTTCCAAGAGAAAAAAGTGCACATGGCTATTGTGGTGGATGAATATGGAGGGACTTCGGGTATAGTTACGTTAGAAGACATCTTAGAAGAAATCGTTGGTGATATTACCGACGAGTTTGATGACGAAAATATCTTTTACTCAAAACTCGATGAGAGCAATTACGTTTTCGAAGGAAAGACTCCACTTGTAGATTTGTATAAAATTCTGGAAATGGACGGAGAAAGATGGGAGGAAGCAAAGGGTGAATCAGACACCTTGGCCGGTTTCATTTTGGAGCGAGCTGGGAAGATTCCTTTGAAGAATGAAAAAGTAAAATTTGAGAACTTTGTGTTGACTATAGAAGCTGCAGATAAACGAAGAATAAAACGCGTGAAACTAACCGTGGAAGAGTCCGAACAAGAAAAAAGTTCCAAATCTTGAATCGCTGTTCTTTTATCCTCATGTTATTCATACTGGGCTCGTGCAGCGAAGAGTTGCCAACACCCAAACCAGTAGGGTATTTTCGGATTGACTTCCCAGATGTCGCCTATTCAGAAAAAACTCCAGAATTCTGCCCTTTCTCATTCCCGCAATCGGAATTAGGAAGATTAGAGTACACAGCTCCCAGTTCGAATTCTCAGTGCTGGTTTAATTTGAGCTACCCTAAATTTAAAGCCAAATTTTATTTCACGTATAAGGAAGTTGGAGGTAACTTACGAGAATATATCGAAGAATCCAGATCGATGACCTTCGAGCATCAGGTAAAAGCAAATCGCATAACAGAAACGCTGATCACGGATTCAGCGAGATCAGTTTACGGCTTGGTTTATGACCTTGGAGGCTCTGTGGCCTCTCCTATTCAACTTTACCTTACGGACTCAACCAGTCATTTCCTCAGAGGGTCACTTTATTTTGAAGCACGGCCAAATCCCGACTCAATAAAGCCCGTCTTGAATTTTATAAGAACAGATCTCGACAAATTGGTGTCCGAATTAAAATGGAAAAGCTAAAACTAGGCTAAGAACGGTTTAACGGCAGTTTTCTTGAGGTAATATAGAAGCAACAAGAGGGCAAGGCTAAAATCAAAAACGGCAAACATCAAATGCACCGGCTGAAGTACTGCAGGCATCTCCAAGTAGGCCAATCCCATTCCAACGAGTACCTCTCCAACCAACAAAGAAATTAGGATTCGCGGACCATTGGATACACTATTTCCCTGGATGAGCCGAATGGCAAACCAACTAAGAATTCCAATGACAAGCAGAGAATAAGTTCGATGGAATTTGAATAAGATCGAAAGGTTCTCAATCCAATCTGGTCCATCTATCAGACTGGCCTTTCCAATAGCGTCAACTTCCTCCCGCACACTAGTTCCTAAAAAAATCTGGATCAATAGCAAAAAAATTCCCAAACTCCCAATTAAAACGGTTGTGCGGTTTCGTTTAGGTCGGAAATCCAAATTTCTTGATTTCAAGCGAACGGCAAGGAATGTGAATACCGCCACCAAACCTAGTGCACCAAACATATGGTAAGTGATTTGATGAGGCACTAAATTTCCGTCAACTACAATCTTCCCCAGCCATGCCTCAAAGGCCAGCAAGAAAACTCCAAGCCAAGCTACAATGGTGACTACAGGTGACTTTCTAATCATCGACAACGAGAGAATGGCTAATATCAGGACCGGAAACCCCGTAAAGGCTCCAATCAATCGATTGATAAATTCAACCCATGTATGAAACGGATTGAAAATAGCGTAGTCGTGTTTCGTGTAAGGCTCCCAATTTGCTTTATTGAAAGCGTCGGACGAAACAAAATCCTTACTTGCAACCAGCAGATTCGCTTCTTTTATAATGATATTGCCTTTTTCGAATTCTCTATTTTGAGACCAAAGGAGGGTGGCGATATCTGTGGGTGGTATGGTGTAGCCGAAACATTTTGGCCAATCCGGGCACCCCATACCTGAACCAGTCATCCTGACAATACTGCCAGCAAGCATCACAAGCATTGTGCATATTAGAGAAACAACTGAAAGACGGTAGAGAATGGTTTTCATTCCGAAAAAACAATAAAAAAACCCCTCAAATAGAGGGGTTGTTCATTTTTTTGCGAATCTTATCTAAAACAGCCTACTGAAAGCGGAAAATATATTTGGCAGTTTGTAGTCCACTCGAGGATTAAAAGCACTTGCATCGTCCTCTTCCTCAGCAGATTCTTCAGACTTCACGATGTGCTTTACTTCTACGGCACTTACGTTATAATTACCACTAGATAAATCGTTTACTACTTTTATCATTTCCTGCTCGCTCACTGTATTTGCATCAAATTCCACCAGCGCGAAGTTAGTTTCTCCTTCCCCGAAGAAATCAATATCCGTATTTTTCACTCCTTCCAGTTGGTTCAGCTCTTTGGCGATTCGTCCGCCGCATCCCATTTCGCAGTGCATGCCATCTATAGCTATGTTTGCAACAAAAGTTTCCTCTGGTCCTGTTTCTTCAACAAAAGTTACTTCAATTGNAGAATCTGTTGCTACCGTTTTNTTGTCAATTTCAGTACAAGCAACCAAAATTGTCAGTATNGCTAAAAACAGAGTCCTAGTGAAATTGTTAACGCGTGTATTCATACAAATTAGGTTTTAAGCACTTTAAGTGCGAGTGCAAAAGTAAATTATTTACCATTGAAGGCCAAGTCGAAGAACCGTATTCCAGTTAAGGACTCACCCGCAAAACTGCGACATTGGGTGATGCTTCTTATCACTGCTGTGATTTGGGGAAGCTCGTTCATTTTAATTAAACGTGGGCTTTACACGTCTGACGGCAGAGAGCTGTTCACACCTATTCAGGTTGGGGCGGTTAGAATTACAGTAGCCGCGCTATTTATGCTGCCTATCATCCTCAATAAATTAGACGTGTTAAAAAATGGTAAACTCAGGTATCTCATCGCCGTAGGACTATTTGGAAACGCGATCCCTGCCTTTCTCTTTGCATTAGCACAAACAGAAATTTCGAGCTCAGTTGCTGGAATGCTGAATGCTCTAGTTCCGATTTTTAGCATGCTCATTGGGCTGCTATTCTTTGCGATTCGAATAAAACGTATTCAAGTGGTTGGATTACTAATTGGACTATTCGGCGCCGTTGGATTAATTTCAACCGGTGGCACCATCGATGTGAGCAATATGAATATTGCATACGCATTGCTTGTCGTAGTAGCTACTGTGTGTTATGCCATCAGCCTTAACACTATCAAACAATATTTACAGGAAGAATCGGCGATAGCCATTACTGGTTTAGCACTTCTTTTAGTAAGCCCTATTGGATTGACCATTCTGATATCAACAGACTTTTTTTACAAAATAGAAAATCTACCCGGTGCTTGGACGGGTTTTGGTGCAATTTCGATTTTAGCAATTCTTGGAACAGCCATCGCCTTGATGATTTTTAACAAAATGGTGAAGGAAACCTCCACTATATTTGCCTCATCGGTCACTTATTTAATCCCTCTCATTGCCATATTTTGGGGAATTACCGACGGCGAAATCCTTACAATCACCCAAGTTTTATGCGCCTTCACCATGCTCGGAGGAATCTTTTTAATCAATCGACCTTAAGGCTCTTTGCAAAAAAGTGATTTCTGCGTATATTTGCGGCCCTTTTAAGAATTATACACCCCATATATAGACGTTATGTACGCAATAGTAAACATCGCGGGGCAGCAAATGAAAGTTGCAAAAGACCAACAAGTCTATGTCAACAGGCTTCCTAATAAGGAAGGTGATAAGGTGACATTTGACGAAGTTTTGCTTGTTGACAACAACGGCAAAGTAAGTGTTGGCGCCCCCGCTGTATCAGGTGCATCGGTTTCAGCGAAAGTTGTTGAGCACTTGAAAGGAGACAAAGTAATAGTCTTCAAGAAAAAAAGAAGAAAAGGGTATCAGACCCGAAATGGACACCGTCAACTTTTGACGAAGATTGCCATCGACGGAATTACTCTAGGAGGAACTAAAAAGACTGCCGCTAAAAAAGCAGAATCGAAAAAAGCTGAAGCAAAGGTCGAGACACCAAAAAAAGAGGCTACGCCAAAGGCTGAGCCTAAAAAGGCAGCTCCTAAGAAAGAAGAAAAACCAACTCAAACTGACGATAAAAACTAAGATACTATGGCACATAAGAAAGGAGTCGGAAGTTCGAAAAACGGTCGGGAGTCAGAAAGTAAACGACTCGGAGTGAAAATATTCGGAGGTCAACAAGCGATCGCAGGCAATATTATTGTTCGCCAGAGAGGAACCAAACATCACCCTGGCGTAAATGTTGGTATGGGAAAAGATCATACCCTCTTCGCACTTACTGATGGTACAGTTGAATTCCGCAAAAGAAAAGGTGACAAGTCGTATGTCTCGGTAGTACCAGCTGCTTCCAACTAGACGTGCATTAAAGATTTTCAAAAGGGGTGCTCGTCACCCCTTTTTTTATGTCTTATCCCGACAGATATTGATGGGATTAATTTATAATTTCGACCACCAAACCAGTTACCAATGCTTCAACTAAACTTTCTCAGAGAGCATACTCAAGAAGTAATCCATAGACTTGAAAAAAGAGGAAATTCAAATTACAAGAGCCTTGTTGAAGAGGCCATTGAATTAGACAAACAAAAAAGAGACAAACAAGCCGAAACCGATGGACTTCTCTCCGAGTTGAATAAGGCTTCCAAAGAAATTGGAATGCTCATGAAATCTGGCGATCGCAAAGCAGCAGATGCAGCCAAGGCGAAAATCGCTGAAATCAAGACTAGTTCTCAAGCGATGAAGCAAGAATTGACTGATTTGGAACTCAGACTTCATGGTGTTCTCACCCAGATTCCCAATGTACCCCACGCGTTGGTTCCTCCAGGTTCGACCGAAGATGACAATCAAGTGGTAGAAACTGCCGGCGAGATTCCAGTCATGTCAAACGACAGCAAACCACATTGGGAACTGGCCGATGAGTATAACCTAATCGACTTTCAATTAGGGGTGAAAATCGCGGGGGCAGGCTTCCCAGTCTACCGAGGAAAAGGTGCAAAACTCCAAAGAGCGCTGATCAATTTCTTCTTGGCAGAAGCCGAAAAATCCGGCTATGAAGAAATCATTCCTCCTTTTTTAGTTAATGAAGACTCTGGATTCGGAACGGGACAACTTCCCGATAAAGAAGGACAGATGTACCACGTCACTGAAGACGATTTGTACCTCATCCCCACAGCTGAAGTACCAATTACAAATATTTACCGCGATGTGATTTTAAAGGCAGACGAGCTACCACAAAAACTCTGTGGATACTCGCCTTGCTTCAGAAGAGAAGCGGGATCTTACGGAAAGGATGTGCGCGGCCTGAATAGATTGCACCAGTTTGAAAAAGTTGAGATCGTTCAAATTTGTAAGCCCGAAGAAAGCTATGGCCTGCTAGATGAAATGATTTCTCATGTAAAGGGAATTCTAGGTAAGTTAGAATTGCCTTATCGCGTTCTGAGACTTTGCGGAGGTGACCTAAGCTTTGCATCAGCCATCACTTACGATTTTGAAGTGTATAGTGCTGCGCAGAAAAGATGGCTTGAAGTGAGCTCTGTTTCAAATTTTGAAACTTACCAAAGCAATCGATTAAAATGTAGATTCAGAGGTGAGGAGAAGAAAACAGCATTGGTACATACTTTGAACGGATCAGCTATGGCGTTGCCAAGAATAATGGCTGCACTAATCGAAAACAACCAAACAGAGAATGGAATCGTTATACCAGAAGCCATTCAAACTTTTACAGGTTTTGATAAAATTGATAAATAATATGAAGGGACGCCTAACCTTGTTCTTGGTAATAGTCTTGCTGGCATATGCCTGCAACAGGAATAACTACACGACTGAAATAAACCAAATCGACTCTTTGATAGTCGAGCTTGACTCGGCAAAAGAAATTTACAGCTCGATAGACACGGCAGGGTTTTCTGAGTTGAGTCAGTCTTTTTCGGAAAACACCGCTTTTGTCCAGCAAGTTTATAAACAACGAGATGATACCATGCCGGGAAATGTCGCCATGTTAATGTCAGAATATCGGGAGTTGAAAAAACCGGCAAAAGGATTCCTCGTAAAGCATAGTAGCATCGGCGAAGAACTCAACTTCACTCAAAAACAATTAGAAGATTTAAGACATGACTTGGAAAACAATCTTTTAGATGCAAATTTCGTTGATCGAATGTTGACTGACGAAATGAAAGCCTTAAATGAAGTTGAAAGCTCTGTTGCAACTCTTAAATTGAGCGGTCAATTCACCAAGGAGAAACAGGCGGAAATGGAACCTAAAGTTGATTCCTTGATTCAAGTACTTAAAAACCAAAAGCCATAAAAAAACTCCTTGCCATACTGTGCCTTGTTTTAGCGTCAGCTTCGCTGCCTGCTCAAAATGGAGATGCAGAACTTGCCTTATATTACTTGGAATCGGGAGACTATTCAAAGGCAAAGCTTTACTACGAGAAGCTTTACGATAAGAGACAGACTAATGAATTCTACAAAGGCCTTCTCCTTTCTCATAGCGAACTAGGAGAGTACAAAGAGGCAGAGAAATTGATCAAGAAGCAACGGAAGAAGAGCAATTCAAACACGCTCTTCATCGACCTTGGAGAAGTTTACGAAGCCCAAGGGGAAGAGAGTAATGCCAACAAGGCTTACCGCGATGCCATCGATGCGATGCCGAAGAGTCAAGGAATAGTGATCCGTACAGCAAACGAATTCATTCGCCTAAATAAGCTAGAACTCGCCCTAGACACTTACTTAGAAGGAAAGAAGCTCCTCGACGGGAAATATCCATTCAGCTACGAGATAGCTAGCCTCTATGGAACAATGGGAGACAAGGAAAAAATGATCTCCGAATATCTCGATCTATTGGTGTACAATGAAGCGTACAAACAAACCATCCAGAATGCGCTAAATCGCAGTATCAACTTTGAAGAAGACCAAGAAGGAGTAGATCTTTTGCGTACTGAGCTATTGAGGCGTGTTCAGAAAAATCCCGACTCAATCATTTACGCAGAAATGCTTATCTGGCTTTTCCTTCAGGATAAAGAATTCAATTCGGCTTACATTCAGCTCAAGGCTCTTGATAAAAGGCTAGGTGAAGACGGTCAAAGACTTTTGCAATTGGCTGGTTTATGTACGAATAATCAGGANTTTGGAGTAGCAGAAAAGTGCTATCAATACATCGCTGACAAGGGAAAAATAAACCCTTATTACAATTATGCAAGAACAGGTGTATTGAAATCGCGATTCCAAAAACTGAGCATAGAATTTCCTCCGGATACTTTGGCGCTCACTGACCTGCAAACTCAGTACATCAACACTTTAGGAGAGCTAGGAGTCAATAATGAAACCATCGGTCTTATGCGCCAAAAGGCAGTACTGGAGGCATACTATTTAGGCGATTTGGAAGCGGCAAATATCACTTTAAACCAAGCCTTAGAGGCGCAGGTTCCGACTCCAGCAATGCTGGCCGAAATCAAGCTTGATCTTGCTGAGATCCTGATCGCCAAAGACTACATCTGGGATGCTTCCCTACTTGCCTCTCAGGTTGATAAAGATTTCAAAAACGATATTCTCGGTTCGAAGGCAAAATTTCTAAATGCAAGAATCAGTTACTACAGCGGAGATTTTGAATGGTCTCAAGCCCAGCTCGACGTACTCAAGGGAAGCACTTCAAAACTCATTAGTAACGATGCGATGGAACTATCTCTTTTGATTACTGATAATTTAAATTTAGATACGATTCAAGAACCAATGCTCATGTTTGCAAGGGCAGATCTTATGGCTGTGCAGAGGAATTACGCAGGAGCTNAGGCTGCACTGGATTCTCTTTCTGAAAAATTTCCAGGACATTCACTGAGTGACGAAATCTTGATGCTCAAAGGGAGAATGGCTGAAAGTCAGTTAAGCTATGAAAAAGCTATCTCCTTTTACACCGAAGTGATCACAAATCACTACTTCGATATTTCAGCCGATAATGCACTCTTCAGAAGTGCTGAACTCTATGAGGATAAGCTTGGTCAACCGAGTAAGGCAGCTGATTTATACAAACAGCTTTTAGTCGATTTCCCTGGTAGTCTTCATGTCGTAGAGGCTAGGAAAAGATTCAGAAACATCCGCGGAGACGAGCCCAACTCAGAAACTCCAAGAATCATTCCAGACAAAGTTCCCTAATACTGGTCCTTGATTTTCCTTAGAACCAAAAAGGAGAGCAAACTCGTCGCTATTCCGATGTATCCCACAATCCGAAAATTGCCATAGGTTCCATCAGGAAACTCTACAATGATGAGGCCTGCACAAAAAGCCGCTACACCTTGTCCAAGACTGAGCAGGGATGAACGTAAGCTCATAAAAGTACCTCGATAGTCGGGATGAGCTGTCCCAACGACCATCGCTGAAGCCGGAACCATCCGGCCTGCTGCAAATACAAAAAACATGCTGCTAAAGATTAAGACAAACCAAACTGGCTGTGGTGTCATATTGGTGATGGCATAGATCGGCACTAAAGAAATCAACATCAATACCGCAAAGGTTTTTAGCCGTCCAAAACGATCAGCAAATTTCCCAAATAGTGGAGATGTAAAGACGGTGAGCGCACCTCCAACCAAATAAATATAGATCAGTTCAATCTCTTCAAAACCAACATTGCTTACCGTGTAAGGCGAGATGAATGGTATAATGCTGAACTGGCCAAAAACAATGAGGAGTGTAAATCCAAATGCTCTCAATTGATTGCGGTCACTTACCACAAATTTCAGCGCTTGAATTGAGCTTTCAACTCTGGTCCCTTTTTCCTTGAGATGTCCTTTGATCGATGGAACGAGTTTGATCGCGAAACCAAGTAACACAGTTGAGATTCCCGCAACCATAAAGAAAGCAAGCTTCCACCCAAACTTAGTCCCGAGAAACAACCCAAGTGGCACCCCAAGTGACGCTGCAGCCGAGAAACCCGTCATGACAATTCCAATGGCTTTGCCTCGGTGTTTATTTTCAATAACATCTCCTACGATTGAAAGGACAAGAGCTCCAATGATTCCTCCAAACAAGCCGGTCAAAGCTCTCGCGGCGAGCAACATTTCGATGCTCTTGGCAAAGCCCACTAAAAAGGTACTGATGATGAATCCTGAATAGATAAACAACAAAGCTTTCCGCCTATCAAACAGATCTAAAAGAAATATAGCAGCAAGGCCAGAAATGGCCGCAGCAAAGGTGTACGATGAAATAACCGAACTCCAGAGCTCAGGTGTGATTTCAAATATTCGGTTGAACTGAGGACCTAACGGCATCATGATCATAAAGTCCATGATGTGGGTAAAATTTATTCCCGCCAGGACGATCATAAGACTCATCTGCTTTTTCACGAGGCAAAGGTAGATTGATCAATTATGTCAACCTATCGGCTCAGACTCTTTAGGTATAGATTTGAGCGATGTATCGCGGATTTGGATAATCGCTCCCTTCGCAATTCCAAACTGAGCGAAACCATAAGTAAACATGATCAGGAAATGAGAGTAGTCAATCTCTCTCACAAACTTGTTCCAAGCGAGAAGACTGTCTGATGCAAAAAATGAAAAAGCTCCAATGGCAATCCAGAAAAATGAGGAGTTCTTTACCTTTTTGTACCGATTAAGCGCAACCATCATCATCACCGAGATCACCATCATATAAATCAAAACCGGTCCCATCATTTCGTGAAGAAAGTCCTTGACCGTATTGAAAAAGAAGAATCCATAGGCCACAATCAACATTGAAACCCAGCCGTACCTTTTCAAAAGCCTGATCTCATGATTCTCCAGATAAGTTTTGTTAAAGGCGAAGATGTAAAATACATGAGCAGTGAGAAAGGCTCCGAGCCCATAGACGAAATAATCTCCCCATTGCTGGAAAATAAGCAGTATATCTCCAATCAGGGAGAAGAACAATCCAGCTAGAGCCAAAAAAGCAAAGGCACTTTTGATTCCACGTAAGATTTCAAGTATGACAAAAGCGATAAGTGATAGAAGCAAAAGCGGTTTCGAGAGAGAAGATATATCCGCATAACCAGCTTCACCCGCGAAGATATGAACGGCAAGAATGGCAAAGAAGAGAATTGCCATCATAGGGTCTCGCATCAGGCTTCTTTGATTTCGTGAAAATTGAGCCTCAGCAGAATTGTCATGGAAATAGCTGAGATAACCACGACCGCCATCGGAATCCAAAGAGGCAAAAGACCAAAATAATAAAGCCCAAAGCTCAGCCCAGAGCAGATAAAAAACCTCAAAAACTCCATTTTCAAACCGTAAGCTCGATTGTCAAAAACGGTACCGAGTGAACCCACCGAATAAATAAAGGCGGCCGCTATCAGAAATTGGATACCGATGTCAAATTTGGTGAGATTAAAAAGAAACAAGGCAACGAAACCTAAAATGAACAAGTATTGAAAAAAGAGATAAAAATTAAGCCCATTGGAAATATTAATCTCGTATTTCTGATAAACCGATCTATCTACTTCTTGCGGCTCTTTAAACCCTCCCATCTCCTCGGGATACCAACCAGGTGTGGCAAAAGTAAATCTCAATTTATTTAGAGCTCCTGGGACAATTTTGAGTTCTTTCCAAAGTCGAACAAAGGGCTGAACATTCGCCGTTACTGGATTCCATGAATTTGTTGGGCGGGTAATTCCATAAGTAGGTGTCTCTTCTTCTTTTTGGAAGGTGCCAAACATTCGATCCCAAATCATCAAAGTCCCCGCGTGATTCTTATCGATGTACTTCGGGTTCCTTCCGTGATGAACTCTATGGTGAGAAGGCGTATTGAAGAGGTATTCATACCATGCCGGCAGTCTCTTTATTACCTCTGTATGAATCCAAAATTGATAGAGCAAGTTAAAAGCACCCATCATTAGAAACCACTCCGTTTTGAACCCAACGAGTGCCATCGGAAAGTAGAAATAGAAGGTGAACATCTTCTGGAACGTACTCTGACGAAGGGCAACCGACAAATTGTAATCCTCACTCTGGTGATGAACCACATGACCTAACCAGAAAAGATTTACTTCATGACTCATGCGGTGAGCCCAATAGTAAAAGAAGTCAACTCCAATGAAGCAAATTACAATCCAGTACCACGTGTCTTCGAGCGTAAAAATTCTGAAGTTCTCATAAATGAAGGCATATGCTGCAACGGTGAATACCTTAGCGAAAACCCCGGTGAGTTGTTCAACAATTCCGCAACTAATATTGGTTACGGCATCGTTGAGTCTATATATCTTCCGATCTTTGAAATATCCGTAGGCTATTTCTAAGCCAATGAGAATAAAAAATACGGGTATCGCTAATATGACTGGGTTCACATCCATCTTTCTACATCAAAATTACAAAACCTTGAATCAAAAGGTCAAAACAAAATTCGCATGATCATATATAATGTAACGGTAAATGTGGACTACGGTTCCAATGAAGACTGGCTTAAATGGATGAAGGAACAGCACATCCCAGATGTGCTGGCGACTGGATTATTCTTCGATGCAAAACTTTCAAAAATCTTAGCCGAAGAGCAAGGTGGCAAGTCGTATAGTATTCAGTACTTGTCAAAATCTAAGAAGGACTACGAGCAGTACCAGAAGGAACATGCACCGAGACTGCAAGCGGATCACGAAAAGAAATTTGCTGGGAAATACGTTGCTTTTAGAACTTTACTCGATGTAGTACATCATGAAAAAAGTTAGAGCTAAAAAACATCTAGGTCAGCACTTCCTTACTCAAACAGAAATAGCAAATGACATTGCACATGGCATTTCCGATAAGGAAAGTGTTAAGAACGTGCTGGAAATCGGCCCTGGCACCGGCATCCTCACCAGAGCCCTCATGGCTCGAGAAAGATTCAACTTGAAGCTCATTGAGATCGACTCCGAATCGGTACAGCATCTTCATGAACGACATCCAGAGCTTGGTAGCTCCATCATAGAAGGAGACTTCCTCAAAATGGACTTAACGACAATCTTCGAGGGAAATGCATTCATCCTTTGTGGAAACTTCCCTTACAATATCTCCTCGCAGATTTTATTCAGAATAGTGGAAAACAAGGATCTCATTCCCGAAATGGTTGGAATGTTTCAAAAGGAAGTCGCTGAAAGAGCCATCGCCAAGCATGGAAGCAAGACATATGGAATCCTAAGCGTTCTAATCAGAGCCTATTACGATTCAGGGTATCTCTTCACAGTGGATGAAGGGGCATTTGAACCACCACCAAAAGTCAAGAGCGGTGTGATTAGACTCGTCCGAAATGAAAGAAAAGAGCTCCCCATTCCCTACTCCTTTTTCAAAAGCATGGTCAAAGCGGCATTCAACCAGAGGAGAAAAACGCTGAGAAATAGTCTTTCTGCATTTTTGGATGAAAATCTAAAATCTGAATTATCAGAGACACTAAAACTCCGGCCAGAGCAGATGAGCTGCGAGAGTTTCGTAGAATTGGCAACCAGACTCCAAAAAGATAAGGGCTAACATTTCCGAGCTAATCAATTGAAATGACTTTTTTCTGTGCAGCTGCCAAACCGAAAACTGCGCAAACTAAGTGAGAGAATAGAACGATCTCATAGAGACATCTGAAATATAGATGACTCTGTAAATTTCAGTTTGACAACATAGGGGCAGCCTCAAGGGCAAAGTACGAGCTCAAATTTGGATTTTTCAATGCCCTTTTTGTCTACTCTTTGGGCAAGCGAAAAGTAGTATAGAAAAATCAACGATCAAAGTTCAACCGTGGAGTCAAAATAGCTTTATCCCTAAGTAATCTCTATTTTAATCTCTACCCTTCTCTTCGCATATCGGTTTTCTTACTTTTGAGCGAAATTATGCAGTTCGAACTCACCAAAGAATATCTCCACGACCTCAGCGAAGCAATCGCAGAAGGTAGAGACTCCTTTCTCAAGGCGGAGCTGGAAGAGCTGCATCCAGCTGACATTGCCGAAATCTTTGATCAGCTCAAAAGTTCTGAGCTAAGCTATCTCTACAAGCTCATAGAAAGCGAGAAGGCAGCAGAGGTGATGATCGAACTCGATGAGGATGATCGTGAAAAGCTTCTGGCTACCCTTACTTCTAAGGAGATTGCGGAAAACGTCATTGACAACATTGAGTCTGACGACGCCGCTGACGTCCTTGCAGAGCTTCCCGAAGAGAAACAAGCAGAAGTAATCGCCAATATCGAAGACGAAGAAGTAAGAAGCGACCTCAGCGAGCTACTTCAATACGACGAAGATTCTGCCGGAGGAATCATGGCAACGGAGCTTGTTAAAGTGAAGAAATCTTGGACGATTGCTCGAGGGATCCGCGAGATGCGCAAGCAAGCCGAAGACATCGATCAAGTATATACCATCTACGTTACAGATGCGACGGACAAATTGGTGGGAACGCTTTCTCTGAAAAATCTACTATTCTCATCCTCATCCATCAAGACCCCTATCTCAGAGATCTTTCAAGAGCAACCGCTCCACTATGTCTTTCCAGACACTTCAGGAGAAGATTGTTCCAGCGCAATGGAAAAGTACGACCTCGTAGTGCTTCCCGTGGTAGATCACGATATGACACTGCTCGGGCGAATTACCATTGATGACGTGGTAGATTTGATCAAGGAAGAAGCCGAAAGAGATTACCAACTAGCTTCTGGTATCTCAGAGGCGGTAGAATCAGACGATACCGTTTGGCTTCTCACAAGAGCCCGACTGCCATGGCTATTAATCGGACTTCTTGGCGGAGTATTAGTAGCACAAGTGATCGGTGTTTTTGAACAAACCTTGGCCGAAGTCACTGCACTCATGGTATTTGTCCCTCTGATTGCCGCGATGGGCGGAAATGTAGGAGTTCAGTCGTCGGCGATCGTAGTACAAGGTTTGGCCAACAATTCTTTAGGAACTAGCAGCATCATGCAGAAACTCACCAAGGAACTAATGGTATCTTTAGTCAACGGAGCCATCTGCGGATTGGTCGTTCTTGCCTACAGTCTGCTATTTATGGATTCCCTTGCATTAAGCTACACGGTAGGAATATCCCTGTTCTCAGTAGTGATTATTGCCGCGCTGTTCGGAACACTGGTTCCTTTGATGCTGGACAAGGTGAGCATCGACCCTGCTCTAGCAACGGGACCATTTATCACAACAATGAATGACATCATTGGGCTCACCGTCTACTTCGTCTACGCCAAATTTTTCTTCGGAATTTGAAAAAGGTACTATTTCTTGATCGAGTTCATCCTTATTTGGAAGAGTCGCTGACCGACTCAGGTTGGGAATGTCGCTTTGATTACGAAAGTGATTACGAGACGGTGAAGTCCGTGCTGAGCAATTATCAAGGCATTGTCATTAGAAGCAGAATTCCCTTAGATCGTGGAATTCTTCAGGCCGGATCAAATCTTCAATTCATCGCGAGATCGGGAGCAGGACTTGAGAATATTGATCTGCAAGCAGCTGAGGAATTCGGAATCGCCGTTCACAATTCTCCTGAAGGAAATATGGATGCCGTTGGTGAACACGCCATCGGCATGTTGCTGAGCATCTTCAATGGACTGAACAAAGCCGACCAAGAAGTGAGGGCAGGCATTTGGGATAGAGAAGGAAATCGGGGTATTGAACTCTCAGGAAGAACAGTAGGAATTATCGGTTTTGGTCACACGGGTTCGGCTTTCGCCAAAAAACTTTCGGGCTTCGATTGTAGAATTTTGGCCTACGACAAATACAAAAAAGACTACACTCCCGACTATGTCGAGGAAGTCACTCTCGAAGAAATCAAGGCAGCAAGCAATGTGATTTCCATCCACTTACCACTGAGCGAGGAAACCAATCAATACGTAAATCAAGAATTCATCGACACCTGCATAAAACCCTTCTTTCTGATAAACACGGCTCGTGGAAAACACGTAGTCATCAAAGATCTACTCTCTGGACTCGAATCTGGAAAAGTTGCCGGAGCTTGCCTCGATGTTTTCGAATTTGAGAAAAGGTCTTTTGAGGTTGGCTCAGAAAATTTTCCTTCCGAATTCAAGGAATTAGCCAAACGAAAAAATGTCATTCTCAGTCCCCATGTGGCTGGCTGGACGGGAGAGAGTTACGTGAAGCTCTCAAAATTTCTAGCGGAAAAAATCAAAATCTTTTAGAAAAAGAAAGATTTGGGGAGATCAAAGTCAAAAAATGACATCAAAAAAACCTCCAGGATAAAATGCAAGCTTACCCAACTTTTTTAAAAAGTTGTTTATCGATCGAGCTCCAGTAAAAATTTCTTAATTTTAGGATAAGTGAAAACTCTAGTTCGCAAGCACTAGATGATTTAGAAGATTAGCACTCAGACAGATCAAACAGTGTCAACCAGCAAACTAATCATAGTATAAATGAACAACAACTACCTTTTTATCACTTTCCTTCTATTTCTATGCTCAATAATAGGGTGCACTTATGAAAATGAAGAGGAGCTTTTTCCAGATGAACTTTGCGGGTTTCCTCCGGAGTTAAACTATGTAAACACTATTGAGGTAATCGTCCAGAACAATTGTGCAATTTCTGGATGCCACACCGGAAACAGTCCTTCTGGAGGGCTATTCTTAAACAGTTATGAGCAAGTTAAAGTCATTGCTGAAAGTGGTCAAATGGTCGATCGCACGATCATTCAAGGAGATATGCCTCCTGGGTCGCCCCTGTCCAACTGCGAAAAGCAGGCGATTGAATTGTGGATAGCGGCTGGAACTCCCGAGAACTAAATCTTAACCTCATGAAGAAAACCATGCTCATTCTGCTCTTTGCTGTTGGTATCGGATCTGGCATTGCCTACCAACAGTACAATAAAACTGTAGATACGATCGAAGATGAGGAGGCCAAAGGTTTTTACACCGCCGTTGACCTATTTCATCAGTTTTCTTCTGATGAAGTTGGAATGGATCAATCCCTTCGAGGAAAAGTGATAGAAGTAAATGGAAACATACTCGAAGTGCTTACAAATGAAGATAACAGCCAAACTTTACTGCTCAATGCAGACCAGATGATTTTTGGCGTGAAGTGTCGCTTGGATCCTTCAGTCAATCAATTGCCCACACCATTGGTTGGAGAGACTGTTTTCCTCAAAGGGGTGGTCATAGGCATGAATGCCGATGTAGAGTTAAATCAATGTATCCTTTTAAAATAAACTTGTTATGAAATACCTCCTCACTGCTCTCCTTACTGGCATAACAGCTTTAGCATTTGCACAATCCAAATTCTTTACCCGAAACGGTACAGTAACCTTTTTCTCTTCAGCACCTCTCGAAGATATCACCGCAAAGAACTACAGCACAATTGCTGTTCTTGACACGGAAACAGGAAATATAGAGTTTAGTGCATTGATGAAATCTTTTGAATTTAAGAAAGCGTTAATGCAAGAGCATTTTAACGAGAACTACGTTGAGTCAGACAAGTTTCCCAAAGCAGTCTTCGTAGGATCCGTTAGGAACCTTTCCATGGTAGATTTTAACAAAGATGGGGCATACGATACAGAGGTATCAGGAGAAATGACCATTCATGGAATAAGTCAAAGACTCACGGCAGCTGGTCAAATTATCAAAAGGGGTGAAAGAATCTCATTGCAATCAAAATTCATTCTAAAACCGGAAGATTACGAGATTAAAATTCCCGATTTAGTTCGTGATAAAATAGCTCAGGAGATAGAGGTAACAGTAAAAGCTGAACTTGAAGAACTAAAAAGATGATAAAAAACTACTTTTTGCTAACCTCTCTTCTCCTGTTTGGCTTTCATTCTTTCTCTCAGGAGAGCCTACTCGACTTGTTAGTCGAAGAAGAAAGGACAGAATATACCACAGCTAGTTTTAAAACAACCCGAATCATCAATACCCAGAGCATTGAAAATTTAGCCAGCGGAGTTTTAGATCTAAAGATCTCACATAGATTCGGGCGTGTAAACCGCGGTATCAATGACTTTTTCGGACTTGACCAAGCCACCATAAGACTAGGACTCGACTACGGTATCACCGACAGATTAATGGTAGGGATAGGAAGAAGTACGGTGCAAAAAGCCGTGGATGGTTTCGCCAAATACAAAATGCTACGACAAAGCTCAGGTAAAGTAGATATGCCAATTTCTTTAAGTTGGTATAGCAACGTACTGGTGGTTACACAAGATTTCCCTAACCCTGAGCGCGACAACGAGTTTAAACATCGGCTATTCTTTACGCATCAGCTCTTGGCAGCACGAAAATTTAACAGTGGTACCAGCATTATGCTCATGCCAACTTTGATCCATAGAAATCTTGTAGAATCAACCCAAGTGGATAATGACGTACTTGCCTTAGGTTTGGGAGGTCGACAGAAGATCACAAATAGAGTTGCGCTAACCTTCGAGTATTTCTATGTTTTACCCAATCAAATTGATGACATCTATAAAAATTCGCTCTCTTTAGGATTTGATATTGAAACGGGGGGGCATGTGTTTCAGCTGCATTTCACGAACTCACTGGGGATGATGGACAAACAATACATCACCGAAACCACCGGCGATTGGGGAGCGGGAGATATTCATTTTGGCTTCAATATATCCAGAGTATTCACTCTGAAAGAACCAAAAAGAAAGCCTAACGAATAAAAATTTAAACCGAACCCAAGATTAACTCACCCTCGATTTTTAATTAAAAATACCAACTTGGCATCTCCTTTTGTGTTGAGGTCGACTCCAAAGGATGGAACCGCGCCTCTGGCGACATTATCACCTTAGCAAAAGGCACTTACTTGCTTCAGGTTGTAGGTGAAGATGGCGTTTTTGGGGTGGAGAAGGTGGTGGTTAACTAAATCGTTCTGTCCACCTCCGCCTTCATCTCCGCATAGCTGCGATGAATCCACCTCCTCCACAGGAGTAGGACATGATTATACCTATCCTCCTCCATTGGAGGAGGTGGGCTTTTCGGAAGAATGAAGAAAAGTTCGGAGGTGGACAGATCCATGGAGGAAGACACTTAGAATAGCACATCTCCTTAATCGCGGTATTTATCTGTTATTTTTAAAGCGATGAACCTGAATCACTACAATAAGCAACTCCAGTCTCTAGCCAAGGAAAATAAAAAGTCAATGACCAAAGCTGAGGCCTGTCTTTGGAAATATGCCTTATCCAAAAGACGAATGCTTGGATATGCTTTTCGTCGACAGCGGCCAATTGGGAGCTACATTGTTGACTTCGTTTGTCTAAAGCTAAAACTAGTCATTGAAGTAAACGGATATTCCCACCAGCTAACAGAGGTTTCGGAAAATGACGTGCAAAGACAAAAGTGGATAGAAAGTACAGGTTTTGTTGTGATAAGATTTTCAGACCATGAGGTAATTCGCAGTATAAACCAAGTCAGAGAAACGATTGAAAAACA
>JAKVAV010000018.1 GCA_022448105.1 Flavobacteriales bacterium | reverse complement strand
CCATTGGCTTTTTGATGAATAAGTCATTTCTATCGGCTTTCGCCAAAATGCTTGATCCATTTACCAATAAATCCAAAGAAGGAAGAAAGCTTTTTCTCGAAATGCTCGATGACACCCCTGCCGATTTTTTAAAATTTGGCTCAAAGGCAATCCTCAAGTGGCGACCACCTTTGACCACCTTGAAGACCATCAGAATTCATGGAACCAGAGATCGAGTTTTTCCAGCCAAAAAGATTTCAAACGTTCAGATTATTGAGGGAGGAAATCACTTTATGGTATTTGAGAAGGCGGGGGAGATCGCTGAAATTCTTGGTGAGGAGCTGGTGGATTACCACTCACTCACCACTCCCTACCGCTTATAACATTTAACTAATTCAGCCTTTTTGATTGCTTCACATTTGTTCCCGCAATCACTTCTGATTTTTTGCGTTTTTGGTGCAACCTTTCGGAAGACTTGTGTCTCTTTGAGAAACTAAAATTCGACCCGACCAAAAAGATGAGACTAATCGCCTTGCTACTCTTGCTCACCTCACTGACAGCGGTGAGTCAATCGAAGTATACCCTCAGTGGATACCTGCGAGATTCTGATAACGGAGAAGGGCTTATTGGAGCTACCGTTTACGTAGATGAAATAGCTGGTGGAACTACCACCAATGTTTACGGTTTTTACTCCATTTCTCTTCCTCCCGGAACGTATAACCTAACTTTCAATTTTCTGGGATTCACTGCCCAGAAGCAGACAATCGAGCTGAGTGCCGATCAAACTCTTGACATTGAAATGGCTCCAGATCAACAGCTTCTGCAAGTTGTTGAGGTTACCGCCGAGAAGGCCAATGAGAATGTAAAAAGCATGGACATTGGTGTGGAACGCATGGATGCGAAAATGGTGAAAGATATTCCCCAGTTCATGGGAGAGGTCGACATCATAAGAAGTATTCAGCTACTTCCTGGTGTGTCTACCGTCGGTGAGGGAGCCACTGGATTTAATGTGCGGGGTGGAAATATCGATCAGAACCTCATCCTTCTCGATGAAGCTACGGTTTTTAATTCTTCTCATCTTTTCGGTTTCTTTTCGGTATTCAACGCTGATGCGGTAAAAGACCTTACACTATACAAAGGAGGAGTTCCGGCCCGCTACGGTGGTCGACTTTCCTCTGTGCTTGATGTTCGTCAGAAAGAAGGAAACACTAAGAAGTTTGCGGGTAATGCAGGAATAGGATTGGTATCGAGTAGATTGATGCTTGAAGGACCAATTATCAAAGACAAGATGTCTTTCATGGTAGCTGGGCGTCGTTCTTATGGAGATCTTTTGCTGCCGCTTTTCAATGAAGATTTCCGAGGAGATCAGCTTTTCTTTTACGACGTGAATGCGAAGCTCAATTACAAAATTGACGATAAGAATACAGTTTACCTTTCTGGGTACTTCGGCGCAGATCGCTTTGTTTTCGGGAGTGATTTTGAAAGTTATTGGGGAAACAACACAGCCACACTGAGATGGAATCACCTTTTCAATCCTCGTCTCTTTTCAAATTTCACAGCAGTGTACAGTGATTATGAATATTCTCTTGGAGTGCCTGAAGGGGTGAATGCTTTTGAATGGGAAGCAGGAATTCAAAATACTTCCTTGAAGGCCGACTTTTCCTTCTTTCCAAATGTGAATAATACCATTGAGTTTGGTGTCGATGGAATTATCTACAATTTTTCTCCCGGGAGAGCAGAGGGAGTTGGAGAAGAGTCATTTTTTAACGTATTAGAAGTGCCAAAAGAAAATGCTTTAGAACTAGCTGCCTACATTGGGAATGAGCAAAAAATTAACGAAAACCTCTCAGTAGAGTACGGGGTTAGGTATAGCCATTTCTTGAATTACGGAGAGCGCGATGTTTTCGAATATGCACAAGGTATTCCGACGAGTGATCTTGATATAACTGATACTGTTGCTTATGGTCCGGGTGAGGTGATCGCTGATTTTGGCGGTTTCGAACCTCGGCTGGCCGTGAACTATACCTTTTCGGAAAGGTCATCTGTGAAAGCTGGCTACAATAGAATGCGTCAGTACATTCACCTTGTTTCCAATACTACCGCCGCGACTCCAATCGATATTTGGACACCTTCTGGCCGTTACGTCGATCCTGCTATTGCAGATCAAATCTCGGTAGGTTACTTCCGAAACTTCAAAGACAATATGTATCAGGCATCTGTTGAGGTTTACTATAAAGATTATGACAACTTGCTCGACTACAAGGATAATGCAGAGCTCTTACTGAACGATAATTTGGAGACAGAACTTCTTCAAGGTCAAGGGAGAGCTTACGGATTAGAATTTCAAGTCGAGAAAGTTAAAGGTCGATGGACGGGTTGGGTAAGCTACACCTTAAGTCGAAGCGAGCTTCAAGTAGATGGAATCAACCGCGATGAATGGTACGCTTCTAATTATGACAAGACTCACGATGTTACCGTTGTGGCTCAATATAAGCTAAACGATAAATGGAAGTTTGGTGGAAACTTCGCTTTTATGACGGGTCGACCGATTACTTATCCTGATTCGAGATACGTATACGAAGGCATCGTTGTGCCAAATTACACGAATCGAAATGGCGCCCGCACACCGACCTACCATCGATTGGACTTATCGGCTACATTGGTCCCTGATAAAAAAGACAAGGTGTTCTTTTTCTTCAATCGACCTGATCACTGGGAAAGTTCATGGACTTTCTCGCTGTACAATGCTTACGGACGAAGAAACCCTTACAGCATATTTTTCAGGCAAAACGAAGATAATCCACAAGTCACCGAGGCTGTGAGACTGAGCATTTTTGGAAGTATAATTCCTGGAGTAACTTATAACCTCAAATTTTAGTCGAAATGAAACAGATGACATTGAAAAGCTTTTTCATTTTTACCGTCGTAATAATGATTTTTGGATCCTGTCAGGATGTCGTAGATCTAAACCTTCCTGAAGGTGAAAGCTTCTTGGTGGTAGAAGGATGGATTACCAACGAGGAAAAAACTCATGATATAATTCTTACTAGGACGGCCGCCTACTTTGATAATGCCGACCCGTCTCCTGAAACGGGAGCCAGTGTTTTTATTCGTGACGATGAAGGGATGGAAGTTCTCTTGCCCGAGACGAGTCCCGGTGTTTATACCTATCCTGAGCCAGGAGATATAGGAAGATCCTACCAACTTGAAATATTACTCCAAAACGAAAGTAGGTACATTTCAACCTTTGAAGTGCTATACGAGCCTGTTCCAATAGATTCCATTTACTGGCGATTATCCGAGAATGAACCCGACGAAGAGGATGGCGAAAGTCTAGACGATATTTATGATGTGCTCATTGAGACTAACGAGCCACAGCCCATTGGAGATAACTATAGATGGCGTTACTTTTTGAATGGAGCAGAATACAGGGAGCCCTTTGATCTTTTTGTCGCGAACGACGAATTCGTAAATGGGAATCCTATTACTGATTTCAATGTGCCAGATGAGCTCTTTTCCCAGTTTGATACGGTTTTGATCGTGCAAGAACGAATCACACGTCAGGCTCGAGAGTTTTTGCAGCTCCTACAGCAGCAAACCGCATTCGTAGGCGGACCATTTGATCCACCGCCATCTCCAATAGAAGGGAATATAGAGAATCTTACAGATCCAAATGATATCGCTCTTGGCTATTTTGGAGCTGCTGGAACTGATAGAGCAAGTATTGTTGTGGGAGTGGAATAATTGAAGAGCAATGTACCTCTAAATTTGCTGAATGAGCTCTGAGGATGTTCATCATGACAACCGTTGAGGCTTTTCGATATTGTCAAAGGCAGAACATTTTTCAGTTAAAAGCAAAATCTGTACTCAGTGTGCGCTATAATATGAATACGGGAGAAATAGGAATAGAAAAAAGTGAAGTATTCCCGCTCCATCCAAAGTTTTATGGTCAATGATATCCGAGAGGAGTTAGGAGGGAGTGATGTAGCCGCCCTAAGTCAAAGTCTCACGGCTCAGAATAAGAAGAAAAAGTAAGTAGATTATCTTTAACGAAATCCAGCTCAATCTCGATTAAATAAATTCGGCCACTCTCTGTGATCAAATTACCACGAAAGTAGGACGTTCTTGAAACACCTTTCCCATGCGGAGTTGAACCTTGACCGTTCAGGACCTGAGGACCTTCTTCTAAGGAGTCGATTCTGTCTTTTCGCCTAGTAAGGCGTACTGAACCAAGTTTGCTCCCATTCTTAGCGCTTCTTGTCTGATGTCTTCCGGGTCATTGTGCACCGAGGGATCTTCCCACCCGTCACCGAGGTCGGATTCCACACTGTAAAATAGGATCAGTCGTCCTTCGTGAAAAATACCGTATCCACGTGGTGCGGCTCCATCGTGTTCATGAACTTTCGGCAAGCCCTCATTTACATCGTACGACTGGTGATAAACGGGATGGTCAAAAGGAACCTCTACAATTTCCTTGTCAGGAAAAACCTGTTCAAGTTGATTTCTCACGAAAACATCCATTCCATAATTGTCATCAATATGAAGAAATCCTCCACCAAGGAGGTAAAGTCTCAAGTTGTCACGATCAGAACTGTTGAAGACTACATTTCCATGACCCGTCATATGAACGAAAGGATAATTGAAAAGATCAGGGCTACCTACTTCGACGTATTTAGTTTCGCCAATACTCATGTTGAGGTTTTCTCGACAAAAATCTGCCAAATTCGGCACCGACGTTGGATTCGAATACCAATCCCCTCCACCTTTATACTGCAATACGGCTAATGAAAAGGATTCATCTTGGGCAAATAGTGAAGCAGAGATAAAAGCGAAAACAAAGAAAATTTTATTCATTTAGCTGGAGTTTCATTCGCATCGCAATTTACTGAATACAGATAACTTCGGATTAGGAAAGAATTGAGTTTTACTCAGGAGTGAATGTCGACAAGGATTAACGGCCGAAGATTTCAGAACGTAATGAACAAGTTTAATTTAGAAGAGAGATTAATCGATTTTTCTGTACGTATTATAGAGACAACTAGGTAAATGCCAGAAAACTACGGTTCTAATCATTTAGCAAAGCAACTTCTTCGATCAGGAACTTCCGTTTCGCTTAACTACGGTGAAGCTCAAAGTGGAGAATCAAGAAAAGACTTCATTCATAAAATGAAAATAGTCCTAAAAGAACTAAGAGAAACTTTCATTTGCTTGAAAATCATAAAGAGAATAGAGATGTACGGATCGAGAGAGAAGATATTTCGAGCAAAGCAGGAAAATGATGAATTGATCTCAATTTTTGTCAAAAGCATTGAAACTGCGCAGCGAAATATGAACATTAAATAATCATAGTTCACTGCTCTTCAAAAATCCAAAATCAGTTTTCCTTGTTCGGTGTTCAACAAGGACACTAGGATTTAAGAGAGTGAGTAAAGAGAAATTTGGGTTAGACAGAATGTTGCAACTAGGAAATTCTTTTTTCTTGTCAACGAGGTGATGAATTCAAGGCATTTGAAGCATTGCGACCGCAAAAATTCCAGCGGTTTCTGTTCTCAATCGATTTTCGTTTAGAACGACACTTTGAAACCCTCGTCGCTCAGCGGCATCAATTTCCGCAGGGGTGAAGTCTCCTTCAGGACCGATTAGGATCAATGACTTATGTTCTTCTGAAACTTCCTTCAGACTTTTTCTTCCTCGATGCGATAGGCAATGAGCAATGATTCCTTTTTGCTCATTCGCGGTGAGGAAATCTTGAAAGCTAAGTGTCGGTAAAAGCTTTGGAATATAAGTTCTTTGAGACTGCTTTGAAGCAGTGAGGATAATTTTCTCCGATCGTTCTTCTTTGATTCTCGATCTTTCTGTTCGGGTGGTCATGATCGGGACTATTTGGCTTACGCCTAATTCAGTGGCTTTTTCGAGGAACCATTCGAAGCGGCTTAAATTCTTAGTAGGAGAGATGGCAACGCAAAGCTCTTTTTTTGGTTTTGGAAATTCATTCGTCTCCAAAACCTTCACTTTAATGGTATAATTATTCGTAGAACTTATTTCACAAGTGAATTGCTGGCCATCTCCATCTCCGATGAGGATTTGATCACCTTCTTTCAAGCGAAGCACCCGAATGCCGTGTTTGCTTTCCTCAGCATTCAGTTCGTATTGGCCTACTCTAAAATTTGGATCTAAGAAAAAGTACATATCAAAAAACCCTGCATAAAGCTGCAGGGTTTCAAATATCGGTCTTTTATCCTTAAGCGTTTTCCCTCACTTTGGGAGCTGCGTTAAGAATCTCTTCCGTTACTCCAGATTCGAATTTCTTGAAATTTTGAACAAACTTACCCGCCAGCAAATTCGCCTTGCGGTCGTATGCATCCTTATCATCCCATGTATTTCTAGGATTTAGGATTTCGTCTGGAACATTAGGGCAGTTGTTTGGAACGGCTAGTCCGAATACTTCGTGATCTTGGTATCCGACATTATCAAAACCTCCGTCTAGCGCTGCATGAATCATTGCACGAGTATACTTGAGCTTGATTCTATCTCCTGTTCCGTATGCACCGCCTGACCATCCAGTATTGACGAGCCAAACATTTGCTCCGCTTGATTCAATCTTCTTAGCCAGCATCTCCGCGTAAACTCCCGGATGAAGGGGCATAAAAGGTGCGCCGAAGCAGGCCGAAAAGGCTGTCTGTGGTTCGGTTACTCCCTCTTCAGTACCTGCTACTTTTGCGGTATATCCTGAAATAAAGTGATAAGAAGCCTGAGCAGGTGTCAACTTGCTTATTGGAGGTAGCACTCCAAAGGCGTCCGCCGTAAGGAAAAATACATTTTTAGGAACTCCTCCCCGCGAAGGAGAAACGGCATTCTCAATGTGATGAATTGGATAGCTTACTCGTGTATTCTCAGTTTTGGAACTGTTGGAGTAGTCAGGTATAGAAGAGCCTTCTTTAAAGACAATATTTTCTAAAATCGCACCAAATTTAATCGCTCTGTAAATTTCTGGCTCACTTTCCTCACTGAGGTCTATGGTCTTTGCATAACAACCTCCCTCGAAATTGAATACGCTATCTTCTGACCATCCGTGTTCATCGTCACCAATCAATCCTCTTTCAGGATCGGATGACAGCGTTGTTTTTCCAGTGCCCGATAAACCGAAAAAAATTGCCGCATCTCCATTTTTGCCAACATTAGCTGAGCAATGCATGGCCAACACATTTTTTTCATGTGGTAGAATGAAGTTCAATACACTGAACATTCCTTTTTTTATCTCACCGGTATATCCTGTTCCGCCTATTATGGCCATTTTTCTTGAGAAGTTGATGACTGCAAAATTGGCTTGCCTTGTACCATCGACTTCAGGAACTGCCTTGAAATTTGGAACACAGACAATATTCCACTCTGGTTCAGCATTTTCAATCTCCTCATTATTTAACCGCAAGAACATATTTTCAACAAACATATTGCTCCACGGTAGCTCAGTGACAACTCTTACTGGGACCTTGTAACGAGGGTCATCACAAATCGCAGCATCTTTAACGTAGACTTCTTTTCCTGTAAGGTAAGCGCACATCCGATCGTATAGCTTATCAAATGCATCCGAGTCAAACTTAATATTGATATCTCCCCACCAGACCGTATCTTTTGTAATGTCGTCTTCGACTATAAACCTGTCTTTAGGAGACCTTCCAGTAAATTTTCCCGTTTCAATTGCTAGAGCTCCAGTATTCGACATTGAACCCATACCTAAGACTATGGTCTCTTCCACAAGCTCGGCGGGTGTCAAGTTCCAGAATGCGCTTCCTATATTTTTGAGACCCAAATAATCTAGATCATGATTCTTTGGAATTCTTCCATAATTATTCATGGTAAAATGATTTTCAGTTGGTGTGTGGCTGACAAAGGTAAGTCATAGTTGGCACACAAAACAGTTTCGGTATATCGGATTTGAAAGGTCTTTCAACACCGTTTTTGTAATAAGATAGTCTTTTACCTAAGCTTTTTTCGCAATTGCCATTGCACCTAACATAAACCAAGCTGCAATGAGTACGAGCCCACCCAGCGGTGTGATGGGACCAATGACCGAAATCCATCTTTCAATGCCCAAGATAGACTTGCAGGTGAGTAAATAGATGGATAGACTAAACAGGACAATACCTATGATAAAAAGTCTTGATATGATTTTGACCTGCTTTTCTTTTAGAATCAATTTTCCAGCGAGTCCAAGAAAAATAATGGCCAATGAATGCCACGCATGATAACGGACCCCTGTTTTAAAACTGTCGAGGCTTTCCATTGAAAGGGAATTTTCTAAAGCATGAGCACCAAGTGCACCAAGTATTACCGCGATCCCCATAGAAAACGCTCCTATGGCTACAAGAGATTTTATTGCCTGGTCATTCATGCAACAAATCTATTGATAAACAGAAAAAGCGACCCTTTATGGGCCGCTTTTCTTCGCGATTTCTTCGAAATTTTTAGTTGTTTTTTAGCTTTTCCATCTCCTGATTGAAGGTCTCTTTGAATTGCTCATAATCGTAGTCAATTCTTAGTCTCTCATCTTGAGAAAGGCGCTCATTCATAGCGCCGATTAAGTCCTGACCGCTTAATTCGATGGCAACATAGTATTTGTAATTTCCTGTTTCTGTGACCTTCACCGCCTTCTGACAAATCGTTTTCGTTCCGGTCAATTCCTGATCGAGTACTTCTCTGGTAAGCCCTTCAAATCGTTCTTCTACCTCTTCTCTATTGTTGAACTCACGGGAGTTTACGTAATTGTCTATGGTTCCTTGGATGGTGGTATTGATAGCTGAAGCTAAATCAGCTCTGGCATTGCTGAATGCTTTCTTTTTTGCAGTGGCTTGGTCCATACTTTCGCCTAGACCGTTTGACCTGAAGAATTCGTTGTTGCTAAAGAATTCTTCTCCTGCACAGTACTCATTAATGAGTACTTCTCCCGCTGGAGCGGTAACTTCTTTGTTTTTTTTACATGCCGTAAGGGCGAATCCTAATGCTATAGCGAGTAGAGCATTCTTTGCGATTTTGGTGCTGCGAACTTTTGTATTCATATCTTCCGTGTTATGGTTTTTGTTTTTCAGAAATCGTGCCAAACCTTTAATACTAATCTGGTGAGTCTGGATTATATAGTTGTGAGAACATTTCAAAATAGATCATTTGCAAGCTTTCTCATTAGCTCAGATTCAATGTTTTTCGTTAAGTTCTGATAGGCGCGAACTCCAGCCTTTTCAAAATTGAGATCAACCCCTTTAATGTCTGACTTCGAAATTTTGTAGACACTCTCATTTTTTCTAGCGTCGATGACATTTACCTCCAATTCTAACCTTACGGTTGAAAACCCTTGCGATTGACCTGTAGTTTTAGTGTTCGACTCTAACTTAATGATGACGTCGGCCTCCTTAGATTCCTCCGTAAACCGCACTCCTTTGCGATTCAATGAAGCGACAATAGCCGCTGTGATTGGAGAACTGCTCATCTCTTCACCTAGATTTTTTTCAGTTGCATCAATGCAGACAAGAGGAGGTTGATAAGAAATGGCATATGTTTGTGTGGCTCCGCGAAGAGATTTGGTTAGTTTTTTCATAAATCGATCACCTTCGAAAGGTTCAAAGAGTGCTTCAGTATTGACAGCTAAAGTCAAAACATTCGGTTTGGACGATCTTTCCGCTTCCGAAATAGGAACAGTAATTCTCCCATCAACGTTGCTCGAAAGTGAACCTTTCACCCTGCCATATTCCCCTTGGTAAACATAGTTTACAGGAACGGAAGCATAGGGCTGACCAGAAACAGAATTATTGACTAAAACTTCTGCTTTAGTTACATAGGAATTCTGAAAGTTCAGGATTGGTTCACCAGTTAATTCTATACTGGCTCCGTTCAACGTGGATTTTACCCCTCCAAATAGCTCATTTCCTATGAAGATAGTTTTGCCTCTGTAGGAAGCTTCATTCTTCTCTGCCCAAAACTCCTCGAGTGATTGGAGTCCGCGTAAGTAATAGTCTATGGATTCAGAATACCTACCGTCTTCTTTTGCCGACTCTGCCTTGGCCAGAAAATCTACAGCTAGAGCTTGTGCAGTCTCCTTTTTTTGTTTCTGGTTTTCTGCATAAGCAGATTTGTTCAACCGGTAGTACAACCAATAGGAATCTTCATCTTCCCAATTTTCAACCAGCTCGAAATCTTCGAGATCTAAATCTGTCGAGGTGCGAATGGTCTCTCTAAATTCTTGTTCAAACTTATATTCTCTTTCTAGGGTATAAAGCAATGAATTTGAGTTGACATTCACTTTTATTTCAGAAGCCAAGTCACTCAATGCATTTTCCTTGGCTACTCCTCGATAGTCTTGTACTGATCCTTTCTGTGCCACACCAATACCTACATAGTGGGTAGATGAAATGGGTTTGCTTTGAGTCCAGTTTGGCTTATCTGGGGGAGATGACTCATTTTTAGAAATCTCTTTTTGACTTGAGCAAGCCCACAAGGTCAAGATGGATAATATGCTCACCACTGTTCTCATTCGCGAAGAAGATTTTTGATTTCACTCGATAAGTCTGTGGCAATTTTCGTGTAAGCGTTATTTGCTAATTCTTCTGTAGAGTGGAGGTTTCTATCTGCACGCAACATGTCTAAAAGTCTTTTCTTGTCCATTTTACCTGATAATACGCCTTCTTTGCTAGCGGGAAACAGATTCATCGCTTCCCCCTCATAAGAAGCATAATACACTTCATCTGAAACTTTCTTTTCGGCTATTTCGGAGAACAGCACTTCTCCTGTTTCAAGAGAAATGGCTTTGTACTGAAAAGAAATATTCACTTCGTTGGCATTGTAATATTCCTTGTAAGTTACTGGCTTATAACGTGTCTGATAGTAGTTTTTTCCTGTTTCTTTATTCATTAGCTTCACTTGGTAACCTTCATAGCCATTTTTTTGAGTCACCTTTAATTTTCCTCTTTTCTCAGAGAAGCTAATCACCTTTCCAGTAATGATGGCTTTCGCTCCTAAAAGACTCCCTACCTCAACGGCTGTATTCTGGTCCACTATTCCGCTTAGGCTCATTTTTTGTTCCTTAAGAATGAGATCGAGATTATCACGTTCTACAATTCGTAAAAAAGGGTCATTTATGGAAGATAGGCCTGTCACTATAAAAGCCGAAAGCCTTTCGTCTACTTGAGAAAACTTGGTGCCATTTTCAAGCTTGCTGATAGCTACAGGGAATTTCCCTAAATCCAGACATTCTTCCTTTAAAATGGCAGCGTCTTTGTAGTTTGGATCAATGCTATACACTTCATCAAATTCATAGTAAGCCAGTCTGTAGCGGCCTGCGTCAAAGTGTTGAAGGGCATCTAAATACAAAGGTTCATTTACTGCCGTATTTTTTAGTGAGGAAACATCTTTATAGCCAGGTGAAAGCCTTTCAATTTCTTTTAATAAACTTGATGCCTGATCAAATTTCTTGTCGGCTAGCAAATCATTGCTCTCATCGTACAGTTCCTTGACATACGCTTCTTTTACATCTTCATAGTCTTCATCGATGTATCTGGGGTATTCCAATTCAATTCCTAAACGATTAATTTTTTCGAGATATTCTTTTGCATCCAGGTAAGCATAAACGGCCTCTTTGTCTTCTCCCAATGCTCGAGTTTTAGTAAACTTATCTATCTTATTGTTGAGCAATCGTTGTCCCATTTTTGATAGGCCAATGCGCGCATTTACATTATTGCGATTCTTGATGAGGGCGTTGTAATAGAATAAGGCTGCGTCTGAATAAAGTCCAGCTTCTTCAAGTTTTTCGGCTTTTTTTGACAATGATTTTGAAGTTGTACATCCACCCATAGCGCTAATTAATGCCAAGAGGATGACAAGTCTAGTCGTTTGTTTTATGGTTGTTTTGAGCGGTAACATGATGTGCTGAATGCGTATTTTTTCTTTCGTCAAAATTGCCCCTAATCTCTTATAAATTCTCGCACCTTATTCATGGTAGAGTGACTGACATGGCAGAAAAGTGAACCTAGTGTATTATCTTTTTTAAGGGTTTTCAGACGAATGTAATTTTTTCCGTCAAGACTAGAGCAACCTACGTGCCAAATGCATTCACGAAGTTTTGATTTATTCATGTTGAAAAGAAGATACCTATGATTTTCTGAGGAGTTACTCCTTCGTTTTACCTTCGTCGAGATCCTAATAAGACCTTTAAGAATGCAAAATATTTTAATCCTAGGCGCTGGTCGATCATCGGTTTCACTCTTGGACTATTTGGTTAAAAATTCGAGTAAGAACAACTGGAAACTCAAAGTAGCAGATGCTAACCCCACGGCAGCTCGATCCTTAGTAGAAGACACTGACGTAGAAATTATTGAGCTTGATGCAAAGAATGATTCAAAGAGACTTCATCTAATTTCAGAAGCAGATTTGGTGATAAGCATGCTTCCAGCCTTCTTACATAATCTCGTAGCTCGAGACTGTATTACCGCAAAAAAGAACTTGATCACTCCAAGCTATGTCAGCAAAGAAATGCGAGCTATGGAAAAAGAGGTCAAAAAGTGTGGTTTGGTTTTTTTGAATGAGCTTGGAGTGGACCCTGGTATTGACCACATGAGCGCCATGAAACTACTTGATAAGCTGAGAAATGAGGGCAAAGATATCACCTGCTTTGAAAGCTTTACGGGTGGTTTAGTAGCGCCTGAAAGCGATAATAATCCATGGAACTATAAGTTTACTTGGAATCCACGTAATGTTGTTCTCGCTGGACAAGGAGGGGCTGTGAAGTTTAAACACAACGGTCGCTTTAAGTACATACCCTATCAAAAGCTTTTCAGGAGGACGGAAATAATTGAAATCCCGGGATACGGCAGGTTTGAAGGATATGCCAACAGGGATTCTTTGAATTACCGAGAGACTTATGGCCTCGTGGATATTCCGACTATCTACAGAGGTACTTTGAGACGAGTTGGGTTCTGCAGGGCATGGAATATTTTTGTTCAATTGGGAATGACAGATGATTCTTACACTGTAGAAGACTGCCTAAACATGACTCACCGTCAGTTTACCAATTCTTTCTTAGCCTTCAATGCAAATGATAGCGTAGAGCTCAAGCTCATGCACTACATGAAGCTTGACCAGGATAGCGAAATAATTGATAAACTTAAATGGATCGGGATCTTTGACGATGTTCCTATTGGTTTAGACAAACCATCAACACCTGCTCAAATTCTCCAGAAGATTCTTGAAAAGAAATGGACGCTCGATTCAGGTGATAAGGATATGATTGTTATGTGGCACAAGCTCAATTTCAAAACGCCAGGATCTGATCAAGAAAAAGAAATCAATTCCAGTTTGGTCGTCATTGGAGATGAGAGCCCAAGAACGGCGATGGCTAAGACGGTAGGCCTACCAGTAGCTATGGCTGCTAGATTGGTCTTGTCAGGAGAGTTTAAAGAGCCAGGAGTGCATATCCCCACCATCCCAGAGCTGTATAATCCTATTCTGAACGAACTGGAGCAATACGGAATCAGGTTTGCCGAAAGCGAATTTGTTCTTAATTAAGGAAGAACTACAGAGAAGACAGAACTCGGGTTATCCGAGATGTTAGGAAATATTAGCCGCCCGTCTTCTGTTGTGTATTCAAAATTGAAGTTGGAGTCGCCATAGAATTGTGCAAAGATCATATCTCCAGATTTGATGCCCAACGCGTCAAAAATAGGATCATTGAAATTGAGTTCAATGTTCTCATTGAGTGAAGTGTAATGAGCCTGAAAGAGATAATTTTCTGGACTGAGTAACTGGTCTGTTCCCCAAAAAACTCGATACCCTTTTGGTTCGCCTGTCGGGGGTGGCGCTGGACTCATCAAAGCACTCATATTGAGGTTCCAAATGGTATCTTCTATCATCTCAACTACTTGGGTGTCGAAAGTCAAATTTAATTCAACGTTTTGAAATTGGGTGTTTGGTTTTTCGGTGATGACAAACGTTGGTAATTTCTGAAAACCATCAAAAACTGGGTACTCCGGAGTGACCGTACTAATTCGGATATTGCGTCGTTCGACAGGTCCAAATCCATCTTTTACGACAGTTATATTATAGGTCCCAACCGGCGCTCCTGACAATTTCCATTGGCCGACATTATCTCCATTGACTTCAAAGTTGTTGAACCCAACTGCAATCTGCAGTTCGACACTGTCTCTTTCCTCGTAAAGAGGTCTCTGAAATTCGTCTTGAGTGAGGATTCTGCCTTCGATTCCGGTGGCACTTGGAAAGCCACCTTCATCGTCGTCATTACACGAGATCAAGGCAAAGACAAAGAGAAAAAAGAAAATTCGGCTGTTCATTACGGGATTTAAGTAAGTCGAAGTAAAGCGCAAGATAAAACATTTCCATTGACAGAATTATTTCAAAAAAAATAGATTTTCAGATAGGATGGTAAATTTATCTAGGCTTCTCTTCGTTCAAGAGATAGAAGTCTTTTGTTAATTCGATGTACTCTTCACTGTACTTGTGTCGACCATATTTCTCAATGGTCAATTCGAACGTATCTTGTTGAATAGATTCCCGAGAAAATTCTCCTAAAATTCTATGAAAGGGTTTATCAGGCGTGGGTTTTACGGAGAGCCTTCTCTCCTCAAAGAAATCAAGAGTATACATTTTCTCTTTGAATACGGCGTAAGAATCAAGCGGGTAAATCACAGCTAACCGACCTTCCTTCGTGAGCATTCTCGACGACTTTGAAAGCTCTACTGGGCTCAACGAAAACGTATGCCTCGCTTGGTTTCGTCCTTCATCTTGGGAAACCAATGATTTGCTAAAAAATGGTGGATTTGAAACGATAAGGTCAAACTTTTCTTCCACTAAGAAGTTATCCAGTGATGTTTGTTGAAGTTCTAGCCTTCCGGCAAACGGAGATCTCTCAAAATTGACCGAGGCATCTTTTATCGCGTGTTCATTCGGTTCGATGGCGATGATCTTCGATTCCGTAAATCGCTGAGCAAGCATCAGGGCAATCAATCCTGTACCAGTACCAATATCCAGAATCTTTTTTGGCGAGCCTTTTCCCGCCCAAGCGCCCAGAAGTGCACCGTCTGTACCTACCTTCATGGGTGCATTATCTTGCTGAATGAGAAATTGCTTAAACCGAAAAGGGCGACTCATTTTTTGTTGACTTCTATGAGTCCTTCTGGTAAGTTGACTTGTATGATCAACTTCTTCTTGTCGACGGTTTGAATGAATTCATCGTGGATTGGAATGAGGATTTCTGTTTTGCCTTTGATAATCTCCAAAAGCGGATTGTTTGAGTGGTCAATTACCCTGCTGACCTTCCCCAAACTTCCGGACTCAAAATCTATTACCTCCATTCCCTCAAGATCGTGGAGATAGTACTCGTCATCGGGCAATTCAGGGAGGTCACTCATGGGCAGGAAGACTTCTTTTCCTGAGAGTCTCACGGCGTCGTCTTTGTTCTCAACCCCTTCTAGACGTAGGTCAGCGAAACTATTGTTCTTAACGCGAATCGAGGAAATAAAGAATGGAGTCAACACACCTCCCAGATCAATGAGTACTCGATCGAGAGTCTGATAGTTGTTAGGATTGTCCACATCGAGAAATAAGGATAGTTCTCCTTTGAATCCTTTAGTCTTGGCTATGTGTCCTAAATTGAAACAGTCTTTATGTGATATGCTCATGATAACAAAAAAACCTCCGACAAAAATGTCGAAGGTTTTTTGATTTTATTGATTCAAAAGAGAATTACTTCTCTTCCTTCTTGTCAGCCGTAGTTTCCTCAGAGGCTGATTTCTTTTCTTCATCTTCAGCAGGAGCTTCTTCAGCTTTCGCTTCCTCAATAGGAGCTTCTTCTGCTTTAGCCTCTTCAGCTTTCGCTTCCTCAACAGGAACTTCTTCTGCTTTTGGCTCTTCTACTGCAGCTTCTGCAGCTGGCTCTTCAGCTTTTACTTCTTCTGTTGGAGCTTCTTCTACAGATACTTCTGTTGCTGCATCAGGAGCTTCTTCCTCAGTTGCTTGATCAACAGGAGTTTCCGTGGCTTCAGCAACATCCTCGGGAGCTGGCTCTGGCATATTTGCTGCCGCAAGGCTAGCCGCACGAGCTTTACTAATTTCCGCCTCAGCAGCTAGTCTTTCTTTCCTAGCGCTGTCGGAAGCATTTGTAAGATCCTGCTTCTTAGCGTCGATCTTCGCTTGCTTTTCTTCCGACCAAGCATTGAATCTTTTTTCAGCTTCTTCTTCAGAGAAGGCCCCTTTTTTAACACCTCTCATGAGATGATTTTTGTAAAGCACCCCTTTGTACGACAAGATCGCTCTCGCAGTATCAGTCGGTTGTGCTCCATTAACCAACCATTGAGCTGCGCTGTCTACATCAACTTCGATAGTTGCAGGATTGGTGTTTGGGTTGTAGAATCCGAGACGCTCAATGTATTTTCCATCTCTTGGTGAACGCGCGTCGGCCGCTACGATGTGGAAGTATGGTTGTCCCTTTCTTCCGTGACGTTGTAGTCTAATTTTAACTGGCATAAATCATTAAATATTGAGGTGCGAAAACCCCTGTTATTAATTTTTAGGGCCGCAAATATCTGCTTTTTATTTGAATCGGAGAAAGAAATGCTCATTTATTCAATATGCAATGAACAGTATTTTTCCAATTGACATCGAATTGCTAAAACCAAAGATATATTTTCGTCCAATGAGTTTAGTATCAGAGATTTTTGATTTGGTTCAAAAGCAGTTTGAAAGTGAGGGAACAGGTCACGATTGGTACCACATCGATCGAGTGAGAAAAGTAGCCCTCCATTTGGCCAAACTTGAAGGCGGAGACAGCGAAGTAGTTGAGCTCGCTGCTCTGCTTCACGATATCGCTGATCACAAGTTTCATGGTCATGATCTTGCCGTGGGTCCAGCGAAGGCTAGAGAGATTATTTTGGAGAAAGGAGGCTCAGTTGACCTGGCTGATAAAGTGGGGCTAATCATTTCTGAAACGAGTTTCAAAGGTGCTGGAGTGGAAACTCCGGTTTCATCCATCGAGTCGGCCGTCGTTCAGGATGCAGATCGTCTCGATGCCATAGGAGCCATCGGCATTGCGCGTACCTTCGCCTACGGCGGGAGCATAGGGCAACCCATTTATGATCCCGAACTAGTTCCCGAAGCTCACGATAGCTTTGAAGCTTACGCTAAAACTCGTACTTCGACCATCAATCATTTTTATGAAAAGTTGCTCCTGATCAAAGACAGAATAAATACTGATTCTGGGAAGAAAATCGCCGATGAAAGACATAAGGTTATGGAGGAATTTTTGGATCAGTTTCACAAGGAATGGGAAGTTGACTTGTAGAGGGATTTTTTAATTATCAATTCTTATCAACACCAGCGCTGCAGCTTCAAGGGATTCGGTATTTTTGTATAAACACCATCCCAATCCATGTTTCTGATTTTTGATACCGAGACTACGGGTCTTCCCAAGGATTATAATGCCCCCATTTCTGATAGTGAGAATTGGCCACGGGTAGTTCAAATTGCCTGGCAATTGCACGATGAAACGGGAAAGCTGATCTCTGCGGAAAACCATCTGGTCAAGCCCGATGGATTTACCATTCCGTATAACTCGGTCAAGATTCATGGAATCACCACTGAAAGGGCCTTAGAAGAAGGTCTCCCTCTGGTTGAGGTTTTAGAAAAATTTGAGGAGGCTCGTTCTAAGGCGAGTTATGTTGCTGGTCACAATATCGAGTTTGATGTAAATGTGATGGGAGCGGAGTTTTTCCGGATGGAAATGCCCCATCCTGTAATGGAGGCGGTTCAGCTGGATACGAAGGATTTGTCGACTGAGTTTTGCGCCATTCCCGGCGGGAAAGGAGGGAAGTTTAAGTGGCCAACGTTGACCGAGCTTCATAAGAAACTCTTTGGGGTAGGATTTGACGATGCTCACGATGCGGCTTACGATGTCGATGCAACGGCCAAGTGTTTCTTCGCTTTGCTACAGCGGCAGGTCTTCTCAGTTACTGAGGTTACGAGCCCAACCGAAATCGTCTACGAAGCTCCTGTATTGGCGGAAGCCAATTTCAAGAAGGCTCCCGAAATGGCTCCAGAGGTCGCTACTGACCTCAAGAAAAAGAGCAAGGCCGACATTTCCACCATGCAAGAATTGCCTTTTGCTCACTTGCATTGCCATACTCAGTTTTCGATTCTTCAATCTACTTCAACGGTTGGTAGTTTGGTGGCTAAAGCCAAAGAATTCGGAATGCCAGCGGTCGGAATGACCGACCATGGAAACATGATGGCAGCATTCCACTTTGTGCGAGAGGCTTTGGCCAATGATGTTACGCCAATCGTGGGGTGCGAATTCAATCTCAACACCGATCTACGGGACAAAACCAAGAAAGACAATGGTTACCAAACCGTTCTCTTTGCCAAGAATAAGAACGGCTATCACAATCTGGCGAAACTCTCTTCCATCTCATTTACGGAAGGTTTTTACTACGTACCGAGAATTGATAAGGATGCCCTTCTTGAATACAAAGACGATGTCATCGCCACTACCGGAGGTCTTTGGGGAGAAGTGCCTTACCTCATTTTGAACGTAGGCGAAAGCCAGGCTGAGGAAGCCTTCGTTTGGTGGAAAGAGCATTTCGGAGAGGATTTTTACATCGAGCTCAACCGTCATGGAATCGCCGAAGAAGACATTGTCAATGAGACGCTGATCAAGTTTGGCGAGAAGTACGGAGTGAAAGTCATTGCTTCTAATAATACTTATTACACAGAAAAAGCGGACGAAAAAACGCATGACATTCTTCTCTGTGTCAGAGACGCTGAGAATGTGAGCAAACCTCGAAAGTACATTGGGAAGAGGGGGCGTGAGTATCGTTTCGGTTTCCCAGAAGGAAATAGTGAGTTCTATTTCAAATCGTCTGACGAGATGAAGCAGCTCTTTGCTGATCGTCCAGACGCGATTAAGAACTTGGAAGAGCTCATCGGAAAGTTTGAACGCTACAAATTGGAGAGTGAAGTTCTCCTGCCCAAATTTGATATTCCTGAAGAATTTCAAGATTCTAAAGACCAAGAAGACGGCGGCAAACGAGGAGAAAACGCTTTCTTAAGACATCTCACTCTGGAAGGTGCAAAGAAGCGCTACGGTGAGATTACTCCAGAAATTCAAGAGCGATTGGATTTTGAGCTGAAGACGATTGAAAACACAGGATATCCTGGTTACTTCTTGATTGTTCAAGATTTCTGTCAGGAAGCTCGAAATCAAGGGGTTTCAGTAGGGCCAGGACGAGGTTCCGCTGCTGGTTCTGCAGTCGCATATTGCATTGGAATTACGAATGTTGATCCAATCAAATACGATCTGCTTTTCGAGCGTTTCTTGAATCCAGACCGTATCTCCCTCCCTGATATCGATATTGACTTCGATGATGAAGGTCGCCAGAAAGTGATTGATTATGTAATTAAGAAATATGGTTCAAATCAGGTAGCCCAGATCATCACTTACGGAACAATGGCCGCTAAGTCATCGGTAAGAGATGCCGGCCGGGTGATGGAGCTCCCTCTTTCTGACACCGACCGTATCGCCAAGCTGATTCCGAATTCAAAGCTCAAGAAGCTCTTCAAAATGGACGATAAGACCATTAAAGAAAAGTTTCGCGACGATGAGGTAGTAGGGGTAAATGAACTTTTGGCCCTAGCCAAAGGACAAGGACTCGAATCTCAGGTGGTCAATCAAGCACACGCCATGGAGGGATCGGTCCGCAACACAGGTATTCACGCCTGTGGTGTAATTATCACTCCAGATGATATTACCAAGTTTGTTCCNGTGGCTGTTGCCAAAGACAGTGAGATGTGGTGCACCCAGTTTGACAACTCAGTGGTTGAAGATGCCGGTCTGCTCAAGATGGACTTCCTCGGGTTAAAAACCTTGACGCTCATCAAGGATGCGGTGGCCATTGTGAAGGATCGCTATGGCGTGGATATCGATCCCGATGAGATTCCGCTCGACGATGAGAAGACCTACGAGCTTTTCCAACGGGGTGATACGGTAGGAGTGTTCCAGTATGAATCACCAGGGATGCAGGCCCATATGAAGGATCTGAAGCCAACAACCTTTGATGACCTTATTGCCATGAATGCGCTTTACCGTCCTGGACCGATGGAGTACATTCCAAGCTTTATTCGCAGGAAACACGGAGAAGAAGAGATCGTTTATGACCTCGAAGCTTGCGAGGAATACTTAAAGGATACCTACGGAATTACGGTTTATCAGGAGCAAGTGATGTTGCTTTCACAAAAATTGGCTGACTTCACGAAAGGTGAGGCCGACGTTCTGCGTAAAGCAATGGGGAAGAAGAAGAAGGACGTTCTGGACAAGATGAAACCCAAGTTCATTGAACAGGCCAAATCCAAAGATCACGAAGAAAAAGTGTTGGAGAAAATCTGGCGGGACTGGGAGGCATTTGCCTCGTATGCTTTCAATAAGTCTCACTCAACTTGTTATGCATGGGTTGCTTTCCAAACTGCATACCTAAAGGCAAACTATCCTGCGGCCTATATGGCTTCCGTGTTGAGCAACAACATGAACGACATTAAGCAGGTAACCTTCTTTATGGAGGAGTGTCGCCGCTTGGGAACGGCCGTGCTCGGGCCTAGTGTGAATGAATCAAATTCAAAGTTTACCGTTAACGAAGACAACCAGATCCGCTTCGGTATGGCCGCTATCAAAGGAGTAGGAGGGAATGCTGTTGAAGCTATCGTTGAAGAAAGAGAAGCTAACGGAAAGTTCAAGGACATCTTCGATTTTGTGACGCGCACCGATAAGCGACATGTGAATCGAAAGTGCCTAGAGAACCTCGCTCTGGCCGGAGCGTTAGATTGCTTCCCAGAAGTTCACCGAAGCCAGTACTTCGCTGAAACGAACTCGGGAGCAAATTTCGCTGAGCAACTCGTGAAGTTTGGCGGGGCGCTTCAAGAGTCTGCTGATGCCCCACCAGATTTGTTTGGAAATACAGTTGCAGTAGAAGTTCAAACGCCGGTAGCGCCAGTCGTTCCAAAATGGGGCAGCCTGGAGCGATTGAATAAGGAGAAAGAAGTCGTGGGGATTTACATCTCCGCTCATCCCTTGGATGACTTCAGACTCGAGTTGGAAAACTTTACACGTGGAGATTTACGATTGCTCAGTGATTTGAATGCCATCAATGGGAAAGAGCTCGCATTGGCGGGAATGATGGGGGCCGTGCAACATCGTATGAGCAAGAATGGGAACCCATTTGGAACATTCGAACTGGAAGACTTTTTCGATACCAATAAGTTCTTCCTCTTCTCCGAAGATTATTTGAAAATGAAACACTTCCTGGTTACAGGAGCCTTTGTGCTTGTGAGAGGAAAGGTGGTACCGAAGAAGTGGAGTAAGACCAATGAACTAGAATTCAAAATCACCGGAATTGAATTGCTCAATGAGCTCCGCGAGAAGAAAACCAAGAAAGTCTTGCTGGAAGTCAGAGCAGAAGATATTACAGATGATCTTCTCAAAGGCATAGAACCACTTTTGCACAAGAATGGAAATGGTGGAACCTGCGCTGTTGAATTCAGAGTGGTTGACCCCGTTCGCAAGCTGTCTGTGCGTATGCCTTCCAGGTCATTGAGAATAGATTTATCCAATGATTCTATAAAACAATTAGATGCAATGCATAGCGTTAGCTATAAGCTAAAGGCGTAATTTTGAAGTCTATTTGAGAAATGTCGTAAAGTTGTCAGCGTGACAATTCGATTTTAAAATACATTTGAAATAAAATTTAAAGAAATGGCAGTAGAATTCACAGAAGCAAACTTCGAAGAAATGGCACTTAAGTCAGATAAGCCAGTATTGGTTGACTTTTGGGCTGAGTGGTGTGGACCATGTAGAATGGTAGGACCNGTAGTAGAAGAAATTGCTAATGAATATGACGGTAAAGCAGTTATCGGTAAAGTGAATGTTGACGAGAATCCAGAGATTTCAATGAAATACGGTATCAGAAACATTCCTACCATTCTTTTCCTAAAGAATGGTGAGGTTGTCGATAAAAGTGTTGGAGCGGTTCCTAAAAATGTTCTTACCGAAAAGCTTGAAGGTCAGATGTAATCTCGATCCTTAAAAATTTAAAAAGCGTCTACCTTAGGTGGGCGCTTTTTTAGTTTTTACCAAGTTGGTTTTCTAACTTCGAGCGATGCCTATAAATATTGACAGGAATAAATATCAGAATCTCACCAAGCTTGAGTTTCTGGCCAATCAAGTAGTAGAAGGGTTTATTACTGGTCTTCACAAAAGTCCCTTTCATGGATTCTCCGTAGAGTTTGCCGAGCACCGTCTCTACAATACAGGAGAGAACACTCGCCACATAGACTGGAAGCTTTTTGCCAGAACGGAGAAACTTTTTGTAAAACGGTATGAAGAAGAAACAAATCTGCGCTGCCGCATACTTCTCGATACTTCTGGATCGATGAGGTATCCTGAACCTCAAGGTGATGATCAGCACAGCAAGTTTACCTTTTCGGTTTATGCCGCAGCCGCGCTTACCGAGATCATGAGGCGGCAGAGAGATGCGGTTGGTCTAACTTCATTTTCGGAAGGAGTAGACTTCCATTCTCCAGCGAAGAGTGCTGTCGCCCACCACAAGTTTCTCTTTGCAGAAATGGAACGAATAATGGCCGATGATGGTGGCGCTTCCAAAACATCAGCCGTAGATGCTTTCCACGAAGTCGCCGAGAGAATAGCAAGGCGTTCTTTGGTGCTTATTTTCAGTGATATGTTCGATAATTCCGAACGTGAAAAAGAGCTCTTCTCTGCATTGCAGCATTTGAAGTTCAACAAACATGAGGTTGTTCTCTTCCATGTTACCGATAAAAAGACGGAGCTCGAATTTGACTTCGAGAATCGTCCTTACACATTTATCGATACGGAAACAGGGGAACAAGTGAAGGCTCATCCAAACGAGATCAGAGATACTTACCTCGCCGAAATTTTCAAATTCAGAGAGGCGCTTAAGATCAAATGTGGACAGTACGGAATTGATCTCGTGGAGGCAGACATATCTGAAGGGTTCAATCACATACTGCTTAAGTTTCTGACGAAGAGGGCGAGGATGAAGTAATCATTTACTCGTTAACAATTTGAAGGTTTTAATCGGCCACTTCATTAACTACTCTTCCTTCCTTCACCCCAAACTCTTTTTCTATTATTCTCTTCTTCTTACCGTCTGCCATAATGATCATGTAATAATTCTTCAAGACTGAATATGATCGATCGGGATTCTTAATCAATTGATTCTGGCCATTTTCAGTTCTACATAAACCTATCAGTACCGCATTGTACTCCTCTTTTAACTTTCTAAAAGCATCTAGGCAATTGTTGTTTATGTATTCATTGCCTTCTATGATTTTGAATTGCAGTAGGTCTAAGTCTTTTTCTGATAAAGAAGTTGACATTAAATCGTCTGTGATTTTGGCCACATCTGGTTCAAATAGATAACTGGCAATGAGCTTGGAGGTAATAGAGTTTTTTGAAATCGTGTGATGGACACCGATTGATTCAAAGGTTTCACGCAATTCATGAGATTCTAAGAGTGCCACAAAGTTTAAATCCCCAAATCTTTTTTTGAGATTGATAATGTACACTAGGGTTTCGGTGTCATTTTCAAAATTCACAAGTATGCTGGCGGCTCCGGTGATATTAACATTTGTAAGACCTTCGTAGTCCTTATGGTCGTTGTATAAGGTGAAAAGTTGGTCTTTGCTAAAGATACTCCTGATGACTTCGATATCCTCCTTTTTATCAGTAACCACTGCCATGGGGTGATTAGATCTAATTATTTGCGTGAGCACCTGATTTGCAAAAGAATTCCAACCTATTACAACAAAGTGGTTCTTCATATTCGTTCCGTTCAAGCCCATTTTTTTTCTGTTTACGTATTCTGAAACTGTTCTAGAGATTTGAGTTAACAGGTATCCGAGAACACCCAAACTAGAGATGATGATAATTAGTGAAACTATTTTGCCTCCTGTAGTCACGGGATAAAAGTCACCGTAACCCACCGTGGTAAGAGTGATGATGGAATACCAAAGTGCATCATAAAAGGATTTTATGTTGGCATTTTTGGCATCACTTTCAAACCATACCATTAAGGCTAGAACCGAGAGATACAAGCCTGCAAAACCGATAATCCAAATAGTCTTCCTTGCCCTACTCATAGCGTAGTCGTAGTGATCTCTTTTTTGAACGATTCAACATGAGCTACAAATTTTTCATTCATCGATTTCACGCAACCACTAAGTTCTAGATATGATCTGCCATCTTGAGGAAATGTGTGAACTGCAAAGTGTGATTCTGCCAGTAACCAGACGCAAGTATAGCCTTCTGGTGAGAATTTATGTTCTACAAAGTTGATAATAGTATACCCTGAAGCTTTGAGAATTTTTTCAATTCGTGGAATGAGAACATCTTCATCGGTGAGATTAATCCACGTTCGGTAATTATAGATTTCGAATTGGTTCATCTGTTCAATAAAGGTCCCAATTTCCTTTTAAGTAATAATGATAGAGTACGGGGTCATGAATGGTGTTAACCATTATTTTTTCTTCATTTCCGCCATAGATATTCTTGCCAAAAGAGGTCATCATGAGCATCGATTCTTTGTTTAGCCATTTGGTTGACAAACCATCAAAATCCAATTCGAGGCTTCTACTTTTGAGTTGAGCATTTGTCGTGTTTTTCGCTCCAACGACCCAGCCCCATTCACCAAGTGTTATCACATGATTATGCATTAAGAGCGTGCTGAAGCCTGCAGCTGCTATACTTTTGTCTATGCTCAAAAAAGCGGCAGTTGCAAAATAGGGGCTTCCTGCTTGAGTGACCAAAAAACCGTTCTGGGATAATTGCCTAGAACATAAAGAGTAAAATTCCTGAGTATATAATCTGTTTAAATCAACAGACTTCGGGTCGGGAAGATCAATAATGATTACATCAAAAATGTCTTTGGTAGTTTCCATGTACTTGAACCCATCCTGATTCAAAACTTTGACCTTAGGATCATTCAATGCGTTTTTATTGATTGCGGTGAGAAGGAGATTCTCCTGAGATAGTTTTGTCATTTCAGGATCCAAATCCACCAGTACTATTCTCTCTATTTCTGGATATTTCAATACTTCCCTTGCAGCGCATCCATCACCTCCGCCAAGAATCTGGACCGATTTGGGTTGGATAGCTAGCTGCATCACTGGGTGGACAAGTGGTTCGTGATATTTATCCTCATCAACAGTGCTGAACTGCTGATGCCCATTCAGGTAAAGCCAATAGTCATTTTTCCATTCAGTGATTACGATCTTTTGATATTTAGTTTGCTGAGAGTAGACTATTTTATCCTTATATCTTCTTTGTTCTCCATGAAGAATTATGGGCTTTGCGTACAGGGTACCCGCAACTATAGACAATAAAACGACCACAGAAAAAGAGGAGATTAATCTTCTTTGTTTTTGATGTTTTCCTCTGGTCGAAAAGAATAGTAGCATGGCGACAAACAGGTTAATTCCCCCTAGAAAAAAAGGTGTGTAGGTGAGACCTAGGTATGGCAATCCGACGAAAGCGAAAAACACTCCACCGACTAGACTACCCCAATAATCCTTTTCTAAAACGGAGGCTATATTGACTCTGAGGTTTTCAAATTCTTCATTGAGTCTTACGACGATGGGTATTTCTATTCCAATCAGCACACCAATGGTAATGCTCAGAGAATAAATGATGAGGCCAAGATATGAGGTAAATCCTGAGGCAATATAAGTTGCCATAGAAGAGAACGAAACGAAGAGCGATAGAGCAAGTTCCAGAATGATGAACTTTACCAGTAAATTGCCTTTGATGTGACGACTCCACCTACTTCCAAGCCCCATTGAGAATAACATAACAGATACTATCATGGTCCATTGAATAATGGAGTTTCCCAAGAAGTAGGAGGCCAATGTAGAAAGGGTATATTCTGCAACAATTCCCGATAGCCCCGTGGCAAACAAGGCTAGTTTCAAGATAGGGGATTTTCCTTTCAATTGAACTCCATTACAGGCACCACGAAATCAAAACTGAACTTCCGATATAGGCGAAAGCTTCTACTAAAGCCGCTCCAGTATTCGGTTTTTCTTGATGAACAATCTCATCAGTAAGATTATATCCAGGAAAGAGAATCTTATCTACTACTACCCTAGAGATAGGTATGAGGATAATCCCCACTAATATGATTATTGTTACTTCAATTACTGTAACGACAAATCCATCGTAATCAATTGACAATGCCAGTCTAAAGAGGTTCGCAATAGCGATGATTGCCCCGGCATATCCAATTCCAGCTGCAAAATTATCGCGCTCTATTTCGTGATGAATATCAAAAGGAGTGACCTTGTTGTAAATGAAGGAAACCAACAAAAAGGCTAGCTGTCCGAAAGCCCAAAACATGATTGCCGAAACAAGCCCCGATTCCATGCTTCCTTGATCTCCAATGATAGCCCCGAAAATAATCAGACCAGACCCAATGAAATTTGAAAGCTCTATAACCCCGGTCCCAAGGTTCTTGTCTTCAATGATTTCCTTCTTCACGCTGAACTTTCTGAACACAATCTTATCATTGATGTAGGCCGAGATATTAAGAAGAACTATACCAAGTAACCCGTAAGCTAAGATTTCGACGAAATCTAGTTTCAATCCTTTTGAAGGTCCAATTATTGAACTTCCTATCACGATGAGAATTCCGATGTAGTAGCCCACGTAGGAGATTGAAAAAGCCACGTTGTCGACTTCCACCACCTCATGAATTACCTTGATTTTTGGATGAAAAAAACGAAATGCTATTCTACCGATTAAGAATAGAATTATGCCAGCAGTGATATAAACCGCGGCCGGGACTATGAACCCGAAGTATTCGTTGTTGAGTAATGAATCCATTTTCAATTCTGTTTATACTTGAATTACTTTCCGGCTCGTCCGCTTCTCGATCGAGATGAGGAGCCTTTGTAACGAGAGTTTGAACGAGTTCGTTGAGAGCTTCTTTTGACGCGGTTGCGCACGTCCCTCTTAAAACTAGTCGGTCGTTCATTCCATTTGGAATTGGGACGACTCGATTTTGTGTACTCGCTGTTAGTTCCGTAACGGTATCCGCCACCCGAAGCCGACCCGTAATACGGTCGTCCGGTGCTATAATATCCAGAGTAGTACTCATTATAGCTCGACCGATAATATGGGTATCTCCCCATGCGGAAAAGGTCAGAAAGCAGTCTGTACTGACCGTAAAAAACCCAAAAGCTTCTGCCACTTCCGTCTGTTTGCCATCGACCATAGCGCTCATTTCCTACATAGTTTCCGTAGCCTGGGGGAGCAGCTTTCTTTTCAATTTTTCCATCTTTTTTGAAAGCAATTTCCATCCCCATATTGTCGATATGCTTATTGAAATACATTTCATCTACATTATACCATCCTGTAATTGAGTCATTGATTAAAGTGTCTGTTGAAGAGATGGAAGTGTAGAGCACTTGATATTGATGTCGATAATTTTTTGACCCTTCATCATAATCCATGTCATATAGAATGATGCTAAAATCTTCGTATGGACGATACTGTTGTATTAACAGATCTATAAGAGGCTTTTCATATTTCGGTTTGGTATCAGAACAACCAAATCCTACTAGGAGTATAGCCAACGATAGAAGTGGGAAGACTATGTTTTTGGCTTGAATGCAAACTTTCTCAATCATCTGAAGCGGGTAAGATATTCGATATTTCAAATTCCTGGATGTACATACCATGCGAAAATTCAAAGTTGTTTTCACCCCACTGTTCTACGCTCAAAACGTGTTTTTCATCTTTGTCCTGATAGTCCCAAGAGATAAGTTCACTCCAGTCATCATCATCCTTGCCAGAGTTTTTTGAACAATCTCTAAAATAACCAGGACTTTCTTCTAGTAAGAAGTAAGAGCGACCTTCAAACTCGATTTGCTCGAGTGGTTTTTTAGATTCTCGCATAGAATTCTTGAAAGCGCTCAATATTTCCGGAGCGTTAGACTTTGTGGTTAATGAGAGTACGAGGCCATCGTCCTCTTCAACTGACAAAAAGAATGACTCTTTTCCTGAAGTGATTTTAAACTCTTTCGTAAAATATCCTTCCCCCCAATCGTACTCGTACTCTTCTGTTACAATCCAGTTCTGCACATAATATTCGAAAACAAATCCTTTGGCCAGATCTTTTGATGAATAGTCAATTTTTACCCCTTTTTTCTTTTTGAATCTCCCAAACATAATTTTAAGCGGATGAACGTTAACACAAAACAATGCTGCGAACAGCGGTTGCTTTTGATCGTCAACACTTATTCGCCTACAAGGTTATGAGCAAAAATCTATTTAATGGCAGTTAAACGGAATTCCTTCTGAGATTTTCGAAGAGTTTGGGAATATATTTTACTCCTCTGTTCTTTATTTTAGAGAAGAAAAATTTCTAGAGATTACTCGCATGGTAGGATTCAAGGAGATTATGTCTCTTTGCTTCGGAGAATCTTAAAATCAGACTTTACAAACTGAGCTCTTTGCTTTGCGCATAATCATCTGTTCTGTACCTCAAGACTTAGGCTGTAGAACGTTGTGTCCAAAAAGCAAAAAAGCCTTTCATCTATCGATAAAAGGCTCTGTTTGCGGTCCGGACGAGACTCGAACTCGCGACCCCCTGCGTGACAGGCAGGTATTCTAACCAACTGAACTACCGGACCTCTGTATATGCTTCTCTTTCGAAGTGGAGGCAAAAGTAAATGAATTTTAGAACAGAACAAATGGATTGAAAAAAAAGTGGCACTTGCTATTTCATTTTTCTAAAATTCAGAATCTGAAAAATGTGAATGGCTCCCAAGTTTTTTGACAGTAATTAATTCTAAATGGGCTTGATATGCGTAAGAATACACCTATTTAGATTTATAATAAATCTAAACTAGAGGTTTCAGATGTATTTTACAGAAATTCAAAAAACGTCATCGACCTTGATTTAAAAGTCAGACATAGAGTGCATTATGTGCGCGTTTTAATTTGATTAGTTCTCTTTCTGGAATAGATACGGACCTTTCTATTCACTCAGGGTTCAATATGAGCATGAATTCTTGTTAACTTGTCACTGATAAGATTTTAGACCCTTATGGGAAGATGAATCTCAAATTTTACTTAACACATCTTAACTAATTATGGCAAACGTTTTATGGTTGCAAGGGGGAGCGTGTAGTGGAAATACCATGTCTTTTCTCAACGCGGAGGAACCAACCGTGGTAGAGCTGATTACTGACTTCGGTCTGAATATTCTCTGGCACCCGACAACAGGATTACAAATTGGGGATCAAGTCCAAGATCTTCTTAGAGACATTATTGCAGGAAAAGTCCAAATGGATATTCTGGTTTATGAAGGCTCCCTCATACAAGGCCCAAACAACACGGGCTCAATGAACTTTTTTGCTGATCGTCCCATGATGGAATGGATCAAAGAATTATCTCAAGTTGCGGGTTATGTTGTTGCAATAGGCGATTGCGCAACTTGGGGCGGGATTCCCGCAGTTCCACCAAATCCAAGCGAATCTACGGGACTTCAATTTCACAAAAAACAAAAAGGCGGCTTCTTGGGTGCGGACTACGTTTCTAAAGGAGGACTACCAGTTATAAATATTCCTGGTTGTCCAGCTCACCCAGACTGGATCACTCAAATCTTAGTGGCCATAGCAGTGGGACGGATAGGTGATGTGCTTATTGATGATTTCCATAGACCTAAAACATTCTTCACAGACTTTGTTCAAAACGGATGCACGAGAGTAGTCAACTTCGCTCAAAAAGTGGATGGCCAATTTGGTCAGAAAGGTAAAGGCTGTCTCTTCTACGAAGTGGGTTGTCGTGGTCCTTTGACTAGAGCAAGTTGTAATAATATCCTTTGGAATCGTCAGTCGAGTAAGACTAGAGCAAACCATCCATGTCTAGGATGCACGGAGCCTGGTTTCCCGCACCATGACTTAAAAAAAGGAAGTGTCTTCAAGACTATGAAGTATATGGGAGTGTTTCCCAAAGAGGTACCGGAAGGAACAAATAAATTGGCTTATTACCTCGAAGCAGGATTCCAAAAAGCCATGCCAACCAATCATCCAGTTCAAGAATTTTCAAAATAAGAGAGAAAGATGTCAGTTAAAGAGTTAAACATTTCTCCTGTCGGAAGAGTAGAGGGAGATTTAGATGTTAAAGTATATATAGACAATGGAAAAGTGACTCGAGCACACACTCAAGCAGCAATGTTTAGAGGGTTCGAGAAAATCATGGCGGGGAAGGATCCTCAGTCGGGTTTAATAGTTACTCCTCGAATTTGTGGAATATGTGGAGGCTCTCACTTGTATTGTGCTTCTTCAGCTTTAGATACAGCCTGGAGTACTCACCTCACGCCAAATGCTCTTCTTTTGAGAGCTATTGGTCAGGCCACGGAGACTCTCCAAAGCATTCCAAGGTGGTATTACGCGATTTTCGCTACTGATTTGGCTAACAAAAAATATGCAGACAAGCCTTTGTACAAAGAAGTGGTTAAAAGATGGTCGGCATACGTTGGTGAAACCTTCCAAAAGGGTCTTACGGCTAGTGCGCTACCAGTTCAAATTTATGCACTCTTCGGTGGTCAGTGGCCTCACTCTAGTTATATGGTTCCTGGCGGAGTAATGTGTGCTCCGACCTTGAAAGATATAACACGGTCTCATGCTATTCTAGCTCAGTTCAAAAACGATTGGCTGGAGCCAATCTGGTTGGGATGTTCTATTGAGCGTTATATGGAGATCGAGTCTTGGGACGATATGTTAGCTTGGGTTGAGGAGAACGAGTCACAAAAGAATAGTGACCTAGGTCTATTGATCAGAGCTGGATTGGAATTTGGTCTTGATAAATTCGGACAGGGAGTAGGTAAATTCTTAGCTACGGGTACTTACCTGCACAAAGATCTCTACAACAATCCTACTATAGAAGGGCGAAACAATGCCTTAATTCAATCGAGTGGTTTCTTCGATGGAGAGAACTACCATGAGTTTGATCACCTTAAAGTATCTGAGCACGTTAAGCACTCTTGGTACGATAACCAATCAGATGGATTGCATCCGTGGGATGAGCCACTACCAACACCAGCTCAATCTCAGACACTTCACGATACCAATTTCGATAGTCAATATAGCTGGGCGAAATCGCCGCGCTATGATGGTCACGCTGCTGAGGCAGGTCCATTGGCAAGATGCGTCATGAACGCGAATCCTGCAAATAAGGATCATCAAATTCAGGATCCTCTATTTGGAGACATCATCAAGAAGATGGGACCAAGTGTTTTCACTCGAGTATTAGCGAGAGTGCACGAAGCTCCAAGAATTTACAAGTTCATCGAGCAATGGCTTTCTGAGATTGATCTTGATGGAGAGTTCTATACTAAACCAGTTGAAAAGGATGGTAAGGGCTTCGGTGCTACTGAAGCTGCTAGGGGTGCATTGGCTCACTGGATTGAGGTGAAGGATGGTGTTATTAAAAACTATCAAGTGATGGCACCTACTACTTGGAACGTAGGACCTCAAGACGGAAACGATGTTCCTGGGCCTATTGAAGAAGCTCTTCTGGGTACAACCATTGAGGATCCACTAGATCCAGTAGAAGTAGGAATCGTAGCTCGATCTTTTGACTCATGTCTAGTGTGTACTGTACATGCACATGATGCAAACAGTGGCGTCGAACTTTCCCAGTTTAAACTCTAATAGTTGATTTTTTAATAAGACTCTCCGAAACTAAATCGGAGAGTTTTTTCCATAGGAGGAGAATGATAAAGAAGACGGCAATAATGGGTTTTGGTAACCCAGTGAGGAGCGATGATGCAATTGGAATTTATGTGATTGATCGAGTTCGAGAAGAATTCGGACATCAAGAACACATCAGCATTTTCGATATGGGTACTGCTGCCTTTGAAGTTCTTTTCGGGCTCAAAGGTCACGACAGAATTGTTCTTGTTGATGGCGTTGTGAATAGCGACGAACCTGTTGGCAGTATTTTCAAACTTCCAGCAGAGGAGGTCATGAAAGCACCTCAAGACGATCCGATGGTTTTCCTTCATGGAATGAAATGGGATCAGGCCCTTTCTTACGCTAAGAAAATTCTTCAAGACGAATATCCAGATGACATTCAAGTTTACCTCGTTGCGATTGAGAATATTAAGCTAGAGGTAGATTTGAGTCAGGAAGTAAAAGATGCCGGAGATAAGGTAGTTCAGCACATCTTAGAAGATTTAAATCAAACGGTTGCCAAATGAAGGGTGTATCGTTAAAGTCATCTCATATTTACTTGAGTGGAGAAATTGCCAATGATATTTTTGGTAATGTGATCCATGCATACGTGAATTATGCCGAAGACCAAGATAGGTTGTTGATTACTCCAGTTTCGAGCGCTTGGTTTACCAAAATGTATGAACCAAATCAGCTCATGCTGAAAGAGAGAAATCTCCAAGGCGACAAGACTCTTGCCATCCATGAAATTTTGATCGATCACGAAATAGATCCTGCAGATAGAGAATTGGAATACGAGGTAATAGAAAGAACTCAGCTCATAAAGTTGAAGATGAAATGAGCACGACGGGAGGTGAGAAGGACTGGCTGATGGATGCCGAAGTGCAATACAGAATCACCCCTGTCAAAGGTAGATGGGAAGTGTCTTTGGTTTTCATTAACACAAAAAATCCCCGTGAAATTTTGGTAAGGCCGATTGGCGATTACCGATCAGAAAAGTTGGCAGAAATAGCTGGTCGCCATATGCAGCAAGCTGCGGCAAAAGATGCAAGAGGAACGCAAAAAGTGGATAAAGATGCTTACGATATTAGCGACAACTAGTCACTTTGAAGAGGTAAAGAGCACTATCAATTCTGTAGATAGACTATCTGAATTGGTGAAGGTGATAGATAATTCTGAGGAGACTCAAACGCTCAAGAATTTGATCGTGAGTCAGAATGAGATAAAATCATTCCTCGACTGGTTTGATACAGAGCCGCCCTATCTAATTCCCTCTCAGCCATTCAGTAAAGAAAATTTGCTCGCGATGGTATTCCTTAAATTAGGAAACCATCAAAGAGCTTTTGAATACCTTGAAGAAGAAACGGAGCTTTTCAACCATTTCTTGGCCTCTACCAATCTTCATTTTGGTTACCGATTGGATGAAGGATTATTTGAATTCATCACTTCAACATCATCTCACAATTTTGCCATTTCTCACTATTACAATAGCAGTATAGAGAAAAGGGACCTTGAGGTTTTAAAAGGATTATTCAAACATTCTTTATCAGAGTCGAGTAATGACGAAGAAAAAGCCTTTACATTAAAACACTACGTCAATTTTCTCCTTGATCTCGGAAGAAAAGCAGAGGCAAAAAGATTGCTTGAGAAGAACAGAGTTCTTCCGGTTTCTAATGAAGGAAAATTGTCATTCGACCTGCTAGAAGCTTCTATTGAAAAAGAAGAGTTGAACATTCCTTATGACTCTGATCGACTAGAAGCGATTCTTCAAATTCAGTTAAAAGGAATTGAAGCATATGAATCTTTTGAACTTAATACGCAGGCTGGGCTTCTGCTCATGGAAGCTTCGGAAATTGCCAATTTTAAAGAAGACTTTATTACTTCAAAGCAGCTTATCAATAAAGCGATCCAGTATTTTAAGGAAGAAGATATTCCCGAGTTTTTGGGAGAGGCAGGTCTTAAAAAAGCAGTTCTTCTCTACACCTGGTCAAAAAATGGAAGTCCTCAATACTATAAAGCTGCGATCAATGCCTTTCAAGATGTGCTGAAAGTGTTTAAAAGAGATACTCATCCACAGCAATTTGCGGATGTACATCACAACCTTGCTTTGATTTACTCTGAGATTCCCGTGAGTGCTGAAGAGCAGCCAATGTGGACGGCGTTTTGCGCTTCTTCCTTCAAGGAGGTTTTAAGTTTTTATGCGAAAGAGAACTTCCCTTATGAGCATGCGATGGCTTCGCACAATTATGCGACGGCATTAATGGATTTTCCTCCCGCAAAGATTCACGACAATCTCACAAAAGCTAAAGGCCTATTTGATGCTGCATTGGAAATTCGGAAACCTGATACTTATCCATTCGAGCGTGCACTAACTCTTTTGAATGTCCTTGAATTAGGTTGGTTGTCTCACAATGAAGATTCAATTGAGGAGATCAAGAAATACGAGGAAATGAAAAGTCAAGCAGAAGAGATCCAAACCCTCGTTTCTGATCCAGCTTTGATTGAAAAAGCGGAAGAACATCTCCAGAGGTTAGAGCAACTAAAAACTTTGATAGACGCCAAGTAAATGCACGAAACTTCGATAGTCAATAGTATTATGCGCACTCTTGAACTAGAATTTGAGGTTGAGAAAATGGCAAGGTTGAAGGGGATCTATGTGAAAGTGGGAATCCTTTCAAATATTGAACCACGTCTTCTGCATAATGCATATGACGCTTTTCAAATGACTAATCCAGGTTATACGGATGCTGAGCTACACATTGAGTCGACTGAATTGAAAATTCAATGTGAACTATGCAATCATGAGACCAAAGTGAAAAATTATCGATTCATCTGCGAGAATTGCGGGAGTCCAAGTAAGAACGTAATTCAAGGAGAGGAGATGTTGATACATAAAGTAGAATTTAACGACTAAATATGTCTGTTCATAACGTCCATTAGCTGTGATGCATCCGTTTTAAAAACGGTTATTGACTCTAGTCATCGCCTTGATTTTTAAAACTTCATGCACCTTTCTACTGAACACTCTGATTCAGACAATAAAACAAACAGGAAATGAGTACCATAGAGAAATCGAACAAAGCGGCAAGAGGTACCGCGCAATGTGAGAATACTAACATCAATTTGCTCAAGGCGAACGATTTTGTAGCTGACATTATCAGAAAGGAAATGACCAAGAGTAATACGCTCCTGATCAACGTTACATCATCTGCAGGGAGCGGAAAGACAACGCTCATGCAAAAAACTGCTGAACGTCTAAAGGATAAACTTACCATGGCGGTTATGGTTGGAGATTTGGAGACGGAGCGTGATGCAGCCCGAATCAGAGAAACGGGGATCCAAGCCCTCCAAATCGTAACTGGAGGGATTTGCCACCTCGAGGCACAAATGATCCATCAAGTTTTGGATCAATTTGATCTTCCATCAATTGACCTACTCTTCATAGAAAATGTCGGGAATCTTGTGTGTCCTTCTTCTTTTGATTTAGGAGAGGACTACCGAGTAACGCTTATGGCCACTACTGAAGGAGATGATAAGCCACGCAAGTACCCGAAAATGTTCCTTACCAGTGAAATGATGCTCGTTTCCAAAGCAGACTTGCTTCCGCACTTACCTTTCTCGGTGGACAATGTGGTGAAGGATGCTAGAGAAGTGAATCACGAAATTGAAGTGATACGAGTTTCTTCGGTTACAGAAGAAGGCATCGATGAGTGGTGCAATTGGCTTCTAGCCAAAGTAGAAGATAAGCAGATGGCTGAAGTGAATGCTTAGAACCTTTGAAATAGTCCTCACAGGACAAGTTCAAGGGGTCGGTTTTAGGCCATTTGTTTATAATCTCGCTATTGGTATGGGATTAAAAGGCACGGTTTGCAATAATGCAGATGGTGTGCTCATCAGATTTAACACAAATATTGATAAAGCAGAAGAGTTTTTGGAAGCTATTTTAAATAAGGCACCAGAGGTATCGAAGGTAATTACTTCCTCTCTCAAAGAGGTAGAGTCTGAAGACTACTCTGCTTTTAGGATAGTGAAGTCCATAAGCGATCAGAAGGTCAATATACCCTTGACCCCAGATTTTGCAATCTGCAAAGACTGTCAAACTGAAATTAGAGATCCAAAGAATAGGAGGTATGGATACGCCTTCACGACGTGCACGATTTGTGGGCCGAGATATTCCATAACTACCCAGTTCCCATTCGAACGTGCGAACACATCAATGTCCCCTTTTGAAATGTGCATAGACTGCGTTTCAGAGTACGAAAATCCAGCTGATCGAAGATTTCACTCTCAAACTAATTCGTGTCCCACTTGTGGAATTGAAATGCGCTTGAATGACAGCAAAAATTCTGAAGTTGAGAAAAACCAAACTGAGATCATCCAGAAAACAGCACAGCTAATTTCAGAGGGCAAAATTGTTGCCATCAAGAATACCAATGGCTACCTCTTATGTTGTCGTGGCGATAGTCATGAAGTCGTGGAGACTTTGCGCCAAAGGAAGCGAAGGCCTTCAAAGCCATTTGCAGTATTGTATCCAGATTTGGATCAAATCAAAGCGGCCTATGACTTGAGTTCAAATGAAGAGAGAAGCCTCACTTCCTCTGTTGCACCGATCATGTTACTTAAGCCTAAGAATGATGTTTCCAATCTGAGCAAAAATGTCGCTACAAGCTTAAATCGAGTTGGATGTATGTTGCCATCATCGGCGTTGCTCACTCTCTTGATGAACGAACTGCAAATGCCTGTTGTTGCGACCAGCGGAAATATCCATGGTTCACCAATCATACACTCTGAACTCGAAGCCATTGATAAGCTTCACGGAGTGGCAGACTATTTCTTGCACCACGACTTGGATATCACCTTTCCGCAGGATGATTCTGTCGTGAGATTTGTTGGAGACCAGAAAATTATCTTGAGAAGATCTCGAGGTATGGCACCCAACTATTTTACCACTTTGGATATAGGAGATGAAAAAGTACTCGCCATGGGTGCACACCTCAAGAGTACTATCGCTTTTGTTCCAAACAATCATACCTACATAAGTCCTTATTTTGGGAATCTAGACTCTTATGAGGTTCTTGAGCGATACAAGAAGACAGTTCTGAACTACAAAGAACTTTTTCAAACTCAAGCTGAAACCGTGTTGATTGACCTGCACCCTCAGTACCAAAGCAGTATTTTGGGAAATGAACTTTCATCCCAATGGAAGGCATCTATTAGAAGCGTGCAGCATCATAAAGCGCATTTCGGAGCTGTGCTAGGAGAGCACAATTTATTCGATACGGATGAAAAAATCTTAGGTGTTATCTGGGATGGGGCTGGGCTCGGCGAAGATGGCGCGATTTGGGGCGGGGAATTTTTCTCCTATCAAAACTCGACAATGAAAAGAGTGGCTCACTTCGATTATGTTCCCTGGATAGCCGGGGACAAAATGGCCAGCGAACCTCGAATCTCGCTCTTAGCTCATTTGATGGAAGGAAATATCGCTGAGGTTGAGGAGAAATTTGATGAGAAGGAACTTAACCTTTACAGAAAGTTAGTTGAGAAGAATAGTCTCAGCACATCTTCGGTAGGAAGGCTATTTGATACCGTTTCTTCGCTTTTAGGGCTTTGTGATAAATCGACTTATGAGGGCGAAGCAGCAATGATGCTTGAAGCACTCGCAGAAGAGAGTGACGTTTGTCCACTTGACTTCTTGCCCGCTTATTCCGGTGGAAATATTCCCACTAGAGAATTGGTCGGAAACATACTACTCGCTGTGCAGTCGGGAGTTTCGAAATCACAAGTTGCAACTAGCTTCACTTACACTTTGGCTCTTGTAATTGTGAAAATGGCCAAAGAGAATACTTATAAGATCATTGCCTGCAGTGGCGGTGTATTTCAAAATGGTTTGCTGGTAAAATACTTGCAGCAGCTGGCTAAGGAGTACCATCTTGATTTGAGATTCAACCATTTATTATCTTGTAATGACGAGAATATTTCATTTGGTCAGCTTTGCTGCTATCATCATTTAAAATTGTAAAATTATGTGTTTAGCGATACCCGGGAAGATAAAAAGTATAGATCTGCAATACAACGGATTGGTGCGGATGGCAAAGGTTTCTTTTGGTGGAATTACCAAGGAGGCGAGTTTGGAAATGCTACCCGATGCCAATGTTGGAGATTATGTGCTCGTTCATGTTGGCGTAGCGATTAGCAAACTCAACGAAGAAGAAGCACAACGGACATTCAAATATCTTGAAGAAATTGGAGAGTTAGGCGAACTTGAAGATGTAGATGAGTACTTACCAAACAGTGAAAAGAAGGCATCATGAAGTACATGTCAGAATACCGAGACCCTGTTCTCGCTAAGCAGTTTTTGGAGGAGATCAAGACCACCGTTACTCAACCTTGGTCGATAATGGAAGTTTGTGGTGGACAAACGCATAGTTTGGTAAAAAACGGGATTATTGAGATGCTTCCTGATGAAGTAACCATGATTCATGGACCGGGTTGTCCTGTTTGTGTGACTCCGCTCAATCTCATCGATAAGGCAGTTTATCTGGCTACAGAAAAGGGAGTGATTCTCTGCTCTTTCGGAGATATGCTTCGTGTACCTGGATCACAAAAGAGCTTGCTTGAAGCTAAGGCAGAAGGAGCTGATGTTCGTGTGCTATATTCTCCATTGGAGGCTGTTAAAATTGCTGAAGACAACCCTGACAAAGAGGTTGTGTTTTTCGCAGTTGGATTTGAAACTACAGCTCCTGCTAATGCTCTTTCGGTAGTTCATGCACATATACGCGGTGTAAAGAATTACTCCATTTTAGCATCCCATGTTTTGGTACCGCCGGCGATCAAAGCGGTGATAGACGATGAGGAAAGTAAAATTGACGGTTTCCTAGCGGCGGGACACGTATGTACCATTATGGGAAACGCCGAGTACCATCCTATTTCCGAAAAATTCGAGGTGCCAATTGTGGTTACTGGATTTGAACCACTCGACGTGCTTCAAGGTATTCTTATGGTTCTTCGTCAGTTAGAACAGAAGAAAGCCGAGGTGGAGAATCAGTATGCTCGAATTGTTCGTGAAGAAGGAAATCCTGATGCTCAGAAAGTGATTCATGAGGTCTTTGAAGTGAAGAATCAGATGTGGCGTGGAATCGGCGAAATTCCTGAGAGTGGATATGCTGTTAGAGAAGAATTTGCTGCATTTGACGCTGCCAAAAAGTTCTCTGTCAATATCGCGGAAGCGCCAGAACATCCCGATTGTATTTCAGGGCAGATTATGAAAGGAATCAAGAAGCCCTTTGAATGTGCTCAATTTGGTAAGACTTGCAAACCGACTAATCCTCTCGGAGCTCCGATGGTAAGCAGTGAGGGTGCTTGTGCGGCTTATTACCACTTCTCTGGAATGGTGGAACAAGCTTAGCGTCTGCCCATAAAGTCCATTATCATCGTTGCACTCGTTCCAAAAACAGTCACTGATAATAGTCAACTCCTTGATTTCCGTAACTTCCTGCGCCTTGTTAATGGACTTTCTGCATCAACCGCAATATTGAGCAGTTTGAAAACTGCATGTTATGTTTAGAATAATGTCAATTGAATAATTCATGTCTGAAGAAGGAAAACTACGCATGCAGCTTCAATGTCCTATGCCCAAACTCGATTTTGAGGTCATCACATTGGGCCATGGAAGTGGAGGAGTTCTCACTAATAAATTGCTCGATAGCGGTGTTTTTGACCTTTTGAGTAATGATATTTTGGATGAGCGTCACGACGGGGCAACGCTAGATGTTAAGGGCAAAATGGCTTTTTCGACTGATAGCTTTTTGGTGTCGCCAATTTTCTTTCCTGGTGGAGATATCGGTGAGCTAGCAGTGAACGGAACGGTCAATGATCTGGCGATGTGCGGCGCGATTCCTCAACATCTTTCCCTTAGTTTTATCATCGAGGAAGGACTTCCCATGAAGGATTTTTGGGAAATTCTTGTTTCCATAAAATTCGCTTGTGAAAAGGCAGGAGTTAAAGTTGTGACGGGAGATACCAAAGTGGTAGAGAAAGGAAAGGGGGACAAGATTTTCATCAATACATCGGGAATTGGTGAACTGCACCCCAAAGCCACTATTAGCGCCAAGCGAATTCAAAATGGGGACCAAATCATCCTTAGTGGAAACATGGCCTCTCATGGTATGGCCATCATGTCGGTGAGAGAAGGATTGGAATTCGACTCGGAAATTGAAAGCGATACCACCAATTTGAACCACACGATAAATGGATTGATCGATGAGTTTGGAGATGCTATCCACTGCTTGACCGACCCTACGAGAGGCGGCGTGGCCACAGTCCTTAAAGAAATTGCCCAAACTGAGAATCTTGGAATCGAACTATCACAAGCCAAAATCCCAATTGATAATCAAGTAGCTAGCGCTTGCGAATTGTTAGGCCTCGATCCACTTTATGTCGCTAACGAGGGGCTTTTTGTCGCTTTCGTTGACGAGGACAAAGCAGAAGCAGTTTTGTCAGCTCTACGCGGTGATCAGAACGGAACTAATGCGGCCATCATCGGCTCTGTGGTAGAAGACCATTCCAAGCAAGTCATCATGGAAAGTGCGATTGGGGGTAAAAGAGTAATCAGCATGCTCCCAGGTGAGCAACTCCCAAGAATCTGTTGAGATGAATTTTGAAACTCTCGGCGATCAAGTCGAAAACCCTTACCTCTTCAGAGGTCCAGAAGGGACCCCATTTTTGGCTCCGCGTGGGGTCTACGTCGCCAATGGGATGCTCTTTGTCAGCGACACGGGCAGGAATAGAGTCTTTATATGGAACCAATTGCCTTCAAGTGAATTTGCAGAACCCGATGTCGTACTTGGTCAGTCCGACTCAGACAGTGTGGGGCGCAATGCTGGAGGAGTCGTAACTGCAGACACTTTACAATATCCTTCGGGCATTTGGAGTGATGGAGAGAAGCTTCTTGTAGCTGATGCATGGAATCACAGGGTGTTGGTATGGCATAAAATGCCAACCAGAAATGGCCAGCCTGCCGATGTGGTGATTGGTCAGCCAGATTTTACATCCAATCAGCCTAACGTAGAAGGCATCGGGAAAGACCCTAATGCGAAGACTTTAAACTGGCCTTATGGACTCTACTCAGATGGCACCCAGCTTTGGATAGCTGATACTGGAAATAGGAGAGTCCTATACTTTGAAGAAATTCCAACTAAGAACTATTCCCTGGCGGATGGAGTAATAGGCAAACCAGATATGAACACTCGGGACTACGAAAATTACGAGCCCATTTGGCCATATTCTGTAAAAGTGAATTCAAGTGGTCAGATCATTGTATCAGATACTCAGTTCTACCGATGCCATTTTTGGAACCACTTCCAAGAAGCATTTGAAAAACCAGCAGATATCATTATTGGACAGCCTGATTTTGATGCTTGTGGTCAAAATCAATTCGGATTATTCCCGAGTTCAAGGTCGCTTAACTGGACTTACGATGCTTGCTTTTATAAAGGTGGAATTCTTGTCAACGACACTGGTAACAGTCGCATTCTTTGGTTTGAAAAAATACCGGAGGCCAATAACCCAATAGCCATTGCGGTAATTGGAAAGAGAGATTTTACAACTGGGAGCGAAAACAGTGAAACGGTAATGGGAACCTCAAGCTCATTGTATTGGCCATTTTCCATTACCACTGCAGATTCAAAAATCGTTATCGCTGATACAGGAAATCATCGAATTGTGATTGCTGACTTATTGATCTAAACCGCTAAGTACAGCCAGTAAAAACCAACCAATAGAGCGAACATTCCACCAGTCAGTCTAATCACTTTATATGTCAATTGACTTCCCTGTTTTTTGGAACGTCTTGAAATCACTCCAAGGATAAAGGTGTACACCGTCATTGCCACTACAGTTCCAAATCCGAAGCCTAGAATGTACTCAAAACTATCCGTGCTCTTTTCAAAACCCAGCACAGGAAGTAAGAGAAAAAAGTGAGTTATTCCTGCCAATCCATGAATCACTCCTATACCAAAGGATGCTGACAAATTTCTTTTTTCGGCTTTGCGGTGGGGATGTGCATGTTCCTTTCCGTCAGCTTCATGATCGTGCTCATGCACATGAAGGTAGGGTTCGTCACCATCGTGGATATGCGGGTGAGAATGGACTTTCTTTTTCTTGCCGAAAACTGAATAAAGCGCCCAAAGACCGACGCCAATCAAGACGATTGCCACTAGCTGTTCGCTGTAAGCAGAAATGGCTTCGAGGGGAAGAACTTCCTTAAAGAAATAGAATAGTAAACCAATTAGGAGCATGCCCAGTAAATGTCCCGATCCCCAAGCGAAACCGATCTTCCAAACCTTTCTTTTGGCTTCAACAGCTAGAGGTGTGACAGCGGCTAAATGATCTGGTCCAGAAATAACGTGCAGGACGGCAGCGGCGATTCCTGCTCCGAGGGCAAAATTTACGTCATCATTGCCGTGATGCCCCGCATGGAGAAGAATTGAGGATATATAATCTGCACCGCACATAACCGACACGGCAAATTACAACAAAGAAATATATTACCGCTATTCTTCTTATTGGTTACGGAGATTTTTCTGACCTAAGAATCCGGTTGTTCTAGTTTCAAACTAGGGGGAATTACCTGTTGACATAGATTGTGTCATCGCAGCCCATTTATGCACTCTTTGAGCGTACCGTATGAAAAGCTGAACCCTGATTCTAGCAGCCTTCTTGGAAAGACGTTTCTGCTTTTTAGTAATAACTCTGTTTCGGTTCCGATGAGCGCAGCACCAAATTCTAGCAACCATTTAGGTTGTGGAATTCCAAAAGGGATTTTCAGCGTTGAACGAACGGCCTTCATAAATTGGTCATTGTCGACTGGATTTGGCGACGTCAAATTAATCGGTCCAGAGATGTGACCATCTTGAATGATGTGGTCAATACTTCGACAGAAATCATCGATATGAATCCAGCTCACCATCTGATTTCCGTGACCTTGTTTTCCCCCTAAACCCAGTCTTGTGACAGGTTTTAGTTTGGAAAATGCTCCGCCTGTTGATCCCAGAACTATCGAGGTTCGCAATGCTACTTGTCGGGTGTCAGAATAAAAATGTGTGAAAAACGATCTTTCCCATTCTTTGCACACAATCATGGAAAAATCATCGCCGATTACACCGTTTTGTTCATCCATTAGTAGAGATTCTGCGTGAGTGTATATGGTCGCGCTAGATGCATTCAACCAGATTTTAGGTTTGATCTTTTCATCTTGAATTGCTTTGTGAAAAGCCAAAGTTGGCTCAACTCGAGAAGCAATGATTTCCTTTTTGTTTAGATCAGTGTACCGACAATCAACCGATCGCCCACAAAGATTTATTAAGACATCTGTCTGAGATATTTGATCTGGCCAGGTACCACTTATAATTCCTTCCCACCTTATGTGGTTTGAATCACTAGGACGGCGGGTCAAAATGGTGATTTGATGTCCTTTATTGGAGAGGTGTTTTTCAAGTTCTCGACCTAAGAATCCTGTTCCACCGGCTATAGTGATATTCATAAGAAAAGGATTGAGATGATAAAGAGAATTAGCAATCGATATGCAATCCAAGTAAAAGTGAGCGCATGCCCCAAACCTAGTCTGTTTGTTCTCAGCACATGTTCTTGAATCATAATGACAACTACTAACCCGAATGCTCCCAGCAAATAAAGCGACGGTAATCCGAAAATGCTGGCGATTAAATAGGGCGGTATCAATAAGATTGCCCCGATCAAGGAGATGGTGCTCACGTGTCCCAAGTAATCCCATGATTCGTTCTTGTTTACGATACTAATCACGAACCCTTGCCAAACTATTTGTCCGAGGCACATGGCATATTCGAAATATGGCGGCAGCTCTAGACCAGCATCTGCAAATACGGGTCTGAAGTAATTACTCAAGATAAAGGCAGTGAAGAAGGCGGTAATTAGACCGTAAGTTGTTCTATAACCGCGATGAAGTTCTGGACTGCAAAGAGGAGATGAACAGGTAGAAGATGGTCTTACAATCACATGTCTATTCAAAGAGATTAATGAATAAACCAGTTTGACAAAAAATCGGAGCGGCTGCCTTTTCACCGTTTTTCTTAGGAGAGAATTTTCTCTTGTTAGAATCCTTGTGAAAGCGTCAATTCCATAAACTACTTGATTGTTGGTAAGGTCGATAAGAGCAATTTCACTCTTCGCTCGATCCATATCTATTGATTTAGAAATTGACTCTTCGACTTGTTGATACGAGCTGAGAACGTCGTTTTCTATGAGACCAAATTTGAGAAAAGCCTTGCCGTATATCTTACACATGGGGCAGTCTGCGTCGATTAAAAGTTTACTATTTGTAATCATGTTAGAACTTTTAGAAAAAATTGAAAATTTGTGATAAATTTTTTTATTTCATCATGTTGATCATCTTCTTGAAAATGATGTTGTCATTAAATTTTATAGCCAGTTCGGAGAGCTTGTCTAGTTGTTCTACAAAGTCTTTCAAGTCAGCCACTAGTTCTTTGAAGTGCTCTATTTCTTCATTGTTTCCCACAAATTTTGCAGACTGCATTTTTGCCAGAAAGCTCAACACTGGTTCTAGTTCTCTCTTTTTTCTCTCGGCCACAATATTTTTTGCCAGACTCCAGATATCGTGATCTGCTTGAAAAAATTCTTTGCGCTCGCCTAGCTTGTTGATTTTGGTTACGAGCTTCCAATTTTTCAACTCTCTCAGATTTATGTTAGCGTTACCTCTAGAAATCTTGATCTTGTCCATTATCTCTTCAGTGCTCATTTCATCCTTACTGGCCAAAAGAAGGGCATGTATTTGAGCCATTGATTTGGGGATTCCCCAAGAACTACCTAGTGCTCCCCAGGTCTGAATAAATTCCAATTGTGCTTCTGAAACCTTCACGACCCAAAGATAATAATGTTTTAGAACTTTCAAAAATAAATGAAAGTTTATTATCGTCGAGGATTATTTTTTTGACTAGACCATTGATAAACCAAGTTTAATTCAAACGCCCTTGCCGATGATCCGAAATCTGAAACATCAGAAGTATCGATGTCATAAGCCAGACCAATGGTGTATTTTCCAAATTGGATTAGTCCCTTGACAATGATTGCTCTTGTGGGCTCGTAAAAAGCCCCAACCATCAAAGATGATTCGTTAATCTCATTGATAAATGACGATCCCGTTACTAACATTTGTTTGAAATAAGCACCAGCGATAATCTTTGAAGAACCATTTTGGTAGTGACCAAAAACTGCTGGCACAATTGCCATCATTTGATTCAAGCCAATATGAATATTACCGTACCCCGTTATTCTGACGCCGATATCTTGGGAGATGAATTGGGAATCGGTCAGGCCAACTCTACCAAGGTGATAACCCGAAAGTCCCGCCCTTACGATAAGTGGTAATTTCTTACTTCTGCCAGACGGTTTTTTAATCATCTCATAGGTAACACCTGCTCCCAAATCGAGATGACTCTCACTATCTCCAGCGAAAGACTCTCCGCTTGCAATTCCTGGATCATAGAATACACCATTAAATTGGCTAGCCCACCTACCATCAGCAGGGTTTACACTTCTTTGATCAAAACTTGTAGATAGGCCGCCAGAGAAGGTAGAGTTTCCTGTGAGCTGCACTTGATAAGCCACTTGTGCCTCAACTTGGAAAGTTGTGAGCTCTGGATCTCCCGCTCGATCTCTCAAAAATAAAATTCCAAGGCCAAGACCATTGTTCTTTTTCCTCTTTCCTTTTCCAGACAATCTAGTGTCAAAACTCGCGGCCACCGTATTAAATGGTTCTGCAACTCCGCTCCATTGATTCCTATAGTTCATTCCTGCGCGAAATTGCTCGCCATTTCCAGCTGCCGCCGGATTAATCATGGCAGGCAACAAAAATTGTTGGGAGAAAAGAGCATCCTGAGCCCAATTCTCTGTAGCAACTAAACATAATATGATGACGAATAGCCTTCTCAAATTTTACCTAAGAATCTGAATATTTCCTGATTCTTCGACGGTTTGTCCCTCTTCAAGTAAAGCAGTAAAGGTATAGATCAAAGAGCCACTTACAGGTTGACCTTTGAAAGTTCCATCCCAACAAGATTCTAGCTGGTTCGTTGCGAATACTTCTTCTCCCCAGCGATTGTAAACGGCAAAATTCACTTCTAGAATTCGGTTACCCAAAACGCAGAGTTCGTCGTTTAGGCCATCGTTATTTGGAGAAAATATCGTTGGAATAAATGAACTTGGCGGAGGGATTTCTCGCTCAACAAAAATGCTGTCGATACTTGTGCAACCCAACTCGCTCGTCACTAAGACTTGATAAGTAGTCGTAGAATCTGGATCGAGAATTGGGGATGGGCAATCAGAGCAACTTAGACCAGCGGTTGGTGACCAGAGGTAAGTTTCATTTTCCTGTAAAGGTAAGTTGGTTACCTCAACAAGATCTACTTGACTGAATTCCAAGAAAATGGAATCCTGATTGATCTGAGTCTCAAATTCACCGAAATTTCCTACCAAAATACTGTCTTCAAAAGTGCATCCGTAGATATTGAAAACCTCGGCAAAATACAATCCCGCTGTCACCCCTGATGGATTGACAATATTAGAGTCCGTACCAGTAGACCAGGCTAGTTGAAAGTCATCGAGCCATCCATTTTCAAGGCTGATCACGATGCCACCGATGCTTTTATCGCAGGTATCTGGAACAGATCTAATGCTATCAATAGGATTGGTAGGTTCTGAAAGTCCAAAGGCAGAATTAATAGTACATCCGTAAATGTTTTCAGCGAAGAAAGGATAAAAACCGTCTGGCAAAGAGTCTCTGAAAAGGGTATCTGAATTGATATCGCTCCATTCAAAAGTTGTGATCGTTGTTTCAAGTTCTTGTGCGGTAATGGACCCATCGCTGAGACCAACACATGTCGGATTAAACAAGTCTGCATCGATGAATGGGCTAGGGTAGATGACTTCCACTTGCACTGAGTCGTTGTCTGTGCAGGCAAGGCCAGTTCCCGTGACACAATACCAGCCAATATTAAGCGCCGTGGTACTGTCCAGTTGATATGGGGATCCTTCAAAGGCAATGGTATCAGGACCGATCCAAGAGTAGGTGAGTGCACCATCGGCCACAAAAAACAGAGGATCACCTGGACAAATGGAATCGTTTACAGATGCGGAAACATCAATTGGTTCTTCTACAATTACGGTTCTAAATCTGCACCCTCCAACACGATCAATAGATTCGCTTCTTACGAAATATGTTGTAGTGGTATCGGGTTGAACCCAAATCGACCAGCCCTCATCAAAGAATTCGTCTGTCGCACAACTATCCTCGTACCATATCCATTGGGCATTTTGTCCTAATGCTCCACCACCATAAAGTTGAATGCTATCTCCTAAGCAGATAACCGGAGGTCCTGTCGGTTCGCTGGAACCTCCGCTTCCGCCTGAACCTGATCCGCCACCACCTGCGTATCCACCTCCGCCGTCATACGGACAATCATCATACTCTGGCGGATCAGTAGAGTCCAATCCTGTAAATCGAGCAAAAAAGGCATCCGCACCTCCACCCTCGAAGCTATTTTGATGAGCTGTGGGTTGTTGCTCGGAAGCGAGTAACATATTTGTCTCTGAGTTGGTTGATCCAACAACGAAAAATGCAGTGCGCCCATATACGGCTAAACCTTCGGCACGATCAACGCCTTCCCCGCCGATGTAGGTGGTAAACACCCTTGGCCCTTCTGAATCGTACCTAGCTAAGTATGAATCCACTTCGCCTGAAAATTCTGAAGGCACCGAATCTTCATCGAAAAAAACAATTCCTGTGTCGGAACTAGTTACCCCTACAGCGTAGAGTGAGGTGTCAATGTCTAACTGTATCGAGACAATTCTGTCATTTTCAGGACCTCCAGAATACGTGAACCACTCATGGACTCCATTTTCGCCTAATTTGGCTACGAAACCATCCTCAAGTCCACCATTCTCTGTTTGGGCTGAAACCGTATCGATGATCAAATCAATTGTTCCGTCGGTATATCCGCCCACATAAAAAATATCAGAGTCCTCTTCGACATCTATGTCCATAATGTAATCGCTTCCTTCTCCTCCAAAATAGGTCGACCAAAACACATTATACATAGTGTCTAACTGCATAATGAATCCGTCAGAAGGTCCTGATAAATTGGGGAAGGCTGCCTCCACGGTTGCGATACTGCTAGCCGAATTTGTATTACCAGCAATGTAAACTTGGCCAAATTCATTTATGTCAATGGCACTTGCTTCCTCATCTCCTGCACCACCTGCGAAAGTTCCATTGGTAAGTTCACCTTCTGGAGAAAAAGTGGCCGCGAAAATGTCTTTGTTTCCTATGTGAGGTTCTACCGGTGTGAGGCCGTGAAGACTAAAAAGCTCAGGACTTTCAGTCGTTCCCAATGCGATCACCGGTCCATCTTCGAAGGCAAAGCAGTCGCAGATTTGATCATCGCTTTGACCACCAAAAAAGGTGTCCCAAAGTAAACTGCCTTTTCTGTCAAAGGCGGCAATGAAACCATCGGTCATTCCGGAATTTTCTACCTGTTGAGAGTCTTCATTACCGATTGAATCTACAGATGTAGTTTGGCCAACCAAGAATAGTCTATTGTAATAGTCTAGGCAAAGTCCCAGACTTGTATCCGCTCCTGAGCCGCCGTAATAGGTGCTCCAATTTCTTAAACCGTGTTGATTCATTCGCGTGAGCACAGCATCTGTTTCTCCTCCAGCATAGGTGCTTTGGTAAGCCCCGGCAGAAGCGATGGTCTCCAAACTTTGTGAAGTACCGGCGATGAAAATGATGCCCCACATATCGGTCACAATATCGTTGGCTGTGTCAAATAGACTGTCGCCGTGATAAGTAGACCACTCTGGCACCACTTCAGGATCGATAACCAAAGCTTCTCTTTCAAAATTGCTGTCGCAAATCTCAAAACCTATGATAACGGAAGAACTAGTCTCTTCGACTATACGGTATTCCACTTCAATGCTTTTTCCCGACTCGGTCAGCCAACTCTTGGGAATGCTCTCGGTGACTGTCCTTCCTGAAAGAACAAAATCAATTGAATTGGCGCATAAAGCATAAGAGTCAAATCCTTTGTATTCCAGAAGAATGTCGTCTACTTCTGCCCCTTTTTTGAGGACAAAATCGTACTTGAAGTTTGCGCCATTTACCGCAGCTGTCAAGTCAATGTTTGGATAGATATCACCGTAAGTAAGTTGCTGAAACATTGGGATATCTTCAAACCGGTTTGCACCCTTGATAATGTTAAGCTCCTCGCTTACTTCAGCAGAAGCCGAGATTGTAGAATATGAATTTCGAAGCAAGAAATTCATATCTAATCTGTGAAAATTTACCTCATTCGATGAAGACTTTTGGTATGTGTCATAAGAGAGTCCATCGGCTCTAAACTGAACGTTCATTCCAGTGGTAGACCAAATAAATTGAACTTCTCTGTTCATCTTCCCGTCAGTCGTGTTTAGCTGACCGACATTTTCTATAAAATGGGGCGTCCCATTCGGATTTACTCCAGCTGCAACGGAAGAAAACCAAATGATTCCTAAAAGAAATAGCAAAAACTGTCTCATATCCTATACTTATCTCCACCTAAGATACTTATCGTCAAGCAGAATACGGAAAAAGAAGTTTTGAAAAATTAACAAATCAGAGCTGAGCTTATTCTGCTAGCATACAAAACTCAACGTCTTAAGAGAATTTATTCCTTTACCACCTCAGAGACATCGGAAGCTGCGACTAGATATATTTTTCCGTTCCACCTTATTGCAACCCGGTCCTGTCCAGCAATTCCAAGGACCTCACCCAATGCTACAACTCCTGATTTCATTGTGAATTTAACGCTATCACCCACAGTAAAACCGCAGTACTCATTCGTGTACCCTTTCTTGATTTTATAGATTTTAAATTTTGGAACTTCTTTTGTCATTCTTCCATTGACATCGACCACGGTGAAATAATTATTTTCTTCTTCAAATAGTGCCATAATTTCCACTATTTCATTATTAGCCAGTATCCCGTACCTGTATGAGTCTTCTGAAATATTTTTGGCAGCAGAAAGGCTATGCTTGAATAGCTCTTGTAGTTCTGCTTCGTTTTCATTTGGCCAACGTTTTTTGCAATGTGGTTGATCTTATCAAGATTTCCACCATCAGCAAACAAACTAGTGCCAATCAATCCAAAAAGAAAAATTGTGACGTGCCTCATATCTAAGGCTTATCTGCTTATATGATAGTCATAAAAGAAGATAAAATAAGACCATAATTACCAAAAAATTTACAGGTCAAAGCCCTGTCACTCTTTGAGAATTCCTATGATATCCTCGATGGAAGCTCGATAGAATTTGCCTTCCGATTTGATGAATAGTTTCGATCCACCGATACCTATAATGGTTCCGTTTTTTTGTTCTAAAGTTTTGTACATAGCTTCTGTGCCTGCATTAAACTTTACTACGTCGCCAACCCTATATGCTCCATTTGAGGTGATCAAACCACCATTCATTTGGATGATTTCTTTTCTTTTTACATCAGAATATAGGACTCCTGAAGTATCCTCAAGGCTGTAGCGGTTGAATTCATTATAATCTATGATGGTAACTTCGATAACCTGCTCATTAATGTAGTATCCCAATTTTTCTGTCACTGAAAAAGCTCCGATAGTTGCTTGTACAAGACCCCCTTTGAATATTGATTGAACCTCATTGGTCACAATATCACTATCTAGATTAACAATATCAGCTGTAACAGTAATTGTGTGGACTGCTGCCAGAAAATAATAAGCGAAATGAGAATCTACGGTGATATTCGCGTATGCCTGACCCTTTAGGATCGGATAGTTTATGTACAGATTATCTTTTGCATCTTTTACCAGGGATTTGGAATCTAGTCCGCCAATACCCAAGATGTAGACTGCTTTCGCCTCTCCTGAGGCAATATTTACTATTTCAGATTTGGAATTGAGATTGGCGTTGCCAGTCATCATTCCGGTGTGCACTGCACAGGAACACAGCAGAGGAATGATGAGCAAATAGATAGAGGGTTTCTTCATAACAAATTTGGGTTTACTGAGCCGCAACGAAACTGGACTTTGCTTGCTCTTTTGTTTGATCTTTGAATAGGCTGTTAGTCAAATTAATAGGCTGTTTCTTATGACCTTTTTGATACCTTACCAAGAGGTTTTTGTAGTTCATACCTACAATGGTTCCTTGAGAAGTTTCCCCTTTGAACTCTGTTAGCACAGTATCGCCCACGAAGTATTCTGTGTTTACAAATCGGTTCTCTTTTTGAGGTAAAAAAAACTTTCCTAGTTTGTATTTCTTATTGCCGAGAGTTGGAGAAGAGCAAAGCACCTTCTTTTTGCTTAAAACCTTTAAGACCCGCCCCGATTTGACTTTACCTCGTTTCTTAACCAGCACTTCATCATTGGCTTTTACCCAAATCCCATCTTTTGAGAGGGTTCGTAGTCCCTTCTCATTAAGACGCGGCTCAAAATAAGCTTGGAGTGTGTCGCTCATCACATTATGATCGACCACTATATCAGCTGTGACAAAAGCCTGAGTTACAAAAACACACTCATAAGGGAAGAATCGATAATCGACTACGAGATTGGCGTAAGACTCACCTTTTTTCAATGGATAGTTGGCGTACAAATTCTTCTTTGCATCAGTAACTAAGTACTTGTGATCTAGACCACCTATTAAAAAGACATGAACGGTAGACGCTCTTCCCTCAGCTCGCCCGACTATTTCTTGATCAAAATCGGTAGGAAGGTTGGCGGTCATGACTCCTGAGTGAAAAGCACAAGAAGTGAATGATGTGATTATGATAATCGCTAAAACAGTTTTTCTGAGGTGTTTCATTTAATTGTTTTTGATTAACTGATCAGGAAGGATTTTGATAAATGCTCCTTTGATGTCTTTTACAATAATTGACTCGGGTCGAATTCCTAACGCAGTTCCTGATGATTCTTCTTTCCCGCTTGACCATGTTAAAGTTTGCCCTACTCTGACGCCATGTGAATAAGTGGTTTTACCATCGTTCAAGGAGTAGATGCTTTTGGTTTCGACAATAAATCGGCTGGAGTCAGGAGAGATGACTGAATAGCGTTTTTTGCCTGATGATTCTATAATAAACATCGTGTCAAATCTTCGGTTTAAGAACACTCCAACCATTTCACCAGGCTCAAAACCCCTATCAACTAAACCACTTTGTTCTGGATTCGATTCGATCGGGTCAACTGATGATAGATTCGAGAAAAGATCATTTTCTTTCTGCTGGTCCGTAGGATTGAACTGAACAACATCAGCACTCACGGTCACTAAAGTTTTTACTACCACGAAGTAAAACTCCCGTTTGTAATCGACCGTTATGTTCCCGAAAATTTGACCATCGCTCAGAGGATACTTTTGATACATATCCTTTTTAGCTTCGAGCACAAGTGCATCCTTATCCAGTCCGCCGATTCCGAAAACATGAATTGTTTGAGCTTGACCCGAGGCAATTGTTAAGATTTTGAAGTTGCCGTTATCAAAAGAAGCGTTACTGGATATGTTTCCGAAATGAAATGCACACGAATTAAGTGTAAAAGCTAGAGCAATAACAAGTGTTTTCTTCATTGTTTCAATTAGTGAATGAAATGTATTGAATTTTTACAATAATTATTCCGAAGAGTATGATTTGGCCACCACCAAACCTAAAGTTATCTTCACGCTGCTTTAACCACCAAGAATACAAGATGAAAAAAATTGCTTTGCTCATTCTGAGCTTTTCCGTGGCCATTGGGTCATTCGCACAAAAAAAGAAAGACAATTCTGAAGAAAGTAAGCCCAAGTATGAGTCTTCGGCTTATGCGGCTATGAAGTTTAGAAATATTGGACCAGCCCTCACTTCGGGCAGGATTGCTGACATCGCTGTCAATCCCGAAAAACCTCATGAATTCTATTTGGCTATTGCCTCTGGTGGAGTTTGGAAAACAACGAATAATGGAACCACGTTCGAACCAATTTTCGATGGGCAAAGCTCATATTCCACTGGCTGTGTGGCTATGGCACCCTCCAACAGTAGCACTGTTTGGGTCGGCACCGGTGAGAATAATAACCAGCGATCTGTAGCTTACGGAGATGGTGTTTATAAAAGTACCGATGGAGGAGCCTCATGGAAAAATATGGGTCTCGAAACCTCGGAGCATATCGGTATGATCACCGTTCATCCTGATGATGAAAACACAGTTTATGTTGCCGCCTATGGTCCACTTTGGAGCGCTGGAGGCGAAAGAGGAATTTACAAAACTACTGACGGTGGAGAGAACTGGGAGCTCATTTTAGAAGTATCGGAGCATACTGGTTTTAACGAAATTCATATGGATCCTCGCGATCCAGATTTACTATACGCAACGGCCCATCAAAGAAGAAGACACGTCTTCACTTATATCGACGGAGGACCAGAATCAGCTATCTACAAGAGTACCGATGGTGGTGCACATTGGAAGAAGCTGGAAAGTGGATTACCGAGTAACGACATGGGGAGAATAGGTATGGATATTTCTCCTGCCAATCCCGATGTGGTCTACGCGATCATTAAGGCTGCTGAAAATGGCGGTTTTTACAAGTCGGAAGACCGCGGCGAGAGCTGGAACAAGATGTCGAATTACCAAACCAGCGGTAACTACTATCAGGAGATCGTTTGTCACCCTTACGATGTGGATGTGGTTTACAGTATGAACACTTGGTTGCATCACACCGAAAATGGTGGGAAAAGCTTCCAAAAGACAGGGGAGAAAAGCAAGCACGTAGACAATCACTGCATGTGGATCGATCCCTTGCAGCCTGATCACTGGAGAGTAGGTTGCGACGGCGGTCTCTATGAAACATGGAATGCCGCTGAAGATTGGATGTATTATCCGAATCTACCAATCACCCAATTCTATAAAGTGGCGGTTGATAATGCTCAGCCATTTTACAACGTGTATGGAGGAACTCAGGATAACAATACTCAGGGTGGACCTTCGAGAACAACCAGCCAGCACGGTATCATGAATTCTGACTGGTACATTACTAATGGTGGTGACGGTTTTGAGCCAGCGATTGATCCTACAAATCCAGATATTGTCTACGGACAAGCTCAGTATGGTTGGTTAGTTCGATACGACAAGAAAAGCGGTGAACGAGTTGCCATTCAGCCGCAGCCAGGTAAAGATGAAGCGGCGTACCGCTGGAATTGGGATGCACCTTTGCTCATTAGTCCTCACAATCCTAAGCGGCTTTATTTCGCGGCCAACAAGGTATTCAAGAGCGAAGACCGTGGAGATTCCTGGGAGACCATCAGTCCGGATTTAACTCGTCAGTTAGATAGAAATACTTTCAAAGTAATGGACAAGGTCTGGGGGCCAGATGCAGTGATGAAGAACATGAGTACTTCGATTTATGGAAACATCGTTGCCTTTGATGAGTCGCCATTAAAAGAAGGCTTACTATACGCAGGGACTGATGATGGATTGATCCAAATTTCTGAAAATGGGGGAGGTTCATGGACGAAGATTTCTTCCGTATCTGGAGTTCCAGAGCGCACTTACGTGAATATGCTCAAAGCTTCACTCTTCGACGAGAATGTGGTTTATGCGGTTTTCAATAATCACAAAGAAGGTGATTTCAAGCCATACGTTTACAGAAGCTCAGACAAAGGAAAGTCTTGGACAAACATCACCTCTGATCTTCCAGAGAGAGGTTCTGTTTACGCCATTGTGCAAGACCACGTCGATAAAGACTTGCTGTTTGTGGGAACCGAGTTTGGGGTATTCTACACCAATGATGGAGGAGCTAAATGGATGCAAATCAAGAATGGTATTCCGACCATTGCAGCTCGCGATCTCGA
>JAKVAV010000017.1 GCA_022448105.1 Flavobacteriales bacterium | reverse complement strand
ATCATGTAAAAACGAAACTGATAAAAAGTACCCTGATTTTGAACAGAAAAAAGTAGTAGCAGAAAATATTTTGACTATTAAGATTGATGAGGAAAAAATAAATATGCCTGAAACGTTAAAATCAGGATGGCATAAAATACAATTTGTAAACTTGGGTAATACTGAGCACAATGGTCAATTCTTACTACTCAAAAATAATAAATCCTTGAATGATTATTTGGAGGATTTTAGTAAAGTCATAGATACTGGTAACCCTCGACCAGATTATGCCATCCGATATGGCGGCGCTTCCCCCACAGCTCCTAAAGACACTTTAACTTTTTATCAATATTTTGAACCAGGCAAGTATGCGCTATATGATTTATTTAATCTCTTTAATGGTTTAACAAAAACTTTTATCGTAGGTGAAGAGGTTAATGATATTAAACTACCAAATTTTTCCTTCAAAGTAGAGCTTGATGAATATTCGTACAAATTCAATAAATCGCTAACGAAAGGAACTCATTGGTTAAAGGTTAAAAACATTGGAAACGAACCGCACGAAATGACAATAGGAAAAATGGCTCCTGAAAAGAATAAAAATGACTTAATTCAATGGGCGAAAACATTTCAAGATATTCCCCCAGTTGTTGAATCACCTTCTCAAGGACTAAGCAGTCTTGCTCCAGGATTAGAATCATATATTAAAGCTGAATTTGATGCAGGGAGGTGGGTGTTTTTCAGCAATGTTACAGCACCAGATGGCCTTAGACAGGTAGAACATGGAATGGTGGAAATAATAGAAATTGAATAATTTAGACAAGAATTTATATAAATGATAGGGGCTCAATCTCTAGAACGAAAGTAAGCAAACCTTAAAATCGTCTATGTTTAACTAAAAAGTTCGTGCTTAGAAATCCACTATTGTTCTTATACTAGGCCGTCAGAATAAAAATAGAAATTATGAAGATCATCCAATCAATTGTTTCAATCATCACAGTCCTGCTTTTATTCGGATGCTCGAATTTGGAAAAAGAAGTGCAAGTAAATTCAACCTCTGATCAACTATTAATAAACTATGAGTCCAATGGTTATTTGAATCAAGACGTTGTTGATGATTTGCGAATAGAACAAATGAAAATTAAGGCCATCTCGGCTTATGAATATGCGTTGCCTATCGTTGGCATTGAGCAATGGCACAAGGGTTTTTTGAAAGAAGCAAAACACGGTGATTGGCTTGTTTACAGCAACCGGTCAGCAAAAATTCCCATAATTACTGCAAACACAACCACACCGTATGTGGTATCTCTGTTAGATTTGGCAAAATCTAATTATTATGTAGAAATTCCTGAAGGGCCAATTGGAGGTCTGGTGATCGACATTTATCAATCACCATTATGTGATTTAGGAGTTGTCGGACCCGATAAAGGACAAGGTGGAAAATACCTATTGGTTGGCCCAGATTCAAATATTCCAGAAAACCATGATGGTGATTTCATTGTGAAATCAACTAGTAATCTAGTTTTTTTGGGTACTAGAATAATTGGATTGGATGGGGAGGCCTATGAAAGGGCTTTGAAAAAGCATAAGATTTATAAAACTACTGAATCTGGTGACCATCAAAAGTTCATTGAGGCAACCGAAAGCCCGACATGGATGGGAAATCAACCACATGGCCTTGAATATTGGGAAGACTTGAATAGGGTTTTGCAGAATGAACCGGTAGTGGATAGAAATAGATTCATTTTGACACAATTGCGTGGTACCGGTATTGAAAAGGGTAAGGAATTTTCACCAAGTGAATCACAGAAACATGTCTTATTAGAAGCAGAGGAAATGGGCAATGCAATTGCTATGGTGAATACCTTTAGCAGAGAGTCATACAAAGAAAAACACTGGCCAGATCGTAATTGGTTGTATGTTTTAAATATGGAGTATCTGGATCATCTGCACCCCAATTATTACGAAGTGCAAGAAATTGCTTCGTACACATATGAAGCCATAACAACTTCCAAAGGAATGATACTCAACAATGTGGGTAGTGGGTCTAAATATCTAGGTGCGTACGTAGACAAAGAAGGAAACTGGTTAGACGGAAAAAATACTTACGAAATTGTAGTGCCAAAAGATGCTCCTGCTAATCAATTTTGGTCTTTGACATTTTATGACAATGACACGCGTTGTATAATACAAAACGACCAAGGGAAATCTGATATAAGCTCAGTTATGGAGGGTTTGAAGATAGAGGAAAACGGCAACATAAAAGTTTATGCGGGTCCATCTGCTCCCAGTGGCTATGAGAATAATTGGGTCCAAACGAATTCTAAAAAGGGGTTTTTCGTTTATCTCAGACTTTATGGACCACTTGAAACTTATTATGATAAGTCTTGGAAAATGCCTGATGTTCAAATGGTGGAATAGCAGCAATGTCCCTAGCAAGGACGCTAATGAAAAGGAGTTTCACCTGACCGAAGAATGTTTTTGTGCCTCCATCAGTAATGAACTTTAGTGTTATGTGCCATTATTTTTAAATGCTTCATTGATTACAATATTTGGTTTCTCACACGATTTTTTGTTTCGTTTTTTTCCGTGGCTCCTTTAAGACCATACCGAATTGGTGAGGTTTTACAGCTGTTGCAGGGACGCATATTCTACTCAATAGTTTTGTGCTTCGCGTAGTATAATTCACCTGAGCAGCTGCTTTAAAGTTTATTGGACTCTGGGAAATATGGCTTTAGAATGATGGAGGAATGCATCAATAATGATCGCTATAAAAGAGGAAACCTATCTAGATCAAAAACAATGGCCCTGAATTGAAATGAATCCATACTCCTTTTAAAGGTCCACTATATGTTTAGGCTTTCAAGCAGGGTTTATTTTCAATAGAATCCTAAAAGACCCGTTATCGCCAATACCATAGGAGGGGACATTCACGCAGTGTTTGATGATGAAATGCCTAGCAAGCTGTATTTACTCATTACTGAAAGAATGTATGAATGATCATTGAAATGACGGCTAAGGCCAACTTGATAATCGATGAGAAGGATCAGAAGATGCCCATCGATTTGGAACTTGAGTAACCTCCAAGGGGATGGATCGATTTAGCAAAAGCAAAAAGATGAATTTGAAATTGGACTACGGAAAGGTGAAGCTAGATTCGAGTTATGGGAAGAATTATTTGGGGGCGAAGTAGGTTTTAAACGGGTTAATTATCCGCCAAAGCTGCGCCATCGGCCTGACCAGAAATGCTGTATCGATAAAATCGGAGAAGTGAACAGCGATACGGATAGTTGATTCTGATCGTACTTCACAACAAGACCACAACCGTGTATACATTGCGATTAACGTATTCGGTTTACGCTCCCGACCGAAGTAGTGAAAAGCGAAATAGGTTACTTAGATTTATTGATCTTTTGAGACAAAACCTTGCCTTGCTGAAAATCGCTACCGACGTATTCGGTTTGTGAGGTCCTCCGTTGCCCAGGTTACGTCACCACTCGCTTTTTGAATTATTCTTCACCCAACAAACTCACTTCATTAGTTCTGCAGTCCAGCATATGACTCAACTAGTCCAAGAAGTGAGGGGGCCTTCAAAGTACTTTAGCAACTCATTCTAGACACCTCATAAAGATACCATACCTACGTGCATAGATCACGAAGGTATGGCAGATCATTGGTAGGAAAAGGATGTGGCTTTCTCGCTGCCAAAAGCGTTTTTCGGCAGACCTTAAAATCATTCCTGGGAATCACTAACCACTTCCGAATTAGTTAGACGGGCTTATTCCACTTTCGAGGCCACCCATACCGAAAGGAAGTTTCTATCGATGGCGTGGGTAGAACCGTAAAGTTTGCCATCCTCTAAATAGAAGCTTGAATTATAAGATCCTGAATTGTCGCTTGAAACCAGGGCACCGTAAACCCTTCCAGTTAAACTGTTGAGCTGTCCGTTCTGGATTTTTACTCCTTCACGGTAAAAGGTGCCTTTAAATTCATTGTCCTTGATCTTGACGATTTCCATCATCGCAAATTGATCGTCATCTGGTTTGTGGGGTGTCATATCTAGCTTCCACGTTCCTATAAGTTCTTGAGGATTGGCTTCCGAATATTCGCCGTCAAGATTCAAATTGGCAATAAAAAAGAGTAGTACTGATGTAAAAGAAATAATAGTTTTCATGTGATTTGATTTTTTAGCAAACCTATGCCAGAGGAGTCTCCCAGGCGATTCGTTTTGAGAATTGACACTTCTTCTTGGTTAGTTTGACATGTCAAAAACAGAATTGAAACTATGAAGAGGCCCTTAATTCACTTGGCAGCAAACCGTAGTGTTTTTTAACCGCGCGATTGAATGAAGACTTGGAGTTGAAGCCTACTTCTAAAGCCAAACTCAGCAGATCGAAATTCTTGGCTTCCGGTGCATTCATCATTCTCTTGAATTCTTCGAGTCTGTATAAATTCAAGAAGTCCCTGAAACTTGTTCCTTCAATTTCGCTCAAACTCTTAGTGATGAGGTAAGCTTTCACACCTACTTTTTCTGCAAGCGAATTGAGCGAAAGCTCAGGATCTTTAAAGAGCTGCTCCTTTACCATGGCCTCTTTGACCGTACTCAAAATATTATCCAGCTGTGTTTTATCGGTACTGGAGAGTTCAGAACGAAATAGGAAACCCACTTGGTTTCTGCGCTTGTACCCTTCAAAACCGAGCCAATAGGTGAGGATGGCCAATCCAATAAAGTAAGGGTAGTAGTAAAACTGTTCGAAGTGAAAATACCAAGGCAAGTCTTTGGCAGAACTGAGGTCGATGACGAGGATTCCAAGTATAACGCTGAAATAGATCGCGAATGAAATGATGATTCTTTTGATCCAAAGAGAATTGTCCTCTTTAACGGTTGGCAGGGCTTTTTGGCGGGCTAGTAATCGGAGCGATTTTATGGAATAGATCACGATGATTGCACTTGCCACTAAATTCACCGTAGGCATATTCATCCAGGCCACATATCCCCAATAGCCCAGCCAGGAGAGACTCTCACGGGCACCGTCCCAATAGAGGTTTTGGAGCCGAACGAATTCGCTAATGCCTATTTGGATAAGGAGTGGCAAAAAGTGAATCCAATCTCCTTTGCTGAGTTTTTTACCTGGAACGACGATGGCTCTGGTGTAAAAGAATAGCAAAGGCCCAAAGACCCAATTCACATCGATCATGAAATAATACCAGGTATCGTAATGGCCAATACCGAAAATTTTCAGACACTGGATGATAAGGCGATACGAAAGCGCAAAAAGTATGAAGGACAGAATCTTGTTAGCTGTCTTATTTTGACTATCAATTCCTCTATACAATATTACCCCAAAGAAAAGGCCTTGGATAGCGCCAAGCGAATAGATGATTAAAAAGAAAACCGACGGCAACTCCACTTTTCAAATATAAGTTTCTGACTCTTTAATAAATGTTGAGAGATGAAGATTTAGGTAAAATATTTGAAAAATTCTGTTTTACCCCGTAACGCAGTTTATGCCTTTCTTCTTCATGCTGCAAAACTAGCTCATCTTGGACTTAAGCTCTTGTTTGATCTAACTCTGATTATTGACTTTAGTAGTCAATGGTCACCCTCCTCATCGAACCACCGATTTCCCAATTTTTGCCAATTCCCATTTTTTTTGAGACACTTTCGCGAAACTGCAGTTAGATAATAAACGAAACCGCTGAAAATCACTTTGGAAGACTCGACACTCATACAGGCATGCAAGAATAATAGCTTGCGGGCTCAGATGCAGGTTTATCAATTGCACAAAGACATGATGTACAATGCGAGCTACAGAATACTAGGCGATAGCGAAGATGCTCAGGATACCGTTCACGATGCATTTATCAAGGCGTTCAAAGCCATCGTAAATGTGGATGATAACTTAAATCTGGGTGCCTGGTTGCGGAGAATTGTCGTGAACTGTTCCTTGGACTTTTTGAAAAAGCACAAAAGAATAGTGCGCTGGGATGTGTCCATAGATCTAGAAGATGAAGACGAAACAGAGGCAATGGAAGACATAACGCTGAAGGCGGAAGTAGTAAAAAGAGCCATCAACAGGCTAAACGAACGATCGCGGATTACCCTGGTGCTCTACTTGATCGAAGACTATACCCATAAAGAAATAGCGCAGCAACTAGGATTGAAAGAGAGTACTGTGCGCAATCAATACCGCAGAGGAAAAATGCAATTGCAGCGCGAACTGAATATAATACACTAGAATGAGCTTAGAGAAATACATAAGACAAAACCGAAGCAAGCTGGACGACAAGAGAATGCCAGACTACCGAGATCATGAGTTTGAGGCTCGACTGAAAAGTGAGTTGCACCATTCTGCTCAGCCTATTCAGCGCAAAAGACTCTGGGCGCTATCCATCGCTGCGACTATTGTCGCAATAGTCGCGGTTGGGGCAGTCTTTACGATTGATCGAATGGAAGAGATTGAGAGAAGGGATCAACTAGTAGTGGCACTAGGAGAGGACCAAACCAATAGCACTCGTTTGGAAGCCATTTATGAGATCGAGGATTTGAGCAGACGCCAGAAGGAAGATGAGCAAATCTTAGCAGCTTTCTTCAAGATTTTGAAAGACGATTCAGACAGCAATTCCAAAATAGCTGTCATCGATGCCTTGATGGCCTTTCCAGAAAATGAGGCAGTGAGAGAAAACATCATCGAAGCTTTAGCCACCGAAAAAGAACCTTTGGTGCAGCTGAAACTTATTAAGTCTGTGACCATTTTAAGGGAGCGACGCGCAGAAGAATCACTTCAAGAAATTATCAATGACACCGAAACCTTACCTGTGGTAAAGGAAAATGCACACGCCACTCTGGCCATGTTAAACAATAAATAAAATGAACATTATGAAAGGACTAGCAGCTATAATTATCGCTTTTTTCTTTGTTAACTTCAGCGAAGCACAGGACAATGAAAAGCGTATCAAGTTTAATTCTGGAACGATAAAGCTCTGTACTCAAGCCAATCTTAAAATCAGTGGCTACAATGGAGATGAGGTGATCATCAAAAGCTTGAATGAGAATACGCGTTACACCAACAACTTGCACGAAATCAATGAGATGACCGAGGCTTTTGTCAGTATCTCAGACCAAGTGCATGCTTTTGATTCTGCAGATGTGGGAGGTTTGCGATACTGGTGCACGGGAGAGGAGGAGAAGCAATTAGAAAAGGGTTTGGAACCCCTTGGTGAGGAACCTGAAGATGCAGCGGATGATTTATTTTTAAATATTGCTGAAAAACCAGGAGAGCTGATCATCAACGATTATCAACCTGACAGTTCACAAGACATGTTCCGTTTTTGGGCCTTCGATAGTAAGTACGAAATCATGGTGCCAAACTCCGTTAAGTTGTTGTGGAATTCAGATAATTGCTCTAAGAAGAACTCTAATTCATTTTTTATCTCTACGGGTGGTGATCCCTCAGAGCTGATAGATTTTGACGGTGAAGCCGAAATATCGTTAACGTATGGCTCAGTCAGATTGACTAATGTTACCGGTCCAGTCATTGCTAACACGATAGGTGGGAACATCAACGTGGAGTTTGACGATGAACTGCCGACCAAATTGTATTCACTCATCACCGAGAATGGCTACATCAATATTGAACTGCCTGCTGAAGCTAGCCTCAGCATTGACGCAAAAGGCCATAAGGTACTTAGCGATATGGACTTTGAAGTGACCTCACAAGAAACAGATTGGTTTAGTAACAGTAAGAAAATGAACCTGAAGTTGAACGACGGAAAGGTAAAGATGAAGCTGGATTCGGGTTATGGAAAGATCTATTTGAGAGAGAAGTAGGTCTTTGCACCGCAAGGTATAGTTCTGTGAATTGAGCTATAGCGCAATTGTTACGGCGAGTGGCCACCTCAGGCGGGGCCAGAATAGTAGTTTCAAGAATTTCTTATTCCGACTTCGCTTCACTTTGTTGTTCGAAGCCACCTCCTTCAAAGAATGACAAAATTCTGAAGTGAATAGAAGTTGATTTTGATGTGTCGAACTACAAATATGGTTGATCTGGTATCCCCCTCTTGGAGGGGGAGTATGATCAATTACAAGCCACTTAATCAAAAATTACCCATGTGGGTGAAGAGCTCATCGAAATCTACATTCATTTTTAGGATTTAGAAACGCGAACCAATAAATTATGATGACAACTAAAAGATTTTGTTCCATCTTTAGACTAGGCATTTTAGCTTGGAGCTTTTACGCCTTCCACACTTTCTACGCTCCAGAATTGGATGAACCAGGCCATCAAACAAAGTTTACCATGGGTGATCCTAAAATTGATTCACCACAAGGTCAGCGTTGCTTTGACCTCATGGAGTTCACTGTTCAAGGCAAAGACCAAACCTTAAACTATGAAGAAATCACTTGAACCTTTAAGAACAACGGTATGGTGATTTCTCGTTCGCTTATGCACGAATGACCGGGCAGCTGGAATGTAGGATTCCTTGATGGTGCCCAAAAGCTCTCAATAAACTGGGATGATACCTTGCCTTCGCTAATTGTTGCACTCTCAGGTATCTACGATAGAGAGAGCCTTAACCCGAGTAATGCAGTATTCATTGATAACGACGGCGACGTGCGAGCATTCACCCCATCTGGATGTCCCGTAATGTCGGCCGAGGTAGAGAACTTCACCACCAACCTAGTGGATAGCTTATGGGAAGTTGACGAGTTTATTTTACAAGGCAATGACGGCACGAGCAACTTCAATAATGAGAAGTTTGACTTTGAGCCCAACGGGATGGTGACTCTTGTGCGTGGTGGTCAACAGCGAAATAGACTATGGAACGCCAGCGAAGATGAAAGTGGGATTGGGCTTACCCTCCGATTTAATCCTTCATCGGTCCTGCTCGATGCCTTGAGTCAGGAATGGAAACTGATGACTGCAGACGCTGATACCATGAAATTTGAAAATTTAAATGATCCATTGGGGTTCGATTACCTTGTTATGGCAATGTATAACTGACAGCCATTATTTAATCTTAACAAAACTTATAAGAAAGCCATCCTACGATTCGGGATGGCTTTTTTTGTGCGTCGTTTGCTCAACGGGTACGTCCTATAACTTGAATAAGTCAGAAGATTGCTCTTCTGAAACCTAATAGTAGAAGAATGTTTCTCGCTAGAAAGTATGGGTTGATAACCTCTTTATTACATGGTCAAGCAGGGTTTTGACCATCTCTCTCCAAAAAACCACTACCTTCACCACTCATTAAAGAGTAAGACCAACATCACAGTACAAATCAAATTCTTTGATCGTACTTACCACTCTCAAAAGAAGAAAATTCGGGTCCCCGGATTGTTGAATTGCCAAATTAGAATATGACATTTAAAGAACTAGAATTGATACCCTCAATCCTTCAATCTTTGCAAGAAGAAGGATATGAAAGACCTACACCCATTCAAACCCAGGCTATTCCTGCCGCTCTCCATGGGCGAGATGTATTGGGTGGAGCTCAAACGGGAACGGGAAAAACAGCGGCTTTCGCTATTCCGGTCATACAGCAAATAGTAAAAAATTCAGAACGAAATGCTGATCAGAAAAATCCCCTAGCTCTAATCGTCACCCCAACACGAGAGTTGGCCATACAGATCGGTGAGAGCTTCAATATTTACGGAAAGTACACACCAGTAAAAAGTACGGTCATCTTTGGTGGAGTAAAACAAAATGCGCAGACTCAGGCGCTTCGCCGTCGACCACAAGTGGTCATTGCCACACCGGGTAGACTTCTTGACCTTCTTGATCAAGAATTTATCCGCCTCACTGATATCCAGTATTTCGTGCTCGATGAAGCAGATCGAATGCTCGATATGGGCTTCATCAATGATATAAAGCGTATTATCAAGCTGCTTCCAAGAAAGCGTCAGTCGCTCTTTTTCTCTGCCACGATGCCAAAGAAGATACTTAAGCTTTCGCAGGAGATACTGTACAAACCCAAGAGGGTGGAAGTGACTCCGGTCTCTTCGACAGCTGAGACCATCACGCAAAAACTCTACACCACCAATAGGAAACTCAAGCTAAAGCTCCTTCTATACTTGTTAGAAGATCCAGACATGGATCAGGTATTGGTCTTTTCACGCACCAAACGCGGCGCAGACCGTATCGTAAAGGACTTGCGAAAAAACAAAATTGAATGCGGTGCCATTCATGGCGATAAAAGCCAACATCAGAGACAGCGCGCACTGAATGAGTTTAAAGAAAGCAGAATTCGTCTTCTAGTCGCTACTGATATTGCCGCTCGCGGTATTGACATTGACAAATTGAAATATGTGATCAATTACGACGTCCCAAATGAGTCGGAGACCTATGTTCATCGAATTGGTCGATGCGGAAGAGCAGGAGAGGAGGGGCTTTCTATTTCACTATGTGAACCAGAGGAGAATGCTTATGTGCTTGATATTGAAAAACTTATAGGCCAAAAGATCGAAGTTGTTCACGACCATCCCTTTCCTCAAACCGATAAGCCAATGACGGCGGAGGAGAAAAAGGAATTTGAAAGAGAGAAGCAGAAAAGGAAAAGAGAGTTTTTTGCCAATCGCAACAAAAAAAGGCAACAGGGTGGTACCAATAGTGGACGAAAACGCGGTAAAAAGAACAGTTCAAGAAGATAAGCCTGACTGGACAGTATTCCAGTATTTTTTCTCTTCGGCGGCTTTACTTCTGTTACTGGTGGAGAAGGCTGCACTCAGCAACAATTCCATGCCTAACCGAAAAGAGAGCTTTTCAATCAATCAAACTCACTCCATTTAAATCCGTGGTCAAAACTTCGCTCATGTAGTCGAAGAAGGGGCGGAGGGCTTTGAAGTACTTTAGGATCTCTTTATCAAAGCCGGGGCTCGTCACCTCTTCATCCGTAAAGTGATGAGAGACGATGTAGGACTTGTAGCGTAAGAGGTCAATATCGGGATGGTCTTTGGGGTATCCCTTGGGGGCAGTCTTTACCTGGTCACCTTCCAGTTGTCCGAAGTGTTTTTTGAAAGAAGCAGCGTTGATGATCTTGCGTAGAGGTAGTGCATCCATGGCAATCTCTTCCCGGATGCGCTTAAGGTCCCGTGACTCGGGCTGCCAGAAACCACCGCCAACCATAGAGCGTCCGCCTGGTTGGATGTGAAAGTAGTACCCGCCGCGCAAGGCTTTCGTCGCTCGACTAAACCCACCTGAGAAACTACTCTTGTAAGGGTCTTTATTTTTGGAGAAGCGTACATCTCGATAGATGCGGAAAAGTTTCATCTTCTCGATGTTGTCTTTCTTCTGAATAGACTCGAGCAGGCTGTTGGCAAAGGCCTTGAAGTTTTCATGGGCTGTCACATATTCCGATTTGTTTTTGGCAAACCAGTCTCGGTTGTTGTTTTTCTCGAGTTTCTGAAGGAAGGTAAGAACAGCAGGATCAAGGTGAATCATGTGTGTTTGTAATTGGGGTTCTAATTTGGTTGGAATTTTTTAAAACGGGAAATGTATTGTGCTTACTATGTGATTGCCACGCCATCGGCCTTAGCGGGAAAGCTGCAGCGATAAAACTGGAGAAGTGAACAACCATATGGATAGTTGATTCTGATTGCACTTCACAACGGAACCTTGCCTTCGTGTTCATCACAATTGACGTATTCGGTTTGCCCTCGCAATCCCCGGAGTGAAGAGTAAAATCACCTTTGCTTTCCCAAGAGATTTGGGTTCCTTTTTATCGACTGAAAACAGAGCAAAGCAAAACTTTTACTCTGGATATTTAAGATGCTCATTGATTCCACTTTTTCTCGACAAAAAGTGAGTCAAAAGTGAATAACTGAAAAATGCTTGTTCTCGTTCAAAAGCAATTCTAAAATCATCCCGAAGTAGTCGATTGTTCAATCGAAAGTACAAGCTTTTTCAAGTGATTTTGACGATTTGTATTATTCACAGTCAGTGCACGCTCGCTTTTTGGTTCGGGCCCATGCACATTTAGATTCTTACCGAATAACAGGTCCAACAAACCATCTCACTAGTTCTTTTGGAAACAACTAAACTCAGCTTTAGCGCTCCTCAGGCAAATCACGGCCGAGTCGTGAGAGGGAAAGCTATGGTATTAGAATTGGTGTTTTGACTTCACTCAATGGGCCGCTCAACCACCATTGTTTAGTTTAAAATTGACATTTTAAGGACACTGAGCAGCGTTGAAGTATCGATTTCTGTTGGCTATTCTCAAAGCACCTCAATCAAATGAATATCAAAAATCAAGACGCTATTGGCAGGGATGCCACTTCTAGGTCTATCTCCGTATGCCAGTCCTGAAGGGATAAGCAGTTTACCGCGTCCACCTTCTTTGAAAAAGGGGATGCCCATTTTCCAACCTTGGATTACCTGATTGAGACCAAAGGTAATTCCAGCTTCACTGCTCTGGTCGAATACTTCTTCATTAGTGAAGTATCCACGGTAAGCTACGCGGACTGAGGAAGAAGGAGAGGGGTTTTCACCCTCACCTGTTTCTTCATTCACGTAATACAAACCGCTTCCAATATTCATTGCTTCTAGTTCATTATCAGCAATGTACTTCTGGATGATTTCGTCGTCAATTTGAGCTTGGTTCGGACCGTCTTCCTCTTCATCCTTTGCGCAATGCAGAGAGGTAAGTGAGATGAGCAGGAATAAAAGGACATGTTTCATTGATCTTTGCAAATGGAATTTGCCCAAAGATACATCTAAGACGCTCTTGTTGAACAAAGATTCCATCGAGGAAAATGTCAACAAGAGCAAATTCTAATTCTTCACTAGAACTTGACTCCCAAACTGAACACCACCTCTCCAGTTAATTAAATAAATACCTCTCGGCAGATCCTTAATACGATATTCGCTTTGAGCTTGTCGCCAGAGTTTTACTGTTCCGCCATTGAGGTGGGTCTGGCGAATTCCGTTCATCGACATTGGCTCAAGGTCAAGCCTAAAGGAAGTAGCTGCTGGATTGGGGTATGCATCGTTTAATGATTCATTTTTTGCCAAAATGGTGGAAAGCACTAATGGATCTCCATCCACACTTAGGACGAAGGCATCCTTAAGATCATCTTCGGCACTGAGTTCGAAGATTCCATGGCAGAACCTTGCATATAGCCGTTGATGTATTTCATCCATTCAAAATCTAAATTCTCACTCAGCTTCATCAGGAAGCCATCTCTTGGAAAGAAGTCGGTACCTGGATCATTTTTTGTGTATTCTAAAAACGCCTTCGCTCGGATCAAAATCTACCGTATGATCGAATGCTCCAGAGATATATCTCACCGTCATTAGAAACAGAAATAAAGTGAAGAATGCATCTTCCACCGTCGTTGTCATTTTCGCTGCTTCCTTCTGTCTGTCCGCCCCAAAGAAGGTTTCCTTGATTATCTATCTGCGCCAAAAAGACATCAAATGAATTATTTGTAGTTAAGACTTCTTCTGAACTTGAATTGAAATCAATATCAATACCTTCATTGAATCCAGCTGAAAGCAAAAACTTATCTCCTCGCATTTTTACTATTTCCATAGACTCTACGAATCCATATCCACTGGTAGATTTGGCAATTGAAAATCTCCATCGGTAGAATAGGCTGCCAGGAATAGATTGCCTTCACCGAAGCCTTCACCATCAGATGTCATATAGAAGGTGCCCTGTATGCTTGGGTCAAAATCAACCGTAGAAAGAAATTGTCCCCAGAGCAGTAGGTTTCCATCTTCGGTTATTTCGAAAGAACTTACAAAGTCAGTGTCATCACCCCCAATGATTTTTACCCATTCTACCTCACCATTCGCCCTAAGCTTGGCGAAAGCAATATCGAGACTACCATTAGAAGAGTAGGTTCCGCCTCCCCATTGAACGAATCCTTCAAAAGAGGCGAACACATAGATACTTCCATCACTTGCAATTCTAGGATCTACCAAGTCCTCGTACCCCATACTTCCCTAAGAATCGCCCCATAAGAAACTGCCATCCGAAGAATGAGCAGAAACAAAGATGTCCTGACTGCCTATGGAAGTTTTGCTGAACTCGCTTTCTGAAGGATCCAGATCCAATGTGCTGTTGTATTCCCAACTACTAGATAATTGCCGTTAGGACTATGCATAATCTTCTCTTCCCGCGAGTCTCCTCTAAAGGAGAATGCATAATCGAAAGTTGGAAGTTGAGCCGAGACCAAGAAAGAGGTTGCGGCAAAAAGAAGGAGTAGGATTTTTTTCATGAAGTTGCTTTCGAGTACATCGATAAAATGGGAAATTGGCAAACATTTGACTCTTCATTTAACGGAGTGCAAATTGGTCTACATTTTTGCCAAGTTAGTGTAGGGAAATTGTCTGCTGTGGCAAGATCCTCAGAAGTAGGAGAAGAGTTGTACAACTATCTTATTGAGAAAAGGACAGGAAGTATATACTCAACTGAAACTTCTCTATTGTAAAACCTTCCAGGCGTCCATCTCGGCATTAGATGAATCGCTCTAAGTGCTTCGGCATCAAAAAGCTCTGACGCAGAATCTTTTATTCGAACCTTAGTGACATATCCTTGCCGATCAACCTCAAAGACAATTCTTACAAGTCCTTCAGCACCCTTCTTCTTTTCTTTTTTTGGATACTTGACATTTTTGCTCAAAAATCTCACAAGAGCGCGTTCTCCGCCAGGGTAGATGGGGAGTTGGTTGGTAATAGCATCATCTCTGCTGGGGTCTCCGTTTGGATCGAAATACTTCACGCCCATGGTATTTCCTATGGTATCAAACTCTTCAATAGCACTTGGTTTACCGTTTGGGTGATAATAAGTCCAAACACCCAATTTTATACTGAGTGAATCATCAGGAATGATTTTATTCGCATTATTTGAAAAGGCATTTGAGGTGTTTCTGAGATCTATTTCTCTCACATAATTACTTGCATATAACCCGTATACACTCGGATTTCCATTTTCATACCATTTCTGGAATTCGCCAATGAGTTCATTATTCCGGTAACTTGCTTTGAGCTCTGGGTTTCCATTTTCGAAGAAGGATTGATAATCTCCATTCAGATCGATTAAAGAGTCAGTGAGGTATGCCGCAATCATTTGCAGTCTGCCATTTGGCCAGTAATCATTAACCCTCCAGACTTCGCCTTCCTTCCAAACGGTCCTGCGAAATCTCGCATTTTCTTTTACTACCTCTTTATTGTTGTAATCTATCCAATAACTCAAAGTATCCTGTGCTTGGACAATCTCAATATTTACGAAAATGAGTAATATGAGCCTGAATAGTTTTTCGTTCATCGTATGAGTTTTAAAATCAAATAAAGGAAAAACTTATTTCTAAGGAGGTCCTCTTCTGACGCTAACCTAAAAACAAATGGAATTTACTTCAACGGACTTCAAACATAAAGGGAGATGCCCACTTAAGGCATAAACGACAAGAGGCACCGTTCTAAGAAGCTGATTTGATTTAGTTGCAGAGTCGCTTCGCAACATTTTTTTCATTTCAATACTACACCACCTTCTAAAATTTTCTGAACGGCTTATATTGTACCTTCTCGATATATTCGATACATGCGTAAACTTCTCGTCGGACTGATCATACTATCATCGCTTTTAGCGGCGCTTCTTTTGGGATTTCGCTATTGGGCCGAGGAGAATTTTGGAAAAGTGATTAATGAAAACCCAGACCGGGCTTACGATATTCAGTACTCCGATTTTAAACTTCATACATTTTACAGCGGGGTAACGCTGATGGATATTTCTATTATTCCGCTCAGAAGAGATAGTGGGACTGTGGCTGAAGGAGTGGTTTCAAAGGCCGAATTATCTGGACTAGTATGGTCCGATCTTCTGTTTTCTCGACGTCTTCACCTCGAGCGTTTGGTTTTCGAGAAGCCTCAATTTGAGGTTAAATTATTTGAGAAAAAATCAGAGAAAAAGATTAAGAAAAAGGCGCAAGAAAGTGCACTACAAGAGCTTTTTGCTGACGTAATTGCTCGAGCTGATCTGCAAGATTTTGTTTTAAAAGATGGCACCGTCTCCATAAAAGACGGGCTTAGCGGAGAGCTCAAGGCCAGAACAAAAAACATAAATGTTTGGGCAGAGGAAATACAAACTGACTCGGTGAAGTTTAAAAATATTGTGCCGTTTGAGTTAGGCAATTTAAGGGTGAAACTCGATTCGGTATTGTTCAATATAGATAAGTTCACTCAAGCCAATATGACTCACTTGGCTTATGACCTAAAAAAGGGAGAGCTCATTCTAGAAGGCTTGAGTTTGGGATTTGACAGATCTTGGATCGCGATTAGTCAGGAGAGACGAATCCAGAATGACGTGATCGATTTTGAATTGGAAAAATTAAGCATTTCAGAAATGGATTTTTACAGTTCTATCTTGAGCGATTTGGATATCAAAGCAGGAAGAATGTCCATTGAAGGCCTAGATCTTCGTGTTCAGCGAAATAAGAATTTTAGACGCCCTCCAGATGAAGTTAAACCCATGTTTAAAGGAATGATCGACTTGATTCCTTTTACACTTATTATTGATACTGTGGAGGTGATCAACTCAAATGTTAGCTATTCAGAGATTTCTAGAGGAAAAGACCATCCAGGTACCATCAATATAGGAGACATCAACGGCAGGGTTGTCGATTTGAATACTTCGAAAGACGAGAAAGACGGTATTGAGAAGGTAAACTCCAGCTTCACTGCATCTTTGAATCGGGCTGCACCAATGAGGGTAAATTTGTCTATACCTTATGATGAAGAGGTTTTTAGCTTAGACGTGAGATTGTCGATGCGAAATATGAAAAGACTAAATTCTAGCCTCATTCCTCTTGCAGGAGTTGAAGTCCAAAAAGGGCATCTCCACGAACTTAAATTTTCTATGAGAGCCGATAGCCGAAGATCATGGAACAATTTGTCTATGCAGTATGATAGCCTTAATCTTATTGTGCTCAAAGAGCTCGATGGAAAGGGCCTCGCAAAAAATGAATTGGCGAGCAGTTTGGCTAAAGTCGCAGTCAGGAATAAAAATTTACCAGGTACTAAACGCTATCGAGAAGCAGAGTACATCTCTGAGCGCAATGTATTTCGCGCTCCCTTTCAGTTCATAGTTCAAAGTGCAATGGAAGGCATCATGGAGATTGTTCCGACAAATTCAGCCAAAATCATTCTCAATTCTCAAAAGAAGAGAAACAAGAAGGGCAAGAAGAAAAAGAAGAAAAGAGACAAATAAAAACAACTGGCTGTTATTTATCATATCTCCATATTTACTCGATAATTATTTTCTTCTTCACAACCTGCTCAGGACTTCTTACGGTGAGAAAATAAACTCCGGATTTAATATTACTAAGGTTTATGAGAGTGCTTTCAGCATTGTGGAGTACTTGATTTTGCCAAACTAATCTCCCTTTAAGGTCAAAAATTTGCAATGCAAATGCCCCTATGACCCCTTCAAGTTTTAAGTTAAAAATGCCTTGATTCGGGTTTGGAAAGATTATTATTTGTCTTTTGTTTGGGTTTTCAGCACTTAAGTCAAATTGATCAATATACTTTGCCATTGCAAGATCGTAGTTCTCCATCCCATTTGGAGATGGATCAATTGTGCCCACCGCTAGGATATTTCCATCTGGAGCTTCTGCGATACCGAAAATTAAATCTGCTCCTTGTGAGAGATTGCTAATCACCTTACCATCGTCTCCAAAATCTGCTTGCAAACTGCCGTCAGAATTGTACATCGCAAGCGCAAATTCTATTCCATTCTCATCGGTGAATGCATTTCCTCCAACGAGTATATCTCCATTACTTCTTAGGTAAATACTTTCGATAAAATCATTTGACTCTCCAATCGAGGTGAGCTCTTTTCCATCGCCGTCGAAAGTCAGATCAAGACTCCCGTCCGGATTGAGTCGAGTGAGAGCAAAGTCGTAGTCGGATCCGTTCCACCCGTAGCCAGCAGCGAGAATTTTGCCATCATCTTGAATGGCGAGGGATTTTACGGCATCATCGGCGTTGGAAATAATCACCTCCACTAAGCCATCTTCATCCCAGGATTCGTCAAGGGTTCCGTCGCTGTTAAACATGGCAAATTGCATGAGGTAAGTTCCATTAGGAACTCCATAGCCCGCCATCAGAATCCGTCCATCATCGAGTATTTTCAGGGCTTCTGCTGAAACTTGAGTAATTCCGAGATCTAACGTGAAGAAACCTCCTTGGCCATAGGAAGAGTCTAAGGTTCCATCGGGATTTCATCTTAATGAACACCAGTCGCTATCGCTTCCGCTGACGAAACAGGTGCCGCAGCCCACTATTTTTCCATCATCTTGCAATTCGATATCCCAAATGCGATCGCTGAACCCTCCAATTTCGATTATCGCAATACCATCACTCGAGAAGCTATTGTCAATACTTCCATCAGGGTTAAATCGCATTACAACTGCTCTTTCCCAGCTTTGCCAATCAAAACCAGCAGCCACTATTTTTCCATCAGGCTGAATTTCTACATCCCAAGAAGCGTCGAGTCCACCTGACACATCTTGGATCACTATTCCGTCAGTTCCAAATGTCAAATCTGGAGTTCCATCAGCATTGAATCTTCTTAAGTAGAAATCTTCAGCGGTAGGGTTTTCAGGTCCACTACGACCGATATAACCAGAGGTAACAATCTTTCCATCAGATTGAATGGCCATAGCCTTCGCCTCATCGGGCGTATCGGATATTTGAGAAGTGAATACTCCGTTGGACGCAAAATCTAGATCAAATTCTCCAGTTTGTGCAAGGACAAGTGAAGCACAACCGAAGACAGATACAATGGATAAAATCAACTTTTTCATGGTAGGAAATAGAAATCAAATTCATCTATGCATCGAGATTGTTTGGAAAGGTGAACGCTCTACTTATAAATTTCAGAATAACCGTTCTCTGCTAGTCGTATAATCGAAATCTTTGTAATTATGAATGACAAAGAGCTCAATCAGCTTCCTCTAAATTGAAGTTCGAACTCCAAATCAAATTCATTCTTGATTGCATAGTTTCCCAAATCTTGAAAATATGAGGTGGAATTGTACTTGATTTCAAATTTGGTTCTATCGATGGTTACCTCACCTGTTGCCCTGTATCCTTGGTCGGTCTTTTCGAGATTTACAGGAACTGGAATGGTATGAGTCATTCCTCTTATTGTCAAATCAAATAGAAATTCATCGTTATTCTTCTCTTTGTAGACCAAACTGGCCTCGGGATATTTCTTGACGTAGAAGAAGTCTTTCTCCTTCAGGTGACTTTCTAAATCCTTTTCTTCGCTAGTGATGGACTTGACATCAACCGTCACATCTAGCTCTAAGAGTTCTCCCTCACCCAATACCATATTTCCTCTCGAGAGATTGATGGTTCCACTTTGGCTGTAGCCGCCCACTTCGGCGTATCCTGTCCAATTCAAAATAGAGTTTTTGGTGTCAACCTCAAAGCTTTGAGCATTAAGAAAAGTTATTGTCAATGCTGCTGCAGCAGCGAGTAATACCTTTGTCATTTTTAGTCTTTTTTAAGTTCCGCCTCAGTTTCTAGTATTCCGAATCCCTTCACAAGATTTCCTCCTGCATCTTTGGCAATTACATACCACATGGCATCTCCTCCGTACAGGTTATTTCCGTAGCGATAGTTCTTTTCATAGGTGTAGCATTGTCCTTTCTTCAATTTGCCTTTTGGACAGTTGAAGCGCTTTATAAATTCTCGCTTGTTGAGTTGCATATTTTCCTTCCAACCCGTTTTGTCGTACCAGATAAAAGAGCCAGCTTCTACCACTTCGAGATCTTGGTAAGGAGAGCAAACTGAAGTGCTGTGTTTCCAAACGTATTTGGTTTCAATTCCTGGCTCATTAGCTAGTTCTGGATAGTTTGGGTTTGGACTATGACTTAAGGTCAAAATGGTGAGAACTTTTCTGAGTTTATCTGGGAGAATTCTCGACTTATTGGTCCATACCTCTTGCGCCGTACATGCGGTGGAGCAGATCAATAGAAAGAAGAGAACGGTGATTGTTTTTGTTTTCATCTATTTGTGTTTTGAATACGGAGCAAAAATGGGTAGATGGAAATAGACGTGCGACTCAAATCGCGAATGAGAAGTCCCAAAACACGTTTTAGGACACCTTTACAAAGGCTGACGGGCTGATCTCTCTGCTCCACTGGGTTTACTTGCTTCGCTGAGTGAGATCGCTTCGCTAAGTTGCAACCCTGCGGCATGATGGAAATGAAATATTAAGGGAATCGTTTTAAACCAACACCCCTTCAACCGCCCTCACCTTCCTCATCATCTCTCCAAACTGTGCAAAGTCCAAGGTCTGTTGTCCATCGGTAGCTGCCTTCTCTGGTTTTTCGTGAATTTCGACGATGATTCCATCGGCCCCTGATGCAACTCCTGCCAATGCCATCGGGATAACGTGCTTTCTGATCCCGATTCCGTGAGAAGGGTCTACCACTACGGGTAAGTGGGACTTTTCTTGCAAAATCGGAACTGCGTTGAGGTCGAGGGTATTTCTAGACGCTGTCTCAAAGGTCCTTATTCCTCGCTCGCAGAGGATTACTTTTTCATTTCCATTTTTGAAAACGTATTCGGCTGAGTAAAGCAGTTCGTCAATGCTTCCGCTGATGCCTCTTTTGAGCATTACCGGTTTGTCTACTTTCCCAAGCTCATCAAGCAAGTTGAAGTTCTGAGAATTCCGTGCTCCAACCTGATAGATGTCTACATAGTCGAACATGTCTTCAATCTGAGCGGCTTCCATCACTTCGGTGATGATCTTTATTCCGTTTGCTCGACAAATTCGGTGAAAGGTTTTCAACCCCTCAATTCCCAATCCGCGAAAAGAGTAAGGACTCGTTCGAGGCTTATAGACACCGCCGCGCATGACGGTCACTCCGTGTTTCACCAGCTGCTCAACGACCTTCTCGATTTGCTCTTCGCTCTCGATGCTGCAAGGTCCCGCCATGACGGTTAGTCCGTTCGCACCGATACTTTCACCTCCTCCGATGTCGACAGCCGTGCGTCCAACTTTCCACTTACTACTCACCAGTTTGTGTTTTCCGCTTACGCGATGAAGATCTTTCACACCCGGAAGAGCGCCAATGGTTCGGATGTCAAATTCACTTTTGCAAACGCAAACCAAATATCTTCCCATTTGGGTTTCTACTGGATACCATTCAATATTCAGATTGGCCAGGGCATTCTGAATCGCTTCTTCTTCACTTTTGGAAATGTCTTGTTCGATTTGAATGATCATGATACTGGAGCACTATTGGTGATATAATCAACGAAGTCTTTGCTGGCTTGTCCCACTTCAGGTTTGTCTTTGAGATACTTGATAAATGCAGATCCTATAATTCCACCATTGGCATGTTTGTGGACTAGCGCTAAATCTTCCGGTTTAGAAATGTTGAATCCCACAAGAATTGGATGATCAATCGGCAGGGACTTCAAACCTTCGAGGTAATCATTGGCTGCAGCCAGACCATTGCCTTTGCCAGTGGTACTAGCTGAACTTACTGCGTAGATGAAGGTTGAGCTCAAATTGTCAATTTTCTGAATTCGTTCCAAAGCCGTTTGGGGAGTAATCAGAAAGATATTGCTCAATCTGTGCTTCTCAAAAAGCGCCTTGTACTTGCTCTCGTAAATCTCTATTGGAAGGTCGGGCAGGATGAGGCCATCAATTCCTGTTTCTTCGCATCGAGAGCAGAATTTCTCCAATCCAAATTGCATGACTGGATTGATATAGCCCATTAAAATTTTTGGAATCTTTGGTTTGCAGAGCTCTAGCTGCTCGAAGATCTTTTCGATGCTTATCCCATTTCCAAGGGCGACACCATTACTCTCTTGAATAGTCGGTCCATCGGCGATCGGGTCAGAGTAGGGCATACCAATTTCAATCATATCTGCACCGGCTTCATGAAGTGAATTCACGATGGTCGGCAGATCATTCAAATTTGGATAGCCAGCGGTGCAGTAGATGTTTAGGAGACCATTCGGTTTGCTGATGAGTATTTCTTTTAGCTTCTTCATACGTCCAGAAATTCGATGTAAGTAGAAAGGTCTTTGTCTCCGCGTCCGCTCAGATTGATTACAATACGATCTGTTGGCTTCAAATCCATCTTTTCGAGATGAGCAAAAGCATGAGCCGTTTCTAGCGCAGGAATGATACCCTCTTTTCTAGAAAGTAGGAGTACCGCGTCGAGCGCTTCCTGATCGGTAACGCTTTCGTACCTAACTCTACCTTCTTTGTGAAGGTGAGCATGCCAAGGTCCAACTCCTGGGTAATCGAGTCCAGCCGATACGCTGTGTGGCTCTGTAACCTGTCCATCTAGTGTTTGCATCACTAAAGTCATGCTTGCATGAAGAACTCCGGGAGTGCCTAAAGCCATGGTAGCAGCTGATTTATCGGTATTGATACCGTGACCTGCTGCCTCCAAGCCGATGAGTTCTACATCCTCATCGTCTAGGAAATGATAGAATGCTCCGATGGCATTTGAACCACCACCAACACAAGCCATGATGTGCGTTGGATTTCCGTCAAGCTGAGCTTTAATTTCTTCGGAGATCACTGCCTGAAGTCGAGCTACCAGGTCAGGGTAGGGATGTGGCCCAACAACTGATCCGATGATGTAGTGAGTATCTGTTGGGTTGTTAATCCAATCTCTGATAGCCTCGTTAGTCGCGTCTTTCAATGTGCGGCTTCCGCTCATAGCTGGTCGTACTTCGGCTCCTAGCATGCGCATGCGAGAAACATTTGGTGCTTGACGGGCAATATCCTTTTCGCCCATGTACACGATGCACTCAAGTCCTTTAAGAGCGCATGCAGTGGCCGTGGCCACACCGTGCTGACCGGCTCCGGTCTCAGCAATGATTCTCTTTTTCCCAAGTCTTTCAGCAAGGAGTATCTGACCAATGGTATTGTTTACCTTGTGAGCTCCGGTATGGCACAGATCCTCTCTCTTCAACCAGATTTCTGCGCTGTAATGCTCACTTAGTCTTTCTGCCAGATAAAGTGGTGTTGGTCTTCCCACATAGTCTTTCAGGAGCGCTTGAAATTCCTTTTGGAACTCATCTGAATGAATGATTTTGAGATAACTCTCCTTCAACTCTTCCACGTTCGGGTAGAGCATCTCAGGAATATATGCTCCTCCAAACTCTCCGTAAAAACCCTGTTCATCAATTTTCAAACTCATCTATTCCTTATTTGTGAGATTAATTCTCTTGTTGCTTCTATGTCCTTCAGTGCAGGTCTGATTTCCAATCTACTATTGGCATCTATTCCTTCACATTGAGGTAGTTCTAATTCAATTATTTTAATAATATCATGGACTCCGATACCTCCACTTAGAAAATAACGAGTACTCAGTGGGTAAGATTTGAGAAGGTTCCAGTCAAACTGTCTTCCGCTTCCTCCGTGGTCTTTGGTTTTTGTATCGAAAAGAAAGAAGTCAACCTTGCCTTCGTACTCTTTCAGTTCTTCGAAATCAATTTCGTTGGATACCGAAAAGGCTTTAATAACGTTGATTCCTTTTATTCTTATGGCTATGCAGTCTTCAGTAGACTCACTTCCGTGTAGCTGAGCATAATTGAGGCCATAATCCTTGCATATTCGAATGACCTCCGCAGGTTCTTCATTTACGAATACACCGACTTTTTCGATCTCTCCGAGATCCAAGGTCATCGAGCGTCCGCCTGAAGGACGGGCAGGTAGTTGAGATGCCGTTTCTTTCTCAAAAACATATCTTTTTGATTTATTATAAAATATAAATCCCATGTAATCAGGTTGAAGTGCAGCCACATCCCTCACGTTTTCCAATTCTCTCATGCCACAAATCTTAACCTTCATTTCTTCTCCTTTACCGCTTTAATTAAGTTGGCACAAGCCTCTTCCGGTTGAGCGTGCTCCATGAAATACCCTCCAATCAGAAAACCATCGAATCCTACTTCTTTGAGTTGCTGAATTGCTTCTGGATTTGAAATGCCACTTTCGCTAATCTTCACGAACTCTGACGGGATATTATCAGATAGATCAATACTCGTTTGAATATTGGTCGTGAAGTCATGAAGATTTCGATTGTTCACGCCAATCACATCTACATCTTCCGAAGCATATTCATCAATTTCTTCTTTGTTATGAACTTCTAGTAAAACCTCTAACCCGAGCTGTTTCGCGGTTCGAGAAAGACCCTTCGATGTTTGCGAATCAAGAGCAGCGGCAATCAATAAGATACAATCAGCGCCATGACTCTTGGCTTCAATGAGCTGATATTCTGACAGCATAAAGTCCTTCCGGAGAATGGGACAGTAGTTAAACTTTCGCGCTATTTCAATATCCTTTAGTGTTCCACCGAAATACTTCGTATCGCTGAGAACACTTAGAGCAGACGCGCCAGCCTGCATATATCCGATACTCAGTTGTTCAACGTCGGCATATTCGTGTATCATACCGAGGCTAGGAGAGGCCCTCTTTATTTCTGCGATGATGCCCACCTTGTCTTCCCGTTTTAGGTATTCACTCATCGAGACTGACGGCGTTTCGAAGAAAATGCTTTTCTCTAGTAATTTGATTGGTCGCAGTTCTTCAGCTTGCGCCACTTCTTTACGCTTGTGCGCCATTATTTCTTCGAGTATCGTCATAGTTCGATCAGGGTTTCTAGAGCATTGTAAGCGCTGCCACTATCTAGTGATTCTTTGGCTAATCCGATTCCTTCCTGGAGAGATAAATCAGTTCTTGCGCAGGAAATGGCCATTCCGCTATTTGCACAAACCACTGCTCTCTGCTCTGTCGTGGCATCTCCTTTTAAAACATTGGTGAAGATCCTGGCAGCTTCTTGGACGGTGCTTCCTCCGTACAGCGATTCTTGAGTGAGCTCTTTTACTCCGAAGGCTTTTGCGTCGAGCATTTCTTCCTTCTCTGGGCTGAGTACTTTGGTATCAGATGTCAGGGAGATTTCATCATAACCATCGAGTGAATGCACTATGCGGTAATTGATGTCCGTCTCTTGATAGATGTAATTGTAAAAACGAAGTAGTTCCATCGAGAAAACCCCGACCAGCTGATTTTTGGGTCTTGATGGGTTTACCATCGGACCGAGCATATTGAAGAAGGTTCTCACACCGATACTTCTGCGAATGGGTGCCACCGCTTTCATCGCGGGATGGAAGAGGGGAGCATGCAGAAAACAAATGCCTGCCTTGTCAATCTGTCGCTTAAGATCGTCTTCGTTTCCCGAGAAAGTATAGCCTAGCGCTTCCATTACATTTGAAGAACCGCATGACGAGCTAACTCCGTAATTTCCATGCTTGGCGACTTTCACTCCAGCACCTGCCGTCACAAATGATGCGAGGGTGGAAATATTGAATGTGTCTTTACCGTCACCGCCCGTACCGCAAAGGTCGACAGGGTTGAAATCATCCAAATCTACCGGACGAGATAACTCTAATAGTGCTTCTCTAAATCCGCTCAATTCTTCAACCGTTATTCCTCTTACACGGAAAATGGTGAGAAAAGCAGCCACCTGAAAAGGATCAAAACGCTCTTCAGAAATCTCCGTGAGCATTTGCTTTGCCTCGTCTTGAGTGAGTGTGTTGTGTGCAAAAAGATATTCTAAGGTCTCCTTCATTTTCCTAGTTCTACAAAGTTTTGAATCATCTTGCTTCCCTCCGGCGTCATCACACTCTCCGGATGAAATTGAATCCCGAAAGCCATGAGTTCCTTGGCATCAAAAGACATGATGTCGCCGTGTTCGTCTTCCGAGGTAATTCGAATGCTTTCTGGCAAATTCTCTTTACTCACCTTCCAGGAATGGTAGCGCCCTGCTTCAAACTCTTTAGGAACATCCTTGAAAAGTTTTGAAGATTCCTTCTGAAAAATTGGAGTGCTGATCCCGTGATAAACCTTCGACATGTTCTCAATCTTCCCGCCGAGATGTTCGGCAATGGCTTGATGGCCGAGACAGATTCCCAACATCGGTTTTTTACCGATGAAAGTCTCTATGATCTCAGGCATATTGCCCGCTTCGGAAGGAATTCCAGGACCTGGAGAGAAGAGTATTCTATCGAATCTTTCCACTTCGGAAACGTCAATTTTGTCGTTACGATGTACTTCGTGAGGCACTTCGAGTTCCCTCAAAATGTGTACAAGATTGAAAGTGAAACTGTCGTAATTGTCTAAAACCAATGTGCTCATATTTCTTCTGCTTTTGCAATAGCTCGGCGCATTGCGGCTACCTTATTATCTACTTCGTCTAATTCTCCTTGTGGACTGCTTTCTACCACTACACCAGCTCCGGCTTGGTAGGTCAGTTTGTTGTTTTTGCTCAATACAGAGCGTATGATGATTGCGTGATTTACCGAACCGTCGAACCCAAAGAATCCGATCGCTCCGCCGTAGAAATTTCGAGGTTGATTCTCTTGCTCATCAATAATCTGCATTGCCCTGTATTTGGGCGCGCCTGAAAGCGTACCAGCAGGAAAAGTATCGGCAAAAATTTGCAGTCCACTTCTTTCATCTATTAATTCTCCGCTTACTTTACTCACCATGTGAATGACGTGCGAAAAGTATTGAATCTCCGCGCATTCTTCTACTTCCACTTCATTGGTATGCCTCGATAAATCATTTCTAGCTAAATCAACGAGCATGATGTGTTCAGCGTACTCTTTGGGATTCGCTTTCAGCTCTTCAGCTGCCATCATATCCTTCTCAGCATCACCAGTTCTTCTGGCCGTTCCTGCAATTGGATCTATGAACGCACGACCTTCATTAACCTGTAGTTGAGATTCTGGAGAAGAACCGAATATCTTGAACTTGCCGTAGTCGAAATAGAAGAGGTAAGGACTAGGATTTACATTCCGTAGACTTCGATACACGTTAAAGTCGTCACCTTTGAACGGCTGGTTAAATTCTCGAGAGAGCACCACTTGAAATACATCTCCTCGTTGACAGTGAGCTATTCCCTTTTCCACCATTGATCTGAACTCTTCGGGCTGAGTTGAACTGGTTTCGTCTCCTGTTATCTTGAAGGAAAACTGAGCAATATGGTTTACTGCGATCAACGACTTCAAATGGGCAATGTCTTTGTCATTTTCTTCCAAAGGTTCAGTATCATGCTTTACAATGAAGAGTTCATTCTTGAAGTGATCGATGACGATCACATACTTAAAATGGTGATAAATCAGATCAGGATTAGACTTGATCTCACAGCGCTTTTCGGTGAGCTCTAAGTCATCAAAGTATTGAAAAGCCTCAAAAGAGGAATAGCCAAAAAGTCCGGCTGTCCGAAAGGGAAGGTTATCCTTTGCGTAGGTGAAAGAGTCTATGTAGTTCTGAAATGCTGGGAGAATTTCTCCGAGTTCATTCACCTTGAAAGAATCCGTCTTATTGCTAGGAAACTGAACATTGTATTCACAGCCTTTTGCTTCGAAACCAGCGATAGGCTCAAGACAAATAAAGCTGAGACTATCGGCTTTGGAGTGATAATCTGAGCTTTCCAGCAAATGACTTCCCGGGTAGTGATCTCGCAGATTGAGATATATCCCCACCGGTGTCAAGGTGTCAGCCAGGAGCCGTTCGTAGGTTCGATGTATTTTAATCTTCTTCATTCTTGGGCATAAAAAAAGCTCCGCAATATTTGCGGAGCTTGAATATCTATTTGGTACAAAATGGTACTAGAGCTTCGTTCCGCTTTGGAAGGAAGACCACCACCATGTATTTTGTACTCTCTTGGTCATTACTAATCTCAAATGTAGGTGAAAGATTTCTGATTGCAAACAGAAAATTGCAAAAAGCGAAAATTCTCTTGTCGCAATAAGTCTAACGAAGTGCTTATTTAAACTTTCAAATTCCTTAAAAATGCCTCATCTTGGCAACCCTTTTTATGCCATCTGTAAATGGAAGTAAACAAGATCAAAAAATTTGTTGCTGAGGTTATTGCAAATATGCCAGAGGACTGGCTCAAGCTCACCACTCACCGTCTAGATATTTATCGCGAAAATCAAGCCAAGCGCGAGTTTTTGTTAGAGGTGGAAAAGTTTTATGAGAACCATCAAAGCGATCGAGATTCACTAAGCGACTTGCCAACGGCTTATGACTATATAAGATTAGGTCATCCGCTGTCTTGTGTATTTGAATGGACATTGGCAAAATTGAATAATCTTGATCCTTCACAGCTCATTGCTTTCAGCAGTGCGACCATGCCGATTTTTGCAATCCTTCGCAGGAATACCATGGAAGGCAAGAACTCTTTGATTGCTCATTTCGATGAACTTCGGTTTGATATCGATCTTCTCAGAAGAGTTTATGGTTATCAATTTGAGACCATTGAAATCGAGAATATTTCTGAAGTTCCAGATTTTGATGGGTCAGTAATATTGGTGAGTGAGAGAAACGATATGGAATCACTCTCAAGTGGTCAAGGTGTCGATTTTTATGTCACTCTAAATAAATATTTGGGTAGTGTAGTGGTGGCGAATGATCATGACTGTATTCCCGAAATTCAACATGTGAGAAGAAGAGAAAGCATCGCGATGACTCCTCAGAACTGTTTGATAGGTTTGAAGAAGCTGATTGGTCAACCCTTTGATTTTGGTATCGACGCTAATCTTGATGACGAGAAGGAACTCGTTCGAAAGGTAATCAGGGAAAGCACCCAAACCGACTCTTCCACTTCTCTGGCTTCGAGTGGACTCTCAATCCAGTACGCGATCACTATGGGATTGATAGATCAGGCTATGACTCAATATCCAAATAAAGAGATAAGGTTCATCGTTCCGACAAACTGTTACGGTGGCACCAATGATCAGGCTAGGAGAGTGGCGGCTAGTCATTCAAAAGTACAGGTGGTCGATTGGCATGTAGACGGTGAGTACGATATGGTTCGAAGTCTTGATCGAGTTCTTGCCAATGTTGCGGACACCAATGCAGTTCCGCTTGTTATTGCAGAGATCCCAACTAATCCCAGAGTCGAGGTTCCAGATTTGGAGGAATTGGAAAAGGTATTGACCAAATCAAGACAAACGAAAGACCATCAAGAAGCAGTAAAACCAGTTTTCATTTTAGATCAGACTTTTTGTCCAAATGTTCCTTTTTGCAGCGAAGCAAATACACTCGCAACTTGCACCGTCATTTCCTATGTAAGCGGATCAAAATTTCCCAGCGGAGGAAGATGTATTGCTGGGTATTGTGTGGCTAACTCGAAAGGGCAGCACTTGATTCCCTTCATAGAAAGCCATCTGGTGTTGTGCAATAACGAGGCTACTAGGCATCAGTGGGCAATACTCTCAGAGCAGATGCCTTCAATGATTTCACGTGTGCACCGTGCCTATCGAAACACAAGAGATTTTGTCTCCTTTATTGAAGAGATATTGCCTGATGCAAAGATCAATTTTGTCTCAGAAGAATTGGCAGCTCAAGGATTTACTCCTTCTGTTTTTTCGCTTGACTTACCTGCAAAAGGCGAGACCCCAGAAGCCAGAGAAGAGCATAAGCGCGGGCTTAATCTTACTCTGATCAATATGATGATTACTGAGATTCCTGAGGAAAGTAAGCATTGTGTGAGTTACGGTCAACTAAAGGGAGTTTATTGGACGGTTCCAGCGACATCTACTCAAGGAACCACCAAAGAGGAGGACAAAGATTATATCGCACGGGTGGCAGTATCTCCAGATGTGAATTTGACGAAGCACCAGGAGGTATTCACCAGCTTTGTAGAGAAGTATATCAAATCAGTTCCTGCTTAGTTAGTCGCAGACGACTCTACCTTTCGAGAGACTCACAAAATTGCTCGAAGTAGTTCCTACAAACCTGACATCGCACCATTCATAGGTTATCTGACCATCGTCGGAAACAATCACGAACAGTTCTCCATCGACGGCATCGTATTCTATTCCAAATTGACCTCCTTGAGTCTTTAACTCCATTCTTGCATCTGTATCTGAGTTAAAAACGCCAACTTGGTATGTTCTACTCTCGGCCGGAACACCTCCGATCAGTCTAATCTTGAGATCGGGCAGAGTAAAATTGAACTCAAGTCCATCTGCAGAGCAGTTAGTGCTATCGATTTCAAAATTTTGATAGAAGCTACCGTCGGAAAATAAAAGAGTTACTTCATTGTTTACCAGTGAGTCTGAACAAGGAGACTCAAAGCTTTCCTCAATGAATGATTCATCAACGGGTGGATCGTCAAATTTTATGCAACCATTGCAAAGAGAGAAGAAAATCATTAAAGTCAACACTATTGCAAACGCTTTTCTCATTTGGCTCACTTTAGTGATTTTTGTTAAACGAGTAGCCCATGAGGAACTGTGAGTAAAACTTCGCGTCGAGATATTGTGGTCTGATTCCTACTTCAGCAGATATAAATACTTTTGATCCGACTTTCTTCATTCCCAATCGGAAACCTGAATTGTTCAAATTCACCCCACCCGTCGCATCATTGAGGTCCCATAATTGACCTTGAAAACTGAGTTTTTGAACGTCTGAGGCGATATTTAGGAAGCCATCTAAATAAATAAAGAAATTGCTTTTTCCGTTTCTAATTCCATAGCCCTTAACATCTAAAATTGTACCGAAAGATTTTTGAAAAATAATTCCAAAATAAGCCGCAAAATGTCTTTCAGCAGTGAAAAAAAAATTGTCATCGGTAGTAGGTTTTTCTTCCCAAGCATTTTCAGCATCTGGAAACGTGGTACCATCTGAAAATTCAATAGATTTCCCTACAGCGTCGTAGTCCGTGATAGACTGAGCATACCTAAATCCACCAAGCCTTAAACCCCATCTGCGTTTCACCTGGGCAGTTGGGTAAACACGATATTCTGTCGAAAACCATGAGTCGAGAATATGAGAGTATTTCGACTTTCTGTCATAAACTACCCCTACTTGTTCAGCAGAGGTTTTCGTCGAAAAGTTATAGATAAATCCAGCTTCCACATTACTGTATGATTGATATTCATTATCCGATAAATTATCTCTAAACAAAAAATTCTTTCTTTCACTAAATACACTTCCGATAAGGTTTAATTCTAGCGCGAACGGCTTATTTTCAAAATCATAATATCCCCTGAGGTATATGGGAACTTCTGTTCTAAAATTAAAATCCGTTTCGAGACCAAAGCCAACTTGAAGCATGAATTGTGCAAAATCAGGATCATCCTCCTCTTTTACAAATAGTGGTTGAGAATATATGCTTATTGAGGTTCCTATCCAAAACAGCTGGAATAGAAACAGCTTAAGAGATAAATTCGCTAAACCATAAGCTGAAAAAGAATTAGACATATAACTATTTCTTGGCTTTCTTAATCAGAATTAGTGATAGACGAATTTACAAGTTAGAAGAAGTGGTAGCATGAAGAAAGCATAATTCAATGAATTAGCCCAATACCAATTTCGCGTCCCCCGAAAAGTTTAACTCTTTTCAACGTCTTCACCAACCGAAATCTACCACGAGACCAATGGTCGGAATGATCGATCCATCTTCTGTTGGAAGCTCTTCGAGTTGCTGAGGTTGGACAATATTTCCATCCATATCGGTGGCCAGTACATATGAAGGCGGTTCCGGAGCTTGCTGAGCTAAGAGGTTTTGGATCTCAAAGAACACGTTCAAAGACAGATTTTTAAAGTTCCACTTCTTGTCGATTCTGACATCGAGTTGACTAAAAGCACCTAGATTTTCCTCACCCAGTCTCTGATAATCTAGCACCAATTCTGGATAGGTGATGGCTGAAATTTCAGTGTCAACTGGCACGAAAGGAGTTTCTCCAGCAAAACGCCAACGCGCGCTCAGTTCCCATTCCTTTGGAAGCTTGTATCCTCCAGTAAATGATACAAGATGTCTACTGTCCCAAACGGATGGCAAGTATTCGTCAGCATCAAATCCTGTGAATTCACTATAAAAGTAGGTGTAGGAGAAAATTCCGTAAAAGTTTTTTGTCAGCTTTTGCTGGAAAAGCAATTCTACGCCATAACTACGACCGCGTCCTACGGTCTTAACGGCCTCATTTCCGAGTACTTCAAATCCTGCTCCCTTATTGGCCAGCGAAACGCTGTCTCTTACTGATACCGGGTAGTCAGAGTATTCTTTATAGAATCCTTCAAGGGTAATGTTTGAGGCAGGTCCAAGAATTCTTTCAATTCCAAAAACGTAGTGGTCACTTTCGGTATAATCAGCGTTCTGATTCACAAACTTGCCGTTCTCCTGATAACCTAGAATCGTGTAGGGTGCTATCTTGAAATATCTTCCAATGGTCGCGTTCAACTTCCATTTTTCTGTGAGGCTATAAGAGAGTCCAACTCTTGGTGAAATGGTTTGTCCGAGGTTATTGTCCTCCGTGAAGGAATCACCATCAGCGCGAACACCCGCCGATACATCAAATCTATTGCTGAAGAAAGATTTTGTCACATTCGTGAAAACACCATATTTGATGAAGTCAATCTCTGTCTTGTACCGAAATTCCCGGTTCAAATCCTCTGTGAGGTTTTCGTAATCACTTCGCTGTAGATTAAATCCTGTGGTCCATTTCCATCCGTTGCTAAAGTAGTTGAAGGCATACCTCAACTTGGTTTCCATCTCGCGAGCATCATTCAAAAAGTAACGACCTTCCTGGTTTTCGTTATCTGAGTATCGGGAAAATTGATTGTCGAGAAAGTTATTGCTAATGGTGGTCGTCATGAAGGCACGCTCATTTTTGAGTAAATGCCGCCAGCTCAAACCGATTGCGTTGGATTGCTGGACAATGAAGGGAACTTGCTCAAAGGTAGATTGAGCCGATGGTTCAAAATCATCACTCGGTTCTACCGTGAAGTCATCAATCGAGCCCACCCCAAGCAGATTCAGAGTATTGTACTTGTCAATCTTATGCGTGATTTTATACTGATAATCATAATAGTCTGGCCGAATTGGGAGGCCAATCAAATCGAAAAGAAATTGGAGATAACTCCTTCTTCCTGAAAGGATAAAACTAGTTTTGCTCTCTTCTTTTTCGTTTTTAAATAATGGTCCATTTACCGTCAAAGCCGTTTCGCTGGCGCTTACTCTGAGATTGGCATTATAGTCTCTAAAGTTTCCTTCGCGCTGCTCAAATTGGAGAACACCTGAAAGTGGATTTTCGTATTGTGCACCAAAAGAAGAAGCCGACAAGGTTACGTTTTCTATAAAAGAAACATTGAGTAGTCCAACAGGTCCACCGCCAGCTCCTTGAGTGCTGAAATGGTTAATGTTTGGAATTTCCATTCCGTCGAGATAATACACCGATTCATTCGGAGCTCCACCTCTGATGATCAAATCATTTCTGAATCCACCCACCGAAGGTGAAACGCCAGGTAGGGATTGCGCCACACGCACTACGTCGTTGTTTCCTCCTGGATACGTGGCGATTTCGTTAGCAGATAAAGTCTGTACAGAAACCGGATTTTCTTTGGAGCGGGAAATTTGACTTTCACCAGCGGTTACCACCACTTCATCAAGACCAGTAGCGTTTTCTTCTAAGACGAAATTGTAGGGCTGGTTACCGGCTGATTTTACAGGGATATTGTATTGAGTTTGTGACTCGTATCCAATAAATGTTGCGACAAGATTATAGGTTCCGGGTTCGATATTCTCAATCACATAATATCCGTCCACATTGGCGGAAGCCCCGATAGTGGTACCTTCCAAATAAACAGTTGACCCAATTAAGGGCAAACCTTTGTTGTCTTTCACGTAGCCTTCCAGTTTTGCTGTTTGGGAGAATATGGTGTTGCAAAGAGATATTAATAAAAGAGAGAATGAGATCCGAAAGAGATTCATTTAAAAAGTGGTCATTAGGTTTCCGATGCTTAACTTCTCCAAAACGAGATTGTTTTGCACTGGTGCACATGTTTTCTTTTTTGAAGTCTGATGATATTCCGATTTAGATAGACTGTTTCGGTTGTTACTGAGAAATTGTGACCTGAAATCATAGTAAATCCCTGGTGGGGAAATTTCTCCGTTTATTGATTATATTCAGGTAATGAGGGCCTTTTTTTTTACCGCGTTTTTTACGGTCTACTTGACTCCTTTTGCTCAAACTACCATTGCAGAAACGAACGGCAAGTGGTTGGTTGAAAACAACGGTGAGCCCTTTCCAATAAAAGGAGCGACTTTCGGATTCGACGCCGATACTGCCAATTACGATAAGCACTTCAGGGAACTCCAATGGATGGGAGTGAACTCCATTCGAACCTGGGGGACCACTAGTTCAACTCCGCTTTTGCTTGACGCAGCGCATCGTCACGGAATCAAAGTGATGCTCGGTATTTGGATGCGGCATGGTCGGCCAGGGATGGAGGCCGACGATAGTTTCGATTACCTCACAGACACAGCAGGAAAGACTAAGATGTACGAGGATGCTCTAGAAACGGTTGAGAAGTACAAAGATCATCCGGCATTATTGATGTGGGGAATTGGAAACGAGGTTTACCTCAATATGGCTACGGATGACGAAAAAAAAGTTTACTCCAAACTTCTCGAAAAGATCTGCAAGAAAATACAAAAGCTCGATCCAAATCATCCTGTTGCGTCTGTCGAAGCTTGGACATTTGGGATCAAATGGTGGGAGAAGTATGTCCCCTCATTGGATGTTTATGGAATCAATACCTACGGTGGAGGTGCCAGCGTTATTGACCAGGAGCTCATCAAGCTCGGTGCGAAGAAACCTTATGTCATTACCGAATACGGTGTGATGGGTGAATGGGATATTCAGAAAGACAAAAATGGTGTAGTTCCAGAACCCTCGGATCAAGAGAAGTTTAATGCCATCGTGAATGGATACAATGATTGGATTAAACCTAAACTTACCTGTCTGGGTGTTTATGTCTTTCATTATTCAGACGATTTCACACATCTTAGTCCATGGTTGTTTACTCACGTTGACGGTAAAAAGCGGCCTCAGTATTGGGCGATTCGGGAAGCTTATACTGGAGAAAAACCGATCAATAATGTTCCATCGATTGAGAAATTCCAATTAACTGGAAATGATTTTAGAGGAGAGGACTGGCACCCTGTTGAACTGGCTGTTACTGATATTGAACGCGACGATTTGAGGGTCCAGTTTTACTACAATCATCGAGAGGGAAGTCGAAAAAGAAGAGATCAAATTCTTCCGCTTCATTCCAGGGGAAATCTAAGTTCTGGTTTTGAAATAAAGCTGCCAAAAGAGAACGGAGGAGTAAAAATCTACGCGATGGTAGCTGATTCTTACGATAATCTGGGTATCTGGACGACCAATATTTCTATCAAAGATGAAGATGCTGCTGAGTTGAAGTTTTTAGTTCCAAAAGTTGAGCTTCCTTTTGAGGTTTATAAAGATGCTGGAAATTTGCCTTATACATTTTCAGGATACATGGGGAATTACGATGCCATGGAGGTGGACTTCAACCATAGCGAAAATGTTCATTCTGGAGAAACTGCTGTGAAGATCAGCTACAGCGCTGTTGATAATTGGTTCGGTCTTGGATACGTCGATCCACCAAACGATTGGGGCGATATGCTAGGTGGCTACAATATTGAAGGAGCCAAGACCTTTAGTTTTTGGGCAAGAGCCAGTAGAGTAGGAGTGCGAGCCAATATGGGCTTTGGTCTGATAAAGCCAGACAATAAATTTTATGATACAGCTATAAAAATGAAAGAACGCAATATCTCAACAGAATGGACGAAGTTTACCTACGACGTTAGGGACCTCGACTTAAGTTGCATACGTTCTGGCTTTGTGATTTTTTCTAATGGTATAGGTACTCCCTTCGACATTTACATCGACGATATCGTTTTTGAATGATTTTGACCAATCATTGAATGCTAGTTAACAATTAACCCATCAGAAATTAAAATTTCAGCTCATCCACAATTCGTTTTCCATTCTGCATATGGTCGTGAATATGTGAATAAGCAAACAGTCCATTCCTGCCTGTGAGATATAAATTCTGAAATGAATTTAGATACTCAAAAATTGGTTTGATTTTGCTCTGGTAATTGACCTCCAATATAGGGTAAGCATGGCCAAGTTTTTGGATATCCATATCGAGTAATTCAGACTCTTTGAAAAAACCAATTTGCATGAGTTGTTCTTTGATTTTTTCTGACAAGCCTTTCGGGTTGGTCCAGATTGAATCTTGCTTTTGACAAGGCACCTCGGCGATCAATGAAGTTTTTCCATTTGGAGCCATGTCCCTGCTTCTGTTTCGAGGTTCGTACACTCTCGTAAATGGATATTTCCCATCAGGGAAATACATTGACCCGTTTCCGTTTACACTTGACTTGTCAAGAAAGAGAACAAAGAGAATTACATTTCTGAACTTGATGTCCGAAGCGAGCTGAAGTATTTCTTGAGGTGGTTTTGGATTCAATAGCTTTAAGGTCAAGCCTAAAGGGAGAGAGTTAACCAATTGGCTGACCTCATGTGTTTCTTGTCCAAATGAAATAGAATTCAACCTACCTGATTCGTGGTGAATTTTAGTTATTGGACTGTTTAAGTGAATAGACCCTTTAGAGTTTTCGGCTAACTTTTCGAAGAGAGTTCCAATCCCAAGCTTTGGATAGTAAAATGATCCATCGAGATGCTCCGTTTTTGATTCTGAATTCTTGAATGTTTCGATGATAAAGGTCTTTAGATCAAGACCTTTCAACCTTTTTCCCGCTACTTCAGTCGATAGTTCTTTTGATGGTAAGCCCCAAAGTTTCTCGGTGTATTCCAAAAGAAATAGTTCGGCTATCGTATGTCCGTATGACTTTTCTGCCAAAGCCTGAAAGTCACGAGGTTGCTCCTTAGTAAGCAGTTTATTCTTAATGATTTGCCCCGCAGCCTTACCAAAACGCTGTGCTCCTAAAAAGCGGAGTAGATTTAAAGGAGAAAGTGGGAAGTCAATAAACTGACCGTCTCGATATATCTGACTCGGCACCTCAATTTTTTGCAAATCACTACCTAGCAGCTCCTTGAAAATACTAGTCGTTTCTGGGTGCTTATCATGGAGTCTATGTGCACCAGAATCATAGTAGAATGCATTTTTTTTGAAAGTGCTGCAATTGCCGCCAACTTTATGACCAGCCTCGAAGAGTTCAAAGGGAATTCCTCTCTGCGAAGCATAATGCGCAACTGCCAATCCTGCTGGCCCTCCTCCTGCAATGGTAATTTCCTTCCCAGACATTTATGGATCGTATCGGTAAATGAATCTGGTGCTCCACAAACGATTGACATAAGGGTTGTGGAAGAATTTTTCTTCTCCATTTGGTTGCCCAAAGACTTTCTCGTCTAATCGGGAGAGAGAATAAAGCGTATCACCATTCACTAGATATTCCCGTAGGTGACCTTTTTCCGAGACACCTATGATTTCAGCATCCATAAACTGCTTGTGTTGAGACAAATAATATTTGTCAAGATCGTTCGCCACTATCTTGACTTGATCTTTCTGAAGTTTAGTCCCGAGAGTGGTTTTTGCTTGAGAAATTGCTGAAGGTTCGAGATGTTCAAGTGCCAGACTTCCCGTGGTCCAAATTAGAGGAAGAGCTAAGAACCCAAGTAATACATACTGTGGTGGCCTCTTTAAATTCAAAGCGCCATAGACAGTCAGGAGCAGGAGAGGAATAAGAATTGGCATGATGTGCCTTGGCTTGTAGGCAATGTTTTGGAAAAAATAAGCCCATACAGCATAAACCAGAGTAAAAGAAATGAGGAGCCAAATCATTGGATTCATTCTTTTTAGCTTGGTGGCTTTAACAAGTCCGAAGGCCCAAGCTCCCACAAACGAAAAGCTGGTTATTATTGCGATCCATAATCTTCCTTGCCACCATCCGCCCAAGCCGTCTGCCCAAATAGATCTGACCATTCTGTTCAATCGTACATCAAAACCAAGATCAGTGGCGTGAATAGCTCCGCCCCATTCCGTAAAATGCCCGTCTGTATGTCTCAANCCCGTTTGAATGATCTGGTACCAACCGGTATCATAAATGAAAGGAATAAGCCAGATAATAGCACCCAGAGTAAATGCTGTAACCAGATGCGAGAGGTGATTTCTATGCGTCCAAGCGAAGTATATGGTAGGAATGAAGAAAGGGAGGTAGGAGAGCCTCACTCCGCCAAGAAGACCCAGAACAAGAAACCCGTAAACTGCGCATTTTAGGGAGTTTTCATGGATAGATTGTAAGAAGAAGTATGTGCCAGCTACCAATAACATCAAACCCATAATGTCTGGCATATATCTCGTACTCATCAAGAAGAGCAGCGGATTTATAAAAATCAAAAGAGAGATATACTCGGTTCGTTCGAAATTTAAAAGTTGTCCAATTCTCTCCGAAAAATAGGATATCCCAAATATGCTGAGACCTCCCATAATCGCGAATGAAGCACCCAGCGAACCAACACAGAAATAGACAACTTGCAGCAGGAAGCAATAAAGCGGGTACCCTGGGAAATGCGGCCTAAGATCAGCTACGGCAAAATCCTGAGCGGCCATTGCAAACCGCATGGAATCAATATCCTCGATGTAGTAAATCGCGAAGACTATCCTCGAAATAAGGCAAGCAAGAAAATAGAGTAGGGCTATTTTTTTATTGCTAAACATTAAAAGATGAAGTTGACACCGACGTTTATCTGTCTTTCCATTCCGGGAAGAATTCCAGAGCTGGCATTGGCTTCTTGGAGTCTAGGATCTGAGTGAAGCCGAGAACCTATATACTTTTCGTCCAGAATGTTTTTTCCATCAACAAATATTTTGAGCTTGTCACTAATCTCAAAATGCACCGAAGCATTTAAGAGGCCAAAGGCGGGGATAGGTCCAGTATCGCCCCGATTGGATGTGGATTCGATATTTTCGAAATCCGAGAAAGACTCGCTTATGTAACGATAGCTTATCATCAACTGAGCACGTTCCAAGATATTGAATGTTAGACCAGTCATAATGTTATACCTCGGCGCGTAAGGAAGCTCATTGCCGCTCAGGTCAGGCGATATGCTAGGATCAAAAGCTGAAAGCTCAAGAGTTCCTTCGTTTATTTCAGTCTTAAGGTAGGTGTAGCACACGAAAAGGTTAGGGAGATAAGACTTGAAATCTTTTAGCTTCAGCGTTCCACCGACCTCAATTCCTTGAGATGTCACCGACCCTAGATTGTCCAAACTTAAACCGGGCGAAACGGCTGTTAGATCTTCTATGTCCAATTTAAAGATGGCTACCTCGGCTTCGATGTATTTTTGATCCGTCCGAAAACCAAGCTCATAAGTCCAGCTTAGTTCTGGTTTTATGTCTTCACATGATTCCCCATCGGTTTCAATGGAATTGGCCCTGAAGTTTTGAAAACTAAGCGAACTGGGGGGGGGCATTCCCCGATGGACTGCACCAAAGAAGTCGATATTAGCAACTGTATAATTGATTCCAAGGCCTGGCAAGATTTCAAAGTTTGTCTGGTCGAGTAATTCGTTTCCGTTGAGCCGATCCACGACTTCTTGTTCAAACAGCTCTACCCGAACTCCTGGACTCAAGGCCAAATTTTTGATTTTCACTTCTTCACGAACATATAATGCGAGAGAAAAGGTCTCATAGTTTTGAGCTTGACTAAGCTCACCGGTTCGAGCATCTGGGGCAGCGCCTACCCCTTGATTGTCTTCGAACCGTTCAAATTGAAGTCGACCTCCAATCTTTAATTTCCCATCAATATTTTCTTTCAACTGGTGATTCCAGGTATACTTCTGTTCTAGACCAAACGTAATAAGGCTTGACAAAACAGCTGTGTTACTAACACTATTTCCGATCCGAATGAGATCATCAAAATCGCCAGATTCGCTGAGAGGAATTCGTCGAATAATTCTCCGATCAAAGTCTTCAAAGCTTCCAAAAATATTGTCCTCTTGCCACCAGTCTATGTCCATGTATTGAACATAAAAGAGTGATTCCTCTTTAAAATTGGGGCTGTAAGAGTGTTCCTGACTCAAACTTAGAGAGTATCTCTGAATGGTTAGTTCATCAAATCTCTTTGGATTGAAGGTGTAGTCATTTTCAAACGAGTATTCCGTTAGCCCCGTCAAGGTAGCATCCGCCTCTTCGTACTGGGCTGATACCGAAAGTAGAATTCTCCTTTCATCATTCGGTAAGAACAGCGCTTTGAAAGAGGAATGATATTGTTTAAATTCATTGTTGTCTCTGAAGCCATCGCCACCTTTATAGACTAGCTGCAGTTCAGGTCTGAACCTAGCATTTCCAAAACCTCCCACCTCTACCAGACTGCTCGCATATGCGTTTGAACCACCTGTGAGTTGTACTCGTCCTCCGAAATTTTCTCTTGGATCTCCAGTTTTAAAATTAACCACTCCACCAATGGACTGTGTACTAAACTCAACGCCTGTAGAGCTTTTAGTGAATTCTATACGCTCTACTCTTTCAATAGGAGTAGTGTAAAAAGAGTTGGGAAAAATGTACGGCGCTGGCTTTATCGGTATGCCGTCTTCAAGTAGTAAGACTTTACTGCTGCGTCTTGGGTCTAATCCACGTATTCCAATGTTGATTCTCGATATGCCAATACCGTCATCTTGGAATCCAGTAATTCCAGGCACGTAATCGAGTGCTTCTTGGATGCTGATTGGCACCATATTTTTGAGGCTAATGGAGTCAATCATTTCACCCGCACCACAAGGTGTTATTGAGTCAGATCGACTTTCAGGTTGCTGACCGAAATAAACTGACTCCCTTGAGAGAAAAATCAAATAGACAATACATGAAGAGCAGGAAAATTTATGATTCATGAATCACGGATTTATCCTTAGGACCCTGATCCGCCTCCACTACCTGATCCAGAACCACTTCCACTACCTGATCCAGAATCGCTTCCACCAGCAGAACCACTTCCACTAGTAAATATAGAATCGCTTCCACCAGCAGAACCGCTTCCACTACCTGATCCAGAACCACTTCCACTTCCTGATCCGGACCCTTTTCCTAGTGTGTTTTGTGGGGTATTAAGTTTTTCGTCTTCACAGCTAGATACCAATAAGGCAATGCAGACTGAGAGTGTTACCGTGGCTAATATGACAATACTTTTACTGAGTTGTTTCGTGTTGATTTTCATTAATCAAGTTTGTCACAAATGTAGAAGTGCAAACGTACTTTTGCAATACCTCCAATCTTGTATTGGATATCTACCTTTCGATCATTACCATTGACATCGAAAATTGGCATGGAAATATCGTATTCATCTTTCTTTCTGCTCGTGAAATTCTCTCTTGCCGGGATGGCAGGTGTCTTGACTAATTTTGGGATAACTTTCATAGCAAAGGAGAAACTGGGTTGGAATAAATATACCTCCAACATTTTGGGCTTTTCCTTCTCAATAGGGCTTAATTATGTTCTAAATCGGACTTGGACTTTTCATAGCGAGGCTTCTTTTGGATGTGAGTTTATCAAGTATCTTTCGGTAGTATTGATTGGTTTAGCACTTAATCACATCATAGTTTTTATGACCCATGATAAGCTAAAAGTCAATTTCTACGTGGCCAAGGTAATTGCGGTCGGCATCGTCTTTGTTTGGAATTTCAGCATGCATACGCTCTTCACTTTTTAGCTTGAACTCAGTTTCATTTTACCAATTTCTGAACTCTTCATCAGAAAATATTTCAACCGATCTATATAGTAGAGGACGAGCATGAGATTGATTCCTAAAAAGATGCCTGTCTGTACATTTTCGAAAGGCCGATTATCCAAGAACAAGTGTAGCAAGAAGATGTTGACAGTTACCGGCATGAGCAGGAGCAATCCTACCAAGCGAGTTCTAGGTATAAAAATGAGCCCGGCTGATAATATTTGAAGCACACCTATGACCTTTAAAAAACCACTTTTTTTCATGGAGTTCATCATGACCCAATAGCCTACCGGAGCATTGAAATTTTGCTCCTCAACGAGATTTGATTGAATCAATTTCTGACTTACCCTTCCCGGATTGGGGTTTTTGAACTTGTCCATTCCGGCATTTAAGAAAAGTAAGGCGAGTCCTATGGCAAAAGCAGCGTGGGTGAGAGAAGGAATTTTAGGATTCATTGTTAACGTCAATTAGGTCGCTATCGGCGAAGATAAATCTCAAAACCTTACTTTTCACCCAAAGATTGTACTTCAGTTAATTGACTAAACTCGGAAGCCAAACCAAATGCAACGTAAAGGAGATAAACTATCAGTAGAGAAAAGAGATTCTATCATCAAAGACATCATATACTTCTTCGAAAAAGAGCACGACATGAAAATGGGAGTCTTGGCTGCTGGTGAGATTCTCAACTTCTTCCTGCAAACCGCCGGAACCGAAGTCTATAACAAAGGAATCCTTGACGCCAAGAAAGCCGTGGAATCTCGAATGGATGAGCTGCGGTATGATTTGGATGATCTACTAGATATTCCTTAAAACGGATTGTGACTCTTTGATCTCATTCACTGATTCCGGGTTTTGTTAAGTTCTTGTTAAACCCTTTAAAAAGCTGTTCTTCTAATATTTGTCCTGCTATTTCACCTCCGAAATATGCGTAATGGATAGGTTACTCTATCTGGTTTTACTTGGATTCATTTTAGCTTCTTGCAATGAGAAGGATAGTCAGCAAAGCCAATCTGAATCTTATCCAGAGAATCTTGGACAAATTTCTTTCGACGCTTCAATAGATAAGGAGGACTTTCAGCTTTGCGATACTTCGATCCTTGTTCAAAGCAGACGAGCTATCGCTTATGAAGGAAGAGATAAGGCTTTAGAAGAAGAATGTAGAAAACAGCTCAACCTTTCTGAAAACGAGACGAATTATGATGGATACATCATGGCGAGGTTTCTTATCAATTGCCGTAAAGAGACGGGCAGAATACGACTTCAAACGCTGGATGTCCAATTCTTGGAACAGGATTGTCCAGCGGAGTTAAAGGAAGAAATTCGAAGCTGTGTCCTGTCCTTGAACAAATGGATTTTTACCAGGCCAAACAACCAAGGAAAGGATCATTCGAAATTCTTGAATTTTAAATTTTCAAACGGTGAGCTTCAGACGATTATTCATTAGCAGTTTTTTTATTTTCTCGATATTTTACTTAAGGTCGCCAGGTACTCTCGCTCAAGGTAATTGTATTATGCACCCAGTAGGTAGCAATGAAAGAAAAGCTTGCGAAATAGGATACCAGGCTATTGAATACAAGCAAGGTAGCAGGCAGTCTCAGCTTTTATTTGATTCCGCTCTTGCCCTCAATCCTAACTATGCTTGGGCCTATTACGAGAAATCAGTTCCTTACTTCAAAAGAGGACTATTAAACGAAGGTATCCTTCTACTCAACAGGGCTGTTGAACTCGATCCAAGCAGTTATCTTACCTATCGAGCTTACTGGTATTTTCAACATAAAAGCTTTAGGGCGTGCATTGATGATTTAGAAACCTTTTATAGCAGTGAAGATGCATATTTATCCTACACCCCAGGTGGTGACATGAATATGCGCATTATGCTAGGAATGGCTTATGCTGAAATGAGTCAGTCACGAAAGGCTGTGGAAAGTATTTTAGCGGGTATCGGCGAGTATCCATCGGCTGATTTTGTTGGCCTCTATGATTATCATGCCCTTGGTGTTGCATGTTTAAAAAATGGCGACTTTCAAAATTCCATAATCCATTTGAATAAATCTACTGAGCTGAATCCTTTATTTGCGGATACTTTTTTCTATTTGGGAGAGGCTTACGCAAAACTTGGTGATGTCCAATCAGCGGAATTCTACTACGCTGAGTCGTTAAAGCGTTTTAATGGTGAACAAGAAGGGGGTTACTCCGGATATCCATTCGCTTTTCCAATAAGCGAAGATACCGTAGTAAAACGTTTGACGACACTTTAAATGATGCCCACTAAAAATAGTTAGTCTAGTAACGTTTTAATCATGCGGTCGCGGGCAAATTACTTGTGACATGTGAATTGACGAATTCAGAAATTATCGCAAGTATCCAAGGTTTTAATTTGATTTATTGATTGTTCTGAATTATGAGAAATGAATATTCAAGGAGAAAAGATGGGGCGGTCATGCAATTTAATTTTTCCTTTTTGTCCGAGTGTTTTCACTATTGAAACTTAGTTTAACTCATGAACTTGATATGAGGTGATTTAGAACTATGCATCTTTTTGCGGCCAAAAATCAGATTAGATTGGGCTGAAATTTATCGTCAGATAGAATGTATCATTATTTCATGAGCACAATGATCAGGATTGATAAAAACTCATTCAATAATTCTGTCGTTCTGATGATCAATTTTTTTTCTTTTCCATCTCTTGTGTGACCAGAGCCAAAATGGAGGGTCATTAACAATGGCTTCTTCGAGAAGCTTTGTGAATTTCTCAGTGATTTCTCCTTTTTCGTATTTGTCATGATCATCTGAAACCAAGGTAAATTTCACTTGATAATGGCCCCTTTCGATTTTGTAAATCGTTCCATCCAGAATGGGCATGTCAAAGTCTCTGGCCATTCTTTCGGCTCCGTAGGCCACTGCCGTTTCTTGGTTGAGAAATTGCATAAACCTCACGAGTTGACTGTTTCGAGGTGACTGATCGCTCCCAAATATGATGGCTTGTTTTGGCTTATTAGGATCTTTTATTCGCGCTAAAATGGAGGATAACGGTAGCATCTCTAATCCATATTTAGATCTGCTCTTGGTGACCGTTTTATCCCAAAATTTGTTTTTGAGTGGTGTAAAAAGCGCCATGGTAGAGTGCTCAATTTGCGGGGGTAGAGCTAGGGCCAAGAGCTCCCAATTATTGTAATGTCCTCCAACGAGAATCACACTTTTTCCCTCCCGAAAATAATGATCAAGCAATTCTGGATTTACCACGCGAAAACGCTTTTTAGCTGTCTGCTCCGAAATGGTGAAGTTTTTTAAGCTCTCCACTCCCAAGTCCATTAAGTGGCGGTAAAAGGCCTTTTCGATCCTTGTAATTTCTATTTCAGATTTATCTGGAAACGAATTCTTTAGATTGTTCTTTACCACCTTTGTTCTGTAACCGATCACACGGTAAACTATGAGATAGGATAAGTCTGCCAATCCATACAAAATAGAATATGGAAGTAGGGATAATGGAATAATCAGACCATAATATAGGATTCTACTCATGTAGCAAATTTCACCAATTCTATGTCGCAAATTTCACCCGATTTATGCTATCATTTTGAGGGTACCTTAAAATTTATTTAAAAAATATTGTGATTAATAACAACACTTATGGCAAGCTCAAAAATCCTTGTAGAATCAATCATTTTAGCGCAATCTTGACAATCTCTGGTTTTTCGAATAGTGCCGATTTTAGTTGTTCTGTTTAAGATGTTCCAGTTAAAAGTTAAACAATTTGATTCTAGTGGGCGTTTTCAATGGAAATTTAAACCAACTTTTTATGATTTTACTCGATGTATTAGTAATCCCAAAAGATGATCCAGTAGCGTTTACCTTCTTTACTGGATATATGGCAATGTTAGCCGCATCCATCTTCTTCTTCATTGAAAGAGGACGTGTCGAAGGTAAATGGAAAACCTCTCTACTGGTTTCTGGACTCATTACGTTCATTGCAGCTGTGCATTATTACTATATGCGCGACTATTATGTGGCGACTGGAGAAAACCCTACGGTTCTTCGTTACATTGATTGGACACTTACTGTACCACTTATGTGCGTTGAATTCTACCTGTTAACAAAAGCAGCTGGCGCGAAAATGAGTCTGCTGTGGAAGTTAATTTTCTTTTCGGTGTTGATGCTCGTTGCAGGATACATCGGAGAGGCGTTTAACCCAGAAGGCGGGGACACCACACATTCGGTGATTTGGGGTGTAATTTCAGCCATAGGATATGTCTATATTGCCTATACTGCATGGTTTGGTGAGGTAGCACAATTAGCGGCAAATTCCGCAGATCCTGTTGTGAAAAGAGGAGTTAGAACTCTTGCTTGGTTTGTATTTGCAGGTTGGGCTATTTATCCGATAGGTTATATGTGTATGCCCGGCGGATGGTTGAATGTTGGCCTCGGGTGGGGCTCAGAAAATGTTGATCTTTTTTACAATATAGCTGATGCGATTAACAAAATAGGATTTGGTTTGGTAGTGTATAATATTGCACTTACATCAACAGCGTCCAAAAAGGCAGCAGCCTAATATGAAATGATTCATTAAATTAGACCGCACTTTGTTAAAATTTTAATGGAGTGCGGTCTCTATTTTTTAGGAACCATGTCCAAGGAGATATTTATTTTTTGCGCATCTCTGCTTATTATACTCTCCTTACTAGCCATTCCTGGCGGTGAACCAGTAACAGCCCAACTGTTCATTTGCTCCCCTTTCATTTTTCTCCTCGGTATTCCTCATGGTGCTATTGACAATGTGCTTTACACTAGAAACAAAAGAGTGAAGAACACTGAGTTTCTTATTGTTTATTCCAGTATTGTTCTTTTGAATGTAGCCCTTTGGTTTATACTACCCGAAATTGCCTATGTACTTTTCTTGTTGATTTCGGCTTACCATTTTGGACAGTCTCAATTTACTCATCACTTTAAAGGGCAAAAGATTCTTCATCAAGTTTTTTTTATGTCCTGGGGGCTGTGCATTATCAGTGCTTTGATTCTCTTTAATTTGTCTGAGCTTGAATTAATCGTTAAGTCTTATGATGAGTTTGCTGTTTTCGAGTCGGTACATTACAGACCTATTTTTCTTTCGGTATTCATTGTTAGCTCGTTAATTACGCTTACTGGACTTATTTTCTTGAGGTATAAGAACGTCTTCTCCAATGACACGGTGATCATCGAGCTTCTAGTGCTGGGATTAATCTTGTTTTCCTTTTATCTCATGCCAATTATTATTGGATTTACGCTCTACTTTGTTATTCTTCATTCGCTAAAAGTACTCAATGAGGAGTATCGATATTTGAAGAAAACCGGAGTAATCCAGTCATTGACAAGTTTTGTGAAACTCCTAACTCCTTTCTCTCTCATCTCCCTTTTAGGGCTTTTCTTGCTTTTTGGTCTCATACATTTTGGTATTCTAAAAATCTCATTTGGCTACTGCGTGCTGATCATGATTTCGTCTATCACTCTGCCTCATGTTTTTGTGATGGATAAGTTCTATCACCTTTTGTTTACAACGAAGTTTTACGGCCAATCCTAATGGTTTTAAGGCTCTACTTTTGCTAACGATTCGTTAATTTCTTCTTTAATATAAAGTCAGTATATAACTTCAACTTGTGTTGAACAATCTGACCCTTATTATCCTGTTCTTTCTCTCTTTCTTAGATGCATCCTCACAAGATTATGAGGGAGTTTGGCTCTCTTCCTATGAACTAAGAATAGGTACTTTTGAACGAATCGCCGAGTTCGTTGATGAAGGAGCTTTGCCATTCATGAAAGATCTTTTCAGTGAAGATTCCGTTTACACAGATCGGATTAGGATAATTCATTTTGACTCAGCTAGTATCTGGATTTACAGTGATATTAGGTCAAACCCGCATGAAGCCATTCTGAATCCTTGGGATCATAAAATACGGCATTTGCGAGATACCTTCAATATTAGGTCGATTAGTGCTTTGGAAATCGAACTCAGAAACTTTTGGGTCGATTCAGTTTGGTATGAATATCACTTTGAGAAAGTACCAAACTCTAATTTTGAAAAATCTGATTCTACCTTTTTCGAAAATTATAACGGAAGCCTCAAACTGACGGTACAGGATTCTGTAAAGGTGGAATATCAATTGGATCTTATTGATGACCGCCGATTGGTGATTACAGGAAATAAAAATGGACAGCAGTTTACCTGTAAAGGTACTTGGCATAAGAAGTGGATCGGAGGCGTTCTTTTCTTCGCCTTTTATGATGATTTTTTAGGTGAGTACAGATTATTCCACTTTTATGAAAAAAGTAACGATGGGCTCCTTGGCAATCATCTAAGGAGTAATTATGACCTAAAGAAAATTCAAGAATTTTTATCTATCAATATCAAACAGGTGAGTCTACCTCCGCCAATTGAGTTGGAGATGGCAAGGACAAATCTTGTTGGAAATTGGACCGCCAAAAATGAGCCTCTTTTTTATGATCCAGCCATTGAGTTTGGCTTTCTTTCGTATCAAAGCTTTGAACTTGAATTAGACTCTGCCGGAGCATTTTCAATGAGAAAATCCGGTTCGGTTTTAAAATTTGGTGATTCGATCCCGCTAGAAGAAATAACTGAGGGAAATTGGAATCTCTCAAAAACAGGAAATTATATCGAATTGGAGCTTGATGATGGTTCTAAAGAATATCTATCCATTGTTGAAAGTACTCAAGACAAACTCGATGTTACTTATTACATGAAGACTCTTAGTGAATTCCCGAGTTATAACGTTTATGAGAATCGCTTGGTGGAGCTGAGGAAGTAAATCATCTCTTGAATTTTTCTATACCCTGGATTGGTACTAAGATAATCCTCTAAATTCTTTTCGAAACACCTGTCATTTCGAGTGTTTCCCGAAGACGAAGGAATCGGAAAATGTACCTGCCTGACTGTAGGCAGGCAGAGAAATTGTGATAGAATCGAATTCACCAATAGTTGTTACCAATTAAATAGGATAATATTAGAATCTTAAATTCTTAGGTCACTCCTCAAGATTCATTCACTTTCCTGCACCTTAAGCTTCGTATGCTTAATTTTGAGAATGCTTTGGTACATCCGCCAGTTTCTATGCTTTCTTTCCTTGTTCGGCTTTTTAAGCCTTTCCTCTCAGAGTGATATCGATCACTGGGAAACGGTCGTGTCCGCAGATGACCTGTGGTTATACAGATTGGGAACCTCCGCACCTCCAGTAAATTGGCGAGAACCAAATTTTGACGATAGTGAATGGGAGCAAGGTGTCGGAGGGATTGGATATGGCGACGATGATGACGGGACTGTCGTAGGGCCAGTTACTTCCGTTATTTTGAGAATGGATTTCGAAATTCTCGACACCTCCAATATCAGTATGGCAGTTTTTCATGCTGATTACGACGACTCTTTTATCGCGTTTCTGAATGGTACAGAAATAGGCCGAGGAAATATCGGAGATCCAAATCTTATTTTAGGGTTTGACGAATCTCCACCAATAGATCAAGAGGCCGTTCTCTATGCGGGAGGACTTCCGGAAGCATATCCTCTCTATCCGCTCTTCTTTGATAACATCATCCAGGAGGGGCAAAACACGCTGGCCATCCAAGTAAACAATTTCGGTATTACTTCTTCAGACCTTTCGAGCAATTTCTTTTTTTCTTTGGGAATTACGGATTCCTCGCAGAATTACGAACCAACACCAGATTGGTTTTTTGAGCCATTTTTTAGCACCAATCTTCCTTTGATTAGGATTAATACGTTGGGTCAGTCTATTGTTGATGATCCTAGAATTGTCGCGAATATGAAAATCATCGACAATGGAATTGGTGAAACAAACTTTCTGGACGATCCACCAACGGATTATGACGGTCAAATTGCCATTGAAATTCGAGGAGCTTCATCTCAATTTTTTAACAAGAAAAATTTTGGTTTCGAGACCCAAGATGAATTTGGTGAGAATAATAATGTATCACTTCTTGATATGCCGGCAGAGAATGACTGGATATTACACGGTCCTTACTCTGATAAAAGCTTAATAAGAAATGCGTTGACTTTTGAAATAGGGAATGACGTCATGAATTACGCATCGCGCACCCGTTTTTGCGAGCTCATGATAAATAACCAATATACAGGAGTGTACCTTCTTATGGAGAAGATTAAAGAAGACGAAAACAGGGTTGATATTGCTACTCTTAATTCAGATGACATAGAAGGAGATGACCTAACTGGAGGGTATATTTTTCAAATTGATAGAGATAATCCTGACGTTGACGGGGTCGGCTGGTACTCTTCATTTTCACCATTTCCATTCTACAGGTTTCAAGATCCAGGATTCGATCAGCTAGCTCAGGTGCAAAAAGAATACATACAAAACTGGATTTTTGAGTTTGAAGTAGCCATCTTTTCGTCCAATTATGAGTCTACCTATCAAAATTATCTCGACATCGAGTCATTCATCGATTATGTTTTAATCAACGAGCTTACCAAGCATATCGACGCTTTTAAGCTAAGCTTTTATATGCATAAGCAAAAAGACAGTGATGGTGGTAAATTGGTTATGGGGCCGATTTGGGACTTTAACTTAGGTTACAGCAATTTTGATTACGCATGTGATATGTCTCCCCAAGGTTGGATTCATGAATGCAACACTTTTGTTTTCTGGGTAAATAAAATTTTGGGGATAGAATCAGTGCAAGACCAAATGCATTGCAGATGGAAACAACTACGTCAAAACGAATTGGCCACAGATTTTTTATTACACCGAATTGATTCATTAGTCAATTACATAGGTCCTGCTGCGAACAGGAACTTTGAGCGGTACGATATTTTAGGTACGTATGTCTGGCCCAACTTTTTTGTCGGCGATACCTACGAGGAGGAAGTTGATTTTTTGAAAGGTTGGCTTGTTCAGCGACTATTTTGGATGGATGCCAATATGCTTGGAAATTCAGATGCAGACTGTAGCGAGATTTTAAGCGATAACTCAACAGAATTCAATAGCGCGATTAGTGCCTACCCAAATCCTTTTGAGGATATAGTCACATTGTCATTACCGGGCGTATTCGTAGAATCAGGAGAAGTACAAGTGTATGATGCTCTCGGTAAAATGGTTTTCGAAATCAAAAATTATAACGGTGGTTCAATAAATTTAGAACGACTTCTAGCGGGAGTCTACCTTTTGCAGTATATAAGCTCAGATATAACCAAAGCGGTGAAACTGATCAAAAAGTAAGTATCAGCTCCAGGATTTATCATTGTTTACATTCTTTTACAATGATTGATAGACTGGATTGATCGTATTTCAGACTTTAGCTCCAAATCATCGTCACATGAATATTTTAAAAAACACATTCATTTTTTTTGGAGCAATCGCAGTTATTTCCTCATGTTCAGGCCAGGTTGCAAGAGATCAGGATAAGCAGCAAAAGTCAGAACAGTCTCTTGCTTCAGCTAAAACAAAAACAGCACATAATTTCGGAGGCTGGTATTGTCCCGATAATCTTGGTGGTTTTCCTCCGGTAGATATTTCTAATTTAAAATCGGTCCAGGTCGTGCAAGATCGACTTCCAACATTAGAAGAAGCTCGAAATGGAACCAGCCTGATGTACATCGACACAGTGGAATACCCCAACGCTAGACCTCTTGATATTCCGCTTCCGCAACTCGCGAAATACTATTCAGTTCACTCTAACAAGAAAGAAATTGTTATCGTGATTCAGGCGGTTGTCATTGGCACTGATACTGTTGTAGGGTTCCGTTTTCCTAGCGGCGGAAATGGGAGCTCTTGGTACTCCGAGGTTGAGTTTTTTGACGAGAATATGGAAATAGAGAGCTCACCTTTCGTTTTTATTGACACCCTTGTTTCGGGCACCCAAGAAGAGATTTGGAACAGCTTTGTGAAGACAACTTATGCCAACGAGCTAGGGGAGAAGTTTGATAAAAAAGAGTACTTCGAAGGCAAATGGGTAGATAATATTACAACTCAACTGTCTTATAATGAAGGTGATAATAGAGGAATTGGATTGATCATGAATATGTACGGTGCGCTTTATGCTCAGATCGATTATATCATTGACGGGAAGGATTATACAGAGAAGATTTTCTTTATGACTCAGCCTGGTAAAGGATCAACTAAAGTTCAGGTATCTGCAGGTCCGGCTCCTTTGCACTTCGAGAAGGAAAAAATCTATTGGGACAAATTTTTAGAGGAGCTAAGAGCGAATTGGATTTTGTTTTCCAAGCCCTGATTGTTTTTATCACTTATTGAGATATTAGTAGTAAATTTTCGTGCAGAAAATGAAACTAATTTCCTTTTTATTCGCGGTGCTATGGGGCATTGAGATTCATGCTCAGGATAGCTTATCCGCAAAAATTTTATCAAAGTATACACATCGATTTACCCTGGATAAAGATGAATTACAGGGTGAAGGTGCAAAGTTTTTACAAAACGAATTAAAGCAAAATCATTTCTTCTATTTTGGCGAGTATCACGGTTCAAAGAGGACGTCCGAATTCTTCAAAGCCATTCTTCCTTTGGCAAAAAGTTCGGGTTATGATTTCTTTGGTTTAGAGGTTGGTTACGGCGCAGTTCAGCTTCTGGAAAAGGCATCAATAAATTCTGACTCAGTAATTCTCAATCTTCGTAAATTAAATACGGAATATCTGATTGAATCAAACAAGAGAAACTATACTCCGGTACCATTTTTTTCTGGTGTCTCAGATGCCGAGTTTCTGGCCGAGGCAGCAGCTCTAGATTTTGAGTTGGTGGGTTTAGATCAAGAGTTCAAATTTGGACTCTTGGCGTTATTGGACCTCATGTTTGACAATTGCAATGATGAACAAAAACGATACCTCAATCAAGAATTTGAAAGCGCAAGAGATACCCTGGCTCTCTATTATCAAATGGAGCTCAATTATTACAATAAGACTTCAGAAGATAATAAACGCTTTGCGCTATTATTTCATGATTCAGTTTTCCTAAATGATTTTCTCGAAAAGGTAAGTTCAACCAATAAAGAAAATCATCGAATCGCTCAATCGATTGAAGATTCTATTGAAATTTACTACCAGGGTAATCTACGTAATTATTGGAAATCAAATGATTTAAGATCAAAATCATTTGTCAATAACTTCCGGCGTGGACTCACGGATGAGAATTTTGACTTTTCTAAAGACAAAATGATTATCAAAACGGGTGGCCTACATGCAGCTGTGGGGATGAACAATTACAGTATGTTTGATCTTGGCAATACTATTTATGAGTTGTCCCGATTTTATGGGCATTCTTCTGTCCATCTCGACGCTTTAAGCCGATTTACAATAGATGATGATACCTTGAGAGATGTTATGGAGGAATCGGGTTCATGGTATTTTAAGAATTTCAAAGAACTTATTCAGATGGGCGACCAAAATGAATGGACCATAATTGACCTTCGTTCCATGAAGGATGATGTTTTTTATCAAAGAAAGTACCTTCTACAAGAATCAACTCTAAACTACTTTAAGCGTTACGATTTAGTCATCATTCCGCCAGCAGATGAAGACCTTATCCTGAATGTAAACAATTGAATGAGAATGGGCCTAGGCCAATACTCCTTGGCATGAAAACAATTCTCTTTTTCTGGAGGTTTTTACCTCATGGCATACAAACGTCTCTCCCTAATCCTGGGCAATTGTCTATTTCCTGATCATGAGAAATTAAGCCCCGACGAATCAACGCTGTTCTTTATGGCAGAAGATTCAGGGCTGTGTACTCATTTTAAATACCACAAACACAAGCTTGTTCTTTTTCTCTCCGCAATGCGATCGCATAGGGATGAGGTCGGAAAAAGCCACCGATTTATCTACCATAAACTAGATGACGCAAACACCCATTTGTCCTACGAAGACAAACTCGATCTCACGCTCAAAGAAAACCCAGAAATCAAGGAGATTGTTACTTACGACATTGAAGATCATTTCTTTGAGAATAGAATAAAAAGCTTTTGTTCGAGTAGAGATTTAAGTCTAGTTATCGTCGACTCTCCAGGATTTATAACGTCAAGAACTGACTTCAAAAAGTACAACGAGGCAACAAAGAAGCCTTTCATGCAGGTATTTTACAAACAGCAAAGAAAGAAACTCGGAATCCTCATGGAGGCTGATGGCCTTTCGCCGATGAATGGCAGCTGGTCATTTGATGAAGACAACCGGAAAAAGCTTCCAAAAGGTATCCAAATTCCCGATCAACCTAATTTAGAAACGACACGCCATACCAAGGAAGTTTCCGAACTTATCGAAAGGCTGTTTCCTGATCATCCTGGCTCCACCAAAAATTTTCATTGGGCCAGCACGAGGCCGCAGGTTCTTGAGCTCCTAGACGTTTTCCTCAAGGAAAGATTTGAAAATTTTGGCCCATACGAAGATGCCATTCACAGCGAAGAAGTATTCATTTTCCATTCAGTCCTTTCTCCATACATTAATATGGGACTCATTACACCAATGGAAGTGGTTCAGAGGGCACTAGATTTCTACGCTAAGCACGATACTCATTTCCCTAGTGTGGAAGGCTTTGTGCGCCAAATCATTGGCTGGAGAGAATTTATGCGCGGAATTTATCATGAGTACGACGCGAAACTCAATAAAAACTACTTCGATCATAGCCGTCAAATGAAGCCTTGCTGGTACGATGGTACGACGGGAGTGAAACCGCTAGACGACGCCATTAAAAAAGCTAACAAACATGGCTATTCGCATCACATAGATCGGTTGATGGTGCTTGGTAATATCATGTTGCTTTGCGAATTAAATCCTGATGAGGTGTACAAATGGTTTATGGAAATGTATGTGGATTCAGCTGATTGGGTCATGGCGCCCAATGTATATGGAATGAGTCAATTTGCTGACGGGGGTATTTTCGCCACTAAACCCTACATCGGCGGAGCCAACTATATCAAGAAAATGAGCAACTATGGAAAGGGTGATTGGGAAGATATTGTAAACGGTCTTTATTGGAGATTTATCAGTGTAAACCTTGAGACTTTCTCCAAGAACCAACGGATGTCAATGATGGTTGCCACCCTTCGAAAAATGAATCTAGAAAAGAAGGAGAGGATTTTCAAGGCGGCGAATGATTTTATAGAAAAAGTAACCTTTTAATCGCGCTAAGACCCATTTCTCATCTTTGGCGTGAGCCAAATGTTGGATTGATCGATGAGCAATGTTGGTGCTTAACGGCTAATTCTTATGTCTACCAGATTTGTAGACATTCTTGGGGTCGTTCTAATCAAGTTTTCATTTATAAGGACTTAAGGCTGACAATCTGTCAAAACAAATCTGATTTTAGGCTTAAAAATGCAAATTACTTAGCTTTTTTCTAATTTTGCGCGACTTTTTCGGACAACTAAAAATATCACGTAAAACTACCACCTATGCAGAGATACGAAGAATACTTAAACGAGATTGAGGAGAGAAAAGGTGACAACCTTCATCCAAAGCCTATTGATGATGCAGAACTAATGGCCGAGGTCATTGATATCATCAAAGATTCTTCAAATGATCATCGATCTGAAGCGCTGAAATTCTTCACCTACAATGTTTTACCGGGTACGACGAGTGCTGCTGGTGTGAAGGCCCAATTTCTCAAAGAGATTATTCTCGGTTCAATCATGGTAGGTGAAATCTCAACAAGCTCTGCTTTCGAACAGCTTTCTCACATGAAAGGAGGGCCATCTATCGAAGTACTTCTCGATCTAGCTCTGGGTGATGATGCAGAGATAGCAAAGCAAGCGGCCACGGTGCTAAAAACGCAGGTATTCCTTTACGAAGCGGATACCGAAAGGCTGGAGAGAGCCTATAGAGGCGGTAGTGAAATTGCCAAAGAAATTATCGAGAGCTACGCAGAAGCAGAGTTCTTTACAAAACTCCCTGAAGTAGAGGAAGAAATTAAAATAGTGACTTTTGTGGCCGGAGTAGGAGACATCTCCACCGATCTGCTTTCACCGGGTAGCGATGCCCACTCAAGATCGGATCGAGAGCTTCACGGACAGAGTCTTTTTGAACACAATCAGAAAAAACAGCAAGAGTTGCTCGCTCTTAAAGAGGCTCATCCCGATAAACGAGTGATGCTTCTCGCAGAGAAAGGAACAATGGGTGTAGGTTCTTCAAGAATGTCTGGTGTAAACAATGTGGCTCTTTGGATCGGAAAACAAGCCAGTCCTTATGTTCCATTTATCAATATTGCTCCTGTAGTTGCGGGTACTAATGGAATTTCTCCAATCTTCCTGACTACAGTTGGTGTAACTGGAGGTATAGGGGTAGATCTTAAGAATTGGGTGAAAAAGAAAGACGAAAACGGAGA
>JAKVAV010000016.1 GCA_022448105.1 Flavobacteriales bacterium | reverse complement strand
ATCTACCTATTTAGGAGGAAGTCAAAATGATGGCCTCAATACTGCTCCAAATTTGGTATATAATTACGCAGATGAAATAAGAGGGGAAATCGAGCTAGACGATGATGGTCAAATTTTAATCGGCTCAAGTACTTTAAGCCCTGACTTCCCCACTACAACAGGCGCTCTAAACGAGGAATTTAGCGGAAGTCAAGATGGTATTTTCACAATCCTTGAGGCTGACTTAAGTTCTCTAGTCGTTTCGACGTTTATTGGCGGCAACGCGAATGATGCTGTGTATGCTATTTCATATTCTGAGCAGTTTGGTACAACCTTATGCGGTGGAACAGATACAGATACTCTATTCATCGGTTCAACAGGATACCAGCCAGAGTTTTCTAGCGGTTCGGCAGATGGTTTTATCTTAACCCTCAACAACCCTGGAAACACCTTACTGTCAAGCACATATTTAGGAACAGAAGAATACGACCAAGCTTACTTCGTCGATCGCGATTCTGAGGGAGATGTCTATGTATTTGGACAAACAGAATCAACGGGAAGTGAGTTCTTCTTCAACGCCAATTATGGTCAAGCTGGTACTGGTATGTTCGTGACCAAACTGAGCTCGGACTTATCAACCGGAATTTTCAGCACAACCTTCGGAAACGAACAAGGAGTACCATCCTTGTCTCCAGTGGCTTTTGCCGTTGATATTTGCAACAGAGTTTACCTTTCAGGTTGGGGAGGATCAACCAACAACCAAGGACATACCTTTGGACTCGATGTCACCAGCGATGCGTTTCAGTCAACAACCGATAGTAGTGACTTCTACTTCATGGTCTTAGAAGATGACGCTAACGCGCTCACATTCGCTACCTTTTACGGAGGTGCAGAGAGTGCAGAGCATGTAGACGGAGGTACGAGCAGATTTGACCGTGCGGGTAAAATTTATCAAGCCGTTTGTGCGGGATGTCAAGCAAATAGTGATTTTCCGATCGAGCCTTCGAATGCACTGAGCCCACTTAACAATAGCTCAGGCTGCAATTTAGGTGTGACCAAATTCGACTTTGATCTTGCTTTGGCGCTTGCTGATTTTCAAGCCGAAGACGAGTGCCTTCCGAATTCGGTTTTCTTTGACAACACCAGTGATTTGTTTACGGGTAGCGAGGCTTCTTTTACTTGGTTCGTCAATGGAGAATTACTATCCACGGAAGATGAATTTGAGTTCCTCTTTGAAACTGGAGAATATGAAATACAGCTGGTTTTGAAAGATCCTCAAGCATGTAATCTGACCGATCAAATCACAAAAACAGTTTCGGTGTTTCCTCAGCTCATTCTTCAAGTTCCCGATACTATCATATTATGTGAAGAAAATACCTTCACCATAGAAGCTGTTACTAATGGGACCGCAAACTTATTCACCTGGGCCGAGGATGAAAATCTAAGTGACATCATTCAACAGGGTCCTATTGATAGTGTGCTTACTATCACGGTTAATGAACCTACGTCAGTCTATCTTGAAGTAGACAATGGTCTATGTACCGATCTCCGCGAAGTTTACCTTGTGCCAGGCGTGCAAGTCGAACTTAGCACAGACGATGACTTACTATGCAATACAGACACGTTCGAAGTTTTTCTAACCACCAATTACCCCGAAGGTTTAATTGAATGGGCACCGGAGGATCTGTTGCTGTCAGGCCAAGGAGTTGATACGGTGCTTTTCAACACTACATCTTCACTGGAAATCGAGGTAACGGTAACCAATAGTTTTGGATGCGGTAATTCATCCTTGGCATCCCTATCTTCATTTGACATTAACCTCATCGGCGTCACAGAAGATACTCTGGCCTGTCTAAACGATCCTATCACCCTCTTCGCCGAAAGCAGTAATGCACTAACCTATGAATGGTCCAACTCGTTATCGTTTGACCCTCTGCTTAACGAAGGAGGTGAGAACTTCATTACCGTTACTCCGAGTAGCACCCAAAAATATTTCATCCGAGTCAACAACAATGGTTGTATCCTTTTGGACACGGTGGTAGTGAGCCTACTCGAGGCAAGCACCACTCTCACCGGACTTCAATACATTTGTCAGGGAGATACTGCTCAGCTTTTTGTGCTCAACGATTTTCCTGGAAATAGCCTCACCCATTCCTGGGAACCCTCTGAACTGATCGTGTCAGGAAATGGCACTTTTGCTATCGAGGCCATCCTCGAAGAACCAACGACCTTTTCTGTAACCAGCTCCACTGAATTTGGCTGTGCCGTAGAAAACAGCCTAACCGTATTCACTTCACCTCTTGGAGGGGAAGAGATTGATGCGCTTGCGGAACCTCAGTTCCTACTTAGAGGTGAATCAAGTCAACTAGGTGTTTTACCGATGGACGAAGATTATTTTTATCAGTGGAGTCCGAGCACCTATCTCGATAATTCAAACTTCGTGGATGCTGTTAGTACTCCAGAGGAGAGTATCTGGTATACCATTACCATCTTAGATGCTGATGACCTCGGTTTTTGTCAAAAAACAGACTCTGTGCTTATCCAAATCTTTGATTCCTTCTGCGGAAGACCAAATATTTTCGTCCCAAACGCTTTCACACCGAACGGTGATGGAGAAAACGACGAAGTACTTGTGAGGGGAAGAAACATTACGGACCTGACATTTACCATTTTTGATCGTTGGGGCGAAGAGGTTTTTAAAACCCAAAATCAATCAGAAGGATGGGACGGAACCTACAAAGGGAATCCAGCAGAGCCGGCCGTTTTTGTCTACCAGCTCGAAGCTGTTTGTGATGATGGAGAAACGTACTTTGAAAAAGGTAACATCACACTTATCCGTTGAGAAGGCTCATAACCATAGCGATTTTGCTGTTTTGCCTTTCGGCGAAAAGCCAAGACATCCACTTCTCTCAATTTTTCTTTTCTCCACAGCTATTGAGTCCAGGGGAAATCGGAAATTTCAATGCGGAGTATCGCCTCAATGCCAATCAAAAAACCCAATGGCGAGAGGTAAGTCGCCCCTACTCTACTTTCGCTCTTATGGGAGATGGGCAATTTGATTTCGCCCCCAAAAAGGTGGCCGTAGGTGCAGTAATCATGAACGATAATGCAGGAGATTCTCGGTTCAACACTTTTAGCATTCTTCTTGGCGGGAGCTATGAGTATTCTATCGATGAGAATGATGAACACACTATTTTCGGTGGGTTACAAACCGGACTAACTCAAATAAGGCTCAACTACGATGATTTAGAATTTAATAACCAATACAACGGAGTAGTATTTGATCCAAACCTTTCCAACGGTGAGGACTTTGCGAGAAACGCTCGCTGGTATTTCAACTTAAATCTAGGTGTGACCTATCGCTATAGTCCAGAAGTCCGAAAATCAATCTCGGGAGGATTAGTACTTCATAATGTCAATTCTCCTCGCCAATCGTTCTTCAACGATACTGGAGTTCAGCTCCCGCTAAGAACCTCGCTCTACGCGAATGCCGATTGGAAGGTCAACGAAGAAATCGATGCAATGCCATCCTTCCGATGGATGGATCAAGCCACATTTACAGAAGTGATTTTCGGAACTGCCGCTAGATACCGGCTCATTGATGAACCCGGCCTTTACCGAGCAGTCTTTGCAGGATACTACGGTCGATTTGGAGACAGTGGAATCGCCATGCTCGGTGGAGAAATTGATGCATGGCGATTTGCAATAAGTTACGACATCAATGTATCTGACCTCGAGCAGTCTAGTAGAAATCGAGGCGGATTTGAATTTAGCCTGCAATACCTTTTTGGGAAAAAGCAGAAATCAAATATGCTTCGCCACAAATACTGTCCAGTTTTCTTGTGAGAATCTTCTTTTCCATAGTGTCCCTTTTTTTGGTTGCTTTTGGCTACAGCCAAACGCTGCAAGACTGGATGAAACTTGGAGATGAAGCCATGGAAAGAAATGATCCGTACGGAGCTCTGCGCTACTACGAGAATGGAATGAGGCTGGACAGTATGAAAGGCAGCCTGATTTACAGCATTGCCGAGGCATTTCGTGGTGTCCAGAATTATGAAAAAGCGGCTTACTACTACAGCAAGATTTTCCGTCGTGACCGAGGAATGATTTTTAAGGACACCGGAATCAAACTAGCAGAGATGCAAATGCAATTAGGCAAGTACTCCGATGCGAAGCTAAATTGGAGAAGAGTGAGGGACGAATACCGAGAAAGCCCAAATAGCTATGAATACCAAAAAGCGATTCAATCGATGAGATCATGCGACTTGGCTAAGCAATGGACTGCTGAAACTCCTATTTTCACCCTAAGTGATGTAGGAGATCCAGTAAATTCTGGCGATAGTGAATTTGGAGGAGCTTGGAACGACGACGGAAGTTTTTCGTTCACTTCCCTCAGAGGAAAATACGATCAAAGAGGAAGACTAGAAAGCGAAATTTATTTCATCAAGACTTATCGAGCCGATTCAACTTTGAAGGAAATCAATCCGGAAGAAATCGCCTTTCTGAAATCAAGCCAAAACTGCGGGAATTTCGTCCAGTCAAGTAAGGGACAAAAAGCACTTGTTCAAATCAGCGAAGGAGGTCATCGCAGTATTCATTTTCACGACGGATTGAAATGGAAACAGATCCTCCCAGCTTCTGAAATGGATACCTCTAACTATACGCATCCAGCATTCGGAAGGATCGGTGAAATCGATGTGCTCTTCTTTTCTTCCGATAGACCTGACAGTTATGGCAAGTACGATCTCTGGTACGTGGAGCTCACGAAACCTACGAACGCTGTGAATCTCGGACCAGACATCAATACACCTGGCAACGAAGTCACGCCATTTTTCCGGAAGGATCAAGACGCCCTCTACTTCAGCTCTGACTGGCATCATGGCCTTGGTGGCTATGATGTATTTCGAGCAGACTATTTTGAAGGCAAATTCGGCTATCCCAAAAATTTGAAACCGCCATTCAGCTCTCGTTATAATGATCTTTATTATTCCTTTAATGCGGCAAAACGCAAAGGTTCAGTTACCTCTAATCGGGTCTCTGCTGACCGATATGGTGGATGCTGCAATAACCTCTATTTGTTCGAAGAACAAGAAATCATTAAAGCTGATACGCTGCCAAAAATCGCCAACCTTGAAGAACTCAACAAGTACCTCCCAGTGACATTGTACTTCCATAATGATGAGCCCGATCCCCGCTCTAGAAATACAGAAACAAGTCAAGACTATCTAACGACCTATCGAGAATACACGAGGTTGTTACCAACTTATCAGGAAGAGTACCGAGCCGGGCTGAATAGCTCAAGTCAAATAAAAGCTGAGGAGTCTATGGACGATTTCTTTATCAACGAGATTGACAAGGGAGTCGGCGATTTATTGCTCTTCAGTGAGCTTCTATTTCGAGAACTGGAGCAAGGTGCGGAAATTGAGATGACGGTAAGAGGTTTTGCAAGCCCCCTTGCTGCCACTGATTATAATGTTAACCTCACTCAAAGAAGAATATCTTCTTTGATCAACTACCTTAAGAATTACGAAAGAGGAAAGATGAGGCCATACTTGAAGAGTACCGAGAGCATAAAGGGCAATCTGCGAATTGTGAAAGTTCCTTTCGGTGAATATGTGGCAAAGGAAAGGGTAAGTGACAATCCCAATGAGAGCAACGCAATTTATAGCATTGCAGCAGCCCGAGAACGAAAGATTGAGATTGTATCTGTAACCAGAGCCTTGAATGATACCAATCTCACTCAGGTAAACTTTGAATCAGAAATCATTGACTTAGGGCTGGTTCAACCAAACAGTAATGTTGAGTTTACCTTCAATTTTGAGGTGGTCAACGCAAAATCTTTTTCTTTGGACTCGACCTCGACCTCTGAAAATGTAGAAGTGAATTTCTCACCCAATTACGCTCGAGGAATTCAAAATTTTTCAGGGGTGATTACGATTAAAAATGAAACAGGAAAACAGAACAAGACAATTGAACTTTTCGGAAATTTAGTCGGGTTTAATAAGCAACTCAACATTACCTACGAAGTGAAAGAAAACTGAGTTTAATGAAAAAGTACACGGTCTATGGCGAGGAGTTCGTACCCAAATTTTCATTGCCAATAAAAGGTAAGATCAAGCGAAAGAACTTGACCAAAATTGATCTTTCTAAATCAAACAAAGACTTGGCAGAAGCTCAATCAAAATTGGATTTCGATTTATCCAACTTCGTGCAGAAAAGAATTGACAAGAAAGGAGCTAAAGGGGCTTACGGAGGCTACCTCGAAAATCGCAACCTCTATGAGTCGAGTTTAGTTTTCTCCGAAAACGAGAAATACCGAAACATTCATCTGGGAATTGATTTTTGGTTTCCGCCCGGAACAAAAGTTTGCGCTCCTTTACCGGGAAGAGTTCACAGCTATAATGATAATTCTTCCATTCTTGACTACGGACCTACAGTAATATTAGAACATGTTCTTGGAAACGAACAGTTTTACAGCCTTTACGGTCATCTTAGCCGAGCTTCTTTAAATGGGTTAAAAAAGGGGAAAATGATTATGAGAGGCGAAGTCTTTGCCACGCTAGGCACTCCAATTGAAAACGTAGGTTGGCCACCTCACTTGCATTTTCAAATCATTTATGACTTAGAAGGGCACAAGGGTGATTACCCTGGAGTTTGCTTCAAAAAGGACATAGAAAAATACAAGAAAAACTGTCCTGATCCGATCAAGTTTTTTGGGGGATTCAGAGATCTTTTAGCTCAGTCGTGAGCTCCGAGTCATAAAAAGAAACTAGGTAAATTGACACGATTAGCTACCGTACGGTAGCGAAAACGTAAAATGGGCGAGCTAAGAGGACTAAGCGATCGATCTCACAGACGCTTTTAAAACTTGGCACTTCTCTAAACTCGAGTTGACCCGCTTGGCGCATTATGTGGGTAAAGGTCAAGCTCAAATTTGGATTTTTCGAAACCCTTTTTAATTTTTTCTAGGCGAACAAAGGGTAAGAATAGTGATGCAAATGCGATCCAGGAAATACACAACTTATCCCATAAACCCGAGCGCTATCTCCAAACTCTTTGGCAACTCAGGAAGGTCCTTTCTCGGCATCATCAATCCGTTCAGGATGGCCAACTCCGAGAAAACATAATGCTTATCCAGAGCCGCTTTTAAATAACCTCTACCTGTAGAATTTCCAGTCCCTACACGACCTCCAATAATTCTAAAGACCATATTTACATGTCGCATTCTCCAACTCGCCATGAGCTCATCAATTTCGAGTAGAGACACCATTAATTCGTAAGGCAAATGGAGCAAAGGGTATCCACGGTAGAGGTAAATAAAAAGAGCCGATCGACATGCTTTAGCTGAAAGTCTTCGTTTTGTATCGTCATCTTTTCCACCCAGAACAGAATCAAACATCTTCAAGTTTCCTTTCTCGATTTCCAGAAGACTGTTTTCGTATTTGGTGCGATAGTTAGACCAGAATGGATGGCTATCAATGTCAGTCAAATCAGCGTCTCCCCAAAGTTTACCATCTTCGAAATATGGCATACGCTCAAGCCATTGATTTAGTAAATCAAGAAGGCTTGCCGTTCTCTCGACACCTTTTACATGGTCGCGGTCCTCCGGCCTTAATTGAGATACGTAATACTCTTTACCGTGGCGCTCTTCAAAAAGGAGGCCTAGCTTAGCTTCAAGTTCTTTCCATTGAATGCTCTGGAAACCGCTTGCGGGACGAAGTAAATCCCTAAAATCGAGAAAATCGAGTGATGTCATGGTTTCCATGACATTGATCTGATCCACCAGAAGCTTCAAGATTTCAATAATTCGCCTACTTCGATGAACGACTACTTGAAGTGTTTGATCATTGTCGTTAATCGTTGGCTTTGACATCAAATCTACGATGGAATCAAGCTCGTAGTGAATCTGTTTAAACCACAATTCATATGCCTGATGGATAATCACGAAGAGCATTTCATCGTGAGCATCAACTCCTGCTTTGTCGCTCTCAAGATCCTGAGCGTTAAGGATTTTATCGAGTTGGAGGTAGTCTTTATAATAGACTTCTTTCTTAGACATTTTAGCAAGCTTAATAGGCTCGCAATATAGGAATTGAAGAAGGAAGAAACTTACTCAGTTTTAAATCTTCCTACATCTGTAAAGTAATTTCTACACTTCATATTGAAGCGGATAATTTCAGGCTTTTTAAAAGGGACATCCCACCATCCATCGTAGAAAACATGAGTTGGCAAAAGCCATTCGTTCTGCAACTTATTCTCAACCTTGATAGAAATATCAAAATCGAAGAAAATAGTTTCGTGAGCCAGTCGATACTCTCTAGCGATGACTTCTCGAGTATCAACATGGAAGTACGAGGTCATATCTCGAATGACTACTTCATCTTCTTCTCCAGATTTAACATAACTGCTAAAAGCGATGCAAGGAATAGAATCGGCATAATCAAACAGAAAGATCGAAAAATCGTAGAAGGGAATCATCTCCGGACTAAAAATAGCCAGCTTATCACCGATGAAGGGGACATTATCAATGGGCTGCCCCGGATTGAAAAGCATCTTTTTAAGCTGAGCCTTATGCTTTTCTAGCTTTGAACCTGTGACCAATTCCTGATCTCTTTTAGTCATTTCATTGCTTACCCTATGCTTGTGAGTGGGAAAGAAAACGTCATCATAAACCTCAGCGGTGAGATACTTCCATTTGCCGTTTTTCTTTTTGATTTTTCCATTGGATTTTTCATTCGTGATATCCACCCATTTTATCTCCTCATCTGTCAAGTACTGATTAGCAGTTCGCTGAAGAGTTGCCGCCTCCATATCATCCTTTGCATAGACCACCATGTCGCCTTCAATCTCGTGGGGGAAGTACTTGAGATTCAGAAACGCTTGATAAAATGTGGTGTCATCAACCACTTGAGAGATAAAATCCTCAACGTCAAAATCTTCAATAGCAGCACTAATGACGAATTCATCCATTGTCACCATTTTGGCGATATCAGCTTCTTGGGCTCTGATTAAAGAACAATAAAAGGCAAAAAACAGAAACAGGTAAGACTTCATTGATCGTTCCAACGGAGAAATAAAAAGAAAGTTCTCAAAGCTTTCGCTTTTTGGGATTCATTCTGTTGTCCCATAATGTAAGTAGCACAATCTTTTCATTTTCTACTTTGTAAATAAGAAAATTGTGCTTACTCGCAGTGCCTCTTGATTGATATTTGACTCGCTAATTCGAAATCAGAATGAGTGTTGGCTATGGTCTCCAAGGTTTTGTTTATTGCATCTACAAATTCTTTTACCTCCTTACAACTGCATTCCATCTTTAAGTAAGTTATAATTTGATAGAAACTCATAGCGGCTTCTCGAGACCACACCATCTCATAAACCTTTTTTCGCTTTAATCTCTTCCATCATCACACTGCGGGGTATCACTCTGCCTTCCTCATAGTCTTTTAGCCCCTGCTGTATCGAGTATTTTAATTCTTCAGAATAAAACTTTTAGAAATTCGAGTTGAATAATAGCTTGACGAGGTCATCCAAAACATTTTCATCGGCCAAAGTACTTGTCTTTCTACAAAATATCTTTTCGCTATTAATGTTATGATTAGAAAGTTAAGAATTTACGGTAATCAAGCCATTAAAGCCTGACCATGAGTTTTCAGGATATGTAACCAACCCATTATCTTAGGATCGATGATTTTTCTACTCCTGCCATCCTCGCCTTGCAGCAAGAATGACATTATGGAGTAAAAAAAATAAAACCGATAAGCCGGATTCTGTCTTGTTCCATCATTTATCTGGCCTTGCCGTTGCCGACAAGATCTAGCAGCCTACCCTCCAAGATCGAGCGAGCAGCCCTCAAATCTTGGTATACATGGCCTTTCAGCCCACGGGGTTTACCTCCCGACGATGTCACCACCGCCGACTGTGGGCTCTTACCCCACTCTTTTCACCCTTATCCGCCTAAGGCGGACGGTATTGTCTCTGCGGCACTTTCCATATCCGCCTATCCGCGTGTCGCCGAAGCTATAGCGGAGAACCAGGCGGACTCTTCCCGTTAAGAAGCGTGGTGCTCTGCGCTGTCCGGACTTTCCTCTCCGAATCAAGTTCGGGGCGATGGAATGGTTTGGAACAAAGGTAGAGCAAATTGAAAGAGTACTTCTAAAAAATTACATTTGTGGCCTCTTTAATTGAAGCACCTTTCACGATATAACTTGCAATTGTAACATGAAACACCTGCACAACGAAGAGGATTGGCGAGTGCTCAGGCAGCGCATGATTGAAAGTGACCAAGAACGCGTCACGGTATCATTTTATCAATATGCAAAACTCGGCAATCCTCAAATATTCAGAGATTACTTATTCATCCACTGGAACCAACTCGGCGTTTTCGGGCGTACCTATGTGGCTCATGAAGGAATTAACGCTCAAATCTCCGTTCCGCGAGATAATTTTGAGAATTTCCGAGATCATCTTTACAGCATTAGCTTTCTAAATGGAATTCGATTGAATGTAGCAGTCGATGACGACGGAAAAAGCTTCTACAAGCTCATCATTAAGGTCCGGCCCAAGATTTTAGCTGACGGATTGAACGATGATACTTTTGATGTGACCAACAAAGGGAATCACCTGAAGGCCGAAGAATTTAACGACCTTATCGAAAAGGATGATACCATTCTGATCGATATGCGAAATCACTACGAGACTGAGGTTGGACATTTCAAAAATGCCATCACTCCTGATGTAGATACCTTTCGTGATTCTCTTCCATACATTTACAAAAATCTAAAGGGACTCGAAGACAAAAACCTTGTGATGTACTGCACCGGAGGTATTCGGTGCGAGAAAGCTTCGGCCTGGCTGAAGCATAAAGGTTTCCCCAAAGTGCATCAGCTTGAAGGAGGAATCATTGAGTACACCCGCCGAGTAAATGAGCAGAACTTGGAAAACAAGTTTGTCGGGAAGAATTTTGTTTTTGATGAAAGAATGTCCGAGGGCATTTCAAGAGATGTAATCGCTCGCTGCCATCAATGTGGAGAACCTTGCGACAACCATGTAAATTGCAAAAACAAAGGCTGCCACACACTTTTTATCCAGTGTGAGAAATGCAAAGAAGAATATTCTGGTTGCTGTTCCAATGAGTGCAAAGAGATCATCCAACTTTCCGAAGAAGAGCAAAAAAAGCTGAGGGAAGGACAACATCAGAATGCCAAAGTCTACAAGAAAGGGCGGTCTCCTCATATCAAGTACAAGACACTCCACAATCCACTCGAAATTGCACTAGAAAAGTATAAAAAGTAGAATGACAACTATTGCCGAATCATACGAACTTCCCTGTGGTGTCAGACTAAATAATCGATTGGCCAAAGCGGCAATGACTGAGCGGATGGCCAATCCCTTTCAGGAGCCCACTGAACTTCATACTCGGCTATACAAAAAATGGAGCGAGACTGGCGCGGGTCTTTTGATTACGGGAAATGTACTCGTTGATCGAGACCATTTGGAGTCTGCGGGTAACGTCTGTTTTGACGAAAAGTCAGATTTGAACAAACTTCGAAGCTGGGCTTCCTCGCTAGCTGACAGTAACAGTCAACTTTGGGTTCAACTCTCTCACGCTGGCCGACAGACAAACCGATTTACCAACAGAAACCCGTTGGCGCCTTCAGCTGTTCAACTCCATAAAATGGGACTTTTTGGGAAACCTAAAGCGATGACTCAAACCCACATCTTCGAGGTAATTGAGAAGTTTCGGGTGGCGGCAAGAATTACCAAAGATGTTGGATTCTCTGGACTACAGATCCACGCTGCACATGGGTATCTACTTAGTCAGTTTCTCTCTCCAGCCACCAACAAGAGATACGACAAATGGGGCGGAAATTTGGAGAACAGAAGTCGACTGCTTCGAGAGATTTTGAGAGAAGTCAGAAAGGAGGTTGGGAGTAACTTTCCAATCTCAGTAAAACTTAACTCTGCCGACTTTCAAAGAGGAGGCTTCGAAGAAGCAGATTCATTGGAGGTAGTTAAAATGCTTGAAGCCGAAGGAGTAGATCTCTTAGAAATTTCCGGAGGAACTTACGAGAAGGTTGCCTTCTTCATTCAAGACGATTCTATTCGCGAAAGCACCAAACAACGAGAAGCGTACTTTTTAGAGTTCGCAAAGAGAATCAGAGAGATTTCTAAGATTCCAATTATGGTGACGGGTGGGTTTAGAACATCTTCCTTTTGTAATGAAGCATTGACCAATGGAGACATAGACATTGTTGGAATGGGGAGACCATTTCTCACCGATGTGGAGAAGATCACAAGTCTTCTTAAAGGTGAGGAACTTCAATTGAACTCTCAGAAAATCAGAAGCGTAGTTTCATCCATCAACGATTCTGCTGAAGGTGGATTTTATGCTCGCCAGGTTCTTCAATTGGCCAAACAAGGAAAGGTCAAAAAGAGCATGAACCCTTTGGCTTGCGCCATGTTTTTAATTTATTACGAGTTCACCAAAGGATTGAAGAGAAAAGCTCCGAAAGCATAAATAGCATGATCGTCTTCCGCACATACAACGTTATAGCACCAAAATTCAAAATAGAAGATTTGGTGGACGGCGGAATTGTGGCTGTCCGAAAAGCTTTTGGTAACGGAGATTTTCAAGAAGATGACTATCTAGTAGGCATTGCAGCGAAAAATGCCACCGAAGTAAGAGAGACATTCGAAGAGCTTTTAAAATTGGGATTTAGCTTCGACGACAAATCTGGAAGTAGCGATGACTTTGCCGTAATGGCCAAAGAGGGTATTTGGTGGAACGTGGGCTGGCTTGTCTCAAATATGGAGGGCTGTTGGTTTATTGCTGATGTGGAGGCACCTGTGCGTTAGCAGTTAGCTTAAATTAAATGTCCCTTTCAGGTAATCACAAAATTCAACACCAAATAATTAACTTAAAGAATAGCAAAATCTCGATCTGAACTCAGACATTAATACCAAAAACTCAATACAAAATCACCGATACTCAGTACTCAATTCTTTTTATTTAAAACCAACTATCAACTTTAAATAGACGAAATCAATTCATGAATAATTTACAAGGAAAAACCGCCCTTATCACCGGAGGCACCAAAGGAATAGGATTTGGAATCGCTGAAATGCTTTTAAATAGTGGGATTTCAGTATGTATCACTGGACGAGATAAACAGACCGTTAACGATGCCACGGCAAAACTTAATCAACTTGGTGAAGCAAGAGCAATTGGGGTCACAGCCGATGTGCGATCCTACAAGGATATGCAAAATGTAATTTTAGAGATGGAATCGCAGCTTGGCAAGATAGATATAGTTATTGCCAATGCTGGCCTAGGTAAGTTCGGAAGCATCGAGGAGATGAGTCACGAAGACTTCTGTTTAATCGTGGATACAAATCTCACAGGAGTATTTAATACGGTAAAGCCCGCCATAAATGCTTTGAAAAAAACCAAAGGATATGTCATCACCATTGCAAGTCTTGCTGGCACCAATTTTTTTGCTGGAGGATCAGCATATAATGCAAGCAAATTTGGTTTAGTTGGTTTTTCACAGGCCATCATGCTCGACTTGCGCCAACACGAAATAAAGGTGACGACCATTATGCCTGGATCAGTGACCAGTCATTTTAACGATCATACACCTGATGACAATGATGCATGGAAGATTCAACCAGAAGACATTGGCGAAATGGTGATTTATTTGCTAAACACCAATGCTAGAAGTTTACCATCGAAAATTGAAGTAAGACCAAGTATGCCACCTAAGAGGTAGATTTGCACCTAATCAAAGCATAAGATGAGTCCCATTTTCTGGAATTTTGGTAAAAAAAAGAGAGCAACTTTCTGGGATTGCTCTCTTTACTACTCTACTATTAAACTAACCTATCAACCAGCACTATATGCTGTTGATGAATACAACCTCTTAAACTTGAAAAAGTTTAGGTGATGCATATTTTTTCTAAAAAATATCTTAAGCTTGAAGGAATAACCAAAAAAAGCAACCACTTCTGGCTGCTTTTTTCTACTACTCTACTATTAAACTAACCTATCAACCAGCATTGCATGCTGTTGAACATTATAACCTCTTTAGATTAAAAAGGTTTTTGAAAACAAGATTTTTTTGATTCAACAAAAGAACTTACCACCAAATAGAGTTCTTCTACCATCGCAAAATAAATCTCTCCTATCCATTAGCGCTACCTCTATGATCTGCAGAATTAACGATTCGAAGAGATTTTTTGGTTTGAATAAATACCAAATAAGGGCCTCAGCTACTCTTTTTTAGAGTACGCTGTCAAATCTCTTTCACGAATTTTAATGGAAACTCGTAGGAGAAATTTACTGCCATATTTCTCTTACAAAAATTTCGTGTAGCATTAAAAAAGACTACACTTTCCCTTGCTTCATGCCTGACATTATAAAATTTTGATTCATTCCCTCAGCTTTATCTCAGAATCACTCCCAATAAAATCTTAAAGTTTGAATTCGAAAAAGTACTTTCGATCTTGATGGCCGATTTATCAAATGAAAATTACACCGAAGAAGAGTTTTCCACAGAAAACAAATTTAAAAGGCAACTCTTCATCATCATTTTTGGCACAAATACCAGAGCCGGAAAGACTTTTGATATCATTCTTTTGATATTAATAGTCGTCAGTGTTTTGGCTGTTATGCTTGAGACGGTGAGCTTTATCGATGAAAATTATCATGACCTGCTCGTAATAATTGAATGGATAGTGACCATTTTTTTCACCCTTGAATACCTCGCCAGGGTGTGGGTTGTTAAAAGGCCAAAAGCTTATATCTTTTCATTTTTGGGAATTATCGATCTTCTGGCAACTCTTCCAACTTATCTTAGTTTTTTCCTTGTCGGCTCCCAGAGCTTTGCCATTCTAAGAGCGCTGCGTTTATTGCGGATTTTTAGAATACTCAAACTCGTACGTTTTGTATCGGAGGCGAAGCTTTTAGCGAGGGCCCTCGCTTCCAGCCGACATAAAATCACGGTTTTCTTTCTAGCTCTGCTTGTACTTGTGTTTATCCTGGGTAGCATTATGTATCTCGTAGAAGGACCAGAATCTGGTTTTGCCAGTATCCCGCTGAGTATTTATTGGGCCATCGTTACACTCACAACTGTAGGCTTTGGTGATATCACACCACAGACCGTTATGGGGCAATTTATTGCATCCATCATCATGCTTTTAGGCTATGCCATCATAGCCATACCAACAGGTATAGTGGGAGCGGAAATCTATAAAGAAGTGGAGGCTGTGAAGAATTCGGAACATGTCATCTGCACTGGTTGTGGCGATGAGGACAACCCTCATGGAGCCAAGTTTTGCAACAATTGTGGGAAGAAACTCACCCCTGAAGACACTGTATTAAAATAGATCCCGTCGGCCATCAACATCTCTAATTGGAATAAAATCAAAAATTCGACAGCGCTTCGCTTTTTCATTCGTCTATATTTGACTAGACATAGCTTGATTATGAACTCACACTTCCCATTAAGGGCCTTATCACTCTTGGTTTTCCTTTCGTCTTTCGTCACCTTTGAGGCTGTTTCCCAGGTTTCAATTACCTGTCCTCCCGACATTGTCACCGACAATGATGCCGGATTGTGTTCTGCCATTGTGACTTATACTGTTCCTGTTGGGACGGGAACAGGTACAAATATTACCACGACTTTAACAAATGGACTACCATCTGGATCTGCATTTCCTGAAGGCACGACTGTCGTTGAATACACCGTAACTAATGACGAAGGAGATAATGATGTTTGCACATTCAATGTAACCGTCAACGATGTTGAAGATCCTGTGATAAGTTGCCCGCCAGACATTATCATAGACGCTGGCCCAAGTAGTTGTTCACAGACCGTATCTTTTTCGATTCCTCCTGGGGTAGATAATTGTGGTCCAGTGACCGTGACTCAATTTGGCGGGCTACCTTCCGGCTCCGTTTTCCCTGTAGGTGAAAGCTTTTTGGATTTTGAAACCACCGACGCCTCTGGAAACAGTGCATTTTGTCGTATCGTGGTGCTTGTGAATGACATTACTCCACCAGAAATAAATTGTCCTGATGATATTGTTGTCAATGTTTTCAACTCATGTGACACTGTGATCAATTATGTTCCTCCGGTGGGAACAGATGCATGTGGCTCCGCACTAACAAGTCAGATCGCTGGTTTGGGCCCAGGGGGAACTTACCCGTTAGGCACCACTGTGGAAACTTACGAAGTAATAGATGAGGATGGAAATACGGAGCAGTGCAGCTTTAGCATTACTGTGATAGATGCCGCGCCGCCAACCATATCAGATTGCCCTCTAGATATTAGCCAAACAGTCCCTTTGGGAGCCTGTGAAGATATTGTGACTTTTACAGCACCTACGGCACTTGATAATTGCCCGGGGGTTTCAGTCGTACAGACAGGAGGACCGACACCTGGAAGTGTTTTTCCCGTTGGTCCAACACCAGTAGAATACACCGCTACAGACGCGGCAGGAAATCAAACTGTTTGCTCTTTCACAGTTACCCTCACCGAAGACGAACTGCCCGAAATTACATGCCCTGCAGACATTGTAGTTTCTAACGACCAAGGAGATTGCGGCGCGATAGTAGTATATACACCTCCCGTGGGTATCGACAATTGCTCTTCACCCATAACGGTGCAGATAGCTGGCCTTGGTTCTGGTGCATTTTTCCCCATAGGTACCACTACCGAGACTTATGAAGTAGTTGATTTAAGTGGGAATACGGCAACTTGTAGCTTCACTATTACCGTAAATGATAATGAAGCACCGGTAATAGACTGCCCCATAAGTATTGAAGCGTCTGCAGATCCTGGACTTTGTGAAGCAACTGTGACGTTTCCTGCCCCAGCATTTACCGACAACTGTCCTGGCGGCAGCATTGTACAAACGAATGGTCCAAATAGCGGCGCGAGCTTTATAGTTGGTTCAACTACGGTAGAGTTTACGGCCACTGACGATTCAGGTCTGCAAACCATATGCACTTTTGAAGTCATTGTCACTGACGATGAGGCCCCGATTATTACATGTCCTGATGATATAGACATCACTTTGGTATCGGGAGCTTGTGATACCATTGTGAATTATCTTCCACTCGCCTCAGCGACAGACAACTGTGGCATTCCTTTAATCGGTTTGGTAAGTGGGCCGAATCCTGTTAATCCCATAGGCCCGGGATCTTACACTGTAACATTAGGAGCCACCGATGATGCTTCAAATATTGCAGTGTGCAGTTTTAACATTCAGATAAATCAAGGAAGTCCACCTATCTTCGATTGTCCTTCAGATATTGTTGTCACTAATGACCCTGGCACATGCTCCGCAGTGGTAGAGTTTGGGGATCCCACTGCGACAGATCCATGTTCGAATGTCACCGTAATTCAAACGGGGGGGCCAGTGAGCGGATCAATCTTCGATTTGGGTGCGACTGAAATTGAATTTACTGCTGAAGACGATTTTGGCAATACTGAAATATGTACGTTTAATGTCATCGTCACTGATAATGAAGACCCGTCGATCACCTGTCCCTCAAATATTTCTGTAAGTAATGATCCAACACTATGTGGTGCTATTGTCAACTATAACGCGCCAATCACTAATGACAATTGCGGCGTTGGAAGTGTAAACCTACTATCAGGTTTGCCATCAGGAAGTGTTTTTAATGTCGGCGTAACTTCAGTCACCTATGAAGTTATTGACGATTCTGGAAATACTGCTCAATGCACTTTTGAGGTAGAAGTCATAGATATTGAGCCCCCGGCTATTGACTGTCCTGACGATATTATCATCAACATACCAGATGGCGATTGCGAAGGTGCAGTAACTTTCACAGGAGCTACTGCTACTGATAATTGCTCCGTTGCTGCAATCAATCAAATCGAAGGTCCCTTATCGGGAGCTGATTTCCCAGTAGGTGTGACTACTATTACTTATGAAGCTATTGATGTAAATAACCTAAGTACCACTTGTTCATTCACGATAACAGTCTTAGAAGAAGTTGCCCCTACGATTGTTTGCCCAAGCGATATCATTGTCGACAATGAGCCAAATCTATGCGGCGCTACGGTGATTTACACCCCTCCAGTTGGCGAGGACGATTGTCCTGGTGTATCTACCGTACTCACATCTGGTTTGGGATCCGGCGGTTTTTTCCCAGTTGGTACGACTACCGAAGAATATACAGTAACTGACTTGAGTGGTAATACCGAAGTATGCTCATTCGAAGTGACGGTGAATGATGCTGAAGCCCCATTTCTTAGCTGCCCCGAAGATCTCACAGTGCCGGCAGACAGTGGCTTGTGCGAAGCTACTGTGACATTTAATCTACCAAATATTGCGGATAACTGTGACAACGATTTGACTCCTGTACAAATTACAGGGCCGCCGAATGGCAGTACTTTCCCACTGGGAACTACAATGGTGACTTTTGAGGCAACCGATCTTGGAGGTAATGTTGGTACTTGCTCTTTTAATGTTATTGTTGTGGACGAAGAAGAGCCTATAATTACGTGTCCAGATGATATTGAGATCAATGCTGGTGTAGAGTGCAGCACCATTGTTAACTTTCCTGATGCCACTGCAACTGATAATTGCGGTGTGCCAAGCATAACCCAAATAGAGGGTCCACTTTCTGGAAGTGAGTTCCCGATAGGTGAGACCACGATTATCTATGAAGCTTCTGATGATTCTGGGAATTCCACAACATGCAGTTTCACAGTAACGGTTACCGAAGATGATGCACCTACGATAATTTGTCCAGAGAATTTGTCTGTTGAAGCAAGTGCTGGACTATGTGAAGCTGTTGTGACCTATGACCCGCCTATTGCATTCGACGATTGCGGAGATGTGACCTTATCGCTGATTGGTGGGATTTCGTCGGGAGATGTATTTCCAGTTGGAACTACTGTTGTGACCTTTGAAGCAGAGGATGGTTCGGGCAATATTGCAATCTGTACTTTTGAAGTCACTGTAATTGATACTCAAGCACCTGTTTTCGAATGCCCAGAGGATGTCATAATTGCAAATGAAATTGATGGCTGCGGTGCTTCGTTTACCTTTGAGAATCCACTTGTGTCGGATAACTGTCCAAATGATGTGGTAGTAGTTCAAACTGGTGGCCCTGCTAGTGGTACTTTCTTACCTATAGGTACCACAACTTTTAGCTTCGAAGGAACAGATGAGGTGGGAAATATAGCGTCCTGTTCATTCGATGTTACGGTTGTTGATGATCAAAATCCGGTGTTCATAAATTGTCCAGAAGGATTAGTTATAGACCTAGCGCCTTCGTCTTGTGACTCGGCGGTAGTTTTCGAAACACCCTTTGCTACAGACAATTGTGCTGTAGAGGAAATTAATCAAACAAACGGCCCCTCTTCTGGGGATTTGTTGGGACCCGGAACCTACAACATCGAATTCGAAGCCATAGATGAAGCAGGAAATTCAGCAATATGTGCATTTACTATTGAGGTAAATGATATTACTGCTCCTGTTATTGCGTGTCCTGAATCTTTCAAATCGTGTGAAACGGTGGTAACATTACCTCTCCCTGAAGTAGTCGGTGAATGCAGTGAGGTTGCAATCACCCAGATAGAGGGACCTGAAAGCGGCAGTGTTTTCGCAATAGGCATCAATACCATCACATTTGAAATAACCGATGAATCTGATAATTCTACTCTTTGCTCTTTCGAGGTGGAGGTATTTGAACCAACCACCAGGCCTACCTTGGGGCCTGACCAAGGAATTTGTGATTCAACAACGACCTTATTGGTGGGTAACCAGCCAGATTTTGGCTTTGGCACATGGTTTCAAATTACGGGTAGCGGAGAGATAGAGGATCCACTTTCTCCTGTTACTAGCGTCACCAATTTATCAGTGGGTACGAATACTTTCATATGGTCAATTGATCCAGACAATGGTTGTGACATTCTTAGTGATTCAATTCGCATATTTGTTGAGGATGGAGTGGTGGTTGACGCAGGAGCCGATGACCAAATATTGATTGGAAGCACCGCAAATCTTTTCGGTTTTGTTAGCCCTCCTAATGGCAGTATTGAATGGAGTCCACCCGATAATTTGAGCTGTATCGATTGTGTGGATCCAGTTGCTGCTCCTACTCAAACTACGGTATACACACTCGCGTACACAACACCTCTTGGTTGTTTGCAAACAGACTCATTAGAGATAAAAGTCTATTCAGATATCCCGAACACGATTACTCCTGACGACGACGGTGTAAATGATGTTTGGAATATCCCCGAAATAGAAAAATTCCCAAATGCCTCCGTACAAATTTTTAATCGTTGGGGTATAGAGGTCTTTTCATCAAATGGTTACAACGAGCCATGGGATGGCAAAAAAGACAATGAGGAGCTACCTACAGGATCATACTTCTACATGATTAATTATAACGTGGAAGGAGTTGAGAATTTAAATGGAACAGTAACCCTAATTCGCTAAGCTATGAGAACTAAAATTTCACTCCTCACTTCGCTTTCTTTGTTGCTGTCCGGATTGACTAATGCGCAACAGCTACCCCAGTTCAGTCAATATATGAACAATACGTACGTCATTAATCCTGCTGCATCAAGTCTCACTCATGATATTGATTTAAATATAGGCTTCAGACAGCAATGGGCCGGTTTTGAGGGCGCACCTCAAACCTATTACTTCGGCGGGAGTATCAACCTCGGAAAAAGACCCGGACCTCCTGGCAAACTGTATTCTATTCCAATTAGCCAGCCAGGTATGCTAAAACAAAAACCATCCAAAAGATATGGTAAGCATGTAGTTGGCGGACTAATAGCTAGAGATGAATACGGTGTTTTTGAAAGGACATCGGTTATGGGCAGTTACTCCTATCACCACCCCATCGGAGAAAATTATTGGTTAGCTGGAGGACTCAGCCTCGGTTGGTATGGACTTTCCTTCGATAAGAACAGCATCGTCTTGGAGAATGATTTTGACAATACATACTTTGACTTCATTGCGAATGGTTCAAACTCCAATCTTTTTGATATAAATGCAGGTTTGTATTTCTACGGAGATCGAGTTTTTGCTGGATACTCAGTTTACCAGCTAGGCAGAAATGAAATAAATCTGGGAAATGAAGATAGCCCGCTTAATCTGAGCGATGCCAGATTAGAAATGCATCACTTCATTAATGCAGGATATCGTTTGAAGTTGAGTGATATGATCGATCTCACTCCGAGTTTTATGGTTAAAATCCTTTCACCTTCCCCTCTTTCTGTAGATGTCAATGTCATGGCAGAATGGAATAAAAAATTTAGACTAGGACTCTCATATAGAAACGAGGATGCCGTTTCAGTGATTTTGGGAGCTAACTTAACGGATTTCATGCGTTTAGCATATGCCTACGATTATGTCACCTCTGACATCAATGATGTAAGCAGTGGTAGTCATGAGGTAGTATTAGGATTTCTCTTTAATCGCAAAAACAACTAATGATGGCAAAGAAATTAGCGCTTTTCACCATGGGGATAATGCTAACAAGCCTATCATTTTCCCAGCAAGACACTATAAGCTTCAGTCCGGCACAAAAGCTTGACCAAGAAATAAATTCTTTTGCCGAAGAAGGTTTACCAATTTTAGCATCGGATCTCACTACTTTATACTTCGCAAGGACTTTTCACCCAGAGAATGCTGGAGGGGATTTTTCAGGTCAAGACATCTGGAAGTCGGAACTTAAAGATGGGAGATATTCGAAAGCCGAAGCTGTTGCCGGGTTGAATGATGAGTGGAGTAATGCTGTAATAGGTGTAGCCCAAAATGGAAGAAGGCTTTATCTAATGAATCAGCTCAACGACGAGGACATGCCCATAAGTGGTATTTCATTTGCGGATTACAACCCCACTGAAAAAAAATGGTCCGATCCAGTTGCAGTTGATGTACCAGGGCTCGAAGTTAATGGGACATTTTACTCTGCATTTGTTTCATCTGATGAATCGTTTATACTTTGGACTATCCCAACAACCGAAGATGACACCACTAGCAATGATCTCTATGTGTGCGAAAAAAAGGGAGATGGATGGGGTGTCCCTATGAGTTTAGGATCTTCGATTAATACATCTTTAAACGAAATTAGTCCTTTTTTTGACTCAGTAACTGAACTCTTATTTTACTCCACCAACGGCAAAGGTTCTCAGAACGACTACGACATTTACTACTCCAAAAGAATCGACAATGATTGGAGCAACTGGGCGGAACCCATAAGAGCAAGCTTCAATTCTCCCGAATTCGACGCTTATTTTTTTATGGGATCTGATAGTTCGGCTTATTTCAGTAGTAATAGAAACGACTCGCTTTCCAATCTTTATTTGACTCAGGTCAGAATCGAGCCAATAATGGATGAAGTAGCTGAAGAAATTGCAGAGGAGCCTGATTCATTGTTGGCAGTTGTCGAGAAAAACACAAAAAAGCGTGATCCAGTTCTTATTGTAGAGCTCGATGGAAGTGAGAATAAAAACAAATCGCTCGATGATTTAACTCGTGAAGAACTACTCAGTGACAACACGATCATCCGATTTGTATATTTCGAATACGATAAGTTTAATATCTCTGCAAAATATGTGGAGGTGTTAGATGATGTCGCAGAAATACTCGACAACAACCCAGATATTAACGTGACTATTAATGGACATACGGATGCTGTAGCCTCAGAACCTTATAATCAAATTCTCAGTGAGAACAGAGCTGCATCAACCAAAGAATGGCTGGTAATAAACGGAGTAGATCCTGATAGAATCACCACGGTAGGCTTTGGAGAACGAGATCCTTATGCATCCAATATGACGAATGAAGGCCGCTCACTAAATCGCAGGGTAGAAATTTTCTTTGACAAGAAATAACAAGTTTTCTAATCCAAGAGGCTTATCGTCGCTTTTTCTTTCTACCCTTTTTACGTTGATGAAAGGCACCTTTGAAAGTCGGATCTTCCATTTGCCTGTAGGTATCCAACTCGCGTGCGATTTGCTTCTTTTCTCCTGGAAGCTCCTCTCCTATTTCAACACTGTCGGGCCATGGCTCAACAGGAATATATTCACCTAAGAATTTCTCTATTTTTTTCACGAGAAATTCCTCGGATTTGTCGGCTAGCGAAAGTGCCATTCCTTCCTTCTTTATTCTGGCAGTTCTACCGACCCTATGGAGATAATCTTCAGGAACTTTTGGCACTTCAAAATTTACTACATGACTTACATCTGCAATATCAATTCCCCTAGAAGTCACATCAGTGGTCACTAGAACGCGGACCTCGCCCTTGCGAAAATCCTCCATGGCATTAATTCGCGTATTTTGCGCTTTGTTTGCATGAAGCACCCTTACTTCTCCAATGTCCTTTCTAGACAAAAAGCCATAAACTCTCGTAGCTGAGTCCTTAGTTCGGCAGAAGACAATTACCCTAGTCCACGCTTCTTTTTCGAAAAGGTAAAGCAGCAGGTTGAGCTTTGATCTAAAGTTAGACACTCTCATCCAGCGCTGATCCAATTTCTCCACTGGCTTTTCTTTTTGCTTTCCTTCAACCCTTGTAGGAAACTCAAGAAACTCATCTGCCATATACTTGACTCGATCTGGAAATGTAGCTGAAAAAAGAAGGTTCTGACGCTTGACCGGAATTACTTCTAAAAGTGATTTGAGTTGATTCAAAAACCCCATTTCCATGAGTCGATCAGCTTCGTCAAGGACTAATGTTCTCACCGTTCTCAACTCGATGAATCCAAAGCTATAAAGGTCCAAAAACCTGCCTGGGGTTGCTACTATTATTTCACAACCTTCATTCAATTTTTCAATTTGTCCGGTTTTACCTACTCCTCCATAAAGACAAATACTACGAATATTGGTATTCGCTGTTAATGCAACTAATACATCCAAAATTTGTAGAGCTAATTCCTTGGCTGGAGCCATTATTAATGCTTGAGGTCTTCCGTCTCCTGCTTGCTTGATCTTCATGACCAAGGGAATCAGGAAGGCCAATGTTTTACCACTACCTGTCTGGGCAATACCTAAGACATCTTGACCTGAAAGTGCTGGTGGAATTCCCTTTAGTTGAATTTCAGTAGGTTCTTGGATATTCATAGAATTAAGTGCGTCTATGAACTGTCTAGTCACCTTCAGATCTTTGAAGTCACTTTGCATTTAACAAAGTTAAGTTTTCGCAAAAAAGCTTTAATCAAAAGCCTTCAATTTCTCTATAAAATGAGAATGGTTACTTTCGTAAGCCTAGAGTAACAAATGCCAACAAGCAGCAATTTTGAAGACATTCGTCCCTACAGGGACGAAGAAGTGCCAGAAGTAGTAAAACGTATCCTTCAAGATAAGAGTTTTGCCAATCTTCTGAGATATATTTATCCAAAGGAATGCCTTGAAACCATAAAGGAGGAGGTGAGAACTGTGGAAACAATAGAAGATTTCCAAAGAAAAGTGGCCTACCCTGCTATGAGGAAATTGGTTAATGCTACCACTGATTCAGTTACCATTAGTGGAATAGAAAATATTCACAGCGGTAGTGCTCATCTGTTCATCTCCAATCATAGAGATATCATATTGGACTCGGCACTTTTGAATATCTTACTTTATGAAAACGGCCTCGGCACTTTCGAGACTGCAATAGGAAGCAATCTTCTTACGGAGGAACTCGTTCGAGACTTAACGAAACTCAACAAAAATTTCACGGTAAAGAGAAATACCGGAGCAAGGGAGTTTTACGAAAATTCCCTTCAGTTGTCGAAATATATACACCACACCATCACTGAAAGAGGCTCGAGTGTTTGGATCGCACAAAAGGAGGGGAGAACAAAAGATGGTATGGATAAAACCCAGCCGGGTTTACTGAAAATGTTGAGTATTAACAGTGATAAGCCTCTAGACAATTGGTTCCGGGAACTCAAAATCACACCGGTAGCTATTTCTTATGAATACGATCCATGCGATGTATTGAAAATTCCTGAGCTTAAAGCTTTATCGAATGATTTGAAATACGAAAAGAATCAAGGAGAAGATTATGTAAGTATTTTGACAGGACTTACTGGATATAAAGGCCGAATTCATCTCAGTATAGGAGAATCACTGGATGCAGAGCTTAGCGTACTCAAAGATTTTTCAAGCCCTAACGACAAGCTTAAAATGCTTGGTGAGATTATCGATGAGAAAATTTATAGTCAGTACAAGCTTTGGCCATCCAATCATATTGCGTTTGACGAACTCAATGCTCACCTCCACAGGAGCGAATACTCAGCAGAAGAAAGATCGAAGTTTTTTGACAGAATGCACCACCAACTCGAAAAACAGAATTGGACTGATGATCAATCAAAATTCTTTTTACTCAACATGTATGGAAATCCAGTAAAAAATTACAAGTCAATTAGTACGGAAAACCTACCCTAAATAAGTATTTGAGGCTCAGACCGTAAGAAAATATATTTACTTCATAAGCCTCTTCATTAAATGTTGGGAAAACGCCGTATCTTAGAACAGGTTCTATCCGAACAGTGCTTGTTCGGTTAATCGGTAACTCAACGCCGGCAGATAGAGAAGCAGTTAAGTTAAAATTAGCCGGAGCAGATTCAAAGTCATTATTAAATGACTCCTGTTCACCTGACGCGAACTTATAAATTCGGGTAGAGGATGACTCCAATAGGTACTCAGGAGTCACACCGAGGGACCAAGTAAACTTTAGGTTTTTCCCTTCAGCGATATAGGCTAGCCTAAAGGGTATTCCTACGGAAAGGAATCTATTCTGAGTTTCAATTTCATTGGTAGAATCAAATCCTGGGTCGTCAGAGTTAAGAACTCCTGAAAGGAAAAGAGATTCCGGAGTCAGGTTGCGAATAAATGAGTTATAGCCATCTCTTGAGAAACTAAGCCCCGTCTCAAAGGAAAGCTTACGAGCGAATGGTTTCACAAAAAACACCTCAGCCGTAAAACCAACTATCGATTCACTCAAATCATTATTTTCTTCGATAAACTGGTCGATTCCTGGAACGAAGTCAGTTTTTACAAAATTTCTGTACGAAATCTCTGGACTAAAACTCACTCCCGTATTTTGACAATAAGCTCCAATCGAAAAGAGCAAAAAGCAAAAGCTGAACCATCTTAGCTTTTGCAGGGTCATTAAAGATTTCATTAGTGGATTTTAAACAACGGGTTAAGATAAGTGAAAACTCGCATAATAATCCACTAAAATTCAACGAAGGAATTAAAGTCTTACTGTTGATTAACTGGCATTCCAATCCAACAATTCATCGATGGTGTTAATTGAAACAGCGTGATAATTGGCTCTTGCCCTAGAATAAACATTCAAAGCCCACTCTTTGTTAGCCTCACTTTTAGACAGCTGAGAATACAAAGGAACTAGAAACTTTCGTCTACCAACTTTGAGAAGAAATGCCTCCAATTGGGGAAATGCAGCCTTGTAATCACTGGTGATTGCCCTTTCAAACCATATCGCAGCTATTTCGCTATTTCGGGATTGCGTCAAACCAAACTGTTCATCCAAAATGGCCAACTTCTCTTTATCGATATTTTCAGGAATTCCTCGTAAAAAACACAACCATTCATGTGTTGTCCAATCCTCGGTTTGAATCTCACTCACTTGTACTTTTTCCTGTAACCAAGCACTGCGAATTGAGTCAACAGATTGAAACCGCAGCGATTTGGGAATGGGGTGATCAGCTGGCAGACCAGGAGCGTATATCCATTGATCCAAATCGATATCCTCATCAATGTTTGCCAAAAGGTTCTCTTCCAAATATTCAATAAAAGACTCAGTCGTCATTGTTTTGAAAGCGTTTACCTTGAAATAATTCTTCAAAAACTCATCAAACTTTTCTCTACCTGCTATAGATTCTAGCCACCTTAAAAAAAGATAGCCTTTTTCATAAGCAACATCTGTCATACCATCATCTGGGTTTCTATTATTCAGGTCTAATTTAAGATGAGTGTCTGGGCTTCTCTCGCCCAGTTGTCTTATGGTCTGTTTAAGGTCTTGATAGCCCAATTCGTTGAGCATTTCAGCATAGCTATGACCATAAAGAGCCTCCATTATACGCTTCTCGAAGTAAACCGTAAAACCCTCATTAAGCCAGAAATCATCCCAAGTTGCATTGGTAACCAAATTGCCACTCCAACTATGCGCTAGCTCATGAGCTATTAATGACGTCAGTGAGCGGTCTCCGGCAATAATTGTTGGAGTTGCGAAAGTCAACTTAGGGTTCTCCATACCTCCAAATGGAAAACCTGGAGGCAGGACTAGGACATCATACCTTCCCCAACTGTAAGGACCATAGAGTTCTTCCGCGGCAAGTAGCATTTTCTCCATATCTGCAAATTCGTAAGCAGATACTTCAAGCATGCCAGGTTCTGCGTATACTCCGGTGTGATCGCCCAAAGATTGAAAAGCCAGATCTCCAACAGCCAACGCCATCAAATAAGGAGGAATAGGCTGATTCATTATAAATGTATACTGACCATTAATGTTTGAATCTCTTGGATTTTCAGCACTCATAAGAGCCATCATCCCAGGAGGGACTTTTACCATGGCATCATACGTTATACGAATGGCCGGAGAATCTTGAATGGGTACCCAAGATCTAGTTAAAATTGCTTGCCCTTGGGTAAATAAAAAAGGAGCTGTCCCATCGTTGGTTTGGCTCGGTTCCATCCACAACAAAGCCGAAGCATTGGGGGAAGTGGAATAATCCAAGCCAACTTGTGATGTATTAGAATCCAAATCAATGATGAGCTTATCACCGTATTTATCTCCCTCTTCGATTAAAAAATTTAGAGGTTTATCCGTTTCTATATCTCGCACAGCTGTAATTTCTAGACCATCTACATCTAAAATGAAATCACTATTGTCATTACGCTCTAGAGTGTATGCTGCTGCGCCACTAATTATTCTAGTCACAAAATCAATGGAAATATTGAGACTTAAATGACTCATGGCAACGGAATTGGGTTCAGAAAAGCTGTGAGTATCATTCGCGTACAGCGACTTTTTCATTTCATAATTTGATTTGGAACTTGAAACATTAGTAGAATCAGAACAAGCCATCAGGACCGCGATAGCAAGGAGGGTAGTAAGTTTCGGTTTCATTTATCTATTGAGCATTGGAATCTGACACGTCAGAAAGGTTCAAAACATTATTTTCTGCATTGACATCAGCCATCCGTTTGGATGAGTCAATTTCTACACGTCCAATTTCTTTCATTCTTCTATTTAACGAAAGTGTATAAGTAGGATGGGTCCATGGCCAATCCTTGGCAGCATTAAAAGTAACACCATCAGGACTAGGTTTTATACCTCTCATCATCCTAAGCGGAATACTGATTATTTCCTTTTTGCCATTGGTATATTCTATATACAAGTCAATGGGCATCGGAAAATTGCCAATTCTAGTCAAGACAATCTCAACTTCATCTCCAATTTCACTTATCGAGTCTATTGAATAGTCTATGATTTCAGTGGTATTAAGCATGTAGTTGAGATACCATTTTAGCTCCATCCCACTTTCCTTCTCCATGATTCTAATAAAGTCCTCAGGAGACGGATGCTTAAAGCTCCATTCCTCAAAATATCTGAGAATCCCTCTTTCAAGATTTTCTTGACCTACGATATAACCTAGTTGAGCAATGAAAACAGCACCTTTGGAATAAGCCGCTGCAGCGTATGCATAGTTGGTATTGAAATGATCAGCCATCTTAGACATTGGCTCTTCTTTTCCACTGGCTGCCAATGCTATGTAGGAGTCGTAATATCGACCTCTGCGATCATCTTCGTCAGGGTTAAATAGGTAAGTCATTATTTTGTTTGACGCATAAGAGGTGAATCCTTCGTCCATCCACGGGTACAATCCTTCATTTGTACCCAAGAGCATTTGATACCATGAATGCATTAGTTCGTGCACCGTTACTCCAACTAGGCTGCCAAACTTTCTCTTTCCAGTTATCAATGTGGCCATGGCATATTCCATTCCTCCATCTCCACCCTGTATAATAGAGTACTGAGGGTAAGGATAGATCCCGAAATTGTCGTTCGCGTATTCAAACATTTTAGCCACATAATCAGGAAGTTTACTCCAGTTTTTTCGCAGGTCATCATCATTTTGATACAAATAATGAACAACTACTCCCCCCCTAAGAGATTGCACCTCATGGATGTAATCTTTGTCCGCAGCCCAGACGAAGTCGTGTACATTTTCTGCTTCAAAATGCCAGGTTAGCAGCTTACCCTCTGGGCGCTTCATTTTCTTTTCTGGATTCTCATAACCATGACCAATTTCTTGGGGATTCTTAAGGAGGCCTGTCGCACCGATGGTGTAAGCACTATCCAAGGTGAGCTTCACGTCAAAATCGCCCCATACGCCGTGAAACTCACGTCCAACATAAGGGTCTGGATGCCAGCCCATATGATCGTATTCAGCGATTTTTGGATACCATTGGGACATGCTGTACTCAATGCCCTCCTTGTTATCTCTACCCGATCGACGGATCTGTTTTGGCACTTGCCCTTCAAATTTCATGTAGAATTTAGCTTTTTTTCCAGGCAATATGGGCTTGGCTAAGCTAACTTCCAGAATCGTTCCAGACTCCCTAAAATCAACCGCGACTCCGTTTTGTGTGAGTTCGGTGGTTCTTAGGTAGCCTATTTCACTTGGAAGCAAGTTCGATATACGGTCTTCAACACGCGGATCCGGATCTTCAATTGTTCTGGACCTTACATCCATCATACTTCCGGGCTGAAAGGCGTTGTAATAAAGATGAAAGTATGCTTTAAAGAGCGTATCTGGAGAGTTGTTGTAATAAGTGAGATATTGAGTGCCACTGTATTTATGGGTTCGATCATCAAGCTCAACCTCCATTTTGTATTCAACCCTCTGCTGCCAGTAATAGTCTTTTGCACATAGCATTGTCGGACTAATTAACAATGCCAAAAGAAATTTCTTCATTTGATTCAAATAGGCGACAAATATACATTTTCGGAGGTCTGTAAAACCAGACTTATTCAATGGAGAAATGTTTAAGAAGTAGAAAAGGGCTTTATCTTCGCAAGACTTATCTATTACTAATATGAAACTTCCTCGTCCTCACACACTGAAAGAAATAGCTGGACTAGCTGGGTGTCAATATGTCGGTAAAGAAGACCACCAAATCACAGGAATTAACGAGATTCATGTTGTTGAAGAAGGTGATATCGTCTTTGTAGATCACCCCAAATATTACGAAAAGGCTCTAAATAGTGCAGCCACGACTATCCTCATCGATAAGGAAGTTGTACCGCCGACTGGCAAGGCTCTTCTAATCCACGAGAAGCCTTTTGACATTTTCAATACGCTCACCCGACACTTTATTCCAGCTCAGGATTGGGAAGAGTCCCAGCCAAGTATAGGTTCAACAGCAAGAATAGCTCCTGGAGTTATCATTGGCAAAGGGGTGAGCATTGGAGAAAACTCGATAATTCATCCAAATGTTGTGATCTACGATAATACCGAGATTGGCGATAACGTTGAAGTCCATGCCAATACTGTTATTGGAGGGCATGGATTCTATTACAAAAAAGATGGCGGTTACAAAAAGATGCACAGCGCAGGAAGGGTTATCTTGGAAAACGACGTGGAAATCGGCAGTGGATGTACGATTGATAAAGGAGTTACCGGAGCTACAACCATCGGTGCGGGAACTAAAATTGACAATTTAGTCCATATTGGGCACGATACAGTAATTGGTAAGAGATGCCTTATTGCGGCTCAAGTAGGGATTGCCGGTTGCGTTAGAATAGAAGATGATGTAACACTCTGGGGGCAGGTCGGAGTGCGATCTGATATCTTAATCGGTCAGAATGCTGTCGTGCTTGCCCAAACTGGGATATCCAAATCTATCGAAGGAGGAAGAACTTACTTTGGAAGTCCAGTAGCAGAATCTCGCGAAAAACTGAAGGAACTAGCTAACACTCGAAAAATTCCCTATATCTTAGAGGAACTGAAAAAGCTAAAGCTTGACCGAAAAGCCTAAAAAAGACGATCTTAATCAAGACAGTACCGCGGAGAAAATTCTCAAGTACGAAAATCGCATTAAGAAGAATAAGGACCGTATTTCCAGACTTAGTTCGAAGCTGGAAATACTTCTCGAAACAACCAATGCCATAAATAGCAACAAAACTGTGGAAGAACTGCTCGAGCAGTACAGAGCCATCGTTGAACATAACTTGCAGATTAGAAGATTGGTGCTTTTTATGCAAATAGAAAATATTTGGAGTTGCGCGCTTCAGTACGGAGTTGATCAAGATTACGGAAATGACTTTGAATTGGTAAAACGTTTAAGTGCAACAAACGATGTCATCTACCTCAGAGACAAGACAAATGAAAAGCTAAGAAACTTTGACTTTCTCATTCCAGTTTTTCATCAAAATAAGCCACTTTGTTATGTCCTTATCGGCGACATTGATGAGAATCAGATTAGGATGAGTCCATCTATAAAACACCGTACTTTTATTCAAACCTTGACAAATATTATAGCCGTCACCATTGAGAATCAGACGCTTTTTAAGAGGTCTCTTAGACAAGAAAGAATTGATACGGAATTGAAGATAGCTGCGGAAATGCAATCATTGATGGTAGGAAGTGGCACGCGCGACTATTCGCTTTTTGAAGTAGCTACTTACTATCAGCCTCACCAAGCTATTGGTGGTGACTTTTGTGATTTTATTCCTCTGGGAGAAGAGGAAGCCTTTTTTTGCATGGCAGATGTATCAGGCAAAGGAGTGAGCGCAGCATTCATAATGGCGACGATTCAAGCGCACTTAAAAGCACTTATTGAAAATACTCATTGGACCTTAGAGTCTTTGGTAAAACAGCTCAATAGAAAAGTCGTTGAGATGTCTCGTGGAGACCGATTTGTCACTATTTTTTTTGGTTACTTCCACTATCCCAGTCGAATGCTCCACTACATCAATGCTGGTCATAATCCTCCATTTGTAATTTCAGGTGGGAAGACGCACTTCCTGAGAGAAGGAACCGTGGGAATTGGTATGCTCAATGAACTACCTTTTATCAATAAAGGCGAAATTGAGTTATCACGAGATGCCATGCTGGTCATGTGTACAGATGGGGTATTGGAGCTCGAAAATTCACAACAAGAAGAATTTGGAAATGAGAGATTGGCAGGCATCATTCTCGAAAAACAAGATCACATCGAAGCGGTAGACGACGCGATAGCGCACATCGTTCATGCGATGGATGTTCATCGAGGGGATGCGCCGTATTTTGACGATACGGCTTTACTCTGCTGCAGATTTAAGTGATTTTTTTCGATGATAAATCGAAATAGCAACCAATACACTCATAGAACCCCATATGGGAACGGAAGCCTTATCCGTGTCGAGAAAGTTGTTAAGAATACCGTGAAGGTAATAGGTGACTAATCCCAGCACTATGCACATAACTACTCCTTTCAGATAGATATCGTGATCCAGTTGATAGTAAAGCCGGATCCCTGTATTTAAGCTGGCAATAAATACGATCAGGATAGTAAGCATACCAAAGATCCCCGATTCTGAGAGGGGGCCTAAATATTCGCTGTGTGCATTTCCTCCATCGCCCTGATTGGTTGAGATTATTGTCTTATCCGAACTTTTTTGATACCGGGCATATTCAAACATATAAGTTCCCGGACCATGACCAAGAATGGGCTTTTCTAAAAACATTTTCCATGCGCTGTTCCAGCGATTCAGCCTTTCCAAATTTGATGCATCGCTGCTAATATTGGTGATTGATTGAACATGCTCGGCAAAACTATCCGACGAATCCTGCTGATTGCGTTCAAGTTCGTGTATAATCTGATCTTGAAAAGCAAAAAAGCCACTAATGAGAAGAAAAATGGTAAAAACGACAAGTTTATAATCTATTCTTAGTTTGATCAAAAAATATACCCCTACAGCTCCAACCAAACTCAACCAAGCAGCTCGAGTGTATGAAAGGAAGAGTCCAGCAGAGAAAATAGAAAGAGCAATGGTCCAAAGAAATTGTTCAATGCTTAGCTTCTTCGCCCTACGGAAATGAAAGACTACCATTGGGAAAAGCAGTGCGATAATGGCTCCGTATGACGTATGATCCTTAAAAAATGGCCACATCACCCAATGGCCAGACTCCTCAGAAAATCCATGGCTTGCATGCATCATCATGGTGTATAGAATAGTGACAGCCATAGAGAAAATAAGTGTCACAAAAAATTGTTTTATTAAATAGCGATTCTCAAAGTAGGAGTTGAACATAAAATACATCACCAAAACAAACCACAACCTCGAAATCAAAAACTTAACTGATACGACCACGTCCACAGAATTAAAGACGGCAACAGTGATCCAGATCAGGTTGAATACTATGGCTACGGTAAGCGGATGTCGCATCAACTCTTTTCGCTCACGATACCCTGAAAGCACTTTAAGAATGTACAAAAACATTAACCCGAATAACAAGGGTTCAGTCGGAAAGTAAAATCCAATTCCCCCAAAAGCACCTAGGTTTTCAAAATTGAATGATAGAGGTGTGGCTAATGCTATGAAGAGCAATAGCTGTTGAGTATGGTAAAGCAATAAATAACCTCCAAAAACCAAAATTGGAAGGAAGCAGAGCGTGTAATTATCAAGTGTAATTGCTACTCCACACAACACAGTAAAAAGGAGAGATCCGAGGATAAGCAAGGCTCTTTCTAGCCCTTCTATTTTGAGAGAACTAGCCAATTTTAGGCCTTTTTGAACAAAAGAATACCAACGAGAGTGAACAAGAGGGAAGAAACAACCACAATTACCAATACCAGCCATCTCACAGGCCAAAACTTTTTATCTGCAATCTCAGGTTCAACAATTACATCAGTGAATTGCAAGTCTGCTTCATGAAAAACCTTATTTTCAAGGTATTTCGCCGATAACTCACTATGCTGCACCGTAGCCATGTAGCTCAGGTTTTGAAGCATCTTGATTAGACTCCCCTTTTCTTGGGTATTCGTCAGCAGCTTTTGCAAATCGTCATTAATTCCTGAACTACCCGACCTCGACAATACATCAACATATCCTCTCACCAATTCTCGCGTTTGGCTGCCGTAATCCAGGACATCATTCTCAGTACTGATTTTGGCAATTAAAGACTCGAGGCTATCTATTACTACTCTTTGATAGTTCATTTGCTTCTCATAAGCCTCAACAATTCCTTCAAAACGAGTATTCATGAGCATATCATACTTCAAATTAACTTGAAGCAAAATCTCATCCGCTATATTGCTTGCCAATTCTGGATCTTCAGAAATAACCTCTAGAAGTATAGATTCGTACTTCGTCTTAGAAACGCGAACATTATCTCGGTACTCTTCAAGAATATAAAATCTCGAATTTGAACTACCCTCCTCGATCTCATAAACGTTATAAAGATCAAACTTCTCAATTATAGAATCACGAATAGATGAAGCCTCAAAGTACTGGAGCATTTGCTCAGTTTGAGATTCCTCACTATATACGCCAACATTTGCCGGATACACAACCGCTGTGCTCTTAAACTTCGGTGTCATGAATATCGGTAAAGACACCACTACCCCGGCAATTGCCGAGAGAAATCCCACAATTAAGAAAAGCTTGAAGTTTTCTCTAACTATTCCAATCAACCATTTAAAATCAAAAGAATTGGATTCCATTCAAATTTCATTTTGAGTTAAAACGCGACAAAAGTAGCAATATTAGATCTTCGGAAATTTAATCCGAATACTTCAACACTTCCATTATCTTTCTTACTGAGAACAGGCCTGTTAAAAACAGGAGGATAGCGGCTGATAAGGTTGAAATCGCAAATCTATCAAAGTCATTTAGCGAGGTATGGTCGTCCAAAACGAAATTTACCCCAACGGTAAGGATCACAAAACTAACCATCTGCAATATCAAAGAGTAATTGGCTCTGAATTTGAATGTCTTGACCACAAAACATAATTGGGCTATTCCGGCAAATAACTGTGTGGCCATGGTGGCAATAGCTGCTCCAAAAGCTCCATGCGTCGGAATCAAGTAAAAATTCAGGCAGAGATTTATTACTAATCCTCCAATCGAAATCTGATTTAACATCCGGAGGTTTTCGTTTGCAGTCATCAAAGTGCCGTAAACATAAAAAAGGCCAACCCCAACAAACCCAATCATGAGGGCCGAGAAAGCGTAGATGGAGTTTTGAGATACATCTGGATATCGCCATTGCAGAACAAAATCCGAGTGAAAGAAAAACAGGATGGCCCCAGCAAGCCCCGCGCCGATGAGCAATCTGGTAGCCGTTTCAACTATTGGCTTTACATCTTCATTTTGCTTTATCATTCTGGAATAGATCGGCAGAAGCAAAACAGCAAACAGATAAGCAAACATGGAGGCCGCCTCAAAGAATCTAAATCCTTGTGCGTATTCTCCAGCAGAAACGCTTCCGAGCGGACCTATTTTCTCCAGCATGATACCATCAAGGCGGTTGTAAAGACTACCAATAATCATGAACGTGGCATAAGGAAGACTTTTCTTAAAAATATTGATGGAAAAAGGAATATCGAGGTGCCACCTTATGCTGCCGATGTTGGGCCTAAGCATCAGCACAAGAGTGACCAATGTGATAGCGTAAGTGGTTGTTTGGAGATATACAAACCACTCTATCCTGAACTCAGACTCTGTGAGATTCCCAAATAGAATAATGCTGCAGAAAATAACCAAAAGAGATCTATCGAGCACCGATACAATACTGTCTGCTTTAAATCTATGGAGAGCTGCCAAATTTGACCTCCCAAAAAGGATAAAAGAAACCAGTATTTGATTAAAACTAAGGAAAATGAGCAAGTGAAAAGCAAAACCTCTATAGTCCAATATCCAGCCAACCAGCAAGGTAATCAAGGCATATCCCAAGGCAAGGGCAGATTTGATGCTCAATAGTTTTGAGAAATGCTTGGACACCAACTGGGTGTTTTTGGATATGTTGTTATTGTTAAAATTATTGATACCCAGATCAATGAGCATATTGAAGATAAAACTCAAAGAAATTAGCCCCAGATAAAGACCGTAATTCTCTTTACCCACCCTATTTTGAACCTCGGCATCAATACCCAGAATATAAAAGGGTTTAACCAAAAGGTTTAACAATAAAATGAGCCCTAAATTCGATAGAAATTTTCTTTGCATCTCCAGCAATCAAACAGCACAACGATACAAAAAAAAGAGTCAAACAAAGAGATTGATTTTTTGAACCGTCTGATTATCAATGTTTGTAAAAAGGGATTAACCAATATTCTAAACGAGTGCTTTCTGTATTGAACTAAACAACCCTTGGGCCGCTTTATCCCATGAGTAGTCTTCTGCTCTTTTTATTCCGCTACTCACTAATTGCTCTCTTAGCTGTGTATCTTGCCAAAGATCTTTCATTGCTCGAGCAATTTCATCCACTGAATCGGGGGAAACTAAAAGCCCTGATTTTCCTGTTATTTCCGGCATAGAGGAGGTGTTTGACGTAATCACTGGAATCCCAGACTTCATCGCTTCGACAATTGGAATACCAAACCCTTCGAAATAGCTCACGTATGTCAACGCGAAAGCGGCTCCGTATAGTTCGATAAGTTGGTTTAATCCTTGTCTTCCAAGAACGATGACGTCCTTTCCATAAATCGAGCTCTCAAGCAATTCGTCTAACTCCTTTTCCCAGGAATATTTTGCCCCAACAATGAGGTACTTCAAATTGCTGCCAGTCTCTTCTTTCATCTTCAGGAACGCTCGGAGTTGATTTTTAAGATTTTTTCTAGGGTGAATAAGTCCCACAAAAAGAAGGTAGGGATCACCTTTAGAATACTTTTTCCTAACCGTTCTTATACCTTCTTCACTCAAAGGCAGAAATCGATCATTTACACCATTGTATACAACATCGATTAAATTTTTATCGATGCCATATCGAGTCACAATGTCTTGTTTAGTGTAATTTGAAACCGTTACTACCCTTTTTGCCTTCTTGGCAAAACGCGGAAAAAACCAGCGGTAGTAGCGCAGAACAAGAGGTTCTATAAATTCTGGATGCTCCTCAAAGTTCAGATCATGTATGACCGCAAGTTGAGCAATGTTTGAACGAAGAGACAGCCAACCATCTGGTGAAAGGAAAAGATCTGGCTTGTATTTATCCAATGCTCTTTTGACTCCAAACTCAAAAAAGAGATACCATAAAAATGGATGTCTAGCCTGAGGATGAACCACAACTGCCTTAACGTTTTCTGAAAAAATGAAGTCGCTTGAAGGCTTACGGTCAAAAATAAAAATGAACTCAACTTCAGGGTGAGACTGGGTAATACGCGAAAGGGTTTCGTATGAAAACCATCCAATACCCTCCATCTTTCCTTTGAGTAAAAGGCGGGTATTTACAGCAATTCGCATCTAAAAAATTATTTCTGGACTCTGAAATTTAAACCGAAAAAGAGGTACTTTCTTCTCCAAGCACTTTTTTTCCATAACCTTTTCTCCTTTTCAAGAATCTCTTCAACGGAATGTCTTCTATACGCTCTCGGCCAATAAAAGCGAACGTACTCGACACTATCATCAATAAAATTGAATGGAGCTACAGAGAATTCTTTCTTCCACTTTTCAAGATTTCGAGTATTCTCGTCACCAAATGAAATGTTTTGCCCTAGTTTCTCGTCATAAAAGGTGGTTACCCTTTTAAAACCTCTGCGTTTAAAGTTCTTTGCATTGTTGATTACATTATCCCCATTTTCTTCTACCGCAATTAGTTCACCACCTTTTTTGAGGGTTTTGTAGATGATATGAACTGCATCTGAAAATGGTTCAAGATGATGCAAGGTATCTTGGGCTATTACATAATCGAACTCATCCTCTTTATGATCTTGAGTGTAGATATTCTCGTATGCAAAACTCAATTTGGATAAATCCCCGTACTGCTCCCAATATTTTATCCGCTCGTCTATGCTGTTATAATAAAATTCTAAAGTTGTTCCTACTACTTCGTGACCGAGAAGAGCCAGCAGAATACTGGTGGTTCCAAATCCGCATCCTACATCCCAAATTTTGGAATTAGATTTCCTGACACTGTCCACAACGTATTGGATTCTCTGCTTAATGTACGCTTTTCTGAATTCGTACATTTTCTCAGAATTTGTGAACCTATGGTACCCTGTTAACTCGCTGTTCATGCGAAGCTCAGCCTCAAAGAGTTCAAAAAACTGGTCTAAATCTTTTACCATTTCCCGCTGACAAAGGGTGCAAAGCTAATAAAATACCAGTGAGATAGATAAGCCATCAAAATCGATAGGAGAGTCTTCAGTCGATTGCCCTAAAATGACGAAATTTGTGCACATGTTTTCAGGTTTTGGTAAAAACAATGATTTAGATAAAGACGATTATTACTATAGTAAAGAAGGCTACATTGTTTTCACAGCGAAGTATTTGCTCAAAAGGGGCTACTGCTGTCAAAATGGTTGTAAACATTGTCCGTATGGATTTGATAAGAGTAAAGGAGGATTTATTAAAAAATAAAAATGGAAGTGGAAGTAAAACCCGGAATTACAAATTTTAAAGAGGCTATTGCTGAGGGAATCCCAAGCAGCTTGCCTCCCGTTCGGCCCTACGCCGCAGATGTAAATCATGCTCCGAAGCGAAAAGATATTTTAGATAAAAGTGAAAAGCAGCTAGCTGTAGAGAATGCATTGAGATACTTCGATCCAAAATTCCATGAAGAGCTTGCACCTGAGTTTTACAGCGAGCTAAAGACTTATGGACGGATCTACATGTATAGATTTCGACCTACTTATCAAATGTGCGCCAGACCTATTTCTGAGTATCCAGCAAAGTGCCAGCAAGCTGCAGCCATCATGCTTATGATTCAAAACAATCTTGACCCTGCTGTTGCTCAGCACCCTCATGAACTAATTACATACGGTGGAAACGGAGGTGTTTTTCAAAACTGGGCGCAGTATAGGTTGACCATGAAGTACCTCTCCGAGATGACTGACGATCAAACCTTGGTCATGTACAGCGGCCATCCTCTCGGTCTTTTTCCATCAAATAAGAAAGCACCTCGGGTAGTCGTCACAAATGGAATGATGATACCAAATTATTCTAAACCCGATGATTGGGAAAGATTCAACGCGCTCGGCGTAACCCAATATGGGCAAATGACCGCTGGATCATACATGTATATAGGACCACAAGGGATTGTACATGGTACTACTATTACCGTTTTGAATGCTGGCCGAAAAATATCTAAAAATGGAGAGGGTTTAGAGGGAAAGCTCTTTGTAACGAGCGGACTTGGCGGAATGAGCGGAGCTCAGCCAAAGGCTGGAAATATTGCTGGATGCGTTTCAGTAACCTCGGAAATTAATCCAAAGGCAGCTTACAAAAGACACGAACAAGGATGGGTAGATGAGGTTATAACAGATATGCCATCGTTGGTAAAACGAGTGAAAGAAGCCAAGGCAAATAAAGAAGTTGTTTCCATCGCTTATTTAGGGAATACGGTAGACGTTTGGGAGCAATTTTATGAAGAGGGTATTTCGGTAGAACTGGGATCAGACCAGACATCTCTACACAACCCTTGGGCCGGTGGTTACTATCCTGCGGGGCTGTCCTACGAAGAATCCAATAACATGATGGTTGAAAATCCCGATCATTTTCATGAATTGGTACAGCAAAGTCTTAAAAGACAAGCCGCGGCCATAAATAAACATGCAGGAAACGGAACTTACTTTTTTGATTATGGGAACGCCTTTCTGCTCGAAGCAGGAAGAGCAGGTGCGGATGTTATGGCGGACGATGGTAAGTCATTCAAGTACTCATCTTATGTTCAGGATATCATGGGACCGATGTGTTTTGATTACGGATTTGGCCCCTTCCGTTGGGTTTGTGCTTCAGGAAAAGATGCTGATCTGAAAAAAACTGATGAGATAGCAGCTCAAGTTTTGGAGCATATTATGGTTGATAGCCCTGTAGAAATTCAACAGCAAATGGCCGACAATATTCGCTGGATCAAGGCGGCTGGTGAAAATAAAATGGTGGTAGGTTCAAAAGCCCGAATCCTCTACGCCGATGCAGAAGGGAGAATCAAAATTGCCAAAGCATTTAATGACGCCATAGCCAATAGAGAAATAGGACCAGTAATTTTAGGAAGAGATCACCACGATGTTTCGGGCACCGATTCACCTTATCGGGAAACGAGCAATATTTATGACGGATCTCAATTCACAGCTGACATGGCGGTTCAGAACTTTGTGGGTGATTCTTTTAGAGGAGCTACTTGGATCAGTCTCCATAACGGAGGTGGCGTAGGCTGGGGAGAAGTAATGAACGGAGGCTTCGGGATGCTTCTTGACGGAAGTCATGAAAGCGAAGAACGACTTAAAAGCATGCTTCACTGGGATGTCAATAACGGAATCGCTCGCAGAAGTTGGGCACGAAATGACGAAGCCATTTTCGCAATTAAACGAGCAATGAACGAGGAGCCAAAATTGAAGGTGACATTGCCAAATAAGGTGGATAAAAATCTCTTAGATTGATCTAATAAAAGTGGAATTATACTCCACCATAGAAGTCCGCCCTATTTTCGATAAAATACTGTCTTTTAGAATTTTAAAGGTTCACGAATGGCCCAATATTAAGGGTCATTCTAGCACCCAAAGAGAATTGGTTAGTGACGCCAATTTTGCTCGTACCGAGATAGTGAAATGATCCTCGGAGAGAACCTCCAGATCCTTACTCTTTCTCTAAGTCAGCCAAACTTGAGTCATAATCCGTAGCTCCAAAAATTGAAGAGTAACCGTATGACAAGGCTATTTTTTAGCGCGGTTGAGATCTCGTTGCATCGGTATAAAAGGAATCCTTGTTGCTATTTGCCGATTGAGCTAAAGAACTGATCGAAACCACTGCAAAAAGAAGACGAGTGCAGTAGATTTGGCTAATCCATGAGTTATTAAATTTCTAAACCTCATTCTAACATCGACTCAAAAAACATCTTTATTCTCCAAAGTAGAAGCGCATTCCTGCAAAGAATCCCACTCTAGTCAATGACTCGCCACCTCCTTCTAATTCTATGGTTGTAGTAACGCCATCTACTGTCTCTTCAAATGAAGTAAAACCTCCTAGTACGAAATTGACTCCGATACCTATTCCCAAGTTCCGAGCAAACATGTGCTCCAAACCAAAGTCTCCAACAATCCCTAAGGTATTCGCCTCTTGTTCTATGTCAAATAGAACAACTTTTGAGCGATTTCTAAAACCCATATAGCCAATAGAACCTGAAAAATTGATATGCCAGGAAGGGTCAAAAAAATGACGACCCATAACTGAAGGACCAAAAAAAGTGATTTCAACATCATCGCTTATGGTACCGAAGAAAACATCACCAGTTTCTAAATCCTCGATCGATCCTTGAATCTGATGGGTAGCATTATACTTATTGTAATTGAACCCTAAGCCTAATTTATCATTGATGAAATAGTGGCCTCTCATTTGAAGGCCCCTACCCCCCCTCAGCTCATCGAGATAGTTTTGAAGATCTTGAGGTAGCTCATCGTCAATAGGTGCAACTCGTCTTGACCAAACATAGGACAAAGAAAGGTGTACCCTATTAATGTACAAACCTGGTAGCGAACTTCTTGTGCTCCGTGGAGTGGTAGTAAGTATAGATTGCTTGTCATCATGGAATCCTATGATTATTTGTTTAGCCTCCTCATTGGCTATCAGAACAGATTGGATCCCATTTTCATTTAGGTAAGTAAAATAGACAAATTGATCATCTTGCTTTGTTACTTTACACTCAATACTGTCTGTATCTGTAATGATGAGGTCTTGGGCTGAGCCACTCAGAGCCAAACCAAGCAAAAGAAAAATAAAAAGTATTCGTCTCATAGAGTTTTGTTTTTAAAGTAGCTTTTCAAAACTGCCACCAATTTAAAAATAGAAGGGTAAATGGTAAATGACTTTAACTTCCTTATCATACGCTGTTACTGGAAGTGATTTTGAAATACTAGTGGTGATTTTCGGGCCACATGCCGTGAGCAGAAAAACCAAAAAAAGAAAAAAGCTTAGTGCAAAAATTCGTCTTTTCATAGTATTAGCGAAGAAACTAAATCACGCTGAGTCGTCAAAACTAGAATTCCAATCAAAAGTGATTGCGTAAAAAAAGCGCAAAGACGAACTGTCTTTGCGCTTCAATTTGAAAAAGAGGATTAAAACAAACCCCCAACTAATTTCAAAAATTATACTTCTGCCTGTTCAGCCGTATTCTTGAGGTGAGTTGCTAGAAACTCTTCCATCGCACGATAAAACTCAAAACGGTTCTCCTCATTTCTAAAACCGTGACCTTCGTCTTCTTTCACCATATACTGAACTTCTACTCCACGCTCCTTCATGGCAGCAACCATCTGGTCGCTTTCGTCTACGTTTACCCTTGGGTCTTGAGCACCTTGAGCAACGAAAAGAGGCGAAGTAATCTTATCTGCATGGAAAACTGGCGAAGCGCTTTTCATCATAACTGAGTCTGCTTCATTTTCGGGATCACCTACCATCTCGTACATCATCTTCTTGTAAGGCTCCCAGTATGGTGGTATCGTACCCATGAAGGTGAAGAGATTAGAAACTCCAACATAATCGACACCACAAGCATATACATCAGGTGTAAAAGCCATACCAGCTAGGGTAGCATACCCGCCGTAGCTGGCTCCGTAAATCGCTACTCGATCCTTGTCAGCAATTCCCTTTTCTACAAGCCAACCAACACCATCGGTGATATCGTCCTGCATTTTCTTACCCCATTCACGGAAAGAGGCTTCCCAGAAATCGCGACCAAAACCAGTTGAACCTCGGAAATTCATCTGAAGTACTGCGTATCCTCGGTTTGCCAAGAACTGAATTTCTGGATTGAATCCCCAGCTGTCTCTGGCCCAAGGCCCTCCGTGTGGATTAACCACTACAGGAAGGTCTTTAGCGCTGTCCATGTCGTATCCGGCGGGTAAGGTGAGGTATCCATGAATGGTAAGCCCATCGCGACTCTGATATTTGATTGGAGTCATACTAGCCATATAGTTTTCCTCAAACCATGGCGAAGGATCGCCAATGTAAGAAAGTTCACCGCTTGTTTTATCGTAGAGGTAATAATCACCAAGTGACTTGTCTCCGTATGTTCTCACGATAAATTTGTCCTCAGCGTCGTTGCTAGAAACCATGTAAACCTCCATTCCTGGAACTTCCGCCTGAATCTTCTCGTGCATTACTTCAGTTTCCGCATCGAAGAAGTGGTACTTGTGCTTGATACCCGTGTAAGAGACAGCGGTAAGCTTCTTATCCTTTCTGCTGTAGCTCAAGCCACTCACATCAAAGTCAGGATCTTCGTAGAGAAGCTCCTCCTCTTTTCCTGTCTTGGGGTCAAAAATTACGATGGCAGTTTTGTCACGACCTAGGTTACTGCTAGCATAAAGTTTTTGATTATCAAAAGTGAAGAAAACTGGGCTCAAAGTTTCTTTGAAATTTGTAGTAAGAATCGGCGCAAACTCATCCTCTTCTGTATCTCTGTAGAGTAAAGAAGTAGTGACGCCATCACTGGTCATGGCTACACGAAGTTTCCCATCATGATCAGTCATCCAGCCTGTGATGTTTCCAGGATTTTCCATGATTATGGTCATTTCGCCCGTGTTTATGTCAATACGGTAAGGATCAAAAACTTGAGGGTTTCTTTGATTTAAGCCTACGATCATGTGGTCTTTATCATCTTCGAGGTCGTCGATGATTTGGGTACGCACTCCTTCAATCTTCGTCAATGGAGTCAAGTTGCTTCCATCAGGATTTACAGCAACGAGGTAAAAGTTCTCGTCTCCATTGTCATCTTTCAAGTAGACAATTCGATCGGCGCTAGCCCAGAAGTAGCCTTGGATGTCTCGGTCGGTTTGCTCAGTAATTCTCAGTGCATCGTTGCTTCCCACCTCTTTGACAAAGATGTTCATTCTGCTCTCCCATGGTGCTCTGTAAGAGTAGTACTTGCCGTCCGGAGAAATTTGAAAAGAAGCCATCTCTGGATTCTTAAAAAAGTCTTCTACCGGAATTTCGGGAATAACCGATAAATCTGTTCCTGTCATTTCTGATGATTCTGTCTTTTGATTTGTAGTTTCGGTGCAAGAGCTCATAAAGGCTATTGCAAAAGCCGCAAAAATGTAATTTATCCTTCGCATGTTCAAAAAGTTTGCACAAATGTGTCAAAAATCGGTTTTCACAATCGTTAATATGTGATAAACGGTACCTCTTTTTCATGACAGATTTTAATTTCTACCTTTTCAAGATATAAAATGAGCAAGATCAGCAAACCAAATTTGGTGAATGCCTTAAAAACAGACTTTGAAGAAAGGCTCAATGATCTGCTGGTTCAGATAAACGATCTAGAAGCTTCCAAAAATTCAGAGTCCAAAAGCACAGCAGGAGATAAACACGAAGTGGGCAGGGCGATGGCTCAAAACGAATTGGATAATCTCAAAAAACGATTTGCCGAGCTGAAAGGTAATCTTGCAACATTGACTCAGCTTGACTTATCAAAATCAGAACAGGTTAAATCGGGAAGCCTTGTCAAAACTAAAACGGCCATTTTTATGCTTGGACTCGGTGTAGGAAGATTCACTTTCCAAGGAGAAACGATCTTCATTATTTCTCCAATCTCACCCGTTGGCCGGGTTTTACTCGGCAAAAAATTGGGCGATACTTTTTTTTTCAACGGGAAGACTCATAGCATCATTGAATTGAGTTAAAGTGATTCGGGTAAATTTGCAAACGTGAAAGCGGTAGCAAAAGAACTCATTCGATTTACCAAAAAACACAGCCATGCTGGTTTTCTAGGTTCAATGAGCGTCCTTCTCATCGGGCTAGTCTGGTTCAATTTCCATTACGATTTTGAAGATTCGGTCATCGATTCTTACACGGGATCATGGCTAAAGGGGCTATGGATGTTCCTGTATGAAGGCATTCCTTACCTCATCACAGCTGGACTTCTTGCCGTTTTTGGATTAAAAAAAGACTGGGTGACCAACCCTGGTTTCTGGATTCATTTCGCAGTGGGATTTGGTATTTTAGCATTTGACAGATCCTGGTATATCTGGCCAATAGTGAAGGACTATTTCGACCCAGAAGAGGTTAGATTTATTTATAAAAACATCTCCTCTGCTAAGAGTTTGGTCAGTGCTGTACTTCCCTTAACCATCATTTATCTACTTCTCGAAAAGCGGAGTGAGCGCGAATACTATGGACTAAACTTCAAAGGATTTATTGCCAAGCCCTATTTCGGGATATTAGCAGTAGCCCTTATTTTCATCTTTATCGGTGGCTTCTTTGGGGATCTACAGAACTACTACCCACGCTATTTGAAAAGTGGCGGCGAAGCTTTTGCCATGTCTGTTGTCATACCACAATGGCAAGCCGTAGGGATCTACGAATTCTTCTACGGCTTAGATTTTATCAGTACCGAGATGATCTTCAGAGGCTTTTTGGTTCTTGGGATGTCTCGTTATCTCGGTCCCTATGTCGTCTATCCTATGGTAGTGAGTTATTGTGTCTTGCATTTTGGGAAACCTCTAACAGAAGCAGTATCTTCAATTTTTGGAGGATATATTTTGGGGATTATTGCCTTGTATCACCGCAACATTTGGGGTGGAATCATCATCCACGTAGGCGTTGCATGGGGTATGGAAATCATCGGTTACCTTCACAGAATATTATAATTTTGAACATCTACAGGCCGGATATTGTCGTAATTCCGACAAGTCAAGTTCGACATAAATTCTAAAATCGCTAAATGGAAAAATCCTATTACAATGCCAAAGACCTCAAGAAGTTTGGTAAAATCTCTGATTGGAACGAAGAACTCGGCACTAAATTTTTTGATTATTACAATTCGGTCTTTGCCGAAGGGAAGCTCACCGCAAGAGAAAAATCGCTGATTGCGTTAGCCGTTTCTCATGCCATTCAATGTCCTTATTGTATCGATGCTTACACTTCTGATGGCCTGCAGAGAGGAATTGAAAAGGAAGAAATGATGGAGGCTTTGCATGTGGCCGGGGCGATTAGAGGAGGAGCATCACTAGTTCACGGAGTGCAAATGATGAATAAAGTTGAGAAATTGAGCATGTAATGCTGGCAAAATCACTCAAAAAGCGACAGAGTACTTTAGCTGATCCTCGGGAACAATTAAAATTCTTGAGCAATGGGATTTTTGGATCCGAACTTCCCACCTTTCGGGAAAAGATCAAAGAAAGTAATCGATTGCCGCTTAGGCCGACTGAGCTGGAAATTCTCCAAATCAACGTAGGCTATATGTGCAACCAAGTATGCGCCCATTGCCATGTTGATGCTGGGCCCGATCGAAAGGAGATCATGACTTGGGAAACCATGGAGATGATTCTCGATATTCTCAGAACCACTTCTGTGAATACACTCGACCTCACCGGAGGAGCCCCAGAGATGAATCCACACTTCAGAAAATTTGTGGAAGAGGCTTCCAAAATTGGTGTTAAAGATTTCATCGTACGATCAAATCTCACCATCATTAGAGCTAACAAGAAGTACTACGATCTGCCTGAATTCTTCAAAGAACACAATGTTCATGTGGTCAGCTCGCTTCCTTTTTACCGCAAGGAAAAAACGGACAAACAAAGAGGAAATGGCGTTTTTGATAAGAGCATAAAGGCTTTGCAAATGCTAAATGAAGTGGGTTATGGAAAAATCGACTCTCATCTCAAATTGGATCTTGTGTACAATCCTGCAGGCGCATTTCTTCCTGGAGACCAAGCTGGACTCGAATCCGAATTCAAAAAGCAGCTCATGGCCGATTTCGGCGTTGAGTTCAATAGCCTTTTCACTATTACTAACCTGCCTATAAGCAGATTCCTTGAATACCTTATTGCGAGCGAGAACTATGAGGATTATATGGAAGCTTTGGTTGACGCTTACAATCCGATGGCGGTAGATGGGGTCATGTGTCGAAACACAATTTCTGTAAGCTATGATGGATACCTTTACGACTGCGATTTCAATCAAATGCTAGAGATGAAGGTAGCCTCCAGAGGAAAGCACATCAGTGAATTCAATCTGGAAGAATTAAGTAAAAGAGAAATTTGCATTTCGCAACATTGCTACGGCTGCACTGCCGGAGCTGGTTCTAGCTGTCAGGGAGCAACAGTTTAAGCATCATACTATTGTAAGCTCACTATTCGCCTTTTGAAAACCCTGCCTGAAGCCTAAAACCTGAAGCCTAAAGCCTAAAACCTGAAGCCTAAAGCCTGAAGCCTGAAGCCCAAAACAAAAAAGAAGCGCAAAGCGCAAAAAATTAAACACTATCTCTGCCTATTAAGAAAGTGGATTCGGCAAAGAAATAAGCCGAAGATGAAGGAGGAAACACAACGTAAATAATGACATTCGAAGACATAAAAGAAACCACAGAATTCCTCAAGAGTAAAGGATTCGATCAACCTGAAGTTGCCATCATTTTGGGAACAGGGCTAGGACAAATGGTTGAACATATCTCGGTCGAAAAATCGCTGGGGTATTACACCATTCCCAATTTTCCAGTAGCTACTGTCGAGTTTCATTCAGGGAGGTTGATTTACGGCGAAATGGAAGGCAAAAAGGTGATCGCTATGCAAGGCCGTTTCCATGCCTACGAGGGATACAGCCAAGCACAACTTACCTTTCCAGTAAGGGTTTTCAAAGAGCTTGGTGCTAAGCAACTCATCATTTCCAATGCCGCTGGAGCCATAAATAAGTCATTCAAAAAAGGAAACTTGATGCTCCTTGATGATCACATTCATCTGCAAGGAGGCTCACCTTTATCTGGTCTCAATGACCCTGACTTTGGAGAACGATTCGTAGACCTCGCTGCTCCATACAAGTCTGAAATGAATTCAAAGTTCAAATCTCTCGCTGCCGAGCAAGGCATTGATTTACACGAGGGAGTTTATGCGTGCGTTCATGGTCCACATTTGGAAACCAGAGCCGAATACAGATTCCTAGGAATGATTGGAGCTGACGCGGTCGGTATGAGCACCGTTCCTGAGGTGATTGTCGCGAACCAAATCGGGTTGCCTTGTGCCGCAATTTCAGTACTGACCGACGAGTGCGACCCAGACAATTTAAAACCAGTAGACATCCAAGACATCATTGCAACAGCTGGGCAGGCAGAAGCAAAGCTTGTTCCACTCATCCAATCGTACATAAAATCTATATGAGTTACCTAGAAACCACTAAAGACGTTTATCGCAAAGCAGCGCTCACTCCAGACGTAGGTCTTTGCTGCACAACTAATCCCGTTTGGCAATTTCCTGGATTGGAGATTCCTTCCATCATGAAGGAAATGAACTATGGATGCGGAAGCACCGTGCATCCGGCCGATCTCATTAACAACCCAAAAATTCTCTACGTGGGAGTTGGTGGAGGAATGGAGCTACTGCAATTCGCCTATTTCTCCCGTGAAGAAGGAAATGTCGTAGGTATCGATGTGGTAGACGAAATGCTCGAGTCCTCGAGGAAGAACTTCATTGAAGCCGAAGAAACGAACCCTTGGTTTAAGTCTGAATTTGTAAACTTAAGAAAAGGAGATGCACTGAACCTCCCAGTAGAAGACGAATCGATTGACGTCGCAGCTCAAAATTGCCTTTTCAACATCTTCAAAACTAATGAGCTCCGAAAAGCTCTCGAGGAAATGTATCGGGTTCTTAAACCGCATGGAAGGCTGGTCATGAGCGACCCGGTTTGCGAGCAACCCATGAATGAGACTTTGAGAAATGATGAGCGACTTAGGGCACTTTGTCTATCTGGATCAATTCCGTTGAAAGAATATGTAAAGATGCTCACTGATGTGGGTTTCGGAACTATCGAAATCCGAGCGAAGTATCCTTACCGAATTCTCGACAGTGCTCATTACGAAACGGACGAAACAATCTTCATAGAAAGTGTTGAAGTCTGCGCAATCAAAGATCCGATGCCAGAAGATGGGCCTTGTGTTTTCACAGGAAAATCAGCGATTTACTTCGGAAACGAAGAATATTTCGACGATAAGAAGGGGCATGTTTTGATGAACAACCAACCGCTTAGTGTCTGCGATAAGACTGCTGGCGCATTGGGATCTTTAGGAAGAGAAGACATTTTTATTTCGGAGTCGACGTTTCATTACAACGGAGGCGGCTGCTGCTAAGTTGGAGTCCGTTTTAAAATCTCGATAACTTACTTCATAGGCTCATCTAAATGTCTTGGAACGGATATTGCCATTATATTTGGCAATGCTTAACCTAGCTTCATGAGATTTTCTAAACTACTCGCTTCTCTCATCTTCATTGGCGTATCGCAAATTGGTTCTGCACAAGACACGATTTTCTATGCTCCGGAAGGGTTTCCGGTATTCACTTGGTTCGATGCAGAAACCTATTCAGTTTATGAAAAGTCAGACACTGCAGATGTGTTAGTTGAAACGAGCTACTTCCTTGACAGAAACCTGAAGGGTGTTTGCACCTACTCTGATTATGAGAAAAATATCAAACACGGAAAGTGCTCGGAGTATCGCGAAGGAGGAAAAATTTGGTACAGTGCGGAATACAAAGAAGGAATGCGCCACGGAAGCATCATTTCGTTCCATGACAACGGTCAGATGAAGCGTCAGGACTTTTACAGAAACGACACTTTGATATCGGGTTGGAACTACGATGAGTATGGGAAAAGAATGAAGTCTTATCCTTTTGAAGTAAGACCAGAACCGCGTAAAGGTCAAATGGCGTTCCTAGAAGAGATCAATAAAATTGTGAAACTCACCGATGATGGAATTCGGGTTGATGTGAAGTTTTGGGTGACTAGAGATGGAAACTTGAGATCTGTCGAAGCAGAATCAGAAGAGTTGGCAGCTGCTGCCGCCATCGAGAAAGCATTCCTTGAACTTCGCTCCTGGAAATCTGGACTCAGGGATGGTGAAAAAGCCGTATTTAGAGAGTTTCTGACCGTACATGTTGATCCCATCATCCTAGAAGATTAGAGACTCTGATCACTTCTTTTTTCTAAGTTCAACTATCTTTGATACTATCAAATGATAGTATCATGGGAGGTGTAGCCCGACTATTCTACTATTAGTTTTTGACTGAAATAAGAGGCGTACTTCTCAAAGACAACAGCATAAAACCCTATTTCCAAAGTAGAGGTAGCAAGAAAGGATTTACCCACAAGGTTTTTCTCAACTAAAACTAATTTTCCGGTGGCATCAAAAATTCTGATCGCCTCAATGGACTCGTTCCATCTTAATTCATTAATTGCCGGATTCGGATAAATCAGCGGTGTTTCTGCTTCTTGAAACTCTTTGGTACTCAAAGTAAAACATGGGCTTCCTGCTTCACCGAAAGCTAGATCCCCATTATCAATAAAACACTTGAAGGACGGCCCTTGCAGTGGCAGAAGTTGAAATGCAGAATTGCCAATTAAATCATGAGTCCCACCAATGGGCCCAACCTCTTCGAGAATCGGACCAAACGCAAACAACGACTCTTCTTCTTGACCAATGATTGGACTTGTATACACGACCCTCTTATTTGTCATAGCGGAATTTGGCACATCTTCCCAGAGAGCTACAGAATCTACCCTACTTTGAAGAGATCAACGATTTGCTCATCACCAGATAAAGAATAACCAAAATAGGTTTCATCTTGAATGGTCCAAACATTAACAACCTCTGCACCGATGTCCCAGAGAAAATGCCATTCTTCCGCATCGGAAGAATACCTCCAAACAGTATCATTATCAAAACGTAAAAATTCCGTTGCGAAGGTCGTCTCTTGATTAAGCTCATTGCTGTAAGTCATCCAGCCTAAAACGACTGCCTCCTCGTCGTCTATTTCTTCAGAAGCATTGACTTGCTAATGAGTGGCTCCACAAGAGAATTCTTGAAAGCAGCAAATGTTGTAATAGCATTCCTGACCTTCCTGAAACCAATTAACTTCATCTTGAGCGAAGCCGACAAGTGTTGTAGAATTAAACAATAGTGTAAAAAGCTGTTTCATTTTTTCGATAGTTTAGCAACAAATTCACCCACTCAATTGACATCGAATATCGTGAATCAAAATCATTTCCAGAAACTAGAAGAGGCATATCACTCGGCCAAAATCAATAGAATTCCTTATAAGGATATGACCCTTGAGGTTGAGGAAGGCAAAGCTCAACTCTCTTACCCGGTATCGTCAGATTTCTTTCACAAAATGGAAGCTTTACACGGCTCCGTTTACTTCAAGATGCTCGATGATGCGGCATTCTTTGCGGTAAATTCTCTCGTTCAAGATGTTTTCGTTTTGACTACGTCTTTTTCAATAGACCTACTTAGACCCGTGAATGAAGGCTTGCTCAAGGCTGAAAGTTGGGTCACCTTTGAGTCGAGAAACTTGTGGGTGGCCGAGAGTCATCTTCTTGATGAAAGGGGTCGAAAAATCGCCATTGGCAAAGGTAGATTCACCAAAAGCAAAATCTCGCTTTAGTCAAATTAAATCGATGTCAAAGACGCTCACCATTCTGTCATTTCTAATCTCATTTTCCTCCTTCAGTCAAAAAATCATTCGAGGGAAACTAACTGACAGAAAATCGAATGAGAGCCTACCCTTTGTACATATCATCTCAAAAAAAGCACAAGCGGTAAGCGACATCGAGGGAAATTACGTGTTGAAGGTTCCAGAGAATTCTGAAGCCGATAGCGTAAAATTCTCCCTGATCGGCTACGAAAAATACAAGGTGACTATTGAAGACCTACAGCACCATCCCAATTTTAGAATGTCGCGCTCCTCCACCAGCCTCAGTGAAGTAACCATAGTTGCGGAAGAAGATCCTGCATATGCAATGATTAGGAGAGCAGTGAAGAGAAGAAAATTTAATGACCCCGAAAAACTGAATAAATTTCGTTACAGCTCTTACAATAAAGCTGTTCTTGACGTACCTCGAACGGATTCAATTCAAGCTGAACTTGACAGCACCAATTTTGCGAAGGCTCACTTCATGATGATGGAAAGTGCGACTAGGGTCACTTTTGAGCAACCCAACAAGCTGAAAGAAGAGGTGATTGGAAACCAGATCACGGGCTTTTCAAATCCTCTTTTCGCGCTTCAATCCAATTCCTTTCAGCCCTTCTCTTGCTACAGTCCATATTTAACATTTATAGACTTTGATTTCTTAAACCCTATCAGTCCCGGCAGTGATGGTCGCTATATTTTTCAACTGGAAGACAGCATAGAAACAGCAGAGGGTAAATCTTACATCATCTCCTTTCAACCGAGTAAAAACGCTAATGGAAACCTTCTTGAAGGACTCCTAACGCTGGATGCAGATGAGTGGGCTATTGTCCATATCCAAGCAAAAAATACGGGAAAGCACAATCTCGCGAGATTTGAAATCCGTCAACAATATGGTAAGTCTTTTGGCAATTGGTTTCCAGAGCAATCCAGCTCGATTTATGAAATAGAAGACCCCGAGGTTCCACTGTTGATTATCAGTAATACCTATATCGATTCAGTAGAGTTTGACTTCGACCCCGGCAAATTCAACATCGCCAATATTGAGGTGCCTGAAGAAGCGAATCAAAGAAGTAAGGACGAATGGAAACATCTAAGGCTTACCGACCTCAATGAGATGGAAGAGAATTCCTACAAGGTTTGGGACACTCTTGATACTAGAATTCTGAATGCAATGGATTGGACTATGGCTCAATCCGCCTCGCTCGCCAGAGGCAGACTCACACTTGGTAAAATGGATATCCTTCTCCCGCGTCTGTTTGGATTCAATCAATACGAAGGATTCCGACTTGGGATCGGTTTAGCAACAAGTGAGAAGCTCGTGAAGTGGGTTAGTGCTGAAGGCTATTTCGCCTACGGCTTCAGGGACCGTGAAATAAAGTACGGTGGAGGTCTCCGTTTCAATATTCAACCAAGAAGGAGCCTGCAACTGTATTTAGGTTATGAAAACGATGTTGATGAGCCAGGTCGATCGGTCACAGATGATATGGGGGGATTTATGCAGCTCGGAGAAATTGAAAGAGATCTCTTCACGAGGTTCATGAATCCTTACGAGGCCTATATCGTTGAGTTGACGTACCGACCTATGAGAAATGTAAAAACTACCCTAAGATACAAAAACGAGCATCGAACTTTCGAAAGCACCAGCAGAGATGATGTAAGTTTTACTGGATACGATCTGACCACAACGGAGGCAGGAATTCTCATTGAGTGCAATCCTGGTGAAAAATTGACTGCAGTTGGCAGGGCACTTATTCCGCAAGGCATTTCTTATCCACGTTTTTCAGTTGAGCTCAGTCAGGCCTTCAATGGAATTCTAGACGGCGAGCAGGAATTCACCAAAGCAGAAGTGAGAATGATGCACGAAATCAAGATCCCAAAATTGGGCCCATTTCAGATGTACGCCGTAGGAGGTAAAATATGGGCTGATGAAATCAATCAGTCAAATCTCTTTCTCGGAAAAGGTATTCAAGGAGAAAGAGATCTGGGAATTATAGGCTTCGGATACTTTCACTCCATGCCTATTTACTCCTTTATCAATGATCGCTACCTACAGGTTGGAGTTTCGCAAAACTTCGGAAATCCTTTTGGTCTCGAAGCAAAGTTTTCGCGTCCTGAAATTCGCCTGATGTATCAGGCAGCCATCGGCAACATTAATATTCCTTACCGAACCATATCAGACCTCCCTAACTCAAGTATGGATAGAGCCTATCTTGAAGGTGGTGTTATTTTGGATAATTTACTTAGACTTAATGGAAACAGTTTCTATTACTCTGGTTTGGGAATCGGGGTTTTTTACAGACATGGCCATTACGAATTACCGGCGTTTAAGGATAACCTAGCTTATGCCGTGAGTTTTGTACTAAGTTTTTAGCGCTTTAACCTATCAAAGCTCCCAACCAAAACCAGTGATAATGACATAATCAGTATCGGATGCGCCTGGAGCGGGATCGCTATCATAATTGAGCGTAATTCCTGTCTTTATGTAAAAATCTAGCGGCAAGTCATAAGAAACATCGAATCGATAATCTACACGATTACGGCCATCCTCGGTAAAGCTTGGGTACCACAAGATGTTGGTAAAAAGATTCAAATCACCAACGTCGTACATATTTAATTCTGTACCTACCACCCCTTCGAAACTCTCTCTATCTGATGATCCAGCGTCATCAATCTCAAAGAAATTCTCATTATTGATAGCAACACCCAAAAAGCCGTTCCAGTACATATCGTTGTTTCTTACTATGTAATACCCAGCTCCTATCGACCCGGTAGTCCTCAAATCAATTTGTTGTTCCGTATTGGACAAAAAGTTTAGCGCCGCTCCGAAAAAAACCCCATTTCTCAAAGAGTAGTCTCCTCCCAAGCCGCCTTCCGTTCTCAGAATTGGATCAACCTCATCTTGACTCGAGCGCACTTGTCGATAATGACCATTGATTGTCCATTGATCGGTTTTATAACCCAAATTGGCTGAAGCATTGTACTGCCTGAGATTGCTGGCTTTAGTTAAGCTGTAGCCCAGATCCACAGAAGCTGACATTTTAGACCAAAAAGATGTATCTAACTGTCTAATGTAGACAACCTCTTCAATTGACGCGTCTCTTGTTTGGTTCTCTCCCTTAATTCTGAGCTTACCATCCTCGATTGTTTCTATAGTAGCCTCTGTTAGAAGTGTTCTATCCGTGAGGTTAACTGTGTAAAGTTGATTGGTTCGAATTTCTTTAATTTTTTGCCATTCGATCTTGAAGTCACTATCGCTGTAGTCTGTTTCAATAGTTATTACACCTCTGGACATCTCCTTGATTTCTCCAACCATGAGATCATTATTGCTGAAGACCAACGTATCATTTTGACCGAAAGAAATCAAAGGAACAGCGATGGCCAAAAAAATCAATAAAGCTCTTTTCATAGGGTCTATAAGTTAAAGATGAGCAGATCAAAAGTAAGAGTTTCGCGAACTTTTGAAAGTTTTTATTCATCAAAATATTGGATAAAGATTTGCCGGCCTCAAAACCATCGCTATTTTAGTCAGAGTAAGTGACTAAAATGATCAACCAAAACAAATGAGCGACACAATAATCATACTCGGAAGTGCACGTAAAGACAGCCATACCAGAACTTTATTGAGAAATGTTTTTACCGGAATTCCGCATCAATTGATTGACCTGCTTGATCATGAAATTGCTCCCTTTGACTACTCGTCAAATTACCCCAATTCCGATCAATTTCTGCAGCTAGCCGACCTTATGGCGGGGGCTGATAATATCGTCCTTGCTACACCAGTATATTGGTATTCGATGAGCGGAGTTTTAAAGACATTCATGGATCGCTTTACAGACCTTGTGAGTGTGGAAAAAGATAAGGGGCGAGCATTGAGAGGAAAGAACGTTTTTCTTTTTTCCGTAGGCGCGGATGTTTTTGCCCCCGAGGGTTTTGAGGTTCCATTTAAGAGAACCGCCGAATACCTCAACATGAATTACCATGAAGGGGTATATATTAGTTCGAGAGGCGAAAATTTCGAAGGAGTGCAAACTGCCATAAAAGCGTTTGAACGTATGCTTGGCTAGTACTTTTTTTTAAACAGTATATTCCTTCGGTATGGCTATTTAGACCAAGAGTAAAGTCCATTACAAAAATAGAAGATGGCAACCCTAGTTTTTAGTATCTTTTTGTAATACGAATCTATAGCAATTCAGGTAAACATTCAGGCGCTCAAAAACCCTCTTCTCTAGACCTTTTTCAGTAAACTCCGTGGTGTGAGAAATTGCCCTCATCAGTCTGGAGAAGACTCAGCACGCAACTAAAATCATCCACATTATCATGTCATAAAGATGGATGTTATTTGCGAATAAAATTTAAATCTTGGTCTTTCTCGATATGATCCAGGTTCTTTGTCTTTCGGCTTCAATTAATCTCCTATATGCTGATAGTCAATTCTAATAATTTTTACACCGTATTTTATTCAAAAAAAACTAGCTTGGACCTTTAAAAAAAGTATAACATGTGCTGCAAACAGAGTGAAGTTGCTGATCAAGTAAATATGGTAAAGCCTGTGTTTCGTAACTACGATGGAGGAATGAGTGATGTTCCCAATAAACACAGAGCAGAGGATCGCGCTACATTTTTTTTCAAAAATTAACCACACCATGTTGAATACTCTTTCTTACTCGAGTCATCCACCTCATGCTAAGTTTGTTTCTTGCAAAAATGAATAAACTCAAACAACCTAACTTAAAAAAAGAGTTATGAAGAAGTATTTACTTATCGCAGCCGCAGCGCTGCTCGTGGCAGTGACTGCCAATTCGCAAGATGTATTCAAACAGCAAGGAGGAGAAAAAAATTTTGAAGCCCTTTTCACACCTCTTGGAGATACGCCTATTGGAATTAGTGGAATCAAATACAGATCTTTTACGTCTGCAAGTAACGCATGGAGAGCGACTGTCTCTTTTGGACTGAACACAACGACCTCTTATTCAGAAATGGGTGATGAAGAACTTGAGAGCTCGCTCTCTCAGTTTGATTTTACTATTGCACCAGGATATGAATGGCATTTCGCCGGAACAGATCGACTATCACCATACTGCGGTGCGGAAATAGGAATAGGTCTTGGATCGGTAAGCTCTGTGACCGAGACATTCAATGGCCCAGAAGACATCGTTGAGCTTGAAACTTCAGCAAGTTTTTTTGAGGCTGGTGCAGGAGTTTTTACTGGTTTTGACTTTTACATCGCAGACAATTTATATTTAGGCGCCGAAATTAACTTTGGGGTCACAATAGTCTCTCAAGGCGACACAACCACAGAATTTATCGATGAAGAAGGAAACATCGATGAAATGACTACTCCTGGATCATCTAATTTTTCCATTGGAGAAGATGTGGTAGGTGCAATAAGAGTAGGTTTCTTGTTTAACAAGTAAAACAAGATCTCCGATTTTTAATGAAAGCCCTCCACGTGAGGGCTTTCATTTTTGATGAATGCGAAGATTGCGTGGGAGGATCTACCGGACTCGAAGCATGCGTGCAAGATTGCAATGGCGACTTTGGTGGAACCGCATTTTTAGACAACTGTGGGACATGCGTAGAAGGAAATACTGGTCTTGAAGCTTGTTTGCCCGATTGCAATGGTGATTTTGGAGGCTCGGCATTTACAGATCTTTGCGAACAATGTGTTGGCGGATTAACTGGACTAGAACCTTGCTGTCCAACTCCTTTCCCCGCGCTTGATGAGGCATCGCTTACTACTCAGCTCAATGCATCGAGTGTGAGCATAGGTTGGGAGTCTGTACTTGGACAAGTGGGCTGTCAAGTTCAATTGAGATTCGCTGGCTCGCCTACAAATTTAGGTTCAGCAATTACCTCTGGAGATTCTGATTCCTTTACCATTCCTGGTAGTGTTCTTGAATTAGATCAAGACTATCAATGGAGAGTAAGATGTGGTTGCTCACAGACACCTATTATTGCAGGACCATTCACTTCATGGCAACCATTCTCTACGGCGGTTGGAGCAAGTATATCGGCTTTTCCTAATCCTACAAATGATCAAGCCAATGTCTCTTTTGAATCCTCCATTGATGATTCAGGAGTATTGGCAGTATTTGATATGAATGGAAGACGAATAGTTCAATTGTATTCAGGCGAAATTGAGGCAGACCAAAGCTACCGCTACTCGTTTGATGCTTCTGATTTACCAAACGGTTTATACTTGTGCCGTTTTACTGGAAGTACTCAAACGATCGTCACCAAGTTATTGGTAGCTCATTAAGTTTATAAAGTTTCGCTTGTCAAACCGTGGTAGTGACCTCTACCGCGGTTTTTTATTTTGATTCAGCGAGTTGAGAACTTAACTATGAATTCAATGTTTACTTTTGAACAAACCAATTAAACGATAATGAAAAAACTTTTTTTTCCCCTAATAGCAGTTGCGCTGCTAACTTCATGTGGAGGTAGTACCGAAACTAAAAGCGAAAACACTGAAGTAGAAAGCATGGTAGACGATCATGAAGGACACGACCATGAAGGACATGATCACGGTGATGAAATGACGGGAGATCCTGTTCCTGCTGTGCCAGAGGGATCAAGAATCTTCTTTGCTAATTTAGAAGAAGGCGCAACCATAACATCACCAGTATATGTGGAATTTGGAGCAGAAGGAATTGAAGTAGAGCCTGCGGGAGTTGTGAAGGAAGGTTACGGCCATCATCACATTCTCATAAACGAAGATATCATTCCAGTGGGAGGAATCGTTCCTGCCAATGAGACAAATATTCACTACGGAGGTGGACAAACGGGAGATACGCTTGATCTGCCGATTGGAACTCACACGCTAGTATTACAATTCGCTGACGGATTACACAGATCATATGGAGAATTACTTGCAGCAAAAATTAGTGTTACGGTAGAATAAATTTTTTCTAAAATTCGATGACTAAAGCCTCCTTCGGGAGGTTTTTTTATTACGAATCATTGTAAATCAAATGATGTTAATTACATGTTAGCTTTTGTGGGTGCCACAGACGATTAAAATCCCTGTAAATCTCTTATTTTCACACTCGTGAAGAAACTTTCAGACCTCTAAACGAACAATTTGATTGCCTTCGTGTAAATTCTACACTATTTTAGACGAATTGATTTAACCATATCGAGGATGCGTCATTATTTAATTAGCATTATTTTGTCTCTTGTTCTCAGTGCGACAAGTATTGACTTATGTGGCCAACAAAATGTCTTTAGCAGAGACGCTGTAAGCACAGGAAACTGGGGAGACGGACAGCTCCCGTGGTTTTATCAATTCAGTAGCAATAGTCAAGGTGACCCTGACAATGGCGGAAGCACCCCCAACTTCATAAGGTTTGGGCATAACAATAATCTGACTATGACCTTAAATGGTCGTACTTACCTAGCCCGAGAGGTTATTTTCGAATCTGGTGCCTCTGTGGGACGAACAATTGGAGGGAATACACTAGAAATGCGTCCTAATAATGGAAACTGCAAAATTGAAAATCAAAGTAATGCAACCCACACCTTTGACAATGAAATTGCGCTCTTCACAACCACAGAAATTAACCCAGTCAATGGAAATTTAGTATTCAATGGGGACATAGTAACCAATAATAATTTTATTGATGTCTTTGGTGACAATGGAAATACTTTAATCATCAATGGAATTATTAATGGCACTAATGGCATTGGAATTCAGCAAAATTCCACTGTTATATTGAATGGCTCAAATAGCTACACGGGAGGCACATTTGTAAACAACGGTAAAGTCATAGTCAATTCCAACAATGGCCTAGGAGCTATAAGTGGATCGACTACGGTAGCCTCAGGAGGAATCCTTGAACTCGATGGGGCAAATGCACTATCAGAACCTTTAATTCTAAATGGTGTAGGACAATCAAATGAAGGCGCTCTCAGAAAAGTTAATTCAGGTACAGATGATTTTGCAGGTGCCATACTAATTCAAACAGATGCGAGAATCGTCATCGATCAGAGCAACTTCGATTTTTTAGGTTCACTCAACGTGAATGGGAATACCCTCTATATCGGTGGAGACGGAAATTTCAACTTTGAGCCATCCAGCTCACTCAGCAATGCGACGAAAACGATTGCTGACGGTGCTATTTATAAAGATGGAGAGGGTAAACTGGAGTTTAGACCAAATACTGGAATAACTGGAAACCTTCATTTTCTTAACGGTGAGGTAAGACAGTTCACTGGTACTTATCCCAATACTGGTCTCATGATTTTGAGTAACGTCACCTATCGCAGCGATGGAAGCACAGATCGCGATATACAGAAACCTACGCGAATTGAAGGACCAGTCACCATAGGACATTCTACTGGAGGTGTTGGTGAGATGGATTTTCAATCCACTTTTGACCTGAATGGATCAAACCAGCTACTGACCATGACCAACAATAGTGGCGTAAGTGGAGAAATCGTAAATGGAAGTTTTACTAAGCTGGGAGGCGGAACATTTACGCTCTCTGGAACTATCGCAAATAATGTGAGCGACGGAACGGTTGTAAGCGAAGGAACTTTGGTATTAAGCAAAGATGCGGGGCTGCAAGCAATTTCCGGTGTCTCGATAAGCGCTGGCGCAACCATTAGGACTGAAAATGACAACCAGTGGGGCACAACTACTCCTCCATTTATCCAAATATTTGGTGGAATACTTAACATCAATAGCACCAATCAAAAAATAGCCTTAGCTGGCGACGGATCCTCATTGGTTAGTCTTGGCAGCGGTACTTTAACAATAGAGGGAACTAGCGTAGACAATTTTCAAGGTGTAATTTCAGGTTCTGGTTCCATAACTAAGGAAGGCATTGGTACTCAAATATTGTCCGGCTCAAATACCTATACAGGCTCCACCACTTTGTCGAATGGGGTTCTTGAATTAGGCAATAGCAACGTGATTCCTGATGGATCTCTAATTGTAATGAATGGGGGAACTCTTCGGTCTACTGGGTCGATTACAGAAACTTTTGGGGCGCTCGAGCTAGCAGCAAATTCAACAATCGATCTCTCCGGCACTGACGAACAGCTCACATTCGCAAACAGCTCTGACATCTTATGGGAAATTGAATCTACTTTAATTGTATCGGGATGGACCGGGTCAGCTGGTGAGTCTGGGACCGGCAGTCAAATTTTTGTAAATAGCACGAGCGATTTAACAGCAGATCAACTTCTGAGATTTCAGTTTACAGGTTACGATTTTGGAGCGATGATTCTTCCCTCTGGAGAAATTGTGCCTGCCGCTCAAAATATCCAACGATTTGAAGACTTTAATAGAGGTCAATCTGATATTGTTGGAAATCCTTCTGGTGGAAACCCAGGATCATGGATAGAAATGGAAAATCCCCCGACAAATTGTACCCCAGGCAGTCTGGTCCAAATCAACTCAGATGGGCAACTTCAACTCTCGAGAACTCCTNCAAGCACTTGTTCATCAAGTAGCTCACTAAAGGCTGCTGCCTTTGATATTAGTGGGGAATATGCCACGACCTTTCAGGAAGCAGCAGGAGAAATGGTTTGGTACTTTAACTTGAGACATGTGGACAATGCCGTTAGTGCTTTCAATCGTTCTGGTTTCATTTTAGGATCTTCAGAAGCAGATTTTACTTCTTCAACGGCCGTGGGATACGCAATTATGATGGGAGATAACTCTCCTGGAACAGATGAATTTACCCTAATACACTTTTCTTCAGGAATACCAACTTCAGCAACTTTTTCTCCCAGCGAAACACTCATATCAATCCCAAACCCTTCACCTCAGGATCACCACAGTATTCGAGTAAGTTTTGACCCATGCAGCGATACGTGGAGCATGACAGTAAGAAATGATGGGGACTCATCTTTCAGGGATCCAGCATCAATTACAACAATCGATGCTTCCATAGTTGATGTGACCCATGTTGATGAGGACTTACCATTTATTGGGGCTTACAGGAGACACAACTCTAGTTCTTCGAGGATCACAAGATTCGACAACATCTATATCCCTTCCTCTTCTTCATTAGTTCAAACTTACACTTGGAATGGAAGTGTAGATAATGACTACCAGAATGCTCTCAATTGGAATCCCGTTAGAGAATGTACTAAGTCAAATGATCAAATTTCTTTTAATCTCTCATCAAATACGGAAATAATCAATGTTGGATCAGAAACCATCTCAAGCTTTACGGTGTCGGGTGGATCGTCCCTAACCCTTAGAGATGTTGCCAGTGATGGAGCAAGTTCCTCTTTAACATTAAGAAATGGAATTTTTAGCATAGATGATGCCTCGACGGTGTTGATTGATGTGGCCAGTTCTAATAATTCCACAGACGGAATTGTTTTCAATCTTATTGGATCTTCCACGGCCGCTATTGATGGGAATATTATCTTCCTCAACAGCAACTCAGGATCAGCAGGAAGCTCACATCGCCTCATTGCGGATGGTGCAGGAGAGATTGTCGTAAATGGAACGATCAGAGTAGAAAATTTAAATGGAAATCTATTCGATAACGGTGAAGAAAATAGTGTAGTTTTTAATTCCGGCAGTGCTTTCGAATCTCTCGACGGTGGTAATCCCTTTGGCCTAACTGCACCATTAAGTCGTGTGATTTTTCAGCCAGGAAGTACGTTTAGACTACTAGATGATCAAGGCGGATTAAGCATCAATGGTAGAACTTATGCCAACTTTGAATACAATTCCGGAACGATAAAGTCTTTGACCCTTTCAAGTAACAAAGCATGGACAGTCGATTCGCTGATAATCATGTCAGGAGGACTGGAAATTCAACCTTCGGGCAACTCATACGATATTAACATCAGAGGGAATCTCAGACTAGATGCTGGAACAACTTTTGATTTTAGCCCAAGCGGAGTTGCAAGATTAAATTTTAACGGATCAGATGGCCAGCAAATATATGGAGAGGGTTTATTGACGCTTGGAGACAACGCCATCGTAAGTATTAACAATTCCTCTGCAACTGAAACCGTTGAGCTAGAGAAGGACATAGTAGTTTCCAACGATTTCGAACTATTGGATGGAGAACTCCAAGGAAATGGTGCTACCTTGACCATGTCTGGATTAGATCATACACTACTTGTGAATGGTGACTTGGCCGGTGAAGTAGTGGGTGAAAATGATGAGATAAACCTCCATATATCCGCAAATACCATACTGGAGGGAAATAGCAACGCCATATGTGAGTTTTTGAATGTGACTGTTCAGTCGGGTCATGACCTGGTTTTGAGAAGAGGTATAGAGGTTGTCAGAGGAAGCTTTGAAATAGAATCAAACGGAAGATTAGTCATAGAAAATGGCGGGTTCATTGAAAATTCGAATCCTGAATTTAAAAGACCTAATTATCAAAATGGTGCCTTTCTAGTCTACAACTCAGGCGATAATCCTTACGGTCGAGGACTCGAATGGTCAACCAATTCGGATGAAGGATATCCTTTTAACGTGTCGATTACTGGAAATACCAATTTGAGCCCGGGGTTTAACTCAAATACCGGTACGCCTCTGGAAGTGGAAGGAGATCTATTTATTGAATCAGGTTCAGGGCTTTTCATGGATTTTGGAGGAGTTAATATGACGGTGCCTCTAACCATTGGAGGAAACTTGCAACTCGAAGGAAATTTATCAGGAAGTAACGCAGGTGGCAACATTAATATCGCTGGAAATTGGACTCAATCAGGTAGTTTTTTCCCGAATAATAACTTAGTCACATTCAACGGTAGCTCACCACAAGCGCTCGTCTCTCCTACCGATCTTCAATTTTTCTCGTTAGGAATTAACAACACGAGCGGTTTATCTATTTCCAGTGACATTCAGATCATCAATAATCTCAACTTCACCAATGGGATTGTCTCAGGAATCAGCGACACAGAGAGGGTAGTCTTCTTAGATGACGCAACGGCCACTGGTGGATCAAATACAAGTCATATTGATGCTTGGATTGAAAAGCAAGGAGATGATGATTTTACTTTTCCTACAGGCGCATTTTTTATTGATCCAGATGGAGTTTTGAGCCAAAACTACTATCAACCTATATCCATTTCTGGTGTTAACGGAACCTGTACTTTCGAGGCAAGGTATGTTGCCGAACAGCATCCAAATGCCGGTGAATACTTTGACGGAGAATCCAATAGTAATGGGGATAATCAGGAAATTAGTAACTGTGACTACTGGACATTAAGCCGTATTGCTGGTGCCGAAGATGCGCGCGTCACCATAACGTATGGAAACACTCCATGTAACGAGATTCTACCAGGTGGTAACGTGTTCCTTCAATTAGCTAAATGGGACGGATTTTCTTGGGAGTATCCTCTGCTTGTGGGTTCAGATCCCAATACGATTGGAGAAGTCTCAACCATTGGAGAAGTCTCTACATTTAGTGATTTCACCCTCGCTTCGAATCGACCAGATTTTAACGTCCTTCCTATTACATTACTCTCTTTCAGAGCTGAAGAAAAGCGAGGTGCTGTCCACACTGCATGGGTAACTGCTTCAGAACAGGACAACGATTTCTTCACCGTAGAAAAATCTGTAGATGGCATTCACTGGGAAGCTGTGGGAAGAGTAAATGGTGCAGGAAATTCAAATATTGAGTTGTTTTACAGTCTTGTAGATGAGAGACCCTATTCTGGTGTCTCCTACTACAGATTGCGCCAGACTGATTTTAATGGCACCACCACATTCAGTGATCCAGTCGTCGTGGAAATAAGACAAGGAAGCTCCTTTAATATTGAGCGCGTCTACAGAGGTGTTAACAGTCTAAATATCAAATACAATTCAAAATCTCCATTTGTGACATTTGCCATCTACGATCTATTAGGAAAGAGAATTACCGAAGAGACTCTGGAGAATACCGGAAATGGATTCACAACTCTACAGCCGAAACTCCCCAAAGGAGCTTACATCTTAAGGCTCTCGCATGGCAGCGAAATAGACTCAGAGAAATTCATTTGGTAAAGAATCGAAGATGATTCTAAACAAAAGCCAACTCTGTTTTGAAATGGCTTTTGTTTTCTATTAGTAGGACCGTTACTCCACAATAAGGGTTGAGGAGTGACTCTGGCTTGTCTGATCAAAAGAAAGATTCACCTTGTAGAGTCCTCTTTCTTCTAGCTCGAACTCGAAGTTTGATCCTGCAGCGAGGAAAACTCTTTCATCATAAACTATGCTCCCGAGTATATTGAAGACTTGAATTCGAGCAAAACCGTCTTTTGGCGAGACAACTTGAAAGCGACCTGGTGAAGGGTTAGGAAAAAGGAGTAATTGACCTATCCCAACATTATCTGTGTTAAGCGGGTCGAAGCAGGTTTCACAGGTTCCGAAACACACTGGATCTAAAATCATATCCTCAATGGTTACAAACACACTCCTGCTCAGGCCTGATAGTGACCCTTCAGTACCACATAGATCTGGCACTACTTCCGCACCTGTTAAGGAGCTTCCATTATAAAACTTGTAAGTCAAATCCACATGAGGAGCCAGATTTGCAAAGTATCGATAGATATTCTCAGATACTTGAATCATTGATTCAGGTGTGTCGTTATTAAAAGTTCCGGCAATGAACATTCCTTCATCATCCACAAAAATATTCTCCGTGTTCACATCAACCCTAACATTGGTTCCGGTCGAATCGATCGCACTTCCCTTCTGAAAAAGCACTGAGGAATCAAGAGCACCATCAAATGCATCACCAATTGCTAGCTTGACGTGGTACTCTTCACCAACCTGAAGAGGAGCATAAGCCGTGAGCAGCTGAGTATGTCCTGGCATAGAGATGCTGTTTGTCTGTTGTGGATTGTTTTCTATGAAATAAATTGAATCGTCTTGATAGTTCGGGTTAGCCTCTGAGCAAGGATTGGGTTCCGGAAGATTCGGACCACTATTTACCGTATTGATAGCAACAGGAATGTTGGTGTTGGGAATGAAGGCAAAATTACTAGCGCTATTCGTAAAAGGTCCGTCGATGCCCGGACCAGAAACAAATATTCCAAAGGCATCATTAAACTGGGAACACGTGTAGGCTGGGTATTCGTTACTAGCAAAAACGTAGTCGATCAGAAATACATTTTCAGAAGCGATAAAGTCAAACTCCAAAACGGCACAGTCGTTCATATTGAGACCAGCTAATGCGACCAAATCTGGATCATCATCTATACCCGTATTACTCCAACCACCTCCTGTTACAATCTGTGAAGCCAATCCTGTGGCCATAACCACTCCTTCGGAAATTGGAAAAGGCGAGTTCTCAGCAGAAAACATGCCGATAGCGAGGTCGGAAACATCAGCGGCAAATCCATTATAGGTGATATTTGTTGCGGTCATTCCTTCTCCAAGTAGCACATCATTGACCAAATCTTCGATGGTCATAGTAGTGTCAACACTTACTTGAGCGTTGACCGAATAAATTGAAGCATATAGAAAAAGGCAAGAAAGAAGTAGAGTTTTGTTTTTCATCATTTCACAGGTTTTGAAAGGTTTGCTTCTCGTAAAGATAGAAAATGAGAGACGAATTTTTTTTTGTCTAGCATCAATCTTTCCTCGCAACCACCGAATAAACCATCGGAATTTTATCTTCCAAATGCGCTATTCTATATTTTCCCGCTTCAAACTCGACGGTGTGCCGGAAACAGTTGTAAGGTGAATAGTCATATTCTTGGAGCGACTCTACCGACAAGCCGACTTTCAGAAGAGCAGTCAGCACTTCACTCAGACCGTGATTCCATGTGATGGTCTTGCCTTCCACTTCTGAAGCGTCTCTATCAGCATAAGTTCCCTCCTCTTCTTCTACAATAGGTTCAGATTTGAGATAGGGATATTTTATTGACTTAAAGTCATCATCAAACATCCACACCACAGGATGAAACTCCACGAAAACGATTTTACCACCTGG
>JAKVAV010000015.1:61179-72777 GCA_022448105.1 Flavobacteriales bacterium | reverse complement strand
GACCAAATAAAGTCCTTGTCGATGTATCCTCTGTTCCTAATGGGTTCTACACTATCCAGTACAAAGAGGGCAACCGAACAGGATCTGAAAAGCTTGTGATTTTCAAATAAGCTTTCATAAATCAGTGTAAAAAAAGAAAGGAGTCAACCGATGTTGACTCCTTTCTACCTTAATCACCAATTAAACCTTATTAATGAAATCCTGCACTTATTACGGTCGCTTGTTTCAAGAGGTTACAAAAATTTTCACCGCTTCGAAAAATTCAAGTGCTTTCTCGGCGTGCAGCCAATGCCCTGCCTCCAATTCAACGAATCGAGCATTGGGGAAGACCGTTCGAATAGATTCGTAATCTTCGTAAGGGACGTAGTCTGATTTAAGCCCTCGGATAAAGAGCGCTTCTATTTCAACTTCCCCTTCTGGCAAAGGATCCAAAATCCGATCCATTTCTCTCTCAAGCACCAGATAGTTTGCCCTTATGCCGTATCCTGTTTCTTTGCTCCGGTAGAGGTTTTTGAGCAAAAATTGCCTCACACCAAAATCACTGATGATGGGAGCGATTCTCTCCTCCGCTTCTGATCGAGAGGTGAGCGTGCCTGGCTTAATGGCGTGAAATGCACGAAGTACATCTTGGTGATGCGGAGGATAAGACTTGATTCCCATATCAGCCACGATCAATTTCTCCACCATTTCCGGATATTTCTGAGCAAACCGCATGACAGTCTTTCCACCCATACTGTGTCCGAGAAGAGTTGCACGAAGTAGCCCATGCTGAGCCATAAAGTCTTTGAGATCATCAGCCAGAATATCGTAGTCAAAATCATCGCTATGCGGAGACTTCCCGTGATTTCTCTGGTCGACCAGAAATACTTCGTTGAATTCTGCAAATTTCTTACCGAGGGTTTGCCAATTATCTGATGAACCAAAAAGGCCGTGAAGGATAATCAGTGGTTCTCCTGATCCCATTTGACGAAAAGCTAAAGTCATCTCAATTCTCTGAGGTAAAGTCTGATCGTATTTTCTAGCCCAAGATAGAGGGCATCACAAACTAACGCGTGCCCAATAGATACCTCGTCAAGCGACGGGATATTCTGGTGGAAGTATCTCAAATTGTGCAGATCAAGATCATGCCCAGCGTTGATCTCCAATCCTACTTCCACAGCAGCCTGAGCCGCTTCCACATAGGGTTTTATAGCCTCCTCGGGATTAGAATGATAACCTACGGCATAAGCCTCTGTGTAAAGTTCAATTCGATCAGCACCAGTTTCTTTAGCGGCAGCGGCCAATTCTGAATCAGCATCCACGAATATGCTCACCCGAACTCCTGTTTCTTTCAGTTGCCCGATTACATCCTGAAGAAATGCTCTTTCGCGGATGGTATCCCATCCGGCATTAGAGGTGAGGACATCTGGCCCATCTGGCACCAAGGTGGCTTGGATGGGATGAGTGTCTGTCACTAATTTGACATATCGCTCATCCGGATAGCCTTCTATATTGTATTCTGTAGTGATAACAGGCTTCAGATTGTATACATCTTGGGTGGTAATGTGTCGCTCGTCAGGCCGAGGATGAATCGTGATACCCTGAGCACCAAATTGCTGGCAGTCTCGAGCTACCTTTACCAAATTGGGATTATTACCTCCCCTTGCATTTCTTAGGGTGGCAAACTTGTTGATATTAACGCTAAGTTTTGTCATCTTTCGCATATCTTGCAAACGGGCTGGCAAAGGTAAGCGTTTATAGGACCCTAATGTTTAAAATTGATGAGAGCTGCAGATTTAATAAGTGATGAAATTCCGACTCTAGAGGGAGAAGACAATGCTCTATTTGCCATGCAGCTGCTGGATGAATTCAAAATGAAACAACTTCCAGTTGTCGAAGGAAACGACTTTTTGGGACTGATTTCTGAAAGTGCTGTATTAGAAATTGAAGAGGCCGAAGGGCCTTTAAAAAACCATCTTCGCAACCTTCAAATGGTTTACGTGCAACAAGACCAGCACGTTTACGACCTTATAAGAATAGCAGCAGAATTTCAATTGAGTGCTATTCCCATTCTCGACAATGAGAATAAATATATGGGTGTGGTTAGTGTCTACTGTATGATAAGGGAGCTGTCTCAAATGGCTTCGGTCAATCAACCCGGCGGCATAGTGGTGCTAGAGCTAAATCAGAATGACTATTCCCTCATAGAAATCGCTCAAATTGTTGAGGGAAATGATGCCAAAATCCTAAGTGCTAACATTACTTCGCAACCGGAAACCCAAAAGCTGGAGCTCACTCTTAAGATCAATCACACAAACATTGATGCGATTATTCAGACTTTCAATCGCTACGACTACATCATTTCGGCATCTTACCATGAATCAAATTTTGATGATTTGCTCAAGGACCGCTACGAGGAATTAATGAGGTACATAAACTTCTAATCCTTGGTCAAATTCAAATCCTTCATCTTCTTATCCTGTTTACTCGGGTTTATTAACGCAGAGGCTCAGCTTGTAGAGTCGATTCAAATTGATAGTACAGGTCAGAAAGTAATTACCGACTTTATTATTGAGGGAAACAGGCTCACCAAGGAGCGAATCATTCTCCGAGAGGTTACCTTAGCTGTTGGAGATACCCTTTACTGGTCTAACCTCCAGGCAGGAATGGAACAGTCAGAAAACAATGTGATGAATTTGAGGCTATTCAACTTCGTTGAAATTGAGCCCATCCAAATAGACAATAAGAGAGTCATCATTTTAATCACCGTTCAAGAAAGGTGGTACATATATCCAGTTCCCATATTCGAAATAGCACAAACAAACTTTAATACCTGGTGGGAAACCAAGGAGCTGAGGTGGCTCAATTACGGACTTTCGGTCTCCCACAATAACTTCAGGGGTCTTAATCAAGATCTCTCCGTAACGTTGAGGTTCGGTTACACTAAAAAATACAGCGCAAGCTGGTCTGTTCCTAACCTCAATAAAAGACAAACTCTAGGATTACACTTCAGTGCAGGCTATTTTGAAAACAATGAAATTGTATTCAATACTGAAAACAACGAAAGATTATTCTACAACAATCCAGAAGATAAAGCTCGTCAGTACTATCAGTACAAAGTAGGGCTAAGCTATCGCGAAGATATTTATCTCAGGCATTACTTCGAAGTGAGCTATTTTGATGCACGTGTGAATGACACGATTCCAATTTTACAGCCCGAATATTTTACTGGAGGAGGAAATACATCCAAATTTCTCAGAGCTACATATTCAATTAACTACGATACCCGAGATTACCGCCGGTATCCTCTGAAGGGGCTTCTTCTGTTTGGAATTCTCAATCAAGATGGACTCGGAATAGTAAACCGAGAAAGATTGGGTGTTTTTACCACCTCAGGTGGCTACAGACACCATCACAAGCTTGGTGGAAGATGGTATCTCGCACATAATATGGAAGGAAAAATCAATTGGAATACACCGCCGTATTACCTAACTCGCGGATTGGGGTACAGCAATTTCGTTCGTGGTTACGAATTCTATGTAGTCGATGGAACATCATACGGTCTGCTTCAATCAAACCTAAAGTTTGAAATCCTCAGGCCAAAGGCCATAAACATACCCTACATACCTTCTGATAAATTCAGTAAAACTTTTGTAGCGCTATATGCAAATCTTTTCTTCGATGCCGGCTACGTGAACGGAGAAGATTTTCGAGCCGCAAATTCTCTAGTGAATGAATACCTTTACAGCGCAGGAATTGGATTGGATTTGGTAACGTACTACGACAAAGTGGTAAGAGTAGAGGGATCCATCAATGGTCTTGGAGAACAGTCCATCTTCGTGCACTTTAAACAAGCCTTTTGAAGAAAATTGCCATCTACGGGAAACCCTTCCAGAACGATATCAATAATGATATATCGGAGATTCTTCAGCTCATCGAAAAACGAGGATTTGAAGGAATTATCTACGCAAAGTATGCTGAATTTCTTTCCGAAAAAGGCTTTCTATCCAAAAGCTACAAAACCTTTTCACGGGAGGACGTCAACATCAAAGACTATTGCTGCCTAGTTAGCGTAGGAGGCGATGGAACCTTGCTGGANACGGTTACTCTAGTCAAAGATTCCAATATCCCGATCGTAGGACTAAACGCGGGAAGGCTAGGATTTATATCAAGTCTCACCGTTGACGAATTATCCGAAGTACTGAGCAGCCTTGAAGAAGATAAGTACGAGGTAGACAAGAGGAGTCTCATACAGGTAAAAACACCGAGAAATGTCTTCGGCAATTTAAATTTTGGGCTGAATGAAATGACCATTCACAAAAAGGATACAGCTTCGATGATTCAAATTGAAACCTTCGTCAATGGCGATTTCCTCAACACCTACTGGGCGGATGGTTTAATTGTCAGTTCCCCAACCGGCTCGACAGCTTACAGCCTTTCTTGTGGAGGGCCCATAGTGGTACCCGGATCTGAAAACTTTGTGATCTCACCAATTGCTCCGCATAACCTGAATGTAAGACCTGTAGTCGTTTCAAATAATGTTGAACTAAAGCTTAGAGCAAATGGGAGGAGTGAGGAATTTCTGCTCGCAATTGATAGCAGACCACAAATCATCCATCCCAACGAAGAGATAATCATCTCTAAAGCTCCTTTCACGATCAACCTCCTCAAACCCGAAGGGCACACATTTCTCAATACAATGAGGAATAAGCTTGCTTGGGGCTTTGACAAGCGCAATTAGGGCGCTTTTAATACTTTTGTATGTCTCTAAAACACAATAAATTTTCCTAAGAAGCGATAAAAGTTAAAGTGAAAAGTCTTATTTCCATTTTGTTCATTATTCTCTTTGTGAGTGTTAAATCGCAATATCACGAAATAGGATTTATGGCGGGAACCAGCTATTACATAGGAGATATCAATCCGCAATTTCACATACCGGTTGACCCCAATCTTGGAGGTGGTCTTATTTACCGTTACAACTTCAATGATCGAGTAGCCTTCAAAGGAAGCATACTTTATAACAGAATTTATGCAAGCGACGAGGACTCTAGGGATACATGGCAAGAAAATAGAAATCTTCACTTCAGAAATGACATTTTTGAATTCTCAGGTCAGGTCGAGGTTAATTTTTTGACCTACGAGGTAGGTGATAGAAACCGCCCGAGCTCACCCTACCTTTTCGTGGGATTGGCACTATTCCGTCATAATCCAGAAGCTGAAATAGATGGGAGATGGATTGACCTCCAACCTCTTGGAACCGAAGGCCAAGGCATTGAAGGTTTCGGTAATCGATATCCACTAACGCAGATTTCTATTCCTTTTGGAGTTGGCTTCAAATTCAACATCTCAGGGAACTTTGCAGGTTCGATCGAATGGGGAATGAGGCGTACATTTACCGATTACCTAGATGATGTGAGCACAGTTTATGTTGACCAAGGAATTCTGACCGAAGAAAACGGCCCCTTAACAGCCGAGCTCTCTGACAGGAGTTTTGTTGCCACTGGCCCAGACGGTATAAATACAGGAATGCAAAGAGGTGAAACGAATCGCGAGGATTGGTATGTATTTACCGGTTTAATATTAACCTATAAACTAGGTCAGCCCCGAGTCAAATGCCCTACAGCATTTGATTAAACCTTTTCGGAGTTTCCCTTTTTTTAAGACCTTTGCGGAATATACAGATATGAAGTTCAAGGACCAAATAGACGTCAGCCGAGTACCTAACCATGTCGCGGTAATCATGGATGGCAATGGGCGTTGGGCTCAAACTCATGGGGAAATGAGAATATTCGGCCACTTGAACGGTGTTAGCTCGGTGCGCGAAACGCTCTCTGCCGCAGGTGAAATTGGAGTCAAATATCTGACACTCTATGCATTTAGTACGGAAAATTGGGATAGACCGCGCGAAGAAGTTGCTGCTCTTATGGATTTACTCGTCAAGACCATAGTTAAAGAAATTGACGATCTGCAAGAGAATAAGGTGAGACTTCAAGCCATAGGTGATTTACAGTTATTGCCCGAAAACTGCAGGAAAACCTTAAACCAGGCGATCGAAAAGACGAAGAATAACAAAAGAATTACTCTAACCCTTGCTTTGAGTTACAGCGCCAGGTGGGAAATCACGCAGGCGATAAGAGCGATAGGAGAAGATGTTAAAAATAACAAATTGCAAGTCGAAGATATTAATCAAGTCACCATTGATTCATACCTTGAAACACATAATATTCCTGATCCTGAGCTTTTAATAAGAACAAGTGGAGAGAAAAGAATAAGCAATTTTTTACTCTGGCAAATAGCATACAGTGAGCTTTACTTTACGTCTGTTTTTTGGCCTGACTTTAAAAAAGAAGATTTCTACGAGGCGATCGTAGCATATCAAAATCGTGAAAGAAGATTTGGTAAGATCAGCGAACAAGTTTCTTGTTAAGTATTTAGTTAGTACTGCGCTCTTTCTATCCTTAGGAGGAGGCCTCGTTCATGCTCAGGTTGGATTAGGAAAGCTAGAGATAGATTACCGTGTACCTAAGGAGTTTACCATAGGTGGTATAACGGTTTCTGGTGCTAAAAACCTTGATTCCAAAGCAATCATCCTCTTCTCAGGCTTATCCATTGGTGAAACCATAACAGTTCCTGGGGAAGAGATCTCCAAGGCAATCAAAAACCTCTGGAAACAGAAACTTTTCGAAAATATTCAAATCACGGCAAGCGAAATTCGCGGGAGCGAAATTTTCTTGAATATCCAGCTAACAGAAAGAGCTAGGCTAAGTAGATTTAAATTTGATGGGGTTTCAAAAGGTGAAGCTGAAACACTAAGGGAGAAAATCAATCTTATCCGAGGTACAATTGTCAACGAAAACCTATTGACCAATACTTCAAACATTATAAAAGAACATTATCGAGAAAAGGGGTATTTGGATGCTAGTGTCAGGATCACAGAAGTACCAGACACTCTTGTTGCGAATAGCGAGTACCTCATAATTAATGTCAGAAAAAAAGAAAAGATAAAGATTGGCAATCTAGACTTGATTGGAGTTGAGAAACTAAATGAGCGTAAGCTTCTTCGCTCCATGAAGAAGACAAAAGAAAAAAACTTCTTCAGGTTTTTTAAGCGCTCCAAATATATCAGAGATGAGTACAAAGCAGATTTAAAGAATATACTTTATACCTATAACAAAGACGGATATAGAAACGCTAAAATTCTGCGTGATTCAGTTTACAGAAATCCAGACGGCACGGTTCATATTGATGTTTACCTGCGTGAAGGAAATCAATTCTATTTTGGAAAAATTGATTGGGTAGGAAATACCAAATATAGCTCTTCCAAACTGTCAAGTATTCTTGCAATTGATAGAGGTGAAATTTATAATCAAGAAAAGTTTGAGAGCCGCCTACTAATTAATCCAAATGGAGGAGATGTGAGCTCTCTTTACTTAGATGATGGGTACCTCGCCTTTCAAGCAATACCCGTAGAAAAAAATGTCAGCAACGATACCATTGACGTTGAGATTAGAATCTACGAGGGAAGACAGTACCGTATTAACCGTGTAATCGTTAAGGGCAATACCAAAACTAGCGATCACGTGATCAGACGTGAGATCAAAACAAAACCCGGCGAGCTATTCAGCCGTTCTGACATAATCAGAACTCAAAGAGAGCTTTCCCAACTCGGATATTTCGACCCTGAAGCGTTTAATGTTAACCCTATCCAAAACGATCAGGATGGTACAGTTGACGTGGTTTACACCGTTGCAGAGAGACCGTCTGATCAAATCGAGCTCTCTGGTGGATGGGGTGCAGGAAGAATCGTGGGAACCCTAGGTGTTTCCCTAACCAACTTCAGCATGCGTAAAGTCTTCAAAAAAGGTGCGTGGAATCCCCTCCCTGCTGGAGACGGCCAACGGCTATCATTGAGAGCTCAATCAAACGGAAGATTTTTTCAGTCCTACAACCTCTCATTCACAGAACCATGGCTCGGAGGCAAGAAGGCAAATGCATTTACTGTTGGTTTTCAACATTCGATTCAAACCAATGGTGTGACTAAAGCTCAGGAAGAGCAGGGAGCTGACAGACAAGCACTCTATATAACAGGTGGTAATGTGAGCTTAGGTAAGAGATTAGGTTGGCCTGATGATTACTTCCAAATGCTATTGGGTGTAAGTTACCTTTACTATGATATCAGGAACTTTAGAAGCGGGGGAGGAACAGGAATTTTTTCATTCCAAAACGGAACTTCTAACAACCTTTCTTTCATTTTTAATCTTTCTAGAAACTCAGTTTTTGATCCGATATTCCCTCGTTGGGGCTCCAACATTCGACTCAATACGAAATTCACCCTTCCCTATTCCTTATGGGATGGAATCGACTATGATGGTCCAATTACAGAACAAACGCGTTACAAATGGGCCGAATATTACAAATGGAAATTGGTAGCTGAGTGGTATACTGAGTTGGCACCGAAACTAGTCTTGATGACTAGGTCTGGATTCGGGTTCTTGGGATTCTACAGTCGAGATAAAGGAATATCTCCTTTCGAAAGATTCTATCTTGGTGGAGCAGCGCTTACGGGTTTTGCACTTGATGGGCGCGAGATCATCGCTCTTCGTGGGTATGACGACCTGAGCCTTTCTCCACAAGAAGGAGCGAATATTGTAATGAAACAGACCATGGAATTGCGATACCCGCTATCGCTGAATCCATCAGCAACCATTTACGCCTTGGGCTTTCTCGAAGCAGGTAACACTTATGACGGTATTGAAAACTTCGACCCATTCAGAATCTATCGATCTACCGGTCTTGGTGTTAGGATTTTCCTGCCAATGTTTGGCCTCATGGGACTCGATTATGGTTGGAGATTTGACGATGTACCAGGACGTTCTGCAATGCCTCAAGGACAGTTTCATTTTACCATTGGCATGAATCTTGGAGAACTATAAAAATATTGTAAATTCGCTGCCCGCAAGGGCTTGACCACTAGGACATGAAACAATTTTTAAAGGCATTTTTCTTTATCGCATTGGCACTCTTCTCGAGCTCAGCCTCAATAGGTCAGAGATATGCCTATGTGGATACAGAGTATATCCTGCAAAATCTGGACTCATACCAGGATGCACAAAAAGAGTTAGATCGGATTTCAACACAATGGCAAAAAGAAATTGAGCAACGCTACGAAGCTATAGATAGGCTATATAAAGCTTATCAAGCCGAAAAAGTCCTCCTAACCGAAGACATGCGAAAAGATAGAGAAGATGAAATTATTCGTCAGGAAGATGAAGCTAAAAGTCTGCAAAGACAGCGCTTCGGTGTAGACGGAGATTTATTTAGAAGAAGAGAAGAACTCATCCAGCCTATCCAAGAAGAAATCTTTCAGGCCATAAAGCAAGTAGCGGATGGCGGGGGCTTTTCGGTCATCTTTGATAAAGCAGGACAATCGAATATCTTGTACGCTGACCCTCGTTACGATAAAAGTGACCGCGTACTCAGCAGACTCGGTGTTAGCGCCAGTGATAGAGAAAGAGGTGACAGCGACGAAAATACCGACAAAGGAGGATCAAATGCTGGCCAACAAGGAAGTAAAAGCGGAGATTCACCGCGCAGATAATCACAGAACTTAGACATTTAGTAAATAACCAAAGAGATGAAAAAGCTAATCATTGCAGTATTACTTATCATAGGAAGCACAGGAATCAGCAACGCCCAAAAAATGGGGCATGCAAACTTCGAAGAAATCGTTGGTCTTCTTCCTGAGCGGGCCGCAGCTGAAAAGGAAATTCAAGACCTCCAACAAACATTGGAAGGCCGACTTAATAAAATGGTAGAGACTTATCAAACAAAAGTTCAGGAGTTTGAGAGTGATACCACCATGCCGCAGGCTATGCAAGCGAGCGTGGCGGGTGAAATCCAAGATTTGCAAAGGAGAATTCAAGAGTTCCAGCAAACTGCTTACACCGAAATTGAGACCAAACAAAATGAACTCATGGCCAGTCTCTTTGACAAAGTGAGAACAGCAGCAGTGGCCGTGGGTGAAGCCGAAGGTTATGCTTACATATTTGACGCGAGTAGCGGAGCACTTATGTATGCTGGTGGAGAAGATGTCACCAGTAAGGTTAAAACTCAGCTTGGCCTCTAAGTGAATACATTATTGTCAGACTTTGAGGACGATCATAATGATCGTCCTTTTTTTATTCCAGATTTTTATCGTGAGTGCTCATGCATAAAGGATGTTATATTCGTTGATTAATCAATGAGCGCAAACAATCGTCCCATAGGTATTTTTGACTCAGGCATTGGTGGACTCACTGTTGCATCTGCCATAAATAGGCTAATGCCAGATGAGAGAATTATCTATTACGGAGATACTGCTCATTTGCCTTACGGCGAAAAGTCATCTAAAACCATTCAAAGATATTCGCAGCGCATTACCAATTTTCTTCTTTCCAAAAATTGCAAGGCGATTGTGATAGCCTGTAATTCTGCTTCTGCAACGGCGTACCCTATTGTGCGTGAAATGGCCCCAAGGGATATTCCAGTTATAAATGTGATAGACCCAACTGTCAGTTATGTCTCAGAAAAGTATTCGTCTGGAAAAATTGGTGTGATCGGCACAAAAGCAACGGTCAATAGTCGAAGTTATGCCAAGAGAATTCCAAAATCCAACCAAAAGCTCAGCGTTTCCATGTTGGCTACTCCACTTCTGGTATCGATGATCGAAGAGGGCTTTTTTAACAACAAGATTTCACAAGCAATCATCAATAACTACCTCAGCAAAAACACGCTCAAAAACGCAAAGGCACTTATCCTTGGGTGTACCCACTTTCCGTTAATTAAAACGGAAGTTGAGTCGTTCTATCACGATGCAACCGAAGTGATCGACTCTTCGTCAATTGTGGCAAATAATCTCAAGAAAGAACTCATAAAAGGAAATTTAGAATCTGATCGCCTTGATGGAAGTCACCAATTCTACGTTTCTGAAAAGACTCACTCATTTGAAGAGAGTACTAAGCTTTTCTTTGGAGAGAAACTTAAACTTGAGAAAAAAACACTAAAAGATTAGCCATTTAATTACTGTTAGCAATGTCTGAAAAGATGAAGAAATTGTGTGGCATTTTCATAGCATTACTTTTACTTGGGGGGACAACTTCAGGTCAAGAGACCAAAAAAGCGCTCTTCATTGGCAATAGCTACACCGGTTATAATAATCTGGCTGCCATGGTCGCAAATATAGCCTCCAGCACAGGCGATGAGTTAATTTTCGACACATACACTCCAGGAGGGGCGCGTTTCTTTAATCACGCTTCAAATCCCACGACACTTTCCAAAATCAGCTCAAACGATTGGGATTTTGTTACCCTCCAAGCACAAAGTCAAGAAACTTCATTTGGCTGGGAATGGAAACAGACAGAGCTGTTCCCATTTGCTCAAATCCTAGTCGATAGTATTCTGTCAAACAATGAATGCAGCACTCCCTTGTTTTACATGACTTGGGGACGAGAAAATGGCGACAACTCCAATTGTGAATTTATTCCTTGGGTGTGCACCTACGAAGGAATGGACGATACTATACGTTCCACGTATTCGTACATGGCAGAGGTGCACAATGCAGCCGTTTCACCCGTTGGCGCG
>JAKVAV010000015.1:58032-61080 GCA_022448105.1 Flavobacteriales bacterium | reverse complement strand
TCTGATTATCCTGAGAGCCACTTCTAGTTCAACCTTCTTGACTGGTTTTGCAGGAACACCGGCCCAAATCCATCCCCCTTCCACTCTGGTGTTTTCCAAAACAACGGCGCCCGCTGCCACGATGGATCCCCGCTCGAGGTAGGCATTATCCATTACGATAGCGCCCATACCGATAAGTACCTCCTCCTCTGAAGTACAACCGTGAACAATGGCGCGATGCCCAACAGAGACTCGGTTTCCGAGCGTTACTGTGCTCTTACCTGTAGTAGAATGAATAACAGTTCCATCTTGAATGTTGACTTCCTTACCCAAAACAATCTTCCCTACATCACCTCTCAGAACCGATTGGTACCAAATACTGCTCTTGGCTCCAATATGGACATCCCCAACAACAGTTGCGTTGGGTGCCACCCAAACATCTTCTTCCAGAAAGGGAGCTAGTCCATTTACAGAATGGATTATTGGTTCACTCATCTTCGCAAACTCCAGGCATTTTGCAGCATCCGTGCAAATGATCGTAGGCTTCTTTTACCGGCTTAATGTCATCTGCAACATATCCGAGTTTAGAAATTTTCTCTTTGATCTCCTCCTCAGAAATCTTCTCCTCATTGAACTTCACAAAGATGGTATTTGCCTTAACATCAACAAGCACCCGCTTAATGCCTTTTTCAAAGGCCAATCCTTCTTCAATCGTAGCCTTACACATGTCACAAACTATTGACGACTTGATCGTCACTTCTCCCGCCAATACAGCAAAAGAAAGAAGGCAAAAGGCAAAAATCAATTTTATCGTTTTCATTATTTATTGTTTTTCAAGTTTAAATCTTACACCAGCATAAATGGTGCGACCGTTTAGTGGTCCGTAAATCATTGTTGCATCAAAAAAGTCACCAAAAGGATTTTCAGGATCTACGATAGCATTGTCCTGAATGAAATTCCCCAAATTCTCCGAGCCAGCATATATCTCAAAGTTCCCAAGGGTGCGATTGATCTGAGTATTGAAGATGAAATAGACTTCACTTTCATCATTCAACCTCAACTCTTCTGGATTCGACTCCGTTCCAGGTAGTCTTGAAGTCCCGTAAAAGTTAGCGGTGAAATCCAGATACCATTTTTGGTTTTTGGAAGTATATCCCATGTTGAAGAGAGCACGATGCCTCGGAATCAAAGGAGCACTCAATATACCTTCGAGATAGTCGACTTCGACTAACTGATATTTGTAAGAAAGCTTCACGCCAAAACCTTCAAGTGGTTCTAGCTGAAAGTCGGTTTGGAAACTATGCGCATCAGATTCTCCATTCAGATTGTAGAAAAGAAGCAGGCTCACATCAAAATCTCTATCGACCACGAGTTGATTTTCGAAATAGGTGTAGTAATAGTCTACATTGAATACGGCGTCTCGGTCAAAGAGTTGAAACTTGTGCAAAAACGATACTCCCGTATTCCAACTGACTTCCGCATCAGGAGTGTCGATTACTCTCACTGTTCTCGAACTCGCCAATAAACCCAACTGATCTCCAAAAGCATTTGCCGATCGATACCCTCTTCCTACTGTACCTCTTAGAGTTGTGAGCGGTTTGAAATTATACTTGGCATGAAATCTTGGAGAAAACTGATCACCAAACAGGTTATGGTGATCATATCGAGCTCCCAAAACCAGAGTAAAACGCGGTCGATCATAGGTGTACTCACCATAGACTCCAGGTACTCTTTCAATTCGATTGAAAGAAGAGTCAGTGTAGACTTCTTGGTAATCGTCATAGAGATACTGCGCTCCTACCGTCATTTTATGATCGCTGTACTCCGAAAACTTCTGATCAAACAAAACATTGATTCTTCCCGTGATTTGCTCCCCCGTGTAAATTGAATTACCGAAATAAGAATCAACCGTCGTTTTCGAGAAAATCGATCGAATTCCAAAGCTTCTATCTAATCGTTCCTTTGAGAGAATCCCCGCCTTAGCGATTATGTCGATTTGCTCAAAGTCTAGCCCAAAACCATAAGAGGTCTCCGAACCAAAATCATCATCAAACTCAAATTCCTTTTGACCTGAAGTTCTCTCTTCGGTTTTGTAAGTAGCAATGAGTTGTGATCGGAAATTTTCAGTAAAGTACTTCCAACGATTCATGAGTTTGAGTCCATCGCGTGTTGGCATATCGAGGAAGCCATCGCCATTTTGATCAACTTTTTGATCTTGGACATGACCAGAAGCAAAAAGGGCAGTAGACCACCTTTCGCTAAGAGGTTTGGTCCAAATGAGATTCCCCTCGTAACGGCCTTGATTGTTTCCAAAAAGATCAAAATAGACGGTTTCATTTCCATCAGCTGGAAGAAATTCTAAATTGATCAGGCCGGTCATACTTTCGTATCCGTTCGTAACTGTGCCAGAACCCTTGGTGAGTTGGATGGAGTTGATCCAAGGCCCAGGAATCTGATCAAAGCCCATCACATTGCTGAGACCTCTGGTGAATGGAACTCCTTCAAACAGCTTTTGAACATACACCCCTTCTAGTCCTAGCATCTGGATTTTTCGGGTTCCTGTCACCGCATCATTGAGAACCACATCCACTGAGGCTGTCGTTTCAAAGGACTCCGAAAGATTGCAGCAAGCTCCTTTTCTCAAGACCGCGCGATTGATTCTTTCGACATTAACCTTCGAAGCAGCAGACATGGTAAACGCTCCCTGCTCTGCCACCACTTCAGTCATCTCCAAATTCACGGATGAGGTGAGTGAGATTTCTAAAAACTGAATTGATTCTGTGACCTGAATCGTATCCTTCTGATAGCCAATGTAACTAATAACAAGCTCTGACGGGACTTCATCTGGAACAGGTAACTGAAACTGCCCGTTATCCCCAGTGGAGACACCATCAGTTGTACCAGCCCAATAGACATTTACTCCAGGAAGTGGTTGATTAGAGTTTTTGTCGACGACCTTCCCTGATATCTGCGCGTAAATATTTGCCGTTAGGCAAAAAAATGTAAGTATTAAAATGTGTTTCATTTAGAAATAGTTTGATGATTGAGACAGAGTGAATTCTGATCATC
>JAKVAV010000015.1:0-57933 GCA_022448105.1 Flavobacteriales bacterium | reverse complement strand
GCAAGGGCTATGCTGAGCACTTGAAGAATTCGGTTCTTTATGATGTTATCTCTAGTAAACAAATGGTTGCTTTTGCTGTATTAACTTTGCAAAAGTACTAAAAAACAGAACGCGATGTTTCCAACGAGTATATACGCCGAGCTTACGCCGAATCCAAATACAATGAAATTTGTAGCGGATCGAATGATTTTTGATTCAAACGATCCCGTCGAATATAAGCAAGCTTCAGAAGCTAAAGGTTCTTCAATTTTGGCTAGTAAGCTGTTCGAGTTCCCTTTCGTGCAAGGAGTGTTTATTGCACGAAATTTTGTGACAATAGCCAAAACCGCAGATCTAAGTTGGGACCTCATTACATTTGAAATCAGAGAATTTATAACCAACTTTCTAGCCAAGAATGAGTGGGCCGTTGAAAGCATCCCTGAGATTGAGATAACCGCCGAGGAGGTTATTGCCAAGAATGCCGAACCGGTAGAACCAACCGAATACGACGATGCCATAAAGAATCTTCTCGACGAATATGTAAAGCCAGCCGTCGAAAATGACGGCGGGGCAATAGATTTCGTGTCTTTTAAAGATGGTGTTGTAAAAGTCCAGTTACGAGGCTCCTGCTCTGGTTGTCCTTCTTCTACTGTTACACTCAAGGATGGCATCGAAACATTGTTGACCACAGAGCTGCCGGTGGTGAAAAGCGTCGAAGCAGAATCGGTCTAAATACCAATCTCGTAGCGTTCTTTAATGATTCTGAAGTGATGGAGATTGTGACCAGGTATAATGAGACCAATGACTCTCGCGGAAATCGGAGATCCGTTTGCGGTACCAATATATTCCAGATCTTCGTCGCGAGCATTAGATAGGACACTTCGCATGTAATGGCGGGTGATTTCCCATTGAGATTTTAAACTCTCCTTGGTTTCCTTTGAAGCTCGAGAGTTCTTTACATAATCGTCCTGATCAAAACCAGGAAGAGGCTGCACCTCTCTTCTGATCAACTTCAGGGCGCGCCCAGCAAAAATTGCCTCTGTATCAATCTGGTGCAGAATCAATTCAGCTATAGTCCACTTCCCTTCGGCGTAAGAAAAGTGAACTTTTGAATCATCTAGATGGTTGAAGAAATTAGACCACTCATGCTCATCCTTGGCAAAAGCTTCGGAAATTGAAAGTCCATTCACATTGTTGAGATAATTCATATAAAATGCTCCGTACTCATTTTGTTCGGGAACAAATCTTTTATAAAACTTCATGGGCTACATTAATACGCTTAAGGTCTCCAGACATCGGCCAAGCTCGAGCATGTCTTCGCAAATTTTAAAAAATCTTATGAAAAATCTCATCCTAGCTTTCTTCACTCTTGGTTCCATTGGAGCCCTTGCGAATGAGATCGAACACTACGTACTCCATATAGACTTGGCGAATATCGAGAATGATATGGTGAATGTAAGACTTTATGTACCTAATATTGATCGGGATACAGCAGTCTACAATATGCCAAAAATCATCCCTGGGACCTACAGCGTTTACAATTTTGGAAGGTTCATTAAAGACTTCAAGGCGATTGATACTACCGGCATAGAGTTACCCGTGATAAAATTGGATGAAAACAGATGGAAGATTTCGAATGCTCAGGCGCTGAGTCATCTGGTTTACAAAGTGAAAGACACCTACGATGAGCCCAGAGGAGCGGGTATTTTCGAGCCTGCAGGAACCAATATCGAAGTTGGGAAAAATATTGTCCTCAACACTTTTGGTTTTGCGGGATACATAGATCACCTCAAGATGGTGCCTTACCAAGTTGAGATTTTAAGACCGCAAAAGTTTTACGGAGAAACATCTCTACCTAGAATAGACATCCGAGATTCTACCGATGTGTTCGCGGCAAAAGACTACTTCCAATTACACGACTGCCCAATGCTTTATTCTGCGCCAGATACCGCTGCCATGTATGTTGACGATACTCGCATAGCGGTATCAGTCTATTCTCCCAACGGAGTGGTAAAAGCAGCTGAAGTTCTCGGCTTAGTCGATGAGCTTTTTCCGGCGGCTTGTAAATATTTAGGTGGAGACTTACCAACAAATCAATACTCCATTCTAATTTACCTCACCGAAGGTTTTAGCAGCGGCAGCGGAGGTTTTGGAGCTCTTGAGCACAACACCTCAACAGTCTGCGTGCTCCCGGAGGCCCCTGTCTCGGCACTTGCACAAACGATAAAAGATGTGGTAGCGCATGAGTTTTTTCACATTGTTACTCCACTAAATATTCACTCTGAAGAAGTGCATGACTACGACTTCATGAATCCCAAAATGAGCAAGCACCTCTGGATGTACGAGGGATGTACAGAATACGCAGCTCAACATGTACAGGTAAAATACGGATTAATAAGTGTGGATGAGTTCATGGAAGTCATCAAAGGAAAAATGGTTGCCGCGTCAGGTTTTGATTCAGGCATTGCTTTCACAGAAGTAAGCAAAAAGGCGCTCGGGGAACACGAAGATCAATACCAAAACGTATACGAACAGGGAGCTTTAATAGGTATGGCAGTCGATTTAAAACTCCTTTCTTTGAGCCACGGAGATTACGGGATTCAAGATCTAATGAGAGACCTTTCTGAAGAATACGGAATCGAAAAGCCTTTTGAAGATGATCGCCTCTTCTTAGAAATTGGACGAATTTCAAAATATTTAGAAATTACACCATTCCTCGAAAGGCATATCGGTGGTACTGAGCCGTTGCCCTACACCGAACTTTTTGGCTACGCCGGCATTGAATATGCCGAAACCACAACTGTGAGAGAGGTTTCGGGCGGAGGAGCTGCTTTGGGATTCAATCCAAAAACGGACAGAATGCTCGTAACAAGTACCCAAAAACTTGATGATTTTGGAAAAGATTTAGGATTTCAAAAAGGTGACGAAATTGTAAGCTGGAATGGCGTTAAAGTGGATAGCGGAAATATCAGAGAAGAAGTAAATAACTTTAAAGCATCGGTTGAGGAAGGAGATAGAGTTTCAGTCCTCGTAGCTCGAAAACAAAAAGATGGCTCCTACAAGGAGAAAACACTCAAGGCTAAGGTTATAACGGTGGAGAAAAAGATTTACAATTATTTGAAAATCAAAGAAATTCCAACCAAAGAAGAAAAAACGATCAGAGACGCTTGGTTGGTAGAATAGTATGGAAATACCCAAACATAAAAACTTCATTTCTCCACAAGAATTCGAATCTGTCAAGGAGCAAACTCTACTGCAATTAGAAAAAGATTTTAGACTTCAAGGAATTAACTTGACAGTCACAAACAGAGAAAGTTACTACCCTGAAATTCTAGCTGAACTTGCTAAAAGAATGTCAAAGCTTGACCTCATCAACTCTCAAGCTGGAACGGGAATATTTTATCAACTGGACATCCCTGAGCAATTTATCACCGAAGAAGTGCTTTCAAGAGAGGGAATACAACGGTATCAAATACTAGCAGAAGCGATAATCAGGCGCTGTTTCGTCAAGGTGATGTACCGAAAGAAATTCAGCTAATCCCTTTCGTCTATCTCTGCCCTCAAAAAGCTCATCTACATCAATATTCCCGCTTAGAAAATTGTAGTTTTGCAATTACATTCCAAAATCTTTTATGGACAATTTTTCATTCCTCAGCAATACTTCCATAGATTGGATAGAGGAGCAATATGAAAAGTATCGCAAGAACGCGGACTCAATAGGATCTGATTGGGCGCACTTTTTTGAAGGCTTTGAATTCGCCAGAAAAAATTACGATACCGAAACAGAAGTTCCAGAAAACGTACAGAAAGAATTTAAAGTCCTCAACTTGATTGAGGATTATCGATCGCGAGGACATCTCTTTACAGATACGAACCCTGTAAGAGATCGTCGTAAATATGAGCCGACGCTCGCCATTGAGCACTATGGTCTTTCTGAGGATGACTTGAACACCATTTTTCAAGCAGGTGAAGAAATAGGAATTGGTGCAGCAACACTCAAAGACATTGTTGCCCATATGGAAAAAACCTACTGCGAGAGCATCGGTATTGAATTTAACTACATCCGCGATCCCGAGCGGAGAAAATGGTTTATAGACAATATCGAGCTTGACAATAGGCCTAAATTCAATAAAGAAGAGAAGCGCATCATCTTCAACATGCTCAATCGCGCCACATCCTTCGAGCAATACCTGCAGAAGAAATTCGTAGGCCAAAAGAGATTTTCAATTGAAGGAGGAGAAGCTCTAATTCCATCCCTCCACGCACTCATCCAAAGGGCCACTCGTCTCGGCGTAAAAGAAATGATCATCGGAATGGCTCACCGCGGCCGCTTGAATGTACTTGGAAACATTTTCAAGAAGCGATTCAAAGAAATATTCAGTGAATTTGAGGGGAAAGAATACGAAGAGTATGATGATGAAAAAGAATTTGACGGAGATGTAAAATATCACCTCGGGTATAGCAATGAAGTGATGACTGATAATGGACAGCCCATTCAGCTCACTCTTTCGCCAAATCCCTCACATCTTGAAGCGGTTGATCCAGTCGTTGAAGGAATCGCCCGTGCAAAAATTGACAACTACCTCAAAGACGAAAAAGCGATTGTACCAGTACTCATTCACGGAGACGCAGCCATAGCTGGTCAGGGAATCGTTTACGAGGTGATCCAAATGTCGCAATTGGACGGCTACAGAACTGGAGGAACCATTCACATTGTGATCAATAATCAGGTAGGATTTACTACGAACTACCTCGATGCCAGATCCTCCACTTATTGTACAGACGTTGGTAAGGCTACATTGTGTCCAGTTTTTCATGTGAATGGAGATGACATAGAAGCAGTAGTACAAACCATTTTGATCGCCTTCGAATACAGACAGCGTTTTGGAATGGACGTTTTCATCGACCTTCTCTGCTATAGGAAATATGGCCACAACGAAGGTGATGAACCAAAATTCACTCAGCCCAAACTGTATGATCTCATTGCAAAGCACCCTAATCCCAGAGAAATATATCTCAAGCAAATCTTGGAGGAAGGAATTATCACCAAGGAAGAAGCAGATGAGATTATAACTAGATTTACCAGTACTTTAGATAAAAGCTATGACGCTTCTAAAGAAATGGAAACGCTAGAGGTAATGCAGTTCTTAAAAGATACTTGGAAGGATTTCCCACCTGCAAAGCCTGAAGCTTTCGAGAAATCTCCAGAGACTGGTTACTCTCAAAATGCACTAGTAGCGCTGGCCAAGAAATTCAATACGCTACCAGAAGACAAGAAGTTCTTCAGGAAATTGAAAAAGCTCATGAACGACCGTCTCAAGATGATTGAAGATGATGGTCTTGATTGGGCGATGGGAGAGTTGCTGGCTTATGCGACTCTTCTGGAAGAGGGCTACGATGTTCGAATTTCAGGCCAAGACTGCGAAAGAGGCACTTTCTCTCACCGCCATGCGGTATTGAAGACTGAAGATGCCGAAGAAGAATACACACCGCTTAATCACCTCAGCGATAAGCAAGGAGATTTCTACATTTTCAATTCACTTTTAAGCGAATACGCGGTTTTAGGTTTTGATTACGGATATGCATTCGCTAGTCCAAAATCATTGACCATTTGGGAAGCACAGTTCGGAGATTTCTTCAACGGGGCACAAATTTTGATCGACCAGTTTTTGAGTTCTGCCGAAGACAAGTGGCGAACCCAAAATGGCCTGGTAATGCTGCTCCCTCACGGATATGAAGGCATGGGTTCTGAGCATTCAAGTGGAAGAATGGAAAGATTCCTGCAGCTTTGTGCTGAAAACAATATGCAGGTCTGTAATGCCACAACTCCGGCCAACTATTTCCACTTGTTAAGAAGACAAATGCACCGAGATTTTAGAAAACCTCTTATTGTCTTTACACCAAAGAAACTTCTACGCTATCCCAAAGCTAAATCGCAAATGGCTCAACTGGCATCTGGAAGCTTCCAAGAGGTGATCGACGATCCAAGTGTAAATGCGAAAGAGGTGGATACTGTAGTGTTCTGCTCTGGTAAAATCTATTACGAGATTCTTGAGCAAAAAGAAAAAACAGATAGCGGGGAAAACATTGCGGTAGTAAGATTGGAACAAATCTATCCGCTACCAGAGAAGCAAATGGATGCTGTGATAGAAAAATACTCCAATGCGGAGCGACACATTTGGCTTCAAGAGGAACCAAAGAATATGGGTGCATGGTCTTTTGTGGCTCTGAATTACGACACAGTAAAACTCGAATGCATTTCTCGTATGGCCAGCGCCAGCCCAGCAAGTGGGTCACCAGTAACATCGGCTGCGCGTCAACAAGCCATCCTCGACTCACTATTCTCTCACGCGAAACAAACAGTAAAATAATCACACCTACCAATGTTTGAAATGAAAGTGCCCAGTCCGGGCGAATCCATATCTGAAGTTGAAATTGCCGAATGGCTAGTTGCCGATGGTGACTATGTCAAAAAAGATCAAACGATCGCAGAAGTAGACTCTGACAAGGCAACTCTTGAACTCCCTGCTGAAGTAGCTGGAGTCATTACACTTAAGGCAGAAGAAGGAGATACAGTAGGTGTTGGAGAAGTAGTTTGCCTCATCGACACCGAGGCGGAAGCGCCCGTGACAGCAGAAGAGCCCAAACAAGAAGTCAAGGCAGAAGCCACTCCATCCCCTGCTCCCGTTGAAGAGAAAAAAGAAGCTCCAAAAGCAGAGCCGGAAGCAGACAAAAACTACGCAAGTGGACATGCTTCTCCAGCGGCTAAGAAGAAGATGAGTGAGGAAGGTATTTCTCCAAATCATGTAAATGGTACTGGGAAAAATGGGCGCATTACCAAGCAGGATGTAATCAATGCCATGGCAGCAGGCTTTCCGACAGGTGCGGCAGCCGGATGGGGCGGAACAAGAGATACCGAGCGCAAAAAAATGTCTGCGCTTCGCCGCAAAGTAGCTGAGCGACTCGTTGGAGTAAAGAATGAAACGGCCATGTTGACCACCTTTAACGAGGTGAACATGAAGCCAATTATGGACATGCGTTCCAAGTACAAAGAGATGTTTAAAGAAAATCACGGAGTTGGACTAGGATTTATGTCATTCTTTACCAAAGCTGTTACCGAGGCACTCAATATGTTCCCCGCAGTAAATGCTCAAATCGACGGTAAGGAGATGGTCATGCACAACTACGCTGATATAGGAATTGCCGTGAGTTCTCCGAAAGGGTTGATGGTGCCGGTAGTGCGCAATGCCGAACGAATGAGCTTGGCCGAGATCGAAGCCGAAATCAAAAGACTGGCCATCAAAGCTCGTGATGGAAAAATCACGATTGACGAAATGCAAGGTGGAACCTTCACCATTACTAACGGTGGAGTTTTCGGATCGATGATGAGCACACCGATTATCAATCCGCCTCAATCTGCCATTCTCGGGATGCACAACATCGTTGAACGCCCAATGGCCGTTAATGGTGAAGTGAAGATTCTGCCTATGATGTATTTGGCACTGTCTTACGATCACCGAATCATTGACGGGAAGGAGTCTGTGAGCTTTTTGGTAAACGTAAAAGAGATGCTCGAGGCACCTGAGAAGATGATTTTTGGAGGGAAGTCTCCTGAGGAAATTTTATTAGGGCTCTAAGCCAATTCCGTTTTACGAGTGGTTAAGGTGGCCTTCAGGTGATTGGTCAAGACTGAAAGGCCTTTTTCGTAATTAACATTGTTGTTCAAAACAAAGTCGCAATGTGATTTATGCGGCTTGAGATAGTTTCTGTAAGCGGGCATCACATGGTTCTTCCATCGATACCTTACATCGCTCTCAGGATAACCTCTCTCTGTTAGGTCGCGAAGGATCCTCCGCTTGAGTTTCACTTCTTCAAGCGCATCTATATATACTTTCAGGTCCATTCTGGAGGCCAGTTCTGTATAGTGAAATACAAAAAGGCCTTCTACGATAAGAATCGGCGCTGGACTTATGGATACTATTTTTGCTTCAGCTGCAGGATTGTTGAAAGTATACTCTTTCTTAGTCACTTTATTCAAGCTCATCAGTTGAGAAACATCTTTCACTAAAGCCTCTCTATCAATAGCAGTCGGGAGATCAAAATTCACCTCATCATTTTCATCTCGATGCTGCAGAGCTCGATCGAAGTAGTAATTATCCTGAGAAATAAGAGCAATTTGATTAGCATCAAATTGACTTACCAAAGCATTGATAATGGAAGTTTTGCCTGAAGCACTGCCCCCTGCAACTCCAACTAAATATGGTGTATTGTTCTCCATGTAGGCAGACAAAAATATGTAAATTCAAACCATGAGAAGATCTAATATCCGCCTCTTGAACTGTATTGTCCTATTGCTTGCGCTCAACTTCTTTGCTGAGCTTTCGGCGCAAACCATTTATACACAAAATAGGAAGGAAGCCTTTCAGTACATGCAAAAAGCTGAATTGGCGAAAAGAGGTGGAAATTTTAATAATGCTTATCAGGAATACACCAATGCCATTACTGTTGATCCAAACTACGCTGAAGCATACATGAAACGAGCCCTTATGCTGCAGCAAATGGGACGCTACCAAGAATCCTTAGCTGATTACAATAAAGCCATCGACATCAATCCCTACAGCGAAGTTTATTATGATCAAAGAGCAAGACTCAGCTTATTGCAAAGCGATTATAAAAAAGCGATTGGTGACCTTGATAAGGCACTTGAATTAAGTCCCTACGATGACTATTTACTCGACTCAAGGGCAATTGCCGAACTTCAATCCGGAGATTATGACAGAGCTATTGACGACTTTAGTTTTATCATAGACCTCAATCCTATTGACACTTTGGCCTATCTGAAACGTGCGATCACCTATTTGAGAGCAGGTGACCGAATTTCGGCAGAACAAGATGTGGCTTACGCCAAGGAGCTTGCTCCAAGGTCGGCCTTGGTTTACGACGTACAAGGTCTGATTCACCTAGAGTACGATGAACTGGATCAAGCGATTAGAGCATTTAGCAAATCGATTGACCTGGAACCCACTTTTGCTGTCGCTTACTATAATCGCAGTGTGGCCAAAAAAAAATCTGGCCAAATAGATGAATCTCTGAGCGATTTAAATATCGCTATCTCGTTAAATCAAGATTTTCCAAATGCCTACTTCAATAGAGCGATCACTAGCAAACGCATGGGGCGAACTAAGGATGCTCTGGATGATTATTCAAAGGCCATAGCCATAAAAGGAGACTTCACAGATGCCCTTTTTAACCGAGGTTTTACTAAAAGTATGCTTGGAAGTTATGCGGAAAGTCTTCCTGACTTTGACAGAGCGGTAGAGTCAAGTCCTGACGATCCCGAGGTTTATAACATGCGCGGCAACGTGAAGGCCTTCTTTGGAAAGTACGCCTCTGCTTTATTGGATTACAACCAAGCCATTTCACTCAACCCAAATTATGCCGAAGCTCTTCATAACAGAGGAATCACAAAGCTTTTAACCTATAAGGACCAATCGGGATGTGAAGACTTGGAGTCGAGCGCGAAGTTGGGCTTTGAAAAAGCGCTAGAGAAGATCCCTTATTTCTGCCGAGGAATGAAATAACGAAGGAATTGAGCTAAAAAAGAAAGGCGCTAACTCAGTGAGTTAGCACCTTTTGTATTTCGTACCGGATCTACAGTAATTTACTCAGATCCCGTAAAGCCATCGACCAAGGCCTTTGGCCTAGAAATAGGAGCTTCTTCTCAGAAGCTACCCCCAAATAATGGAGGTCTCTGTGAAGCAAATTCCTGCTACCGGTTTCGAATAGTCAGACATCTGAACACCTCCTTTTATTTAATTTGACTCTACTCGAGAATCTCCTCAATTATCTTATGATTCAACTTCTCCAGTCACCAAGATTCTCTTGGATTTGATCTCAAGTAACAAAGAAAATTTTGATATTGAAAATCAAATTTCACGTGATTATCAACACGAAAATTGTCGAAAAAATCTAAGCTCCTACGAACGAATTGAGGATTGACTTAAAAATCAATTTACCATCCTCATTTCCAAGCAATTTATCGGCTGCCCTCTCGGGGTGTGGCATCATGCCAAAGACGTTTTTACCAGCATTGGTAACTCCTGCAATGTTCTCTAAAGACCCATTTGGATTTGCCTTGGAATTAAAATGTCCCTCCTGATCGCAGTATCTAAAAATGACCTGTTGGTTTTCGTTGAGTTGACGCAATATGTCGTCAGGGGCGTAATAACGTCCCTCGCCGTGCGCAACAGGTATTTTGAGCACACGGTCAGAGTCTAAGCTAGAAGTAACAATAGTCGACCTCGTAGCTGGTTTTAAATATAGATTCTTACAAATAAACTTGTGCTGCGTATTGTGCAATAAAGTGCCTGGCAATAGCCCTGCTTCACATAAAATCTGAAAACCGTTGCAAATTCCCATGGCGTAGCCTCCTTGATTGCAATGGTCGATTACACTCTCCATAACCGGAGAAAAACGTGCTATTGCACCAGATCTGAGGTAATCTCCATAGGAAAAACCCCCAGGCACCATTACAAAGTCAACCCCTTTTAAATCCTTGTCTTTATGCCATAACTCGACCACATCGTTTCCTAAGATCTCACTTAAAACATAAATTAAATCGTGATCGCAATTTGAACCCGGAAAAACGATTACACCAAACTTCATGACTGTGTTTTATTATACGTTTCAAAGGTAAAAGAATCACAAGGACTAGTTAGAAAAAATGGCGTAGAGTATTGAACATGCAAACCAAGAATAGAACATAATTGCCGGTAGTGCTGGCCGTCTCGATTTTACGGCAAATAAAGCTCCCGAAAAGACCGAAAATGGCAGGGCTAAGAGTAGGAGGTTGCTCGAACAAATAGTCTCCAAAAACGAACTGTACAACGTTGTCAGTCCCAGTAAAAAGGTTAACCATAAAAAAATGTACTTGGTAGTTTTTTTTCGAAGATTAGATTTTGACACTCTGTTAAGAAAAGAAAAGACTCCGATTGCAGCCAAAATAAACAAGCATGACACTAAAAGATAGTATGACCAATTCCCATTCGTACTCATCAGGGTAAATCGTTCTATTCCCAAATCGAAAAACTCATAGGGCATGAATGAGTGCTCTCCTAAAAAATAATAGATAAATACATAGAAAACCACAAGAGCGATACCCGTAATAGGTACGAGCCACTCTTTCAAATTAAATGGCCTCACTTGAACAAAAACGAACCATGGCAGTAAAATTAATATAGCCGCAGGAGGATAGAACAGTACTCCAAGACTTAAAAAAAGAGCCGAATCAAAGCCTATGCTCAACACATTCCCTGCTCTATAAACTAAAAGTAGCCTGCGCAAAGCGAGCAAAATGANCAGTGAAGCAAATAATGGAGGTTGAATGTCAATATTATCAAAATTGATCGCGACTACAATCAAATAAATCAAAGCGGGATAATGATTCTGATTGGTCGCGAAATCGTGTTTGTTGTAGAGCGAATTGAGTAGTACTGCATTGCCCATAATCAGAACCATTCCACCAACTCTCCTAAACAAATCAGAATAACTCAACCATCCAATCAAAGCATCAGTTGTTGGACCGCCCAACAGATGTTCTGCAGGAAGAGCAATAAAGGAAGCAAATACCAGCAGTGCCACGGCAGGAATCACCAAAAGGACAAGAACTATAGGTCTATTGGTACCAAAAGTTGAATAAATCATCCTAGTCTAAAATAGTGCTTTTCCCGTGTTCAATTAATCTTTACTTTTGATCTCGAAAATTAGGATTATGCAAGAGATCGTTGGCCCAATTGCTAAATTAGTTAAATGGACATTTGATAACTTACTCGTACCCATTGGAGACCTCCCTGACATCGTTAACCCGAATTATATATTTCTATTCGTCGGATTTTTAGGGATGTTGTACTGGCTAAATATGCAGAAGAAATTCAACAAGCAAGCAGCCAACAATCCCAACCAAATTAAGTGAGGAGATCTTTACCGATATCTCTCCTCAAAACCTTCCCTTCAAATTTTACAGCTTCTGCTAGTTTAAATGATTTGTCCAAAGCTGAAGCTAAAGTTTCGGCCAGAGCAGTGCAAGAAATAACTCTTCCTCCAGAGGTAACTAAACTTTGATCCCGTCTTTTTGTGCCCGCATGAAACAGAATCTCGTTCTCAGTCGGATCTAGATTAATTTCAATCTTCTTTCCTTTTTCGTAAGATTCGGGGTATCCTCCAGAAACGAGCATCACAGTAGTGGCAAATCGATCATCCACCTCCAAATTTTCGCTTTTTAGTCCCCCTCGAGCCGCCGCTTGTAAATGTGAAAGTAAATCACTTTTAAGTCTAGGCAAAACCACCTCTGTTTCTGGGTCTCCCATTCTGACGTTGTACTCAATCACAAAAGGTTCCTCGTCTACAATCATAAGGCCAAAAAAGAGAAAACCGATGTAAGGAATTCCATCTTTCTTAAGTCCGCTGATCGTCGGAGCGACCACTTTTTCTTCGATCTTTTTAAGTATTTCGTCATGAGCAAAAGGAACCGGACTTACTGCTCCCATTCCTCCGGTATTCAATCCAGTATCTCCTTCGCCTATTCTCTTATAGTCTTTCGCCGACGGCAGCAACAAGTAGTCCTCTCCGTCAGTGATGGCAAAAGTCGACATCTCAATTCCATCAAGAAAATTCTCAATTACGACTTTGGAAGATGCAGCACCAAATTTACCGTCTTCAAGCATAAGCTCAATTTCACGACAAGCCTCGTCTTCTCCGTTCAAAATCAATACCCCTTTACCGGCGGCCAAACCATCAGCTTTTAGCACATAAGGAGACTTTAGGGTTTTAATAAAGTTGATGGCCTGATCAGCTTCACCTCTTTGAAAAGTGGAATAAGCTGCGGTAGGAATTCCATGTCTCTTCATGAACTCCTTGGCAAAATCTTTACTTCCTTCTAGCGTCGCCCCGAGTCTCCCCGGGCCTATGATCATCAAGTTTTGGAATTCTTCCGAACCTTCAAAGTATTCTCTGATTCCCTCTACTAAAGGCGCTTCGGGTCCTACAACTAGCATGTCGATCTTAAGGGCGGAAACTTTCTCGGCCACGGCATAGAAGTCGCTGATGTCAAGCGACAGATTTTCTCCGACATTATGGGTGCCGCCATTGCCGGGAGCTATATAAAGCTTCTCACATTTTGGGCTTTCTGCCAACTTTTTTGCCAGTGCGTGTTCACGACCACCTGAGCCAATTATCATTACGTTCATTACCGATCGATTTAGCACCTCAAAAAAACAAAAAAAGGTGTCCTGATCGTAGGACACCTTTTCTTTTCGATGAAAAAAGTTTAGGCTTTCACTCGCTTGATACTGCAACCCAATTGTTTGGTACTATTTGGATCAATTGGTTGACCTGCAATATGATTTTTGATGGCTTTTAAGAGGTAAGGATCGGTAACAGAATCAGCACTATCCACAGAATCATCTATCGCTCCTTTGTAAATCAAATTCATATCTCCGTCGAACAAGAACACATGTGGTGTGGTCAAAGCTCCGAAAGCATCTGCCAAAGCGTGATTCTTGTCAAGCACATAATTCCCTTTGAGTCCTTGTTCTTTGTAGCGAGCTTTCATGTCGTCTAGGTTATCGCCTGCACCTCGCTTTGCTTCATTACTATTTACTAAAACCATACCCATATCTACAGAAGCAGTTAAGTCATAAAGTCCGGGATATCTTCCCTCCCATCCTTCGGTCTTAGTTCCATTCCCGATAACAAATGGACATGTGTTGCAGCTGAAAATAACCAGAAGGCCATTTTTTCCCGCGGCATCGCTGAGAGAAACCTCTTTGCCAGACACATCCACCATCGCTTTATCGGCCATAGGTGCTTTTGCTCCTATTTGTAGAATATCTTCTTTTCCTTCACTAAAGCTAAAGGCCGTAGCGAGCGTAAAAACTGCAAATAAAGCAGCTGCGAGAGTAATCTTTAAAGTCGTTTTCATGTATTTTTCTTTTGAGTAAAAATAAAAAAGCGGGAACATTTCATATGTTCCCGCTCAGTTAAAAAATGTGATTAACAATATTCGTCGTAAGCCATTTTTAGATTCTCAGCAATCATTTCTGCTGGTCTACCTTCGATATGGTGTCTTTCTATGAAGTGAACCAACTTACCATCTTTGAAAAGCCCTATTGCTGGCGAAGATGGAGGATAGGGCAGAAAGTACTGTCTCGCTCTATCTGTCGCTTCTCTGTCTACTCCGGCAAATACCGTCGTAAGATTATCTGGTTTCTTAGTTCCTTCTAATGAAAGTTTTATTCCCGGCCTCGCCGCTCCTGCTGCACAACCGCAAACTGAATTCACTACAACCAATGTAGTTCCGTCTTCTTTAGAAAGAGCCTGATCTACATCTTCTGTAGTTTGAAGTTCAGAAAAACCCACCTGAGTGAGGTCTTCTTTCATTGGTGCTACTAATTCTGGTGGATACATATCAATTTGATTATTCGATTGCAAAGATACGAAGCTCATATCTTGATCAAATCGAAAACGGCCGACATCGCATAATATTTTTCTATGACTTTTTCCTTCTTTCTCGAAAGAACCTCTGAAGCAGCGCTGCGCTATCATCTCCCATCACGCCACCTTTCACTTCAGTTTTTGGATGGAGCAGCGCATCTTGGAGAGTGGTAAAGCCTTTCCTATCATCATAGGCTCCAAATACTACGCGCTTTATCTGTGCCCAACCAAGCGCCGCGGCGCACATTGGGCAAGGTTCTAACGAAACATAAAGAGTACATTGATTGAGGTATTTCCCTCCAAGAAAGTCGGCAGCCGCGGTGATAACTTGCATTTCTGCGTGAGCTGTGACATCGTTCAATCTTTCAGTAAGGTTATGCGCCCTGGCAATTATTCGATCATTGCAAACTACTACCGCACCCACGGGCACTTCGTTTTCTTCGAATGCTGCTTGCGCTTCACGCAAAGCCTGTTTCATGAAAAAATCGTCACCCGTAGTTTCTAGTGCCATGAGGCAAATATAAATCATGCCAAGTCGACCAGCAATGAGGTGGATTCAATGAGCCAAAGTGATACCTTTGCCACCGAAAAAATTGAGCTATGCATAGATCACACAATTGCGGAGAATTGCGAATCGAAAACCAGGGGCAGTCTGTCACACTTGCCGGATGGGTTCAACGATCAAGAGACCTTGGAGGTATGACCTTTTTGGATATCCGCGATCGCTACGGAATCACCCAAGTGGTTTTTAACATGGAAGTAAATGCGGATTTGTGTGAGAGTGCTCGAAAACTTGGAAGGGAGTTCGTTGTAAAAATCACTGGAAAGATTTGTGAAAGAAGTAGCAAGAACCCAAAGATGGCAACCGGAGATATTGAAATTGAAGCTTCTGAGCTAGAGATTCTCAATGCCAGCAAGACTCCTCCTTTCACAATTGAAGACGATACCGACGGTGGTGATGAACTTAGAATGAAGTACCGCTATTTGGATCTGAGACGAAATCCTGTTCAGCAAAGTTTGATGCTTCGTCACAAGCTCGCAATAGCTACAAGATCGTACTTGGATGGTCAGGGATTTCTGGAGATTGAAACTCCTTATCTTATCAAGTCTACGCCAGAAGGAGCCAGAGATTTCGTAGTGCCAAGCCGAATGAATCCAGGTGAATTCTACGCCTTACCTCAGTCTCCACAAACCTTCAAACAGCTGTTGATGGTGAGTGGCTATGATAGGTATTTCCAAATTGTACGATGCTTCAGAGATGAAGATTTGAGGGCGGATCGTCAGCCTGAATTCACGCAGATAGACTGTGAGATGGCATTCGTAGAACAAGAAGATATTCTCAACACTTTTGAAGGCCTCACCAAAAATCTATTTACTGAGGTACTCGGCGTAAGTCTCGGCAGCTTCCCAAGAATGGAATATGCCACAGCCATGGAAAAGTATGGCTCAGATAAGCCAGACATCCGTTTTGGTATGGAGATCAACAACATTTCCAGTTATGCTCAAGGCAAAGGGTTTAAAGTTTTCGACGATGCCCAAGCCATTCTTGCCATTAATGTAGAAGATGGTGCAGAGATGAGCCGAAAGAAAATTGATGCTCTCACAAATTGGGTGAAACGACCTCAAATTGGTGCCAAAGGACTGGTCTATGTCAAGTACCAGGAAGAAGGAATTCTGAAATCTTCAGTAGATAAATTTTACGAATCTGCTGATTTAGAAGAGTGGTGTAAATCAGCGGGAGCGAAGGTTGGAGATATGCTGCTTGTTTTGAGCGGGGACTTGAGTAAAACTCAAAAACAGATTGGCGAATTGCGACTCCACATGGCTAACGAACTTGGGCTTCGCGATCCAAAAACGTTCGCTCCGCTTTGGGTGGTGGACTTCCCTCTATTGGAGTGGGATGAAGATGAACAACGTTATTTTGCCATGCACCACCCCTTTACTTCGCCTAAGCCTGAAGACCGGGACAAACTTAAATCAGATGTCGGTTCGGTAAGAGCTAACGCCTACGATTTGGTGATCAACGGTGTAGAAATTGGTGGTGGATCAATCAGAATCCACGATAAAATGCTGCAAGAGCAAGTTTTCGATTTGCTTGGATTTACTCCAGAAGAAGCCCAAGAACAGTTTGGCTTCTTGATGAATGCATTCGAATACGGTGCTCCTCCTCACGGTGGAATCGCATTTGGATTCGATAGGCTTTGTTCTCTTTTCGGAGGTTCTGAATCGATCAGAGATTATATCGCCTTCCCAAAAAACAACTCGGGAAGAGATGTAATGATCGATGCTCCGGCTGGAGTGGATGACGCTCAATTGAAAGAGTTGAGCCTTCAGCTGAATGAAGAAGAATAATCACTTTCACATAAATGAAGAAAGCCCCGCTACCCAGGGGGCTTTCTAAAATTTCTAATGCTCTAATCTTAAAGCGTTCCTCGAGATTCTTGCTCTCTTTCAATTGCTTCGAAAAGGGCTTTGAAATTCCCTTTACCAAAACTCTGAGCTCCTTTTCTTTGAATGATCTCAAAGAACATGGTAGGTCGGTCAACTACTGGCTTGGTGAAAATTTGAAGGAGATAACCCTCGTCATCTCTATCTATTAAAATCCCTAGCTCCTTGAGCGGTTCAAGGTCTTCGTCAATTTCTCCCACTCTATCCAGAACGGTGTCGTAGTAAGTACTGGGAACATAGAGGAACTCAACTCCTCTTTTTACAAGGGCAGTCACCGTTTCAATAATGTTATCCGTAGCGACCGCAATATGCTGCACCCCTGCACCGTCATAAAAATCGATGTATTCCTCAATTTGTGACTTCTTCTTACCCTCTGCTGGCTCGTTGATTGGAAACTTAATACGCCCATTCCCATTGCTCATCACCTTGCTCATGAGAGCCGTATACTCTGTGCTAATGTCTTTATCATCAAATGAAATAAGCTGAGCAAACCCCATCACTCGGGCATAAAAATCGACCCAGGTATTCATTTGGCCCCAGCCAACATTTCCCACCATATGGTCAATGTACTTCAAGCCAACTGACTCTGGATTATAGTGACTCTCCCATTTTTTATATCCCGGTAGAAATATACCGTTGTAATTCTTTCTTTCGATGAAAATGTGAACGGTCTCACCGTAAGTATGAATTCCAGAACGCACGACTTTTCCGTGAGCGTCTTCGATGGTTTCTGGCTCCATAAACGACTTTGCACCGCGCTTGGTAGTTTCCTCCCATGATTTGGTAGCGTCATCTACCCAAAGCGCCACCACTTTCACCCCGTCTCCGTGCTTTCTGATATGTTCGTTAATTGGGCTTTCTGCAGTCATTGGCGTGGTAAGCACAAGTCGTATTTTTCCTTGTCTCAGCACGTAACTGGTTCTATCCTTCTCTCCAGTTTCAAGTCCGGCGTAAGCTTCCGACTGAAAGCCAAAAGCCGTTTTGTAGAAATGAGCAGATTGCTTTGCATTACCGACAAAAAGCTCAACGTAATCCGTTCCATTTAAAGGAAGAAAATCCTCTGCTTCAGGAACAATTTTTTCAAGATTTAAAGGTGATTGAGAAGTAGTTTCCATAATCAGAAATAGGTTTAAGTTCTTTAAAATTGAAATAGCTTAATCGTGGTCTATCCAAGACTTCCAATAGATTCCGTCGGAAATATCTAATGCTTGCTGTGTGACTTTGAGTGGTTTAAAAGTGTCTACCATTACCGCTAGCTCCTCGGTATCTTTTTCTCCAATACTTCGCTCAGCTGCTCCTGGATGCGGACCGTGAGGAATCCCAGCAGGATGCAAGCTAATATGTCCAGGTTCAATGTCGTTTCGACTCATAAAATCTCCATCCACATAATACAATACCTCATCAGAGTCAATATTGGAATGATTATACGGCGCAGGAATAGACTTCGGATGATAATCGTAGATGCGTGGACAGAAACTGCAGATCACAAAGGCTGAAGTCTCGAAAGTTTGGTGCACTGGTGGCGGTTGGTGTACTCTTCCCGTTATTGGTTCAAAATCGTGAATTGAGAATGCGTAAGGATAGTTGTAACCGTCCCATCCCACAACATCAAAAGGGTGAGATGCGTAGGTAAATTGATGCAATTGGTCTTCTTTTCTGATTTTCATCAAAAAGCTTCCTTTTTCATCAATCGGATTTAAGTTTGCCGGTCGTCTTATATCTCTTTCGCAATAAGGCGAATGCTCTAGCAACTGCCCGAAATAGTTTCGGTAACGCTTAGGAGTATACACCGGCGTGAACGACTGCACGATGAAGAGTCTATTGTCCTGAGAATCGAAATGCATTTGGTAGATCATCCCTCTTGGAACCACCAAATAATCACCATAAGAAAAGCTGAGGTCCCCCAAGAAAGTTTTCATCGTTCCACTTCCTTTATGGACGAAAATCACCTCGTCGGCATCTGCATTTTTATAGAAATAATCCGTCATGGATTTGCGTGGAGCTGCCAATTCAATGTAGCAGTCATTGTTCACCAAGATCGGTGTTCTACTCTTCAGGTAATCTTCCTTGCTCGGGACTTGAAATCCTTTTAATCGAAGCGATTTGAGGTTTTTCTCAATGGCAATTTTTGGCGAAACATCAATCGGATTTCCTATAGCGCTGACCATGGTCGGTCGGTGAATGTGATAAAGTAGCGATGACATGCCATCAAATCCAATTGTTCCGAAAAGTTGTTCATAGTACAACCCTCCGTTGGGCTTTTCAAAAACCGTGTGCCTCTTGTGAGGAATATTGCCAAGTTGATGGTAGAAGGGCATGATTAAAATTCGTAGTTGATTTACAAATATACCATTTTGTGGAGGCGCATACATCGCATAAAGGCGATCGCTATTTAAGAAGCGGACTAAGTTCAATTCACTAAATTTGCAATGCTCAACCTAACAAGTTAATAATGCCTTCCAAAATTCTCGTCATCGGTGCGGCTGGTCAAATTGGCACCGAACTGACCTTGAAACTCCGCGATCTTTATGGCACCGACCAGGTGATCGCTACAGACATAAAAGAAAGGTCTCCCGAAGCCCTCCTAAATGGACCTTTTGAGAAGCTAGACATTCTTGATAAGCCGCGATTATATGAAGTTGTGAAACAGCATGGGATCAAAGAAATATATCTTTTAGCTGCGCTTCTATCGGCTACTGCCGAAAAGAATCCCTCATTAGGATGGGATTTGAACATGAATGGCTTAAGTAATGTACTAGACCTTTCTCGAGATGGTCATATTCAGCGTGTTTTTTGGCCCAGCTCAATTGCTGTATTTGGACCAAACACTCCTAAGAACAGCACCCCTCAACGAACCGTCATGGAACCTACTACGGTGTATGGGATCACTAAAGTGGCTGGAGAAAGCTGGTGCGAATATTACAATAATCGATACGGAATCGACATTAGAAGCGTGAGATTTCCGGGGATCATAGGCCACAAGAGCGCCCCAGGGGGAGGCACCACAGATTACGCCGTTCACATTTTTCATGAAGCCATAAAAACCGGCCATTACGAGTGCTTCTTGAGCAAGGATGCAGAATTGCCTATGATGTATATGCCTGACGCCATTAAGTCCATCTTGCAAATCATGGATGCACCATCAGAGAGCATTTCACTGCGCACCTCCTACAATATTTCTGGAGTTTCCTTTACCCCAGAAATATTGTCAAAAGCTATTCAAAAGTCGATGCCCGAGTTCACCATTTCATACAAACCAGACTACAGAGATTCCATTGCTAAAAGCTGGCCCTCTAGTCTTAATGATGAACTAGCGAAAAAAGATTGGGGTTGGAACCCTGACTTCAACCTTGAAGCCATTGTAAACGATATGCTAGTCAATTTAAAACTCGCTGTCTGACCAAGCAGTAACATTTCCGAGCTTTTATCGTATGTGTCTTGAGCAAAAAAATACGCCATGACACAGCGATTTACCCTTCATTCAAAGCTAGTTTCATCACTCTTTGCCGCTCTTATTGTGGCCATCATGAGTCATGCAGGTGAAGCAACCAATATAATAGATGCCAATGGGCTAAGGCAGGGTTATTGGAAAATAACCGGCGCCATATCCACAGAAGATGGATATCGGGATAGTCAGATTGTAGAAGAGGGAAACTATGAAAACAGTAAGAAAATTGGTGTCTGGAAAAAATTCTATCCTTCTGGATCGCTCAGAAATGAAATAACTTTCGTGAATAATATCCCTCGAGGACCGTATAAAATTTATCATCCAAATGGAAAGCTAGAGGAGGAAGGTAATTGGCAAGGCAACAAAAATATTGGTGCCTTTAAACGCTATCATAAAAATGGGAGATTAGCACAAGACTTCACTTTCTTGTCTAACGGTAAGCGCGATGGAATCCAGAGTTACTTTTACGAAAATGGGCAGCCCCAGCTCACAGTAGAAATTAAGGAAGGAACCGCCCATGGCCATTACAAAACCTTTTTTGCTGATGGAAAGCCAAAAGCCGAAAAAATGATTGTCGACGGAGAAATTGATGATCAATCGGTAAAAAACTATACCTCAACCCGCGACCATTACGAGCAAATCGAAGCGCCAAAAATTCCAGAACGAATTGTGTCGGATACTAAAAACAGTATCACAGCTGTAAAGCAATTTGAGCGCAGTGGTGAGAATACGTTGTACAACCATCGCAAACAAATTACCCAAGTTGGTGAGTTTCGCGATGGACGCTTGTGGAATGGTAACTGGAATCGTTACGACCAGTCAGGAAAACTGCTCAAAGTGGAAGTTTACCGGGAAGGAAAGTTTGCCGGTTATGGATCGATCGAAGAAGCAGACAAATAACTAATTTTGGCAGCTAACGAATAATCTTAACTTCAGAATGGAGTCTTCCCTAAAGCTTTTTGACACCCTAACACGGAAAAAAGTTGAATTTGAACCTATAAATCCACCACATGTAGGTTTATACGTTTGTGGGCCAACAGTGTACAGTGATGTGCACCTAGGAAATGTTCGTTCCTTTTTGACCTTTGATGTAGTTTTTCGTTATCTGAATTTCATTGGGTATAAGGTGAGATATGTCAGAAACATCACCGATGTAGGGCATCTCACAGATGATGCCGATGCAGGAGAAGACAAAATCGCTAAGAAAGCACGACTAGAACAAGTGGAACCGATGGAAGTCGTACAGAAATACACTTACGGTTTTCATGAGGTGATGAAAATATTCAACATTCTTCCTCCATCAATCGAACCAACTGCGACTGGTCATATCATTGAACAAATCGAAATGGTAGAGCAGATCATAGCAAGAGGCTTTGGCTATGAAGTTGATGGTTCCGTTTACTTTGACGTCAGAAAATTTCAAGAAGAAGAGGGGTACGGAGCTCTGTCTGGGAGAAATATAGATGAACTCCAGAACAATACCAGAGCACTTGATGGACAAAGCCAGAAGAGAGACCCTCTCGACTTTGCTATCTGGAAAAAGGCCGAGAAAGGACACCTAATGCACTGGCCTTCACCATGGGGAGAAGGGTTCCCAGGATGGCATTTAGAATGCTCTGCAATGAGTAGAAAATATTTGGGTGACGAATTTGACATTCACGGCGGAGGAATGGATCTTAAGTTTCCACACCATGACTGTGAGATTGCACAGAATATTGGAGCGACAGGTAAAGCTGGACCTAAATATTGGATGCATGGTAACATGCTCACCGTTCAGGGTCGGAAAATGGCCAAAAGTGAGGGCAATGGATTTACTCCGGAGGAACTCATCACCGGAAACCATAAGCTCCTAGAACAGGGATATTCCCCAATGACCGTAAGATTCTTTATGCTTCAAAGCCATTATTCAAGCACCCTCGACTTTTCAAATGATGCTCTTAGGGCTGCTGAGAAAGGTTACAACAGATTGATGGAAGGGTATCAAAGGTTAGAAGATCTCAAAGTTAGTGAATCCTCATCGGTAAATATAGACGATTGGTCTGCAAAGTGTAAATCAGCAATGGACGATGATTTCAATACGCCCATTCTCATTTCGCACCTTTTTGAAGGAGTAAAAATGATCAATCTAGTGGCAAGCGGTCGTGAAACTATTAGCGAAGATAATTTCGTAAAGTTCAAAAAACTCTTTGAAGATTACATCTTTGTGGTTCTCGGATTTAAACTTGAAGGCAATGAATCCAATGAAGACGGGGCACATACACAAGGTCTTATGGAACTGCTCATCAAGCTGCGTAAAGCAGCTAAGTTGAATAAAGACTATACCACAGCAGATCAAATTAGAGAAGAACTTAACTCTTTGGGAATTTCGCTAAAAGATTCTCCTGATGGAACTAGTTTTGAAATAAACTAATTCATGGCTTAGGGAACGGCTTTGATTATCTTCGAAGTCTTCAAATATTTCCCATGAGCCAAAAAAGACCCACTCTTTATTTACTGGATGCGTATGCGCTGATCTATCGCGCGTACTATGCCTTTATTCGCAATCCGCGAGTAAACTCAAAGGGAATGAATACTTCCGCAATGTTTGGGTTTACGAATACGCTCAACGAGATTATTCGGAACTATCAACCTACACATATCGCAGTTGCTTTCGATGTTCCAGGTGATGTTTTTCGCAACGAAACCTTCCCCGAGTACAAGGCAAATAGGGAAGAAACACCAGACGATATAAAACGATCAATTCCCTACATCAGAAAAATCATTGAAGGATTCAGGATTCCAATTATCGAAATGGCCGGATACGAAGCCGATGATGTAGTAGGAACAATAGCTGGACAAGCCGAAAAAGAAGGGTTTGATGTCTTTATGGTGACACCGGACAAGGACTACGGTCAATTGGTTACTGAGCATGTGAAAATGCTTAAGCCAGGAAGACAAGGTAACCCAAATGAAATCTGGGGCGTGACAGAAATCTGTGAAAAATTTGGCGTAGATCGCCCGAAACAGGTTATCGATATCCTTGGTCTTCAGGGTGATAGCGTTGATAACATACCAGGGGTTCCAGGAGTTGGACCAAAGACAGCAATGAAGCTAATTGCTGACTACGGAAGTGTGGAAGGCGTATTGGAACACTCTGCTGATCTAAAAGGAAAGCTGAAGGAAAGGGTTGAAGAAAACAAGAACCAAGCTCTGCTCTCAAAAGAGTTGGCGACGATCAATTGTAACGTGCCCGTTAGCTTCAAAAATCATGACGTGATTTTAGAAGAACCCAATAAAGCTATGCTTCGAGAAATCTTTGCAGAACTCGAGTTTAGAAATATGTCAGAGAGGATTCTGGGCGAGCAAATGGCCTCTTCTGGTGAGCAAATGGATCTATTCGGGGGAGGAAGTCACTCAAATCTGGGAGAACCTAACTCCAACTCTATGTCTGTTTTTGACCCTGAAAAAGTAGATTATCACCTCATCGAAACGAAGGATAAGAGGAGTACTTTCATTAAAAATATGATGAAGCAAAAGGCGGTGTGTTTCGATACTGAAACGACTTCTCTCGACGCCAATAATTGCGAACTTGTCGGAATGTCTTTTTCATGGAAAAAAGGAGAAGCATATTACGTCCCAATTCCTGCAAATCAGTCTGGTGCAAAGTTTATTTTGAGGGAATTCAAGGACTTTTTTGAGAACGAGCAAATTGAGAAGATTGGTCATAATTTGAAATACGATATCACCGTCATGAAGTGGTATGATATGGAAGTAAAAGGCTCAATATTCGACACGATGATTGCCCACTATCTCATCAATCCCGAGATGAAGCACAATATGGATGAGCTTTCTGAGAATTATCTGGGCTATCGTCCTATTTCTATCCAAACACTGATTGGTAAAAAAGGGAAGAATCAAAAGAGTATGAGAGATATTCCGATTGAAGAGGTGGCCCCCTACGCCAATGAAGATGCAGATATCACATGGAGGCTCTACGAGATTTTTAAAAAGGAAATTGAAGCATCAGATGAACTCAAGAAACTACTATACGATGTGGAAATGCCTCTGGTAAATGTTCTTGCCAAAATGGAATTTGCAGGAGTAAAGATCGATAAAGAGGCGCTCGCTAATTTTTCAAAAGAACTTGAGGGAATCATTTCTAATCTCGAAGAAGAAATTTATGGGTTGGCTGGACATGAGTTTAATATTGGTAGCCCAAAACAGCTTGGAGTAATACTGTTTGAAGAATTACAGATTGACCCAAAACCTAAGAAAACCAAAACGGGTCAGTATAGCACAAATGAAGAGACTTTGGTTAAGTATCAAAATGACCAGCCTATAGTTAGTAAGCTATTAGAATACCGGCAAGTAGTCAAACTGAAAAGCACGTATGTAGATGCGCTACCCGAACTCATCAACCCGAAAGATGAACGAATTCACACTACATACATGCAGGCCGTCGCGGCCACGGGAAGGCTCAGTTCGCAAAACCCTAATCTTCAAAATATCCCTATCAGAACAGAGTTAGGTCGAAGAACGAGGAAGGCTTTCATTCCAAGCGATGACGAGCACATCCTTTTCGCAGCCGACTATTCACAGATTGAGTTACGACTCATTGCACACCTCAGTGGCGATGAGTCAATGATTGCAGCATTCAATAATGGAGAAGATATCCACGCAGCCACAGCGGCAAAGGTCTTTGACGTTCCGACTCGTGAAGTGACTCGAGAGATGAGAAGTAAAGCAAAGGTGGTAAATTTTGGAATCATCTACGGAATCTCGGCTTTTGGCCTTTCACAAAGAATTAATGTGAGTCGATCTGAAGCATCAGATTTGATCAAAAACTACTTCACTAAATATCCTGGAATAAAAAGATACATGGATGACAGCATCGAGTTTGCTAGAAAAAGAGGTTATGTGGAGACTATTCTAAAAAGGAGAAGGTATCTGAAAGACATAAATGGTCGCAATCCAACTGTTCGTGGATTTGCTGAAAGGAATGCCATTAACGCACCTATACAAGGCTCAGCAGCTGACATGATTAAAATCGCCATGGTAAGGCTGGATAAAGTTTTTGATCGCGAAGGGTATAAATCAAAAATGATTCTTCAGGTGCACGATGAATTGGTCTTTGATGCACATCTATCTGAATTGGATACCATTAAGCCCATTGTAGAGCGTGAAATGATGGAGGCCTTTAATGATTTAAGTGTGCCTATGAAAGTTGATATGGATACTGGAGAAAACTGGCTACAAGCACACTAAATATTGAAACCTTTCATAGTCTTTTTCGGTACAATCGCTCAACAGCGCATTGTTAATCCTTAGCGTATCCTAGGATGCGTGAAGAATCATTGTAGACCTAAATTTGTTTACACCCCTTATTTTAGATAGATGAAAATTAGACTAATTCCTATAGCGATTTCAACATTGATTGTGGCCTTATGGTCTTGTGACGACACTTCCGTATCTGATGACAGCATTACAAACACTGCTACAACAGCAATTGAAAAAACGGATAATTCTGAGAAGACTACAACACAGGTAAAAGAAATTCTGCACTCGGTACCTTCCCCCCTTGATATGGCTTCTATTCTTAAGAGGTCAGGCGCGCGATATGATGCGGACTATCTTAACGAGATCAAGAGCGTCAATGAATATACCACTGCTCAACAACAAGCGCTAAACTTAGGTGTTTATGGAGCAGATCTGAGTTATGCTAGCATTTTCAACCAGAATCAGGAATCAATTCTTTATTTAAGCTGTACAAAAAAACTGGCTGATAGGCTAGGCTTAAGCAAGGCATTTAATGACGATGTTATCGAAAGAATGGAGATGAATGTGGACAATAGGGATTCACTCCTATCCATCATCTCTGAGACATATTACAATCTTGATTCATACTTAAAAGAAAATGATCGAGACCATATTTCAGCCATGATCATTGCGTCTGGATGGATAGAAGGACTCTATCTCGGCACGCAAATCGCTACTACTAGCGAAGATCCATCTCCGAAGCTACTGGAGAGAATTGCCGAGCAGAAAATTTCATTAGACAATCTAGTCAATCTTGTAAAGGGCTATAATGCATCCGGAAATTTGGAATTCATTCTTGAAGATCTCAGTACTATTTCTGAAGCATATGGCGCGACTTCTATCTCTGCTTCTGACAATACCATTAGCGAGGGAGATGATGGAGTGACAACCATTGGTGGGAAAACACAAACCAACATTTCTGAGGATGATTTAGCCAATCTCACCCAGGTGGTATCAGATATTCGCACATCATACGTTCAACTGTAATTCTAGGAAACTCCCCCAACGATGAAAAAATTAGTACTTATACTTTTCGTTCTCGCCCAGACTTCCATTGCGATGGGGCAATGTAGATCTTTTGTTAAGAATAATTGTGGTGATGCAATGAAAGGTTTTATACCAGGAGAGAGCTTTAATGCTGTGAAATTATTCCCTGGTGATCAAGCTGAAGTAGAAATGACTTTTTATAGCGACGTAGACTATCGTCTTCTCGTTTGCAGCCACGATAATTTAGGCGACGTGAATTTTCAACTCGTCGACAAAGAAGACAATGTGGTATACGATAATGCCAGCAAAGATTACAGTGAATTCTTCGATTTTAGGCTCGAAGGCACCAGAAGTTTTTTGCTAAAAATTAAAGTCCCTGAGCAAGAAGAATCGGCCGCGATTAAACCTCAGGGCTGCGTGGCAATCTTATTAGGCAGAAAATTGACCGATTAGTCCTACTCGATCATAACTTTCTTTGCACTAACACCTATAGGATTCTTGATCTCTACTAGGTAAATACCTTTGGATAGACTGCCCAAATTAAGGTCCAAACTGGTTTTTGATTTATATGTAGGCGATTCCCGAAAGACAACCCTACCCGATAAGTCTCTCACCGAAATTGACTCAATGGGTAATAGTTCTTCGCTCAATTCCAAAGAAATGCGCCCAGAAGACGGGTTGGGATAAATTGAAAAATCCAACTCAGGAGCCGAGCGATAAGCAATATTCAAAACTTGCGGGTCGTATACATTAATATCATCAATGTAGACAGTTCCCCCGTTAGTTCCTCTGTATTCGAAGCGGATTCGAAATGTTTCGTTATGAAATACGGAAATAATGTTGCCGATTTCTTCTTCGACCCAATCTTCATCAGCTGGCAAATATTCTCCAGGCGAAATGTTAGAAGTCGTGTACATATCTCCCTCGTCAAAAGCCTTTCTCAGACTCCATAAATCTCCGCAATCCTTGGAAATAAATACCCATAGCTCTCCAGAGCTAGATTGACTACTTCGTGCGGCGGCTCTTTTGAAGGTAAACACCGGATTATCACCAACATTACTTAATTGGAATGTCTTAGACACAATAGCCGATTTTAAAACCGTTTCACTCTGGGTATCATCTCCCCTAAATACAGCAGAATAGTCATCGCTAGATCCCGTTTGATCACTAATTTCCCAGTAATCTTCCCCAAAAACATTCTCCACAAAAAGATCATTCTCTGGAAATTCAGAAAACTCATTCATCTGAACAAAGCTCTCGCTGAATGGTAGGCTTATGGTTCCAGTATCCAATACGTGTATGTATGACTCCTTAACTTCTGTTAGCTGACTACCAGAACTATCGCTTACTAAAAGGCTTACTGAATAGGTCCCTGGCTCGTTGTAAGTAATCGTGGGGTTGTACTCACTCGATGTTGCCGGTGACCCTCCCTCAAAGATCCAAGATCTTTCTGCAATTCCCGAATGAGAATAGTCTAAAAATTCAATTGTATTACCAGAGCAAATTGTATTGGCATTGGCCGCAAAATCGACAGCACACAATTGGTCTTCCAATAAAACACCTGTTTCTGAGAGATTTTCCTCTGTCCACAAATTATTCCTCTCTGCGACAGCACTTGTTAAGGCGGATATCATTCGTACTTTTTGACCTTCAGTAAACATCCTACCGCAGAAGGAGTACTCCATAAAATTTTGAACATTATCTAAACTCCCGCAGGTCTGACCGCTGGTATTGCAAGTAGTCCAGCCTATTGTGTTGGGTGTGTCAGCAATATCGTCATCTGATTCGCAATTTGATTCTAATCCGGGTTCGTTAGTGCTCCCCCATAAATGAGGAAGATCAATCCAGTGGCCTACCTCATGGGAAAGTGTTTGTGATCTACCAAAATTACTCTCGCCAATGCTTCCCACGTAATCATAGCGCACTACAATACCATCATTTGTTTCTCCAAAATCTCCTGCCAAAGTACTTGGATAATAAGTGTATCCAGCCGCTCCACTGGCAATACTCTTACATACCCATATATTCATGTACTTTGACCTATCCCAAATAGGACTAGCCTCTTTAAGATTTTCGCCTCCATAATTGGTTACATCGCTCACCGTTCTTACAATGCCATTGGTACAATTTCCATCTGGATCTAACTTAGCCAGCCTGAATTCAATTCCTACATCCCCGATAATATCTTCAAATTCATCATTCACACTCTCTATTCCGACACTACTGGCGCTAAAATCCAAATTCATCACTTTAATGGCATCCTCAATTTGATTTACGGTAATATTTTCGGGACCATTTACGTGGACAACGTGAAACACAACTGGTATAATGTACGGGTCACCGTCCTTTGGAAGGCCAACAGCCTCCAACTGCTTGGCTTTTATCAGCATCTGTTGTTTGAGCCATTTTGCTTGTTGAACTCTTTCAGGATGAGCGTTGAAATAGGCATCCTGCATTTCATAAGTATGGCATTTCACCAATCCTTCTTGTGCCTTAGAGAAAAGAGTGAAAAGAAACGTTAGACTGACTACAAGGATAATTTTTTTAAACATCTTGGCTAAATCTTAATTCTTATGGTGATGCTCACCTACTGTATGATCAGCTTCCTAGTGGAAATGCCTTCGTCACCAGTAAGCCTGATATAGTACATTCCTGCGGCTAAGGTATTATCGAGGCTAATATCCAGGTTTTGAGATCCTGAAGCCATTATCCCGAAGAAGGGAGATTGTACAATCCTGCCAGAGGCATCAAGTAAATCTATTCTAACCTTTTGCGGTTTGGTCAAATCGATGTTTAGTCTCAGACTTTCTTTAGCCGGATTAGGATAAATAGATAAATCTTTCAGTGCTGATATTTCTTCTGTACTCAAAGTATTGGGGTCAAAAATATTTATGTTGTCAACGTAGATATTGTTTCCATTTACACTAGTAAATTCAAATCTTATGCGGAATTGATCGGTGAGGAAAATAGAGCTAATATTATCGATGATTATCTCTTCCCACTCATCTTGACTGTCTGGGACAAATTGGCTAGAAGTGCTCCCTGAGACGGTTGGCAGTTCATCAATCTCACGAGTTTCTCTAACATTCCAACTTTCACCGCAGTTTCTCGATATTCTTACCCTGAAAAGGTCGTCTGAAGCAGAATTCCGTCTGGCATGGGCATAGTAAAATGAAAGTACCGCGTTATCTTCTATATCAGTAAGATCATAGGTTGGGCTTTCAAGGATTTCTGTTTGATAATCAGTATTATTTCTTCCTCTCACATAAACAGATTGGCTACCACTGTATGCAGCATTTTCTGTAATCTTCCAGCTAATATTAGAATCATCTTGATTGACATCCACCCACTCATTTCCATCTTCTACATCGTCAAAACTCTCAAATCCTTCTTCATAGGGGAGGACGTATTGAGGCCCTTCAATCACATTTACGAGATTCTCCTTCGTTATTGAAAGTTCTCCCTGCGCATTGGTAACAGTTAGAGACACATTAAATGTTCCTGTGCTATTGTAAACTACAGTTGGTGATTCTTCATCTGAAGTAGAAGGTGTTCCCCCTTCAAAAATCCAGCTCCATTCTTCTACTCCATTAAAAGAAATATCGTCGAATACGATTTCTTGGCCTAAACAAATTTTCGGGTCTCGATCTGTCTCGAACTCGGCAAAACAAATCTCATCTGGATTCAAAACACCCGTTTCGGCCAAGTTTTGAGAAGTGTACAATTGATTTCTTTGCGCAATACTGCTATTCATTGCTGCCCTCATCCGAGTTCGTTGGCCTTGTGTAAACATCTTATAGCAGTATGAATAATCCATAAAATTCTCAACGTTATCTAGAGATCCGCAAGTGCTTCCATCTAAATCGCAGTTTGTCCAGCCAATAGTATTGGGAGTATCCGCAACGCCGTCATCATCATTGCAGTTGGAGGCGATTCCTGGATTGTTTGTCACGCCCCAAGGATGCTCAAGATTTGCCCAATGCCCAACTTCGTGCGAAAGCGCATGGCTTCTCGTTGCATTAGATGTCCCTATTCTACCCACATAATTGTGAAGAATGACTATACCATCGTACAAGACGCCAAAAGGTCCATTTACCGTTGAAGGGATGAAAGTGTATCCTGCTGTGCCTTCTCCAATTTGCCGACAAGACCAAATGTTCAGATAGCTGGATCTATCCCAAATTTCAGCAGCCTCCTTCATATTATTAAATCCCTCGTCCGTATACTCAGAAAAGACTCTATCAATTCCGTTTGTGCAATTACCATCTGGATCAATTTTTGCTAATCTGAATTCCATTTCGGCATCGCCGACGATATCCGCGAACTCGTCTACCACTTGGCCAACATCTGAATTTGCTGCATTAAAATCCTCATTCAAAACATCTATTGCGCTCTGTATTTGTTCATCAGAGATATTTTCTTGTCCGCCAACGTGAACAACATGAAACACAACCGGAATTATAATTACTTCGTCGTCCGTGTCTTTGGATTCCGCATAAACCTTAGTCTCCTCCTCTAGTTTTTTAGCCGCTTCAATTGCCAATTGCCTTTCTTCGGGGTACATTTTAAAGAGGCGTTCGGTAAACTCTTCCTTTCCGCAAGTCATGTGACCCGGATCTACAAACTCGAAATCGTCATGATGGTGGTGACCATGAAGTGACTCTTGAGAAAAAATAGAGCCATTAATAAAAAGGATTGACGTAATCAAAAGAAGCGTCTTATTCATAATAGTCTTACAGTATTTGTGGTCGTAAATTTAATAATTAGAATCTCCAAATTCATCGTCATCAGGACGTTTAGCTTGGATGCTTAGAATACAATTTAACGAAGGCTTAACCCTCACTAAAGGCTTTCTTTTTGGGAATCATGTTGAAATCCTAATCCAAAGCAATTGCTAAATCCAAAAGCAAATCTTCTACATCCTCGACGCCAACACTTATTCTAATCAGCGAATCTGAGATACCCATCTTCTTACGCAAGATCTGAGGAATTGATGCATGGCTCATAGAAGCCGGATGTCCAATTAAACTTTCGACTCCTCCTAAAGATTCGGCTAAAGTGAAAAGGCGCAATTTTTCGAGAACACCATGGGCAGCACTTAGACTATTATTTTTTAGGCAAAAGGATACCATACCACCAAAATCAGCCATTTGAGATCTTGCGACGAAGTGGTATTTAGAGTTTTCTAGCCCCGGAAAAAAGGTCCTATCGATCTTTTTGTGGCCTGACAAATACTCCGCTATCGTCTTTGCGTTTTCACAGTGTCTCTGCATGCGAAGGTGAAGGGTCTTAATTCCTCTCAGGGCTAAAAAGCAATCCTGTGGACCACTAATTGCTCCACAAGAGTTCTGGATATGATAAATTTCCTTGGCAAATCCCTCATCATTCATTGCTAATGCTCCCATGATCACATCGCTGTGGCCGCATAAATACTTAGTTGCGGAATGCATCACTACGTCAGCGCCCAGATCAAGGGGCTTTTGTAAATAAGGAGTAGCAAAAGTATTATCAACTGCAAAAATTGCTGAATGATCCCGCAAAATTTCAGCAATGGCCTTAATGTCAGTAATCTTGAGAAGAGGGTTGGAGGGCGTTTCAACCCATACCAGTTTAGTTTTTGAATTCAGTAAGGGCTTAACTTTATTGGAATCAATCTCGCTTACATAGTGGAATTTGATACCTCTTTCGGCATAAAGTGTTTCAAAAAGACGATAAGTTCCTCCGTACAAATCGGCTGAAGTGATGACCTCATCACCGGGGGAGCATAACTTTAAAAGAGTATCAATCGCGGCCATTCCGCTTGCAAAACAAGCTCCGTATTTCGCGTTTTCAAGGGACGCGATGCAAGCCTCTAGGTTCAGTCTAGTTGGATTCTTACCACGTGCGTATTCAAATCCCTTATGATTCCCTGCTCCTTCCTGCTTATAAGTAGATGTTTGGTAAATCGGTGGCATGATCGCACCAGTCGTAGGATCTGCCTCAACACCTGAGTGAATGGTTTTTGTGGCGAATTTCATCTCAACATTTTTTTGAATAATTCATGTCAACCTAGTTCTTACTAGGCTTTTGTTTTGAAGCTGTGTCCCTAAGCCATCGGGGTAAGATGATCGCCCCAATAAATAAATAGGGATAATAGGATATCAACCTCCATAGCAATGCCAAAGCACCTACCAAACCTAAAGGAGTGAACTCCTTCAAAAAACCAGAAAAAGCAAATTCGGCAACGCCTGAACTTCCAGGTGTTGGACTGATAAGCATGATCACCCACATCACTAGTTGTCTTGCAAATATCAAAAGCTGATCTCCCCAGCCTTCAAGGAGCTGACCATTTCCAGAAGCAAATGCAAGAATCAGAAAGTTCACAACAATGTACCTCGCCGACCACGATGCATAGGTCGCTCCAAATGCTTGAAGCCAGTACTTGAAGGGTTTTCCTTTGAGCTCTTTACTCGTTGTGATAATATCATCACCAACTTGGATAACATTGTATCTCCAACGCTTCAAAAATGGGAGCCTAAAAATTTGCAGAAGCAAATACTTGAAACCCCTAGGAACACTAAAAATGGCGAGAAGGATCGTTGTTGTGAGAATTACGATAAAGAAGTATCCGATCCAGAATATTCCTTGGGTTCCGTAAGTCGTCCCGAAAAGGGTTTTTTCCATGCCAACCGGAAAGAGGTCTCCAGTTCCTACAGCGATCAATACAAGGATAACCGTCAAAATATAAAACATCTCATCGAGAAGAGCGGAGACCAGCACGATGGCCGTGCTCTTACCAAGCTTTATCCCTTCACGATTTACAATAAACATGGCTATACCGCTTCCTCCAACAATGCTCGGGGTGAGTGCCGAAGCGAATTCCCAAAGCATGATCACCTTGAAGCTTTGCATCCAACTTAGCACTTTGTCTGTAAGAACACGGATTCGATACATGTAAGCCAAGTCGCGCACCGCCATGGCCAACAAGGCCATAAAAAGCCAAAATGTGCTCGCCCACGTCCATTGAATATCTCTCAAAGTGTCTCGATAAGTTCGCAACACATAGTCTCCTTCACAATCCGGGACTAGGGTGAACTCTGCATCATCAGAATAATCTGGAATCTTATTTCCATTAGCGTCTTGCCAAACATAATTTGCGCAAGAACCGTCCAAAGCTTCTTCGTAACGGGTATCGTTAAGATTTAAATAAAGAAGGAGAGCGGCTACCCCAATCCCCAGTAATACAGGGAGAATGATCTTCCTAACACTGAGCTTTTTTACAATATCGTTTTCTTCAGGTAGCAAGTATCTTTGGGGCTTTCTTATTTTAGTCTCATCGCCAACTTCACAAAAATAAGCGAAAGTAAACCTCATGAAGAAGTTTTTTTATCTCGAAACGTGCAGCACTTGTCATCGAATAATGAAAGAATTAAAGCTTGCAGCAGGAGTCGAATTGAGAGAAATAAAATCAAAGCCTCTAACAGAAAAAGAGGTAGATTCTCTTAAAGAAAAGTCTGGCACTTACGAGTCAATTTTTAGCAAAAGAGCGCGTAAATACAAAGAACTTGGATTGAACGAAATGAACCTTCAAGAAAAAGACTACCGAAAGTATTTACTCACAGATTATACTTTTTTGAAAAGACCTGTTTTAGAAACAGCCGACCAAGCGGTAGCGGGGAATTCCAAAAAGCAGGTCGAGATTATGAAAACTCTGACCTGATTGAATTGGTTAACTTTACCCGACGAAAATAGAATATGCTTTATTCGATGACAGGCTTTGGCAAAGCCTCAGCTCAATTTGCCGAAAAGAAAATTACGGTTGAAATCAAATCACTGAACAGCAAACAGTTTGACCTGTCGATGAAATTGCCATCACTCTATCGAGAGAAAGAATTAGTGATGAGATCCACAGTATCTAAAGCTCTGGGAAGAGGAAAAGTAGATCTTTCGATTTTTACAGAATCACCGGACGGCGATAAGCAGGTAGTCATAAACCAAGATGTCGCTTCACAATATCTCAATCAAATCAAAAGCTTAGGAAACAAGGTGGGCTTGAATGAACCTGAGAGCTTGTTGACCTCACTTCTCAGTTTGCCAGAGGTACTGAAAACGGAAAGACCCGAACTAAGCGAAGAAGAATGGTCATCTGTTCAAAGTGCGCTAAGCGAAGCAACCATGGCGCTCAATGATTTCAGAAAAACCGAGGGCAGTAGGCTTGAAGAAGATATCGTGCAAAGAGTGCGAAATATAGAAAAGCTTGCGGAAGACTTGGAACCACATTTAGAAGCCCGTATAAATGAGGTTAGAACCAGAATCAAAACAAATATATCTGAACTCATTCAAAAGGAGCAGGCTGATCAAAATAGATTAGAACAAGAAATAGTGTACTACCTGGAGAAACTCGATATCACTGAAGAAGAAATACGGCTAAAAAGTCACTGCTCATACTTCTTAGAAACCATTAACAGCTCTGCGGATGTAGGAAAAAAACTCGGCTTTATCTCGCAAGAAATGGGGCGTGAAATTAATACAATGGGCTCCAAGGCCAATTATGTTCCAATTCAACAGATCGTCGTTCAAATGAAGGACGAATTGGAAAAAATTAAAGAGCAGCTACTCAACATACGATGATTTCGAAAAAAGGCAAATGCCTTATAGTTTGCGCACCCTCAGGCGCGGGTAAAACCACCATCGTGAGACATCTTCTTAAGAAGTTCCCCTCCTTGTCATTTTCTGTTTCAGCCACTTCGCGAGAACCGCGAAAGAATGAGACTCCCGGGATTCACTATCACTATATCTCAGTTGAGGAATTCAAGAAAAAAATTGAGAGTGAAGAATTCGTCGAATGGGAGGAAGTTTACACAGATCAGTTTTACGGTACACTAAAATCTGAGATTGATACTATTTGGAGTAAAGGACATCATGTTATATTCGATGTAGATGTAGAGGGGGGTGTAACGCTTAAAAACACATTTGGAGAAAATGCGCTAGCCCTTTTCGTGAGGCCTCCAAGTCTCGATGTCCTTGAGGAAAGATTGCGTGCACGTGGAACTGAATCTGAGGAAAGTTTGGCGAAGAGACTTTCGAAGGCGGAAAAAGAATTGACCTACGAGTTAAAATTTGACACAACAGTGATTAATGATGAGCTATCCCTAGCCTGCAAAGATGCTGAGAAAAAGGTGGAACAATTCTTTCGAGTATGAAAAAAGTCGGCTTGTACTTTGGAACATTCAACCCTATCCATGTAGGGCACCTTATTATTGCCAATTATATGGCTGAGCAAACCGAGCTCGATGAGGTTTGGCTAGTCGTTTCTCCTCAGAATCCATTAAAACAAAAAAGCTCTCTGTTGGCAGATTACCATCGATTAGCTTTAGCCAGAATTGGCATTGAGAATAACCCAAAGCTTCGAGTAAGCGACATTGAGTTTAGCCTTCCCAAACCCTCTTTCACAGCGGCAACACTAGCTTATCTAACTGAAAAATATGAGAATATGGTCTTCGCCTTGATCATGGGTGAAGACAATTTGAGGACATTCCATAAATGGAAAAATTATGAAGTGATACTCGAAAACCATGAACTATTTGTCTACCCAAGAGCCCTAACCGTACAGGAAGAAAAAGAGCTCCAACTTCACAAGACAGAGTTAAAACTTGGAGATCACCCGAACATCCATTTTGTCGATGCTCCGGTGATGAAACTCTCTGCCAGTTTTATCCGAAATGCCATAAAAAATGGAAAGGACGTAAAATACCTCTTGACGGAACCTGTTCATAAATACCTGAAAGAGATGCACTTCTACGAGTAGGAGTTCCTTTGGCACAGGTTTTGATTTCATCGGGTAAATTAAAACGCAATATTATGTCGAAGGAAAATTCATACCCAACAATTTTGGCTAGAGCCAAAAAACTTATGTCTAAAGGACAAGTAACCGATTACATCAGAGAGCTTCTAAAGGTTGAGCAGCTAAGGAGTACTCAAGGAGCTATTTGATTCCTTAACTTTGGCCCATGGAAGATTTACGGGTCGATAAATACATCTGGGCGATCAGGCTTTTTAAGACCAGATCTCTTAGTGCTGCTGAAATCAAGGCGGGCAACGTATTAATAAACGAAGAGCCCGTAAAACCCTCGCAATCTATCAAAGAAGGGGACATCATTAAGGTTAAGCGGAATCCCATTTGGCGTAGCTATAAGGTTAAGGAACTCCTAAAGCGAAGAGTTGGAGCAAAGCTTGTTGCTCAATACATCGAAGAGGTAACGCCATCCGAGGAAATCGAAAAGCTGGAGATGATGAAAATGATGCCCGGCTTCGACCGCAGAAAAGGCGAAGGCCGGCCTACTAAAAGAGAGCGCCGCGACCTAGACAAATACCGATGGTGAGTCTGAAATACGAAAAAGCATCGGTCCAAGACTTAAGCAAAATCTACGACCTCTCCGAAGAAATCTGGAAGCCAGCTTTCTCTCCATATTATGCCAAAGAAGATTTAGACCTTCTCTATACCGGAATGTACAATGACAACCTTCTAACAAATTGGCTATCAAACTCTAAAAACATGTTTTACTTTATCCTGAAGGATAATAGATATATTGGCTACACCGCTATAGAATTACATTCTGACCACCTAAAACTAGATAAAATCTATGTACACCCATCTTTGCAGGGATCCGGTATTGGCAGCCTAGTGATGAAAAAGATTGAAGCAATAGCAGCTGAATTTTCCCTCGAGACAATCTTTTTGAGAGTGAACCGAGAAAACAAACTAGCCATAGATTTCTACCATAACCGATCGTTTAAAATAATCGAGTCCATTGACTTTCCCGGCCCAAAGGGTCTTCGATACGAAGATTATCTCATGGAAAAGAAACTAAAATGAAAAAGCCAGCGACTTTTGTGCCACTGGCTTTGAACTATCAATAGGTGGTTGTCTGTTAAACGACGCCTTGATCCATCATGGCATCAGCTACCTTGACAAATCCGGCGAGATTCGCTCCCTTCACATAGTCCACATGTCCAGAATCATCTTTACCGAATTCTACACAAGCAGCATGAATGTCTTTCATGATACTGTGCAATCTTTCATCAACTTTCTCGGCAGGCCATGACAGTCGGATTGAGTTTTGGCTCATTTCCAGACCAGAGGTTGCAACACCGCCAGCATTGCTTGCTTTTCCCGGAGCAAATCCAATTTTGCTGTCGTGAAATATCTGAATTGCTTCTGGGGTTGTAGGCATGTTAGCTCCTTCAGCCACCAACATCAGTCCTTTTGAAAGAAGTGCATTTGCATCCTCATCCGTCAATTCGTTTTGGGTGGCACAAGGAAGTGCGATGTCTACATTAAAAGGAACAGACCAAGACCTTTCTGAAGCCACGTATGTGATATTATCGAAAGCATCTGCTAGTTCGCTGATCCTACCTCTCTTTACATTCTTGATTTCTTGAAGCCTGTCAAATGCATCAGTACTCAATCCATCTTCACAGTAAACATAACCTCCGGAATCACTCACCGTAACAACTTTACCTCCCAGTTGAGTTACTTTTTGGAAAGCGTATTGAGCTACATTTCCAGATCCACTAATCGCCACGACTTTGTCTTTAAAGGAGTCGTTCTTGAGTTTGAGCATCTCTTGAGCAAAGTATACACAGCCGTAACCTGTCGCTTCAGGACGAATTCTCGAACCGCCCCAGTTGAATCCTTTACCGGTCAAAACTCCTGTAAACTCATTTCGAATACGCTTGTACTGACCGAACATATATCCAATCTCTCTCCCTCCAACACCAATATCGCCGGCGGGCACGTCAGTGTCAGGACCAATATGACGAGATAACTCTGTCATGAAGCTTTGGCAAAATCTCATTACTTCATTGTCAGATTTCCCTTTTGGATCGAAATCTGAACCTCCTTTACCTCCGCCCATTGGCAGAGTGGTAAGGCTGTTTTTGAAGACTTGCTCAAATCCCAAAAATTTAAGAATACTCAAGTTTACAGAAGGGTGAAATCTAAGCCCTCCTTTATAAGGTCCAATGGCAGAGTTGAATTCCACTCGGTAACCTCGATTCACATGGATTTCTCCATGGTCGTCGGTCCATGGAACTCTGAACATAATGGTTCTCTCTGGTTCCACCATTCGTTCGAGGATTTTGGCCTCTTTGTATTTTGGGTTGTCTTCAAGGAAGGGAATGATAACTTCTGCTACCTCCTCAACTGCTTGTAAAAATTCCGCCTCATGCGCATTCTTTGAGCGCACTTTTTCCATAAAGGAATCGATAAGAGATTGATGGGCGTTCATAGGTTTCTAGCGTTAAAAAATTCCGCTGCAAATGTAGGGTTTTTTCAAGTCGGAACTACTTCATTCAAACACCTTAAACCCACCAGTTAAACCATTGTAATACTGAAGATTAACCCATCCACACATAGTGTAGATAAAACACTTTGGCAACTAAGAAGCTTCGTAAATTTTCCCCGGAAGACTCCGAACCAATCCGCTAAGCTCCAAATTCAGTAGATGAACCATCGACATGCTCACGGGAACTTTTAATTGAAGGCTCAACTCGTCAATTTGTATTTTACCTTTCTCGCGAAGGAACGCGAGGATGGTCTCCTCTTCTGGGCTTAAGTCAACGAAGATTTTCCTCTGAATGGGTTTTGATTCTTGTGGAAGAGTCCAGCCCATAATATATTCGAGATCTTTAACAGATTCAAACAAGGCCGCCTTGTGACCTTTAATGAGTTTATTACACCCTTCCGATCTTTTATCACCCACTCTTCCTGGAATGGCAAAAACATCGCGATGGTAATTATTGGCCAATTCTGCTGTGATCATAGAACCTCCTCTGGATGCTGACTCTATTACCAAAGTAGCGTCACACATTCCAGCAACGATTCGGTTGCGTTGGGGAAAATTTTCTCTATCTGGCTTAGTCCCCGTGAGAAATTCGGTCAGTAGGGCCCCCGAACCAGAGACCATATCATTGGCCACTCGCGTATGTGAGGAAGGATAAATCTTATCCAAACCATGCCCTAGTACACCAATCGTCGGCACTCCAAAATCTATACAAGCCTTGTGGGCCTCTATGTCCACTCCATAGGCAAGACCGCTGACCACGGTAACATTGTAAGGCACCAAACTCTCCACAAGCTTTCTGGTCATTGCTCTGCCATATTCAGTGATGCGCCTTGTACCAACTATGCTGAGCATTCGACCAGCGGAGAGATCAGCGGCCCCTTTCTTAAATAAAACTAAAGGACCATCCTCACAATGCTTGAGTCGATTTGGATAATTTTTTTCTGTAAATGAAACTACCTCAATGTTATTGTCCTCCGCGTAATTGAGCTCTTTTTCAACCCTCTCCCACCCAGCAAAAGTGGAAATGGAAACAGCTCTATGTAGAACCATTCCTTGAACCTGCATAAGTTCTCTGGTGCTCAGATTGAATACCTCCTGAGAAGATCCAAAATGGTTGATCAATTTCTTGGCTGTTTTGACACCCACATGATCCACCTCACTCAATGCCAAGCGGTAAAATATTTCGTCTTTATTTACCGGTATATTTGCCATTGGTTTTGGTTGCTTCAAAGCCGAAAATAATCATTCTAAAATGAACGCTGTCGGCATTATTCCTTCTAGATATGGCTCAACCCGTTTCCCGGGTAAACCACTCGCCCTAATTGGGGGGAAACCAATGATTCAGAGGGTTTATGAGCAGTGCCTCAAATCCAATTTAACTAAAGTTGTTGTGGCCACTGATGACGAAAGAATAGCACAATGTGTTAAATCCTTCGGAGGCGATTTTGTGATGACGTCAAGCGAAATCGAAAATGGAACCGAAAGATGCCGAGTGGCTCTTTCTAAATGGAAGGTACATTTTGATTTTGTGGTGAATGTTCAGGGAGACGAGCCATTGATCGATCCTCGACAAATTAATAGTTTGATTGACTTATTAAAGAACAGCGGGGGTGAGATAGCCACTTTAATAAGTCCAGCGCTGAACTGGGAGGAGGTTGAAAACCCCAATCGAGTTAAGGTGGTAAAAGCGCTAAATGGGAAGGCTTTGTATTTTTCAAGAAGTCCAATCCCCCACGTGAGAAACGAAAGAACTACAAGCCCAAAAAATCATTTTATACACCTGGGAATTTATGGCTTTACCTCAGAAGCACTGAGAAAAACAGAGCACCTACTGGAAAGTAATTTGGAAAAATTTGAAAGTTTAGAGCAATTGAGGTGGCTAGAAAACGGGATGAGTATTTATACAGCTGTTACCGATCAGAGAGCCGACTCTGTAGACACCAAAGAAGATTTGTTAGTAATTGAAAAACGGTATTTTCTTTGACCGTGAATTCGGAAAATGTACTTTCGAATTAATTAAATGACCATTCAGCTGGACACATATATTTCTGAGCTGCTCTATGATTACGACTGCGTGATCCTACCACAACTCGGTGGATTCGTAACTAATTATAAACCAGCATACTTTTCCGAAGGTGTGGCCCATCCAGCTACAAAAGAGCTCCGCTTTAATAAGAATTTAAGCAAAAATGATGGTCTTTTAAGCCAAACCATTTCAAACCGCAATAACATCTCCATTCAAGAGGCGGATGCACTACTACACGAGACGATAGAGAATTACCTTGGAAACTTAAAACAGAAAGGAAGAATCGAACTAAAAAAAGTCGGTGTTCTTTTCATTGACAAAAATGAGCAACTGAGATTCTCGCCCGACAAATCAATCAACTATTTAAGGGGTTCATTTGGTTTTGAATCTTTTGAATTACCCCCCATTGTTCAAGTAGCAGCCCAAGAATCAGTTTTGGCTTCAGAACAAACTCTCCAGCAGGAGTATCATGAAGAAGATGATGATGTGGTTATTCCAATTTCGGATGACAATTCGCAAAACGGAATCTACTGGGTCGCAGCGGCGACACTTCTGCCCTTTGTGGCTATGAGCCTATATTTGGGAATGACGACAGACTTTAAAAGTCCAACAGAACTGAATGTCGCCGACCTATTTCCTTCTTCGCAAGCGGCTTCATCCTACACAGAACGCAGCAAAGCACCCTCCTTTGAAGAGATTGAAAGTGAAACGACAAACTTTCCTAAAAATACAGCCGTTTTTCCGTTCGACTTTGAATTAAATAAAGTTGATTCACTCGGTGTTTGGGTAAATCTGAATGAGCTACCCAAAGAGGCGGTCGCAGATGAGGGAATCACCATTTCAGGATTGTATCATATAATTGGTGGATGCTTTGGTGAAAAAGAAAACGCCTTCACTTTCGTTAAAAGATTAAAGACGAGAGGTTACAATGCTGGAGTTCTCGACATTCACAAGGGCTTATACAGAGTGAAAGTTGAGAGCTTCCATGATTATGGTGAGGCGCTGAAAAACTTGCGTCAAACCAGAGATAGTGGTACCTTTCCTAATGCTTGGTTGCTGAAGAAAAAAGTCTCTTGAAAATGGCTGATGCAAAAATAGAGCTGAGTAATTGCTGGTTGGATATCGATGATGACGAGATCGTAGAGCTCCACATCATGTCCAATTGTGTCGTAGAAGCTGATGAGGTCGATGAGATATTCGAAAACATTCATCAAAACTTTGCTGGTGCAAAAGGGCTTCTGGTGACCGCGGGTAAGCAGGCCTCACTTAGTCAGGAAGCCAGGGAAAAAGTATCTGCCGGAAACGTAACGAAACAAATCATTGCCGATGCGATCGTAGTTAAAGACTACCAACATCATATGACGGCCAACTTTTTTGTGCGTTACAACAAGCCGCAAAGGCCTACCGAAATTTTTAAAACGGACGAGGAAGCCCGTAAATGGCTTAAAAACAAAATTCAAAGCTAGTTTTTCCTGAACTTCTTGTAGAGCATAATTCCAAGACTTAGCAGCACTCCTAGACTTATAATTCCTAAAATCCCATAAATCCCGCTCATGGTATTTTTGAATGTGGCGGTGAAGACAATTGCAAAAAGCAAAATTGTTGCTGTCTCATTATAAAACCTTAGCTGAGTGCTGGTCATTGGATATTGGTCCCTCTGAAGTTTTCGGTACAACCAGTGCAGCGATAAATGGTAGGCAATTAGCAACGAAACGAATACTAGCTTGACATGCATCCAAGGCTGAGAAAGATAACCTGGATTGAGAATCAAAAGCCATATTGCGAATACCACTGTCAATACGAAACCAGGCCAAGTAATAATATACCACAAGCGATTAGCCATTAGCTTTAATTGATCTATGACCGCTTTTTTTTCGGGTTGCTGGCGAAGATTCGCCTCAGTTTGGTAGATGAAAAGCCTAGGTATATAGAACAAGCCCGCAAACCATGCAACCATGAACACGATGTGAAGAGACTTTGCAGTTAGGTACTCCATCTTGTCAGGCAAAGGTAAGAACATCGAAACTATGAGGTATCTTTGCGGCCGGAAACCACCCGAAATGAGAGAAAAGAAATTTGCCAGCGAGACATTCGCTACCACCTCTAAAATCATTTTACCCAACGACACCAATACTCTAGGTAATCTTATGGGAGGGCAATTGCTTAATTGGATGGATATTGGAGCAGCCATCTCAGCTCAAAGACATTGCAGAAGAGTAGTGGTCACAGCAGCGGTAAATAATGTGTCTTTTAATAGAGCAATCAAACTTGGTGACGTCGTCACTATCGAATCGAAAGTTTCTCGTTCATTTGGCTCATCAATGGAGGTGTTTTTAGATGTATATGTTGAGAATCATCGCACCGGAAAGCGCACTAAATGCAATGAAGCGATCTACACCTTTGTAGCCGTAGATCAAGTGGGGCAGCCAATTCAAGTTCCCGATTTAGTACCGGATACAGATCTCGAAAAAGAGAGATACGAAGGAGCCTTAAGAAGAAGGCAGCTCGGTTTAATACTCGCCAAGAAAATGGATCCAAAAGACGCTACCGAACTGAAGGCTCTTTTTGAGAATTAGCGATGTCCACCACTCTTTGGAGAGGCAATTCATCAATGCACCGACCCTTATATTTGCATTTATCTCCCAATTTTGAACAAGGCCTCTTTTTAAGATGACTGGCTTCGATGCGAACATCGAGGTTATTGTTTTGATAAGGGTACATACCAAAATCTGGCACGGTACATCCCCACAAAGAAATTATTGGCTTCTTTAAGGCTGCGGCAATATGCATCATTCCAGTATCGGGAGTGATCACGAGCTGAGCATCACGTAAGAGCGCCGCTGAGCCATCAAGCGACGTTTTTCCCGCAAAACTCCAAACTTTTGAGCCGCATTCATTGGCTATTCTCTCACCATCTTTTGCTTCCGAAGAACCTCCAACCAAAACAATTTTGCGTCTAATTTTTTGGCATAACTCAATGTATTGCTCCACCCTTGGCTTTTTGTTGAAATGCGCTGCACCGATAACAATAACGATGTATTCGTCCTCGTAGCCTTTAGGAAGAACGGGGCGTTCATTATCATGGAAGAAATAGTCTAGTCCCTTGTTATCATTCTCTATCTGAAAAGCTTTCAAGGTTTCCATGTAGCGATCAACAACATGAACTTTCGGCATTCTATTTAGCCCGAAATTCACAAGGATCCATTTCTGAAAATTGCACTTGTTAAATTCGAAAGAAAGCATTTTCAAGGATCGTTTAACATTCATAGAGCGTAGATTGACATGCAAGTCTATCACATAGTCATAGCGCTCATCTTTGAGCTCACCTAGTACCTCATTCGTGCTTTTATCAATCCCATAAACCATACTTAGGTATGGATTAGGCTCGAGCAAAGATTTGAAAGAATTCTTTGTGAGATAGTGTATCTCCACTCCATCGTGCATCTGGTGGTAGAGATTTCTAATCACCGGAGTGGTGAGGACAATATCTCCAATAGAGCTGAATCGGATGATGAGGACTTTCGTCAAGGAATATTCGATTTTTTCAAATGTAACCGATTTACGTCATTTGCAACTCATAGCTATCTCTATGAAAATTATCGACACTCATTCTCACATGTACCTTGAGCAGTTTGACTCTGATCGAGACGAATGCATGAAGCGAGCTCTAGATCAAGGAGTTGCTTTGACACTCCTACCCAACATCGACAGCGCGAGCATTGCCAGTTTAAAACAAACTGTTAAAGACTATTCACATCAATGCATGGGAATGATGGGGCTTCACCCCTGCTCCGTTAAAAGCGATTTCCAAAAAGAGCTGGCAATCATTAAAGATGAACTAATCAAAGGAAAGTACGTTGCGGTAGGGGAGACCGGTATCGATCTTTACTGGGACAAGTCAACCCTTGATATTCAAATCGAAGCTTTTAAGGAGCAAATAGAATGGTCGAAGCAGCTCAATCTTCCGATCGTCATTCATGCTCGTGATTCCTTTCAGGAAATTTTCGATGTCTTGGATGAAGTTCACACGTCCAAATTACGAGGAGTTTTTCACTGCTTTTCGGGATCAGTTGAACAAGCCAAAAAAGCGCTGAGTTATAATGGTTTCTATTTGGGAATTGGCGGAGTGGCTACCTTTAAAAATTCAGGACTCGATAAGGTGCTAACTGAAATAGGAACCGAGAGGCTTATGCTCGAAACCGACGCTCCATACCTTACCCCTCATCCTTTTCGCGGAAAGCGTAACGAAACCGCTTACACGAAAATCGTTGCAGAAAAACTGAGCTCCATCTTTAAAATGGAGATCGGAGAGATTGCCGACATCACCAACATCAACGCTATAAAACTATTTAATCTGAGTGAACTCGAATAGAAAAGTACTGCTCATATATACAGGAGGCACAATTGGTATGGTTCAAGACCATGAAACTAATTTACTCGCTCCTTTTGATTTCAGTGATCTAGAAAAGCAAGTTCCTGAACTTAAAAATCTTTCGGCCTCTATTGATGCCTTGTCATTTAAAGAGCCTCTCGATAGCAGCAATATGGGGCTCGAACATTGGCAAAGGCTAGCTAAGTTGGTTTTGGATAATTATGAAAATTACGATGGCTTCGTCATTCTCCACGGAAGTGACACAATGGCGTTCACCGCAGCCGCACTCAGCTTTATGTTCGTCAACTTGACGAAACCGGTTATACTCACTGGTTCACAATTGCCCATCGGGGTGGTAAGAACGGATGGAAAAGAAAATGTGATCACCGCTATCGAAATTGCCAGTGACTACCGAAATGGAAAAGCTATGGTCCCCGAAGTGTGCATCTACTTTGAATATCATCTTTACAGAGGTAATAGAACCTTCAAGTACAATGCAGAGCACTTTGAAGCTTTTGCTTCGCCTAATTATCCCTTTTTGGCAGAAGCTGGAGTTTCCATAAAATACAACCATCAGTTTATCAACAAACCATTAGCCCGTCCATTCAGAATCGAAACTGAGCTGGACAATGAAGTGGCTATTTTGACATTATTTCCCGGCATATCTGAGGAAATAGTTCGGGCCGCACTGAGCTTAGAAAATAACAAAGTGGTAATTCTTAGAACCTACGGAAGCGGAAACGCGATGACCTATCCTTGGTTTATCAAGGCACTCAGAGAAGCGTCTGAAAAGGGACTCATTTTAATAAATGCCACACAATGTCGAGGAGGCGGTGTTCATCAAGGAAAATATGAAACCAGTGATGAGCTTCAAAAAATTGGTTTAGTGAGTGCGGGCGACATGCAACTGGAGGCGGCGGTTNCCAAATCAATGTACCTCCTTGGTCAAGAATTAAAAAAATCGGAATTCAAAGCTTATTTCGAGCAAGATTTAAGAGGTGAAATTACCGCTCACTGACTCATGTCAACCGATTAACGATTTGTTAAACTACGAGCCAACTGTAGTATGCAATTTTTTGTATTTTGGCCGCCGTTTTGGGGAGTCCATGTAAAGCTGGTTTTCTCCAAANAAGGAGAGGTGGCCGAGTGGCTTAAGGCGCACGCCTGGAAAGCGTGTTTCCTCGAGAGGGGATCGAGGGTTCGAATCCCTCTCTCTCCGCGAAAATTAAGAGTTTTTAGTTTTATTTGTAGCACATTTTTTAAAGTTCGAAATTAAATCAAAGTAAGAATCAACCTTTGGAAACCATGAAAAAATTACTGACCGCACTTACGCTGAGCGTTTTATTCAGTTTTAGCATTGTAAACACTGGCTACGCTCAAGACGAAGCAGTTGAGGATACCACCCAAATGGAGGAAATGATGGAAGATACTGCCGCCGCCAAAGAGATGGCAGAAGAACCCGTCGAAGAAGCAGGAGGGGAAACAGCAGAAGAAGAGGTTTCTGCGGAAGTTGAAACTGAGCAAACTTTCCATCAACGCATCAAAGATACTTTCATTGATGGGGGACCTTTTTTCATGTCTTTCGTTTTAGTATGTCTTATTCTTGGTCTAGCTTTATGTATTGAGCGAATCATCTACTTAAACATGGCATCTACTAATAAAACCAAACTGCTCAATAGCATTGAAGACGCTCTTGCTTCAGGTGGAGTTGAAGCAGCGAAAGATGTATGCCGAAACACTAGAGGCCCAATCGCTTCGATATTTTATCAAGGACTGGAGCGCTATGATGAAGGAATTGAAATGGTAGAAAAATCTGTAGTTTCTTATGGCGGTGTCCAAATGGGGCTTCTGGAAAAGGGACTTTCATGGATTTCCCTTTTTATCGCTCTCGCGCCAATGCTAGGGTTCATGGGAACAGTAATCGGAATGATCGAAGCATTCGAAGCAATTGCTGCTGAAAACAACATATCACCTGGTGTTGTGGCAAACGGTATCAAAGTGGCCTTGATAACAACAGTATCTGGTCTGATCGTAGCTATCATTCTTCAGATTTTTTACAATTACATCGTGGCAAAAGTTGATGGAATCGTGAACGACATGGAGGACGCTTCCATCTCTCTAGTTGATATGTTATTACGTCACCGATCTAAAGCCTAAGAGACATGGACATGAAAAAAATTGGCACAGGATTGACCGTCGCAGCTTTTGTGATTATAGTCATCGGTATTGTGCTGTCTATTCAGATCGCCTTGGGATATGAGTCATCTATTTCGCCGTCTCTGTATCTAGTTTACACATGCATGATAGTTGCAGGAGGAGCTGCCCTCATTTTTGGCTTAGTTCAACTTGTTTCAAATCTTAAGAGCAACATGTCCTTACTTATNGGAATCATTGGATTCGTAGTTCTAGCATTTATCTGTTATTCTATCGCGTCTGACGATGTCTCTAGGTATAGTGAAGAAATTACAGCGAGCTCAGCCCAAGCAAGTGGTGCAGGTCTCATGTTAATGTATGTACTGGTGCTCGGTGCGGTTGCCTTGGCAATAATTGGGGAAGTAGTACGTCTATTTAAATAAACTAGAAATTATGGCCAGAAGACCTTTGCAAGAAATCAATGCCGGCTCCATGGCCGATATTGCCTTTCTTCTACTCATTTTCTTCCTCGTCACTACCACCATGGACCAGGACATAGGAATTTTGAGACAATTGCCTCCTCCTGTTCCCGAAGACCTCGAAACTCCTCCTGTCAAAAAGAGAAATGTTTATGAAGTTTTGGTGAATAGCAGAAACCAACTCTTGGTCGAAGGTGAAAGAATGGACATCGCCGATTTAAAAGAAGGTGCAAAGATGTTCTACACCAATCCAAATAAGGATCCTGACCTTCCAATTTTGACACGTCAAACTAGAGGGGCCGTTGAAGAAAATATTACGCTTTTGCAACAAGCCCTTGTGAAGGATCCCAAGAATAAACAACTAGAAACAGACCTTAAAAAGTGGAAGGGTAAATTGAGTGCCATTGAACTGATCGGCGAATACGACGAACTACCTACTTCAGCCCTTATTTCGTTGCAGAATGACCGTGGTACAAAGTATGCCATGTATATCAGTGTGCAAAACGAACTAAGTGCGGCGATTAATGAACTCAGAAATGAGCTTGCACAAGATAAGTTTGGAGTGGCATACAGCGAACTTAATCCGAGTGTAGCAGAAGATAAACCAAAAATTAAGGCAATTAGAGCTGTTTATCCTCAAAGAATCTCAGAAGCCGAACCGAAGGATATTTCGGGTAATTAAAAATTGACGCCATGAGTAAATTCACGAGAAAAGGCAAAAAAGGAACTCCAGCAGTATCTACTGCTTCGCTACCAGATATCATCTTCATGCTTCTGTTCTTCTTCATGGTTGTAACAGTAATGCGGCAGGACGATCCGAAAGTTTCCATCAGCAAACCGAATGCTACCGAAACGGAGAAGCTAGAAAAGAAATCCCTGGTAGACTATATCAACGTGGGAACTCCAATTGACACGCGATTTGGAACTGAGCCGAAAATTCAGCTCGATGATGCTTTCGCAGAAGTAGTTGATATTCAATTTTGGATTAAAGAAAACAGAGATCGCAGAGATGAAGCCGAGAAACCATTGATCACGACCTCCCTAAAAGTAGATAGCGATGTGAAAATGGGTGTTGTAACGGATATCAAACAAGAGCTGAGAGAAGCTCAGGCTTTGAAAATCAATTACTCCGTAAACAAAGGATCAGCGCTAGATAACAACTAGATTTATTCGAACTTAATTAAAAACCCATCGGCAATGCTGATGGGTTTTTGTTTGAAAAAAAGTCTGACATAATTCATTTATTCTTAGCAGCGATCTGCCTCCGCAAATAAATGATCAATCCGCTCACCGCGACCAAAGAGCCAATCACCCAAAGCCAATCGCCAATCGCAGGTTCAAACGAGTCGACATCTTCGGAAATGTAGCCGCTCGTGACCGAAAAGATCAAAACCAAAGCCAGGGCATTATTGACAAAGTGAGCAATCACCGGTGCCCAAAGAGATTTTGTCCAAACGAATAGATAGCCTAGGAGTGCCCCGAGGATCAATCGTGGTAAGAATCCATAAAACTGGAAGTGAAGAGCACTAAACAGGAAAGCCGAAACCCATACCGCCAAATGCACACTCCCTGTCCATTTTCGCACAATAGGTAGCAATATCCCTCGAAAAATCATTTCTTCTCCAAGGGCAGGAAGCAGAGCGATGATCAGAATATTGACAATTAGNACTGGGACGCTTGTCGTTCCNGCAATTGCCATAGTGAGCTTCTGAGCGCCCTCTTCCATTTCTGCCAGGATCTGCTCGAAACCGGACATAGTTTCTGGTAGAGCAAGCCCTTCATTAAACCAAGCCATGACATTAATTAGCGGAAGCGCTGCAACCATTATGAGAACTGAAATAATTGCCAGCTTTGGTAAAATAGACCTAAAACCTAATGATTTCGACCAGGAAGCCGTGGAGATAAGTTTGGCAAAAATGACCGATGGTACGACAAATAAACCCAAATGCTGGAACACCAATAATACCCTGCTCATCTCCACAACTTGCGGGTTTTCTACATCGCTCAAGGCACTGGGATTCTCGAAAAGATTGACGCCCCAAAGGGCGTTCAAGATTCCGTAACCCATCATCAGGAATATACCCAAACAGAAAAAAGAAACTAAAAAAAGTACGATAATCTGCAGAAATGGATCCGCATTTGAGAAAGGCCTTGAATCCATCAATTCGGAATGTTTAATTTTGTGCTTTCTTAAGGATGGCGAAGATAGCGAATATTGACTTGGGGGATTTTCCACTCTTACTTGCTCCGATGGAGGATGTGAGTGATCCACCCTTTCGTGCGCTCTGCAAAAAGCACGGGGCAGATTTGATGTATACCGAGTTCATCAGCTCGGAAGGTCTCATTCGCGATGCCGCCAAGAGCCTCCAAAAACTCGACATCTACGAATACGAAAGACCTATTGGCATTCAAATCTTTGGAAGCGAACTAGAACCGATGATGGAATCGGCTCGAATCGTAGAGCAAACCAATCCTGATATTCTCGATATCAACTTTGGTTGTCCGGTTAAAAAAGTGGCTTGTAAAGGGGCTGGTGCTGGGATTCTTCAAGACATCCCTAAGATGGTCAGGCTCACCGAGGCGGTGGTGAAATCAACCAATCTTCCTGTAACGGTAAAGACAAGATTGGGCTGGAATGATGAGACCAAATTCATTGTAGATGTAGCGGAAAAACTACAAGATGTCGGAATTCAAGCTATCAGCATTCACGGTCGTACCCGTAAGCAGATGTACAAAGGAGAAGCAGACTGGTCATTAATCGCCGAGACGAAAAACAATCCGCGACTCCACATTCCTGTTTTCGGAAATGGAGACATCGACACTCCTCAAAAAGCACTGGAGTACAAAAATCGCTACGGAGTAGACGGAGTGATGATTGGCAGAGCAAGCATTGGTTACCCGTGGATTTTCAGAGAAATCAAGCATTTCTTAAAGACAGGAGAGAACCTTCCACCACCGCAGATGGAAGAACGGGTAGATGCTGCTTTAGAGCATTTTGAAATGGGATTAGAATGGAAAGGACGAAAGCTTGGAGTGGTTGAAATGCGTCGCCACTACGGCAATTACTTCCGCGGAATAAGAGACTTCAAGGAACACCGCATCAGGCTAGTCACTGAGGACGATCCAAATGCCGTGAGAGATCTGCTTCATCAAGTCAAAGAGAAGTACGGGAGTTTTGAGTTTGCTTGAAAAAGGGATGTAAGCCTTAAGCTATTAGCCGTTAGCATACTTTCGAGTAAAGATTCTGACTGGGGCGATGCTCGATAAGATTCCGCAGAAGACTACTAAACCGAAAATCGCAAAGAAGTCTCCAAATTCCATCTCAACGGGATAATAATCCACGAGCCCGCCATCGAGTCTAATCAATCCAAACTTTTGCTGTAAGAATACAAACGCCAACCCTAGAATCATCCCAAGCAAGGCACCAATGGCGTTGATCAGAGCACCTTCGAAGAAGAAGATTCTCCGAATGGATTTCAGCGTGGCTCCCATTCCGGTGAGCACCGCGATATCGTTTCGCTTCTCATTAATAAGCAGCGTCAAAGCCGCAATTATGTTGAAGGTGGCGATGAGCATGATGAATGCCAGAATAAGAAAGGTCGCCCATTTCTCGGTCTTATTTGACTTGAAGACAATCTCGTTCTTCTCCAGTCTGCTGCGGACCTTGTAATCTTCTCCAACGATCTCTTTTAAATCCGCTTTTACTTTTCCAATATCGACTCCCTCTTCAACTCGGATGTCAATCGTGGAGTACTCATTGTCATACTGCAGAATCTTTGAAGCAAAATCGATGGGAACGATAACGTAATCTGAGTCAAAATCTATATTGATGGTGAAAACTCCGGCCACAGGAATATTCTTTCTGTTTAATGCCTCAGTCATGTTGCGTCGAAGTTTCTTACCTCGAAGTACCGCCGATAAGCGGAGCGGATTGAACTGCTGCTGAAAGAGCCGCAAGTCCAAATCGTACTTCACCCCGATGCCAATTACCGCCTGTGGAAAATCATCCAGATAGAGTCGAGCCTCCCCGTCGATAATCATGCTGTCGAGACCAGATTCCTGGACAAATGAGTCTTCTACTCCTTTGAGAATCACGATGCGCTGGTTCTCATCGTATTGGGCGAAGACCCGTTCTTCAATTGAAAGCGCACAATTCGCGACACCGTCAACTTCCTGCAACGCCAAACAGTCCAGACTATCAGAGCTAAATACTTTATTGGTGAGCGGAATGATCGCCAGGTCAGAGTCGAAATACTGGTAGCGCGAATCAATAAGCGCCTCGATGCCATTGAAAGCAGATAAAATAACCACCATCGCCATCGTAACTGCCGCGACCACAAACATGCTGATCATGCTCATAATAGTGATGATGGAAAGCGATTTTTTGGAAAACAGATATCTCCTCGCTATGAAAAAGCTGAGATCCACTGCCTAACTGTTCAAGAGATCATTGATAGTGTCGGCATAATCGAGACTGTCGTCCAAATGGAAAATTAGTTCTGGAACCACTCTCAGCTGTTTGCCCACCTTGTTACCAAGAATGCCACGAATCTTTGACGATTGAGCCCGTACCATTTGCAAAAACACATCCTTATCGTCTTTGCCTGGAGCAAAAAAGCTCAAGAAGGCTTTGGCCACACCAAGGTCTGGACTCATGCGTACCACGGTAACGGTGATGAAGGCCCCTTCGAACATATCATGTGAATGTTGCTGAAAAATAATGGCCAGCTCTTGCTGAATTAGTTTGGCGACTTTCTCTTGTCTTACGGTCGGCATGAAGAAATTTTAATCAGTAAAGATAGTTGTGATAAGGATATCGTTTGCGGTGGATTGCTTTTACCTGATGGTAAACTTTATCTCTAAGTTCGTCGATGTTCTGTTTTTCAATCGCCGAGATAAAAACAACCCCATTTTCATCGAGCTTCGACATCCATGAACTCTTGAGTTGCTCCAGCGGATCAGTGAACACATCGGGGTCAATGTCCTGAGGATCGATCGGTTTTGGCTTGTAAGCATCCACCTTGTTGAACACAACAATGGTTGGCTTGTCCACACTGTGAATATCAGCTAAAGTTTGACAAACGGTGTGGTAATGATCTTCAAAATTGGGATGTGAAACATCCACAACATGCAGAAGCACATCGGCCTCACGAACCTCATCCAGCGTACTCTTAAATGATTCGACGAGCTGAGTAGGAAGCTTTCTGATAAAACCGACGGTATCGGTAAGTAGAAAAGGAAGATTACCAAAAACGACTTTTCGCACTGTGGTGTCTAGAGTCGCAAAAAGTTTGTCCTCTGCGAAGACTTCTGACTTGCTCAGCAAATTCATGAGCGTAGACTTACCGGCGTTCGTGTAACCTACCAGTGCTGTTCTCACCATGGCCCCTCGATTGCTTCGTTGGGTGCGCATTTGCTTGTCGATTTGCTTTAAACGCTCCTTGAGCTTGGTGATCTTGTTCCGAATCATCCTACGGTCAGTCTCGATCTCCTTCTCTCCTGCTCCACCACGAGTGCTGGTTCCTCCGCGCTGTCTTTCGAGGTGAGTCCACATTCGTGTTAAGCGTGGTAAGAGGTATTCTGAACGAGCCAGCTCTACTTGTGTTTTGGCTTGAGCCGTTCGAGCTCGAAGCATGAAAATATCGAGGATAAGCAAGCTCCTATCGTAGATTTTCTTTTCGAAAAACTTCTCGATGTTCCGCATTTGAGATGGAGAAAGATCATCGTCGAAAATGACCATATCAATCTCGTTTTCCTTCACATACTCTTTAACCTCCTCGATTTTTCCCTTACCGAGGAAGGTTCGGGTATCGGGATACTCAAGCTTCTGGGTGAACATCTTGCGGGTTTCGATTCCCGCTGTTTTTGCTAAGAATGCCAACTCACCCAAATAGTCATCCACCTGCTCAGGTGTTACATCGCGAGTGATGACACCAACAAGGACAGCGGTTTCAACTTTTACAGCTGTGGAAATATTTTGTGGCATAGATTACTTTAAAGTCATTGTGTATTTGGCAACAGCTTCAATTTCCTTCTCTGATAACACCATTTTGTAAGGAGACATAGTGCCTCGTCCATTTGTTATCACTAAGATGCGCTCTTTTTCTGAAAGTTGAGACTCTGGCAAAATGGACGAATTCGCAAATCCTTTTCGACCATTATCTCCATGGCAAATTGCGCAATGCGCTTTATAGATCTTCTCTGCATTGATTGAGCCGTCTTCATTTGTGTATGGTGATACTTCACCGCAGGAAAGCAGGCCTACACTCAGCGCAGTAACCAAAAAGATCTTCCTCAACATCACATACCTGGAAAAGATTGAACGATGGAAGTACAGATCGCGATTAACGCTAACCAGCGTAAAACAGAGTGTAAATGAGAAATACCTGTGAGCATATGGACGAATTACCGCAAAAATAAGAAAAGGCTTAGCCAATCTCAGGCATGTTATAAAAAGTAGTTCTAATCTTAACCAAACTTAAAAATGGAAAACTGTTTGTGATTAATTTCCTGTCTTCAGCTGAATTAAAGACGGTAACAAACAATGAATCCAATTTATTCAAAACTTGAGCGTATTGAGTAATGAATAGGAAGTATTAATGCGTTAAGCACAACGTTTTGAGCGCAGAGAAGCCTTTCGCCCGAAGCCTGTAGCCTGTAGCCTGTAGCCTAAAACAACGAAAAACTCCCGACGCTGAGCGAGCTACGCAAAACGAACGACGACGTACGAATCCACGAAAAACTACTCCACCTCAAAAAACTCAAACAGCTCTTCTTTCATCGCCGGAGAATTCTGAACATCGCGGACTACTTTCCCCTTGTCGAGAATGATAATCCGTGTGCAAACTTCCGCGATGTGATGCAGATCGTGACTGCTCACGAGGAAGGTTCTATTTTCAGAATGATCTTTCACTACGTTTCTCACCCTTATCTGAGTGGATGGATCCAAATTAGAAAATGGCTCATCCCAAAGCACTATTTCTGGATTGCCAATCAAAGCACCGATGAGACCTACTTTTTTACGATTCCCCATAGAGAGCTGGCGAATGAACTTCTTTTGGCCGATCACTTCGCCATTAAAAATGGGCTCAAACTGCTTCACAAAATCCATCACGTCATTCTTACTCAAGTTGAAGAGCCCACCTACAAATTCGAAGTACTCGTCAGGAGTTAAGAAATTGATCAAAAAACCATCGTCGAGATAGGCCGAAGTGTACATCTTCCAATCTTCAGTCTTGCTCACGTCGGCATCTTTGGACAATACGTGCCCAGAATCGGCTTTTATTAAATCGAGGATCATAGAGAAAAATGTGGTTTTCCCAGCCCCATTGTTTCCAACCAGACCTACAATTTCACCTTTGTTTATGGTGAGGTCCTCCACATGTAGCACTACATTTCCTTCGTAGGCTTTCCTCAAATTTTCTGCTTTGATCATGATTCTATTCTTTTCTAAATGCTGCTGAAATCTTGTAGCGGTTGGTGGTAAATAACTTGACACAAGCGTCTATGACTTGCTGATGGAAAATGGTCCCCAAAACACCTACCACCAATAGAGAAAGCAAGCCACCTGTCTCTCCGAAAGCAAATTTCCCGCCGTAATAAACAATGAATGGAAATGCCACGATCGGTAATCCGATAAGGTAGTGTGCAGCCCCAAATCCACTCATATTAAGCGCTCCACCTTCATTAGGATCAATTCTCATGGAGTTATAACTGGCCAGCACCATGTAGGCATAAATGCTAAAGGAAGTATTGATGAAAACCAAAGCGGTGCAGAAAGCAACAATCTGTGGATCCGCAAATAAATAAGGTATGGTCAATAACCAGGTGATGATGCAGCTCAGCGCGAGGATATAATACTTGGCTCTGAAGATATCGCGAATCGTATTCCCTCTCGAAAGGAGTAAATCAAAATGAAGGCTATTCCATGATAACATTAATTGTCCATGATTCAAGGCGATCATACCAGACATGAACAAACCGAAGAGGAGATAATAAAATTCTCCACCAGCTTCCTCATCGAAGGCCATCACCAGAGGAAAAAAGAGAAAAGCAACCGATACGAGTAAATAAGATCTTGCCCTTTTGGAACGCAACAAAAGTCTTAGTTCCAAATCCATAAGTTTTCCCGCTCTACCAAAACGACTAAAGAACCCAAGGCTTACATTCGGCAAATAAGAATCTTTCTTAGCCTCTTGCTCTATGGTCAAGAACTTCTTGAAGTAAGAAAATAGGTAGAGGTAAACCAGCCCGCCTATGGCAAACGGAATGATCCACAAGAGGGGAGTCGAGAAAAAGGCACTCCCTGCCGTTTCTAAAGAAGGAAAGAAGGAGGTAATCCCTTTAAACTCCAGAAAGAGAAAAGTGAAGAGAACGACAAGTAGAATAGTTGAGAACCAATTATTAAGATCAGAAGCTTTCGATATCCAAAATGATATGTAATTCGAAGAGAAGATGATTCCGAGGACGAGGGCTATAAAACCGATGGTCTCGGTCCCTGAAGCATTCGGGAGAACCTCGACAAAGAAGAAAGGTACCGTCAAGAAGAGTGGCAAGAAGCTGTAAAAACTGAAGAGCGATCGCCTGAGCAAATAATGAATCATTGACCCTTTGGAAACAGGCAAGAGGAGGTAGGGCTTGATAGACATCGTAGGGAATTTCTGCATGAAATACCTCGTCAGAATATCAATCGGGAAATAGTAAATGAGGAACGCACCCGCCATTCCCAAAACATCCTTTCCGGGAAAAAACTCCCTGATCAATTCACCCGCTACAAGGCCCGATACTAAAAAAGATGCGGCCAAATAAAATCCAAAAAAGGCCAGGATAATGGTCTGAGCAAGATTTTGAGTGAGTGCCGGAGATCGCCTGAAGGATAACCATGCCTGCTTGAGAAAATTAGGCTTCTTCATACTCTGCAAGATAAAGACGAAGGATGAGATTTCTTTATGAATTTGGGATAAAAGGAAATAATCAAGGATAATTGAACTTCTCGCAACTCAAGATGCCAACTAGACGCAGTGTTTCAATGAATACTACCTTTGCACAAAATGAACAAGCAGGTCGACATTAGGAAGTTGAGCCAGGATAAGCTCATTGACCTTTTCAAAGAAATGGGAGAAAAACCTTTTCGTGGGAAACAGGTCTTTGAGTGGCTGTGGACAAAAAGAGCCAGAAGTTTCGACGAAATGACCAATCTTCCGCTTGGGCTCAGAGAGAAGCTTCAAGATAAGTTTATGATCCGAAGCATGCGCATTGCCGATAAGCAAGTAAGTGCAGACGGCACCATCAAGTACGCTTTCAAGATGAGCGACGGGCCTGTGGTGGAAGGAGTTCTGATCCCCACAAAAAATCGAACCACCGCTTGTATCTCTTCTCAAGTGGGGTGTAGTCTTTCTTGCTCATTTTGTGCGACCGGTCGGCTAAAAAGACTGCGCAACCTCGAGGCTTACGAAATCTACGACCAGGTTTCAGAAATTTATCAGGATGCCGAAATACTGAGAGATAAACCTCTTTCGAATATTGTGTACATGGGCATGGGCGAGCCATTGCTCAATTACAAAAATGTGCTGGAATCTACTTTTCGCATTTCTGATGATAAAGGTTTAGGGATGTCTCCAAAGAGGATGACCATCTCCACGGCGGGAATTGCCAAGATGATCGAAAAACTAGGCGACGATGAGGTGCGCTTTAATCTCGCGCTCTCTCTTCACGCGGCCAATGACGAGAAGCGCAATAAGATCATGCCGATCAACGAATCGAATAATCTAGAAGTGCTTGGCGAGTCATTGAAGTATTTCTACGACAAAACTGGAACCAGAGTCACTTACGAGTACATCATCTTCAAAGACTTCAACGACGAAATTCAAGATGCCGAAGAACTAGCCGACTTTGCCCAAATCGTTCCTTGTAAGATCAACATCATTGAGTACAATCCTATTGACGATGGA